>CALZMQ010000030.1 GCA_945788625.1 uncultured Woeseiaceae bacterium
CCGGCCGTCTGTATGAAGAATCCATCGGGCGCCAGGGCCGTCACGATTCCAGTCGTAATGACGCGGCTTCCCGCCAGCGGACTCGCCGCTCCGGGACCCTGAATATCGGATACCACCGCATTGACCGGGCAACCGTCGAATTGCGAACCGTCGACCTTCGTGCCGGGCGAGAACAGCGTCCCGCCGGAACCGGTCGCCACGCTGTGCTTCACATAGGGCGGTATGCCGGTAACGTCGGGATCCAGGGTCAATGACTGATTGTCCCCGCCGGCCGAACCGTAGCTGACGACGTTCACGATATTCGTACCGTCGCTCAGCGTAATGTCGTCGCCACCGTTGTTGAGGCCAATGGAACCGCCCGACGCCGTTTGCACCAGGCTGTTGCCGAATGTACCGGTTGGCGTGCCGCCTCCGAATACCACGACCGAGCAGCCATCGTAGACAATCGTGTCCCCGGGGAATGTGTGGCGCACGGTGAAGCCGTCGGCCAGCGTCCAGCCGGAGATGTCGACGTCGCCGCCGGTGCGGTTCACGATTTCGACGAACTCGTCCTGCGACGAACTGCGTGTGCCGTCGCCATTGGCATCGCCCGTCAGGTCCGATGCCGGATCGGCGTGAATCTCGTTGATTACCCAGGCCGACGGGCAACCGGCGAACTGGGTCCCGTCGAGCTGTGTGCCCGGCGAGAACAAGGCGCCGCCGGAAGCACCGGCTTCGCTGTGTCTGGTGAACGCGCCGCTGATATCGGGGTCGCGAGTCAGGGATTGGTTGTTGCCACCCTCGCTGCCGTAGCCGACGCTTGCCACGTCTGCCACGCCGTTGTTGAGGGTAACGTTATCGCCACCGTTGTTCAGGCCCAGTGACCCAGTCGATGCGGTTTGCACCGGGCTGAGACCGAACGCGCCCGCGGGCGCGCCGCCGCCAAACACTACTATGGAACAACCGTCAGGCACGATCGTGCCGGCGGGGAACGTGTGTCTGACGCTGAAACCGTCGGCCAGCGTCCAGCCGGAAATATCGGCGTTCGCACCCGACGTGTTTACGATCTCGACGAATTCGTCCTCGGTGGAATTGCGCACACCATCGCCATTGGCATCGCCCGCATTCGAACTGGCCGGATCGGCGTGGATCTCATTGATCACCCAGTCGGCCGCCGGCGCCGGGGGTGCGGCGCCGGGTGTGGTAGCGAGCGTGGCCCAGGTCACAGAGACGTCCTCGGACGTTTCATCGCTGCCGTTGACGCCGTTGCCACCGCTCTGAGCCTCGGCACCTTCTGCAAAATCGGTGCGCTGGAATGAATCGCCGGACGCGTGTGAGCCGGTCGATATCACGTCCTGTGAAGCTATCGGCGTGTCGTCGGCATAGAAAGAGGCGATCGCATCGGCGTCAGGGCCATCCACGGAAACGCCGGTCTTGTCGACTGCCTCGGCCGCATCGCCCCAGAGCGCGTAGTCGATGTCCTGCACGAGATCGGACGTGCCGTCCCAGGTATAGAGAACGACAACTTCGCCGCTATTGGAAAGACCGCCCTGGTTATTGATCGAGCCAGGCAATGCCTCGCGCATGTCGCTGACCGCATCTGCGCCCGCGCCGTCCTCGAACAGCTCGTAGGTCGGGTCGAACCCGTAGGTGGCCAGGAAATCGTCCGAGCCCGTCATCGACACGGTCTGGAATTCACCCGGCGCTATGCTCGCGCCGTCGGGGAAGCGGGCGTGGAAATCGCCGAAACCACCGCCACCGGCATTGGCGCCCGTGACGATGTTGTAATAAAAGGTGCCGCCGCCGGCGAACGTCGCGTCGGTCAGGTAGACGTCGGAAAGGTCGATCGCCGCAGCCGTCGGGTTGTAGATCTCCACGAATTCACCGGCAGTCGGGGTAACGACCACCTCGGAAAGTAGCACATCAGGTGTCGGCTCCGGCAATTCGCAGGCCGAATAAGCGCCGATCGGGAACGGCGTTGCCGCGGTGGCGTTGCTGGTTTCGCCATCGAGTGCATTGGCGCCGCTGAAAAACCAGTTCGCCAGAACGAAAGTGCTGCCGTCAGGGCCCGTGCCGTCGTCCCGGTACGCCCAGCCATCAACATGGTCCCAGGGCTGGCCCGTGCCATCGACATTGATGTCGCCGAAAACGTCAGCCACGGAGCCGGACATGAACAGCTCGATGGCGTCGTCACCGTTGATCGCGGCCGCGCCGCTCGTGTACGTCGGCGCGAAGCCGAAGAAGCTCGAGAAACCGGCCGCCTCCGACGCAACGTACAGGAAGGTTCCCGCACTCGCCGGGCCTGCGGGGAACGTGAATTCTTCACCGTCAGTCCCGCCGCCGTTGTTTGCCGAGCCGAGGCCGTAGATGCTCAGGTCGGGGACATCGTTCAGTACGCAAACCTCGATGGCCTTGGGCACGCCGCCGCTAAGCGGGCCGTCGACCACGCCTGTGATCACCAGGTCCTGGGCAAAGACCCTCGGTGAGGCCGCCATTAACAGCAGCATCAGGGTCGAGAAAAAAATCGAAACGTGGGAATTCGACGAGCGGAGTTGGAGGTTCATACTGGCGCCTCTTTTTATAATTGTGCGTCCGTGCCATTCCATGCGGCGCGTCCACGCCGAGGAGACGTCAACAGTATAAACAATGTTTCGTTAAGGTATGGCGACTAAATCACGCGCAGCGGCTGGCGACGAGATCCCCAGTTACCGGGGCGATGTTCGAATACACCGGCAATGCGCGTACCGCAATGTTTGCAGGTGCCGCTGTCACAAAGCTTCCAGGTCGACAGTTCATACCAGTCGCGACCTATCAGTATCTCTCCGCAGCCCGGACAATAGGTACTCGCGCCTGCGAAGTCGTGGACGTTGCCCGTGTAAACATAATGCAGACCGGCCCGAAGGGCGATGTCACGGCAACGCGACAGCGTTGCACGCGGCGTGCACTCGATGTCCGTCATTTTCCAGTCCGGGTGAAACGCCGAGAAGTGCAGCGGGACGTCCGCGCCGAGCTTGTCCACGATCCAACGGCTCATCGCCTCGATCTCGGCTTGCCCATCGTTCTCGCCCGGAATGAGCAAAGTCGTTATTTCGAGCCAGACGTCCGTTTCATGGCGCAGGTAAAGCAAGGTGTCCAGCACCGGTTCGAGGCGGCCGCCGCAGACCTTCCAGTAAAAACGATCCGAAAAGGCCTTCAGGTCGACGTTCGCCGCGTCCATGTGACCGAAAAACTCCTCTCGCGCTGCGTCGGTGATGTAACCGGCAGTGACGGCTACGTTGTTGATGCCCTGCTCCCGGCAGGCCGCCGCGGTGTCGACCGCATACTCGAGGAAGATCACCGGGTCATTGTAGGTATAAGCCACGCTGCGGCTGCCGTTCGCGACGGCGGCGTCGGCGATAGCCCGCGGTGTGGCGCTGGCCTGCAGCCTGTCGAACTCACGCGACTTCGAAATATCCCAGTTCTGGCAGAACTTGCAGGCAAGATTGCAGCCGGCCGTGCCAAAAGACAGCACCGGCGTACCCGGCAGGAAGTGGTTCAGCGGTTTTTTCTCGATCGGATCGACACAGAAGCCACTTGAGCGTCCGTATGTCGTCAGCACGATCTCGTCGGAGGCACGAGCGCGAACGAAACACAGGCCTCGCTGGCCTTCGCGCAGGCGGCAAAATCGCGGGCAGAGGTCGCATTGCAGCCGGCCGTCCGCGAGTTGGTGCCAGTAGCGGCCTGGAACACCGGAAATCTGAACTTTATCCACGATACACACTCGTATTCCTACCTATGGTACGCCCGTCCCATAGGACTACAATATATTTTCAATGGATCGGGAAAAACGGCGATGACCTTGATCCGGAAACCGGCCGTTGCTGGTCAGTTCTATGCGAGTAGCCCCGGAGAACTGAGCTCCACGGTGACGATGCTGCTTCGAAAAGCGCAAGCGCGAGACACGCCAGCGCCGAAGGCTCTTATCGTGCCCCACGCTGGCTACTCTTTTTCCGGCGAAATCGCCGCCAGTGCTTACGCCCGGCTGCAACCCTTTAGCGAACAGTATCAAAGAGTTATCCTCCTTGGTCCGTCTCATCGCACGCCCGTTCGCGGCCTGGCGCTCAGCAGCGCCGACGTCTATCGAATGCCGATGGGCGACGTGCCGCTGGACAAGACCGCAATCGCAAAGATGGACATCCCGGGCGTGGAGGTGTTCGACGTGTCGCACAGGGACGAGCACAGCCTCGAGGTGCACCTGCCGTTTCTGCAGGCCGTGCTCGGCGACTTCACGCTCGTGCCCATCGTCGTCGGCGACGCCGCACCCGAGCTCGTGTCGCAGGTACTCGACGCGTTATGGGGCGGTCCCGAAACGCTGATCGTCGTCAGCTCTGACCTGAGCCATTACCTGAGCTACGATGACGCCCGCGCCGTGGATGCCGGGACCTGCGAGGCAATTGAAAACTTCGATGCTGGCGGCATGAACCACGACAGGGCATGTGGCGCCACACCGGTGGGCGGCCTGCTCCTTACTGCCAAGCGGCGTGGCATGAAAGTAATCACCCTCGACCTCCGGAATTCGGCTGACGTAGCCGGTGCGAGAGATTTCGTCGTGGGCTATGGCGCCTGGATGTTTGTTTAGTTGAAGTTACTAACGTGCCTGCTGCTGTTTGTGTCGTTTGTCGCTTTCGCCGACGAACTCGATTACACGGTTGCGAGATTTGAGATGATGGAGGAAGTGCAGCGGTACGCACGGCTTGCACGCGACACCGACGAAGCGGAATTCAGCAAGGCCGTGCTAACGGCAATGAACACCGTCGAACGGCACCGGCTCGTGCCGCGAGGCCAGAGGCGCTTCGCCTACGAGAACAGGCCGCTGCCAATCGGCCATGGACAGACGATCTCGCAACCGTACATCGTTGCGCTCATGACGGAACTCGTTGAGCCGGACCCCGATGATGTCGTTCTCGAGGTCGGCACGGGTTCGGGCTACCAGGCTGCGGTGCTTGCCTCCCTCGTCCGGCACGTGTACAGCATCGAAATCATAGAGGCACTCGCAACGCGAGCCAGTAACGACCTCGCGGAGCTCGGCTACGAGAACGTTACGACGACACTTGGCGATGGATACTATGGCTGGGAAGAACACGCACCCTTCGATGCCATCGTTGTCACGGCCGCAGCGGGCCACGTGCCACCGCCACTGATCGAGCAACTGAAGCCCGGCGGCCGCATCGTCATCCCGGTAGGCCACCGATTCATGACGCAACAGCTGCTGCTGCTCGAAAAAACGGCCGACGATGAAATCCTCACGCGACAGATCGCGGCCGTTCGTTTCGTGCCACTGACCGGCAAGCACTAACCCCCCCGCCGGCATGCGCCGCCTGTTCGTCTCCACGCTGCTCGTTTCCGCCGGGGCGATCGCTTACGAACTACTGCTGATGCGCGCATTATCCATCGTGCAGTGGCACCACTTCGCCTACATGATCATCAGCCTCGCCTTGCTCGGCTACGGCGCCAGCGGCACTTTCATCGCCCTGTTCAGATCGTGGCTGGAAACCCGTTTCGAGGGTGTATTCGCGACCAGTGCTCTGCTGTTCAGCGTTGCGGCGGTGGCTTGCTTCGCCATCGGCCAGCGCGTGCCTTTCAACGCTCTCGAGATCGTCTGGGACCTGCGGCAACTTGCGTATCTCGGCCTCGTATACCTGGTGTTCTTCGTGCCTTTTTTTTTCGCCGCCACCTGTATTGGACTGGCATTTACCTGCAAGCCGCTTGCAATCAGCCGCATCTACTTCTACGACCTGCTCGGCGCGGGACTCGGAGCCGTGAGTATTGTAGGTGTCCTGTTCCTGCTCATTCCGCAAAACGCACTGCTTGTAATGACCACGCTACCGCTGATGGCGTCGGCAATAATGTGTTCACGGTCGGTCGCACGCAAGCCGCTTTTCGCCGCGCAGCTTTTGTGGCTCGTGCTGCTTTTCGCCGGCGTCCCGCAGAGCCAGCTTGCACTGCGCGTTTCGGACTACAAGGGGCTGAGCCAGGCATTGCAGGTTATCGATAGCCGCGCAATCGGCGTTTTGTCCAGTCCGCTGGGCTTACTCACGGTCGTCGAGAGCCCGACCGTTCCGATACGGCATGCCCCGGGACTGAGTTTCGCCACTCGGCATATCCCACCCACGCAACTTGCGATTTTTACCGACGCTGACAGCCTGAGCGCGATCACGCGCTTCGATGGCAACATGGAATCGCTGGCTTACCTCGGCGACGTAACGGCGGCACTGCCTTATTCCGTGCTCGAGACGCCGAAAGTGCTGGTCCTTGGCGCCGGTGGCGGAAGCGACGTGCTGCTGGCCTTGTATCACGGTGCCAGAAGCGTCGACGCCGTGGAACTCAATCCGCAGATAATCCGGCTCGTCAACGACACATACGCCGACATTGCGGGCCCCGTCTACAGTGATCCACGAGTATCGGTACACATAAAGGAAGCCCGCGGATTCGTCGCACAAAGCAAGACGCAGTACGACCTCGTGCATATCGGCCTACTCGATTCGTTCGCGGCGTCCGGAGCCGGCGTCCAGGTACTCAACGAGAGCTATGTCTATACGGTGGAGGCCATTCGCGAGTACCTCGGTCATACGGCGCCGGGTGGAATACTCGCGATCACCCGCTGGCTCAAGCTGCCGCCGCGCGATAGCCTGAAACTGGTCGCAACGGTCGTCGATGCATTGCGCGCAATGGGCATCGAGGAGCCCGGCTCGCACATTGCACTGATTCGCAGCTGGAACACCAGCACGCTGCTGGTGAAAAACGGCGCGCTCAACCACAACGACATTGCCTCCATACGTGAATTCGCGCGGTCGCGATCATTCGATACGGCCTGGATTCCGGGCATCCGGGCGGACGAGGCAAATCGATTCAATCTGCTCGACGTACCGTACCTGTACCTGGGAACGAAAGCGCTGCTCGGCGCTGACGCCGGTGAATTCGCCGCTCGCTACAAGTTCGATATTGCACCGGCTACAGACGATCGGCCGTATTTCTTTCACTTCTTCAAATGGGCGACGCTTCCCGAATTCCTGGCTCTGCGTACTTTTGGCGGTGCCGGCCTGATCGAGTGGGGTTACCTGATCCTCGTCGCCACGTTGTTGCAGGCAGCGGTCGCCGGCGCAGCGCTGATCCTGCTGCCGTTGCTGTGGGTAAAGCGCAATTGGCCCGCTGGTACAAGCTCGCGGATGGGCTCGTACTTTCTGCTGCTGGGCTTCGCATTCCTGTTTATCGAAATGGCGTTCATCCAGAAGTTCATACTGTTCCTGAGCCACCCCCTGTATTCCGTAGCAGTGGTTCTCTGCGGTTTTCTCATCTTTGCGGGACTCGGCAGCGCCCTGTCGACCGGGGTCTCTGCGTGGTTACGGGCTCGGGGTCGTTCTCCGGTTATGATGATCGTCGCGGGTATTGTGGTGCTCGCAATGATTTACCTGGCATTGCTGCCACCGCTGTTTCAATGGTTTATCGGGTTTCCCGACTTCCTGAAGATCGCGATATCGATCGCACTGATCGCGCCGCTCGCTGTGTTCATGGGCATGCCATTCCCGCTGGGGCTGCGGCACATTGCAGCAACGGCGCCGGACTTCGTTCCATGGGCGTGGGGTATCAACGGCTTCGCATCGGTCATGGGCGCAGTGCTGGCGATGTTGTTCGCGATCGAGTACGGCTTCACCTTCGTGATCTTATTGGCACTGCTCCTGTACGCGCTCGCCGCCCGGATTTTGCGACACTGGCAGGCAAGCTGCTAGGCTTCGTTGTCCTTTTCCAACGTACGCCTGTAATGGAGTCTGCCCGTGAGATTACTATTTGCTCTGATTGCGCTGGCCCTCGCCAGCCCCACGCTTGCCGCCAACGAAATCGAGTCGAAGGTCGAGGCCGCCCTGGCGGCGGAGTCGCGCCCGCAGGCCGACCGCGATCGCGACCGGAATCGTCGCCCACTGGAGACGCTGAACTTCTTCGGCATGAAAGACGATATGCGCGTTCTGGAACTGTTTCCCGGAGGTGGCTGGTATACGCGCGTGTTGGCGCCCGTGCTTGCGGAAAACGGCCAACTCTATGTGGCGATCGGCACCAATCGGGTGCAGGAAAACATCCTGGTTCTACCGGGTTTCGAAAAGGTCGAGGTGCTGGAGACGCGGGCCAATCTGCGGCGTGATGAAAAGCAGAGGATTTATCTTGTCGACGATTTCGACTTCGGTGTCACGGACCTGGACATGGTCGTCACGTTTCGTAACCTGCATAACTTCGATGCGGAGTCGCGGGCAAGAGTCAATAAGCAGGTTTTCAAGGCACTGAAACCGGGCGGTCTCTACGGGGTCGTGGACCATACGCGCCGGCACATGGAACCCGCGGACGGCGAGAACCGGCGACGTATCGATCCGGTGCTGGTCATCAAGGAAATGCTGGACCAGGGATTCGAGTTCGTCGATTTTTCCGACCTGCACTTTCGTGCTGACGACGAACTGGAGTACGAAGTGGGGCGCAGGTCGGTGAGCGGTAACACCGACCGGTTTACGTTCCTGTTTCGCAGACCCTGAATGCCGGGACGGGCAATCGATTCATACGCTGCCCACAGACGCTGCTCAGGTTACCAACACCGCCATGTAGCCTTCGCCATAGCCGTCAATGTCGACCTGGAAGTCGGATAGTTCGCCCCGCTCCTGAAGCGCCGCAACGAAACTGGCCCCGTCCGCGGGCATCAATGTCTTGTCCAGCCGCAAGTGCTCGCTGGCATCGGACATCAACAAACGTGAGCAGATATTCATCACCTCGTGGAAATTCGCTGTGACGGCCTCGGTAAAGTCCAACGACCGCGCCATCTCATCCGCAACCGCGACCGGCACCATCGAAAACGCCGAACCGGAGTAGGCGACGAATTTCGGGTCGCAAACGCAGACGGCGACGAGTTCATCGGTGTCTGAGATGAACGTCGCCACGTGACGATTGGCCAGGTCCGTGGAAGCGCTGTCGACGACTCTGGTGCCATCGCCGAAGAAGACCTTCAACAAGTCCTGGACGTCGTTCGCGCCCGGCATTACGAATGTCGTCATTGTCTCAATCCCGTTTGCGTATCACATGCCGAATGCGGCGAAGACCTTTTCGAATGCGTCGACCGTGATTGGTTTGGCGATCAGGAATGTCGCTCCGGCCTCGGTCGCCTTGGCACGCATGCCCTGTGTCGCTTCCGTCGTGATGAATCCGAAGGTGACCTCATTGCCGTCCGCCCGGAGTTGTTGCAGCAGTTCCATGCCGGTCATATTCGGCATATTCCAGTCCGCAAGTACCAGGTCGGGTTGCGCTTTCCCAATCTCCTCGAGTGCCTCCACGCCGTCACCGGCCTGCACGATGTCGTGGCCGCCTTGCCCCGCCTGGCGGAGAGCTCGGACGACCATCATGCGCATCGCTGCACTGTCATCCACAATCAATATATTCATTCAGGTCTCCAGATTTGTTCACACGCGACTGCAGTGCAGCAGACAGACAGCTGCGTACTCGACGAGAGTCGGCGCTTAAAGATCCAATCGGCCGATGGTTGCGGTTCTTTAGTGCCCCTACCGACGATGTTCTCCCGAGCGCCCGCCCACGCTGCGCATTTCAGGGCAAACATGGCGGAAGAATTCGCGATCGCGTCACACTTTCCGCGAGACCGGCGATTGCCCGCCCGAATATCCGGAATTCCCTGATACGCGGGCGATGCGCGCGGCGGAATCAATACGGCATCGGACCGGCCGGGGACTAAAGAACCCGCCCGCGCGGCCGATAAACGTAGTCGGCGACAACAGTTTGCGCTGGTGAAATTTCGCCGTTTCGTACGCAAAGGAGCAAATCTCTGTGCACAGTGTTCTCGCAGTTGACGACTCCGCGTCCATGCGCGGCCTTGTCACGTATGTCCTGAAGCAAGCGGGTTTCAAAGTCGTTCTGGCCGAGGATGGTCTGGAGGCACTCGAATACGCCCGCAACCAGGCTGTAGACCTGGTATTGACCGACATCAACATGCCGAACCTGGACGGTATCGAATTGATCAGGGAACTTCGGTCATTACCACACTACAAGTTCGTCCCGATGCTGGTTTTGACCACCGAATCAGGAACCGACAAGAAGATGGAGGGCAAGGCGGCAGGAGCGACGGGTTGGCTAGTCAAACCCTTCGATCCCCAACAACTGATTTCCACAATTTCGAAGGTCCTGGCGTGAATGCGCATCGCAGGCCGTCCGGAGACTAGCTGTGTCACTCGACATCGATATGGCGGAGATCGCCCAGCTCTTCATTGAAGAAAGCATGGAAGGACTCGACATCATGGAGTCCGAGTTGATGAATCTCGAGCCGGGAGCCGCAGATTCGGAAACCATGAACACGATATTCCGGGCAGCCCACTCGATCAAGGGTGGCGGTGCCACGTTCGGCTTTGCGGAGATATCGGAATTTGCACACCACGTCGAGACACTGCTTGACGAGATGCGCCAGGGACAGCGGGCAGTTACGACCGAGGCCGTTGACCTGATGCTGCAATCTGTCGACTGCCTGCGAGACATGACCTCGACGTTATCCGACGGTCCGACCGACACTACGCGGGCGAAAGAACTGGAAATTCAGCTCGAAACGATGATGCAGCACGCGTCACCCGTCGCGGTGGCCGCTGGCGGGGTTGGTCAGAAGGGTTCGCAGGACGCACCAGCAGGTGAACCTGCCGACGATAACTCTCATGTCGGATCCTGGGACATACATTTCAAACCCCACGCCGACATTCTGCGCTCCTGCAACGACCCGCTCCGCATATTCCGCGAGTTGGCGTCGCTTGGAGAGCTCGATGTATGTGCACAAGGCGCGGAGAACCTCGACTTCGAGAAACTCGACCCGGAAGAATGCCTGCTCGCCTGGAAGCTGTCCTTGCGCGGCGACATCTCGCGAGGGCAAATCGACGAAACATTCGCCTGGGTCCAGGACGAATGCGAACTCGTGATCGAACCCGTCGGCGACGCAACTTCGCAGGACGAATCGAACGCGGTCGATGCGAGCGAAGAGGCTTCAGCCGAACCGGTCGCCGCGCCAGCCAGCAATGAGCCCGCGCCCGTCAAGCCCGTGGCCAAAGCGCCGGCAGCCAGCCAGGAATCCAGCTCAATACGCGTCAACATCGACAAGGTCGACGCTCTGATCAATCTCGTCGGTGAGCTGGTTATCACGCAGTCCATGCTGAGCCGATTCAACGGCGATTACGACTTCACACAACTGCACATTCTGCGCGAAGGCCTCACACAGCTGTCCCGCAACACGCGTGAATTGCAGGAAAGTGTAATGGCCATTCGGATGCTGCCGATCAGTTTTGCATTCAGCCGCTTTCCACGGCTCGTTCGTGACACCGGCAATGCGCTCGGCAAGCAAGTCGAATTGCGCGTCAACGGTGAAAATACGGAACTTGACAAGACCGTCCTTGAAAAAATCGGCGATCCGCTCGTGCACCTGGTACGAAACTCCCTGGATCACGGCCTGGAAACGCCTGAAGTTCGAAAGGCGGCCGGCAAACCCGAAACCGGCGTGCTCGAACTCAACGCGAACCACGAAGGCGGCAATATCGTGATCGAGATCATCGATGACGGCGCCGGTATCAACAAGGAAAGGGTGCTGAGCATCGCGCGAGAACGAGGCCTCGTAGAACCGGACGAGGAACTCAGCGACGAGCGCATCACGAACCTGATCTTCATGGCCGGGTTTTCCACGGTCGACAAGGTCAGTGATCTGTCGGGCCGTGGTGTCGGCATGGACGTCGTGCGACGCAATATCGCAGACCTCGGCGGGCATGTTACAGCGCAGACTGAAACCGGCAAAGGCAGCAAATTCACGATACGCCTGCCGCTCACGCTGGCAATACTCGATGGCCAGCTTGTTCGCGTTGGCAAGGAAACTTACATCATCTCGCTGCTTTCGATCGTCGAGACCATCCAGGTCGGCTCCGACATGATCAACAAGGTTGCTGGAAGCAGCGAGCTATTCAGGCTGCGAGACGAGTACCTGCCCGTCGTTCGGCTGCACGAGCTATTCGGTATCGAAGCGGACAGCACGAACATCGACGACGGTCTCCTCGTTGTCGCAGAAGCCAACGGCCAGCGAATCGGCATATTCGTCGACGACCTGCAGGAGCAACAACAGGTGGTCATCAAGAGCCTCGAATCTAATTACAAGCAAATGCTCGGCATTTCCGGCGCGACGATTCTCGGCGACGGCACGGTCGCACTGATCATGGACGTACCGGGACTGATTCAACTTTTTCACAACAAGGGCGGCAAACTGGATATGCCTGCCACGGCGACAGCGTGACCTGCACGGCAAATCGGGAGTATTAGATGACGGCACTACGAAAACAGGTGGATGAACTCACGTCGCAGGCGGCTGAAGGAGATGCTGCGGGACAGTATCTGACGTTTCTCCTCGCCGGCGAGGAATACGGAGTGGAGATTCTGCGCGTTCAGGAAATAAAGGGCTGGGATTCGGCCACCCCGATTCCCAACACGCCCGAACACGTGCTCGGCGTGCTTAACTTGCGGGGCGCGGTCGTGCCGATTATCGACCTGCGCAAGCGCTTTGAACTGGAGAGCATCCCCTATGGCCCCACGACGGTCGTGATCGTCGTGAAAATGATCAATGACGGCCACGAACGAACTGTTGGCCTCGTCGTCGACGCCGTCTCGGAAGTGTACAAGCTCGAGACGGGAGAGATTCAACCGGCACCCGACATGGGAGGCAGCATCAACACAGAGTTCGTGCGCGGCCTCGCCACGGTCGAAGAAAAGATGCTGATCCTCCTCGAGGTCGACGAAATCGTCAACTTCAGCACGATCGATATCGACGAATCGGAAGAAGCAGCGGTCTAGCTTCAATTCAATTGTTCCGTACGGCGAAACTGGCCAACGGGATTTGATCGACAGGGAACTTCGATGGCGACATCACTCAGCACACGAGAGTCGAAAATCGACGACACGGGAATAAAGGAGGGTCTGGCAGCGATGCTGGACGCCGGCGGGCCGATAACGATCGACGCGGTGCCGGTCGACGACGATGACACCGCTGCGGTAAAGATCGTGATGGCCGCGAAACGCAGGAGCAAGGTATTGAAATCCGCAAAGAAACGGCCGAGGAAAAAGGTCGCAAGAACGCCCGCAACAGCGAAAAAAAAGGCCGCCGCGAAGAAGGCCGCGGCCGAAGAGGTGCCGAAGCTCGTCCTCGAGGGCAAGCTCGACATCAGGGAGGTGGCAGCCCTCAAGGCACGGCTGGCCGTCATACTCTCAGCGGACGGCCCCATTACCATCGATGCAGGTCGAATCGAAAGTGCCGATACCGCCGTCTTGCAGTTGTTGGCAGCGTTTGTCGTCTCCGCGCGTCAGCAATCCCGTGAGCCGAATTGGGAACAGCCGCCCGGTGCGTTACGGGAATCCTGTAAATTGCTCGATCTCGACCGGCATCTCGGCTTCGACGCAGATTCAGAAAGCGACTCCGCCGATGATGGTGGCGTCGTTTTGTGTCCCGTTTTTTGAGCCAATTCTTCACCGACATGAATCGAACCGAGCGAAATTCGATTGCCAGCGGGAACGGCTCGACCACGGCCATCGTCGCCGACGTCATCGCGCTATGCGCCGATCAGCTGAAGGCGGCTAACGATGAGGCATCGACAGACGTCGATGCTCTGACCGCTACGTTTCTCGCCGCTGTCTGCCACGATGATCCGGCGGGCGAAGGCACACTGCCCTCTTTTCAGGAGATGCTCCAGTCTGTCGTCATGGATGCTATCGCCCGGCTGCAGTTTGCCGACCGCTTGAAGCAGCGCCTGGCTAATGTGTGCAGAAATCTTCAGGCATCGGCCGATTTTCTTCGCAGCGGCGACGCACCGGCCTCGGACGCCGAACTCACTGACTTCCTCGAAGCCATTCGAGCGTCGTTTTCAATGGAGCATGAGCGCAACATGTTCGACACGACGTTCACAATCGTGAACGGTGAGTGCGAACCAGTCGCGCCTGATGCCGGCGATGACTGAGACATCGGTAACACAAAGACGCGAAGAACTCGTTCTGAGCGAAGATGAATTCGACCGGCTCCGAAAGATTATTCGTGAGCACACCGGCATCAGCATGTCTTCGAGTAAGCGGCAACTGGTCTACCGCCGCCTGTCGAAACGACTGCGCCAACTGAATTTTCCGAGCTTCCACGCTTACAGCGACTACCTCGCATCGGGCGACAAGGCCGAACTGGAGGAGTTCTGCAATGCAGTAACGACGAACCTGACCTCATTTTTTCGGGAGGCGCACCATTTCGAGTTCCTGGCAAACAACATCGTGCCGGACCTCGTCGCGAAACACAGGCACACGGACAAGCGCCTGCGAATCTGGTCAGCCGGTTCGTCCACGGGCGAGGAGCCTTATTCGATCGCAATAACGCTGCGAGAATCGATGCCCGACCTGAGGCGCTGGGACGCCAGGATACTGGCGACGGATCTCGACTCTAATGTGCTGGCTACCGGCGCAACCGGAATCTACAGTTACGATCGTGTCGAGAAGATGGAAGAGAGCCGCCTGAAGCGCTGGTTTATCCGCGACCGGGGAAAGGCCGAGCCAGACGTACGCGTGCGTCCCGAACTGCAGGAGCTAATTGCGTTCCGGCAGCTGAACCTGATGCATGACTGGCCGATGAAAGGCAAGTTCGACGTCATTTTTTGCCGCAATGTCATCATCTACTTCGACAAGGCGACGCAACGTACCTTGATCGACCGCTACGCAGAGCATCTGCATGACGGCGGATACCTGATCCTCGGCCATTCCGAAAGCCTGTTGAACGTGTCAGACCGGTTCACACTGCTCGGCCAGACGATCTACAGGAAACAATTCTGATGAGCACGGCGTGCAACGGCGAGAAGGCGCTGGCACCACCTCCCGTGCAGCCCCGGTTCGAACATATAGCCCGAATCTGGGACAGGACCCACGGTGTCTATGCGGCCCGGATACTGCCCGGGGAATACTATGTTACCGCGCATGAGGAAATGATCACGACCGTGCTGGGGTCCTGCGTTTCCGCTTGTGTGAGGGACCCGGCCACCGGTGTCGGCGGAATGAACCACTTCATGCTGCCGGGCAAAGAAGGGAAGGACCCCTCGAGTTGGAGCGGGCAGGATTGCCTGGTGACGCGTTATGGCATCGCTGCCATGGAAACGCTCATCAATGACGTGCTCAAGCTTGGTGCGCGCAGGGATCGCCTCGAGTTGAAACTCTTTGGTGGCGGCGATGTGCTCAAGATGCGAGTAAACAATATTGGCGAGCGAAACATTGAATTCGTCAAGCAGTTCGTGAAGGCCGAGGCAATGAACGTGGCGGCCGAAGACCTTGGCGGGCCCCATCCTCGCAAAGTCAACTATTTTCCCAAGAGCGGCAAGGTCCTGGTCAGGCGTCTGCGTTCGCTGCAGAGCAAGACCATTGTCGATCGCGAAATGAATTATGAAGAAAAGATTGCCCAGAAGTCGCAACCAGGCGAAATCGAGTTGTTCGACTAACGTCCAGGAATGACTACGGCCAGACAAAGTGAAAAAGATACGTGCATTGGTGATTGACGATTCGGCGCAGATGCGAACGCTGCTGGCCGGAATCCTGAATTCGGACGCCTCGATTGAGGTGGTCGGAACCGCGATGGATGCGTATGTGGCCAGGGAGAAGATCAAGAAGCTGAACCCGGATGTACTGACGCTCGACGTTGAAATGCCTGGAATGGACGGACTGCAGTTTCTCAGCAATCTCATGCGGCTGCGGCCGATGCCGGTTGTCATGCTATCCACGCTCACCGAGAAAGGTGCCGAGGTCACAATGCGGGCGTTGGAGCTCGGTGCGGTCGACTTCGTCAGCAAGCCAAAGATAGACCTCGAACACACGCTGGAAGACTGTGCGGTTGAGATCATCGCCAAGGTGAAGGCAGCAGCAAGAGCGAAAGTGAGCGCTTTGTCACAGCTCCAGAAAGAGCCGACCACGCGCCGTGACGAACCCGTTGGGACTCACGTTTCGGCAACCCCAAAACCGGGCGAAAGCGGCCAGGATAAGGGCCGCATTATCGCGATCGGCGCGTCAACGGGGGGCACGGAAGCGATCAAGCAAGTCCTGATGCATCTGCGACCGGACACACCGGGCGTCGTCGTAACGCAGCACATCCCACCCGTCTTCAGCCAGTACTTTGCAGCACGTATGAACAAGTGCACACCGCTGACCGTGCGCGAGGCGAGCGACGGTGAGGCGATCCTTCCCGGTCACGCCTATATCGCACCTGGAGACCGTCACCTGACAATTGAACGAAACGGATCCGACGGCTATCGATGCAGACTTTCCGATGACCGGCCGGTGAACCGGCACAAGCCGTCTGTCGACGTACTTTTCAATTCCGTTGCCGCCACAGCAGGAGCGAAAGCGATCGGTGTCATACTCACGGGCATGGGAAGAGATGGAGCGAAAGGGCTGAAAGCGATGCGTGACGCGGGCGCGGACACAGTCGCACAGAACGAACAAAGTAGCGTCGTCTGGGGAATGCCCAGGGCCGCCGTTGAAATCGGCGCTGCGAAGAAAGTCCTGCCACTAACAAACATTGCAGGGAAAATCGCCACGCTCGTGATGCAAACGGGCGTCCCAGCCTAATTGAGAAACAAGCGCAGAAGGTCCGCTACCGATTCGCGGGTCTCGGCGACTATCTCGGGAATGATCTCCGTATCGAGCTGTAGCTGATCAAAAGCACGCGGATCGACGGGAGCCGCATCGTCCATATCCACACTGTCCAGTTCTGCCAGTACGGCAACGCTGTTCGCTATATGGATGAGTACGGTCAGGTTGCTGATTTCATCGCATTCGAAGGGCTCATGGTGCCACTCGACACAGTGTCGAAGGTTGTCGGGAAATCCCCACTGCTTCGCGAGCTCCGCCCCGACGTTCGCGTGATCGAAGCCGAAGATCTCCCGCTCCGCGAGGTAGGTGGAGCGCCCGTCTGACAGATCGATCGACAACAGCAGGGCCTGCTGCGACTGCTCCGGACACTTACTGAACATGACCAGCTGGCCGATATCGTGCAACAGGCCGGCTGTGAAGGCCGACTCATTTCCGACTTGCCGTGTATGGCTTGCCAGCAACTGCGCGGAAATGGCGCAGCTCAGGCTGTGTTTCCAGAAGTCTTCCGGCGATACCAGGTCGTTTGGAATCCCGTCGAACGCCTCGGTCGCGCAGACGCCCAGCGTGATATCGCGAACTTGCCGCATACCGACCCTGGTGACGGCGTCTTTGACGCTGTCGATTGGCACACCGGCATTGAACAGCGCGCTGTTCGCGATACGTATCAGCTTTGCCGTCAGCGCCGGATCCTGTTCGATCAAGTTGCCGATCTGGGCTGCGCTGCTGTTTTCATCGGCCAACATCGAGTCAAGGCGCAGTACGACGTCGGAAAACGACGTCAGCTGCGTGATGCTCGCCGCAAGATCCTCTGCAGTATGAGTCAAGCCGGAACCTCCGATGCGTGAGAATGACACCAATAGGGTTTATATCGGCGGATCGCCGCAGATCCTTAGCCGGGGGGCGGATTCACCGGCAGTCACCATAATGCAAGATTCGGACCTGACGCATCGGTTGAGTACGCCCATCGTTCCGCATAAGATGGAGACACAGTACGAAGGAGGATTTATGCGACGGCAACTGATAGAAGCGCTTCTTTACCCCAGGTTACTGGTGCTGGAACGGATCGACGAGGCGGATTGTCCACACACAAGCCTCTTTGATGCCACCGGTGAGCGCTGCAATCACTGCGACCTGCAGGGCGATTGCAAATGGGGCACCTGCCTGAAGGATTTCACCGGCCTGGACGACAAAACCACGGAAACCCTCAGCATTTCCTTGCGTGAGGGCATCAAACTGGTCGAGTCATTGCACAGCAAGTTGCGGCACGACGAAACCACCTGTACCTGCGAGACCTGTATCTGGATAAGAAACGCGGAGCACCTGACGGAAGAGTGTGAGCATCATCTTCCGCACGTCAATCCTGCGGCGATCCGACCGGCGCACTGAGTACAACGAACTAACGCGGACGCGGGCTCCGGTCGTGGCCCGATCTGCCCCTGCGCGCTGCACAAATCCCTTATTTCTGGGCCTGGCGACTCATGCTAGCTTTATTCGTGTGGTGAAAGAAGGAGCGAATCATGAGCGCAAAGAAATACGCCATTTTGATGGCATGCGCCGCCGCTTTGCTCTGCGCCGGCTGTGCGATTTCACCCGACGTCGAGAGCCGGCGGCAGGCCATCGAGGCGGATATCGATGAGATTCTGAGTCTGCCGCTCGACCCGGCAGAAGTCGGCGCCGTCAAAAGCTGCCTTTCCGACAACGAATACCGGAATTTCCGCCCCCTCGGTGACCGGCACATCCTGTTCGAGGGACGGCGCGACAGGCAGTGGGTCAATACACTGCGAGGACGTTGCCATGATCTCCGGCACGACGGTGTGCTGGTCATGAGGTCATTCAGCAGTACGCGAATGTGCAATGCGGACAGGTTCCAGGTTACCGACTGGTTCTCGTCCCCCTGGTACCGGCGTTGGCCGTGGCACTGGGGTGGCTGGGGCACCGGCGCCACGTGTGTGCTCGGCAAATTCCGGCCCGTAACAGAGGCACAGGTACAGGAAATCGAAGCGCTCCTGGACACCTGGTAACCCCATAACCGGGGTCGAACCGGGGTTTCTCGATTTCCTTTTCGGCCCTGCTGGTCGCGCGGGTCGGTGGACTGGCGGTAGAATGCACAGCGATGCGCAATTCTACCGACAGGCAGGTCCCCGTACTCCTCTGGCCCTTCTACGCGGTCTGGCGCCTGTTGACCTTCATTCTGAACGTCGTCGGCCGCCTCATTTGCTCGATACTGGGCATCGCCCTGATGATCGCCGGCATTGCGATAACCATGAGCGTGGTCGGCGCGCCGGTCGGCATTCCACTGGCGTCCCTCGGTTTTTTGCTTCTGATACGGGCGCTTTTCTAAGCGGTTGCGTTCGTATATCCAGCAACAGGCCCCTTCACGCAGCTTCGCTTTGATATAATCGGACCCGGGAACCCCTGCGAGCTTCCTCCCTCACAACGGAGGTTCCCATGCACGATCAATACGAAATCACACGCTGCGAGCGCGGCAAAAACCTGACCGTTATCGACGTCAAACTGAATGCGGATGGCGGCCTGACGGTATTCGACTGGTGTTGCGGTATTGCACCGCAGATGTCGTACGGCCGCGACGATTCCGAGAGCTACGTCACACTCGGGCCGGGAGCTGCGCGAGAGCTTTACCGAACCTTGACCGGGAATGAGCCCGAAACACCGAATCGTGATCTCGCGGTGCTGTTGCAATCGACCAGGAAAGGCGACACGAAAACGCAATCGTGGCTCAGGTACATATGTGACCAGAATGACATCGCGTACGAGTTTGAAACGTGGCCGTAAGTGCCTGCCCGATACGATGCCGACAATGCCTCACACGGCCGCGGCGCTGCGCAGGGTGATGGGTTGATACCCGATGGTTCTTTTCTACCCTGGCCGGGGTAACGGTTACTGGCCAAAGCCCTCCGACAGTGTCCGAACGACACGGAGAAGGTCATAGCGTGTAATTGCCCCGACGATCTTGCCATCGTCGACCACGGGCAGGCGCCTGAATTTGTTGGCCAGGAACATGCCTGCAACGTAGTAGATGTCTACCGTTGGAGGCACCGTTATCACGTCAGTGGACATGAACTCGGCCACGGTTGCGTCAGTGGGAGGCTCGCCATGAACGCCCTCGGTCAGCAGCTTCAGCAAGTTCGTTTCGGTGATGATACCCACCAGTTTACCCTTGGAATCGACAACCGGGGCTCCAGTCACCTGATGTCGAAGCAGGAAGTCGACCGCCTCCATTATCTGAGTCTCAGGGCTGAGGGTGGGCACCGCTGAATCCATATATTCGCTGATCTTGGGGAAGCTCTCCATGTGACTCTCCCGGGAGTTCGTCACCTCATGTAATAGCGGATATTGGGCGGGCTTGCCATACGGTGTTTCACTTAGCGGTTCTGCATGCGGTCGGTTCCACGAGGCACAATGAGCGCGGCTTTTCGCGGGGCCGTCGAAATCGTCAGTTGCGAGCCCGAATTGAATTCCAGGTAGTCGGATTCGACGCCGTCACTGAAAATAATGCCGTTGTTTGCCATTCGCGAGGTGACCTTGAGGGGCGCTTCGTCCGTGAAGGCACCGTGCACGAGCGAACACTGTGTTACCTGGCTGGGGAACGGCTCGCGTACCGAATACACGAGGCGTTCGGTGTCCCAGGGCATGCGCATTCCACCTTGCGGCGCAGTGACAGTGCCACCCAATGCCTCGACCACCCCGACAGCGCCCGCGTACACCGATTGCAGCCAACCAGTCGAACCCGCGCCCGTCGAAACGATGATGCCGCTCGACGATTGAGTCTCGGTCTCCCCGTTCACTGCAATTTCGTAGCGCGCCGAAACATGCGAACTCGCACCGATGAAAAAGTCATTGAAAGCCAACAGTGTCTGGTTGCTCGAGGATTGCGCCATGGCCATGGTGATGGGCTTGATGCAATGTTCGCCCCGCAATGCCCGTAACAGGTATTCGCCGACGTTCGAGAGATCGAACGGCAACAGGATGCCGTCGAAACTCGCGGGATCCGGATTGACGGCCAGTATCGGTTGTCCGGTTAGGTACTTGGCGGTATTCGACACGAGTCCGTCCTGCCCGACGGTAACGACCAGGTCGTCGTCGCCGAACGTGTAGCGCGGCACCATCTCGCGGCCGATCACATGCTGCTTCGTCGTCGCCGGTATCGCCTTTCTGACCTGCGAGAGTACACCCTGGTGCATGTCGTGCGCGCGTTGAATTCCGTCGAACGACTGCCCTTCCTGCTGCAGGTAGAATTTCGCCTGCGCAAGGGTATTGAAGCGCGCCACGAGTTCGTCGAGTTCGGTTTCCCGTGTTACGACGACGACGTTCTCGTAGCGCGCTTTCGACGTCCCTGTCACGAGCCTATTCCCTGGCTTCCGATATGTAGGACACGACCTTGCCGAGCAGGTCCGGCGTAATGCTGAGGTTGCCGATCGTACCCGCATTGGTCGCCCACTCCCTGAATGCCAGTCCGACCAGCGCCTGCGGCGGAAGATCACCGAAAGGCGAGAGTTTCAGCTCTTCGGCCTTCGCCTCGGCCGCAGCAAGCCGCAGACTGTTCCGTGCCTGGGTGTCGACGAGATCCTTGCGGCGATGCTCCAGTTCGATATCGGTATTGATTTCCGATTCGCGGATCTTGCGCTCTTCCTCAACGGCCGACTTGCGCCGGTCATAAATCGCAAAGTCCGCTCGCTTGTGCAGGCTTTCCCTGAACTCGGCCTCAAGCGCTTTTTGCATTTCCGGCGTGGCCTTCACCGCCGTGAAATGCAGGCCTTCGAGCACGATTCCGAGTCCTTTCAGTTCGGGAGATGCGACAACTCCCCGAAAAATGACTGCCGACAGGTCCTTGACCTCGGTCAGCGCCGCCTCGAGCGATAGCCGGCTTACCTGGCTGCGCGTATGGGCCTGCACGCTGTTGACGACGCGCTGCACGAGCTGGCCCGGATCTTCGCTCTTGTAGCGGTGCGTCTTCGGGTGCACCGTAAAATCCAGGCGCTTCGCGAGCTCCATCGGCTCATCGAGACGATAGGTGAGCGATCCCTGTATTGAAATCTCCTGAAAATCGGCTGTCGTCTCCTTGAAGATGAACTGCGACTCCTGGCTTGCGAGCGGAAGCGCTGCAATCGTCGTGGTGAGCGGCGAATACATGAAGTTTATGCCCGCTCCGTGCCGCACGACCCTGCCGTTGCGGAAGCAGACGACGAAGGTGTTGGGCTCACCTTTATAGTATAGTAATTGATCATCATGATGCACCTCCTTGAACTACTTGATGACATCGACCCTGTCGCGGTCGATGACGCGATACAGTTTGGCGGGCCGATGAGCTCCTTCTCGTTTCTCGTCGCCCGTCTCCTCGATGAGGCCCAGTGCCAGTACGCGCTTCCTGAAATTGCGCTTGTCGATCGGCGAGCGTCCGATCAATTCATAAACGTGTTGCAGCTCACTCAGGGTGAACGCCTCCGGCATCAGCTGGAATGCGATTGTTGAATACTCGAGCTTTGCCGCAAGGCGTTGTAACGCCACACGCAGAATCGCCGCGTGATCGAACGCGAGTTCCGGCAGTTCGTCGATACCGAACCAGCTCACGCCCTCAGCGTCGGTCGCAGCGCGAAGCTCGAGTCGGTCGGAAGGAATCAGCGCATAGTGCGCAACCGTGATTACCCGCTCGCGCGGATCGCGGTCGGGCTGCCCGAACGTGTAGAGCTGCTCGAGATAAACACCCGAGACCCCTGTTTCCTCCTCGAGTTCTCGCCGGGCGGCCTCTTCCAGGCTCTCGTCCATGGCGACGAAACCTCCGGGCAGCGCCCACTCCCCCTGGAACGGCTCCAGGGCACGCTTGATCAACAGCACCTTGAGCGTGTCATTACGGACCGAAAATATCGCGATATCAACGGTCACGGCGGGATGCGGGTACTCGTAGCTGAACGACATGGCAGTCTCTTCGTGTTAACTTGACACGAACTATAGTGTATTAATTACACTAAGTCAACCCCTCCTCTGCCGTATTGCCACTCCCAAATATGCGCACGCAGGCCGGACCTTTTATTATTTCGATCTTTCTAGTATTATCGTTTTTACTTCACCGGAGTGACGTAATACCCGACATGAAACTCGAAGACGCAGCCGCACAACTGGAGGCACTGGGTAACCCGACACGCCTGGCCGTCTACCGCGTCCTGATTCAGACCGGTCCCGGCGGCAAGCCGGTCGGGGATATCCAGAGGAAACTCGACATTCCGGCATCGACGCTGTCGCACCATATCGCCAAACTGGTCCAGGCAGGGCTCATCAGGCAGGAGCGCGTCAGCCGCACCCTGTATTGCAAAGCAGACTATTCGAACATGGACGCCTTGATGCGATTCATGGTCCGCAACTGCTGCGCCGACGATTCCTGCGTCCGGGTTTCCAGGTAGAGAAAAGATGATCGAATCGCCCAGAAAGTTTCTTTTTGTAATGGATCCGGCAGATACGCTGAACCTGGAAACCGAAACATCGCTCCTGTTGATGCAGGAGCTGATCGGAAGAGGACATGCCGTTCATTGGCTGCAGCTCGAAGACCTGTCCCTGCAACACAACCGACCCGTCGGCAAGGTATCTCGCGTCATCGCCGCCGAGCCGCTGCGCCGAGGCGTCCCCGCGTGGACGGACCTCGACCGGTTTGACGCCATGCTGGTACGCAAGGACCCACCGTTCGATACGGCATACCTGCAGCTGACACTGATCCTGGATCATCTCGATCCGGGCGTCGTGCAATTCAACGATGTTCAGGCGCTCAGGAATTTCAACGAGAAAATGCTGCCGTTGCTATGGCCCGACTTCACGCCCCCGACACTGGTCAGCATGAATGGCGATGAACTGGAACGGTTCACCGCGGAACACGGGCGCATAGTGCTGAAGCCGCTCAACGACTGTTCCGGGCGCGGCGTTGTCAAACTGGACTGGGACGAACACGGCGAAACTCGGAAACTGATCGACGCAACGTTGCCGGGCCCGGACGGCCAGCCGCGATTCCTCGTCGCCCAGCGGTACCTGCCGGCAGTCAGCGGCGGTGACAAGCGGGTCTACCTGGTCAACGGCGAACCGATTGGCGCGGTCAATCGAATTCCACGACAAGGCAGCTATCTCGCCAACATCCACCAGGGCGCGCGCTGCGTGCCGGCGCAACTCAGCGCACGGGAACAGTACATCCTCAGGACCATTTCGCCGTTTCTGCGCGCGCAGGGAATCGTCCTTGCCGGCGCCGATTTCATCGGCGACTACCTCACCGAGCTGAATATCACGAGTCCTTCAGCCGTCCGCCAGATTAACGAAGTAAACGGAGAGCGGCTGGAGCGACGCATCGTGGACGCGATGCTCGAGCGCCTGGCGCCCAGGCCCTGCTGCTATCCGGGCACTTGTTGTATCGGGGGGCGCGGTATCGCCGCCTGAGCTTTCAGCCTTCGCTGCGTATGGCCTTGAGCACCTCGCGCGCAAGGTCCCAGCGATTGAATCCCTGTCGGCCGAAGTCCAGGCCGCGTCGTACGATGACCAGTTCGTGCGACGGTACGATGACGACGAATTGACCGCGGTTACCTGACGTCGAGTAAGCCGATTTCGGAATATCCTCGCGATCGTCGGGAACGAGCCAGAACTGGCCGCCGTAATGGTTGCCCCGATGCGCCGTCGAAGGCGCCGGCGTGCGTTCGAACTCGATCCAGTCGGTGGATAACAGGCGTTCGCCCTGCCAGACGCCGCCTTGCTGGTACAGCAGACCGAAGCGCGCAAGGTCGCGCGCCGTTGTATATACTTGGCTGCTGAAGATGAAGTCGCCGAAGCGATCCGTGCTCACCAGCGTGTTGCGCATGCCGATGCGATCGAACAGCTCTGTGCGCGGAAACGTGGCGTAGGTCTCGGGGTCGCCGAGCGCGAGTTTCATCGCGTACACGGCGAGCAACGTGTCGTAATTCTCGTAGTCCCAGACTGTACCCGGCTCCCGATACAGCGCGCGCCGGCGTGCGCCGTCCACTGAACTTGCGCCGTTCCAGTAAGCAAGGCCTGAACCGGTAGCGTATTCCATGCCGAAACTGTCGACCGGGTACAAGCCGCTCGACATATTCAGGACATGCCGCAACGTAATTGTGTTGCGCGGATCCTTGTCGTCGCCCTCAACATCGGGCAACCAGTCGATCCCGAGCGGCCCGTCGAGCTTCATGCGGCCTTCGTCGACGAGCATGCCGATCAACGTCGCCGCAATGCTCTTCGCCGTCGACCAGGTGCGCGTACGCGTCATCATGTCGACGCCGTCGGCGTAGCGCTCGTGAACGATGTCGCCTTTGTAGACGACAATCAGGCTCAGCGTGTCCTGTTCGGGCGTTTCACGATCAAAGGCCCAGTCGGATGCAGCCTGCAACGCCGCCTCATCGACATTTCGCGGCAGCGGTTTGTGCTCGACCAGGTCGCCCATCGGCCAGGGTATGGACGCCGGGTCGCCATCAGGATAGGGCAAATCCAGCACCGGCAACGTATCAATGTCGGCAAAGCCCTGGTTAGGCGCCATTACGACGCAACCGATGCCGTCGCGAAACGCGGCGCTGATTACCGGACCCGACTCCGGACCACCAACGGCAACGGCTTTGAGCTCACGGTCGACTACGTACTCGCCGCCATCGACGGTCCCGACCGGCTTCGGCAGGTAGGCGAGTTCCTGCCCGAACACCTGCTGCATCGTACGCTCAGATGTGAACAGGCCATTGCACATCAGGACGGCCTGGACGCCGTTGCGAATCGAGGTGCGATTCGCCGAGAAGTAGTCGAAGTCGTCGATTTGTTGCGCCTGCGATGCACAGGAGATTAGCAGTGCAAGCGAGATGGCGAGTCGGTTCATTGCTTGTTGGTTATCAGATCACGATTCATCTCGGAATATTACTACGAGGTGTAATCGTCGGCATCAGATCCCGTGAACTGTGTCAAATCGGGTTGCGCTTTAAACACCGCTCTTCGCCAACTGCGGGTGTTCAGAATGCATCCGATTTACGCATGCGGCCACGTAACAATCGACCAACTGCAAATGGAGGACAGCAGTCGGCCAGGAGCGGTCGCCAGCAATCTACTTCCGCACTCCGAGCGGATCGTAAACCTGTCCACTTTCTCGCGGAAACACCTCCGACTCCAGCCACACTCTGTATTCAGGTGAATAAACGTAGCGCCGACTTTCCCAAAACTGCTGAAAACCGGGTGTAGATGACATCCTTGCAACAATGTTCGACCAGCTGGATTGAAGTGTGTCATCCATCAAGCTTGTCACGCGTCTGCATATACCAGTTTTGCGAGTAGAACTGCGTGACAGATAGGAATGAGTTGTACCTAGCCAATTCAACATCAGAGAACTCGTCTGGCGAATACGTACCGCGAACAAAAATCCCGGCCATTTCCGGATCTGAACACAGAATCTGATAAACCCTGGCTGCCTGGGTATGTGCAGTCTGGGTCGCCGATGAGCGCAATGCAGAAGTGTTTTGATGGATCTTACGCGCCAGGTAAATCAACGTCACGATGACGGCAATCGCACCTGCACCTCTCCAATTGCCCCAATTGCATCCCGGTTTATAGGCCAGTCTCGATTAGATTTCAGTCAGTGTTTTACAGATGAGTGTAACGTCCGCTTTGGGTTGTGAATTCAACCGGTCGATCGACCTGATATAAGATGGCGGCGACCGATTGAATTCACAGAGTTAAAGCAGCCGGTCCGTCTCCTGCGGGAGTAGGATATTCGCGGCACTTGAAGTAGATTCCAGAGAATCCGCCACGTGGCGGATTATTGCCCGGCTTGGAAATTAAGTTTCCGCGGACCACGTGCCCTTGGGGTAAACGCGAGTTCGAAGGGCGGCTCTTGCGGATACCTGTCGTTCATTCAGTTTCTTGCTGACCGACTGGACCCGGCCACAAGCGGACATCTCTGTGCAATACAGAGGCCGCTTGGGATGTGAGCTTTCCGGTTATCAATGATAAGGGTGTCGGTACGGCTAAGGAAAACTCGCCCACGTTGGCTTCATCGAGCAAGCGCAATAAACGGCCCGCTGCGTAACCAGCGAACGGACCACGGTCTTCCGCCAAAACCGCGGTCCGTCATAGGAGTCAGTCGAGATCAAGCTCGGTCCAAGTCACTACAATCGTCCGGTCAATCGTGCCGTCCAGATCAATATCGATTTCGAGCTGGACATTGATATTATCGAGCACAGTAACGAGAACACTGGAGCTAATGTCACTGATCAGTAGTTGACCTGCGGATGGATTATCGTCACCGATGACTACGAAGTCCTGCAAGGTTTCGAACGTGACATTGCCCTCGAGCAGGGTACTGGTAAATGTACCGCTTGCGCTAATCACATTTGTCAAAGCATTGAGATCCACAGTTTCGGCCAGCACATAGTCGGATAGCGTTGCGCTGATGCCGGATTGTTGTGCCGTCAAGGATGCCGTGGCGAGGGAAAGATCGACCACCACGTTGTTCTCGCTGCTCAAGGCAAGATCGAGAACACCGTCTATGACCAGCGTGCCGGCGCTGTCCGTGGCGGACAGATTGTCAAAACCGAAAGTCAACGCCAAGCCCCAGGGCGCGATCTGATTGAACGGATCACCTGTAACAACCATGTTGGTGAGTGAAGTTGGGCCGTCGAACGTCGTTTCAATATCTGTGAAGAAACACATGGCGAATACGACGTCGAATGTATCTCCTGTGGATATTGCAAGGTTGTTATCCGCATCGTTCCAGGTAACCGTAGCCTCACCCGTATCACAGGCAATGGTGTCCACGGTGATATCCATGACCAAGACCTTGGCGATGCCCGGATAGGCGCCGGCGACAGCAGGAACACCTATGAGATCCAGGATATTGATGACGTCAACTGTCGATGTAATCGCGTCCAGTACGGCTACAGTGATTTCTTGAGCATTACCGTCTGTAATCGGCAGTGCTGCCGAGTCATTAATGATGTTGACGGTAGCTGATGAATTAGCACCAAGCGTTGCTCCGGAGACGTTGCTCAATGTCACGGTAAACGTCTCAGCAATTTCCGCCGAATTATCATCAGTTATGGGGATGCTGATCGTTTGGTTACCAGAGACGCCATCAGCGTATGTCAACGTGCCGGTCATCCCAGGATAGTCCGTACCCGCTACAGCGGTTCCATCCGCGGTGGCATAGTCCACGCTTGCGATACCGGAGCTACCACCGCTGCGGGTGACTATTATGTTGACCACTGCCCCTTCGGTGACGTCATAAGAGGTGCTTCCAAGCTGTAAGGTTCCGGGGAGATTGCTTCCACCCCCACCGCTACCACCCCCACCGCCGCACGCGGCAAGGACGAGCAATAACATAGTCATTGAAACTGTTTTCATGGGTCACCTCCGCCACATCGGGATCTGAAAGTTAAGTTGGCGGCCCGGCGATCTTGGGTCCTTCGGGAGGTCTTCCGTGGCTTCTCGGAGGAAGCGAGGACCCGTGGCTTTGCGTCTCTGACTTTGGTCAGATTTGCCTTTTTCGTTGGGACGATTTTCTCACTCAGGAGAACCCAGTCAATTCCGGCTTGTACGTAGCAATGGCGGCTTTGGGTCACTTGCAGACTATTTCTGCTGCCCGAATCTTATCACTTGAGGGGCTGGTCCTGGGTGCAAAGCCGACATTGGCAGAAATCGACCTGGCAGTGCCTGTAGGATCGAGTCTGAGATATCACAACTATGCGCACATCCCGGCCTTCGCATTCGAGACCTTGCGTACTTCGTTTACACTATCTCTACAACAGCCCATCCAGACCATCCAGGTCGTTGATCACACGCCACTGGCCGCCGGTTTTTTCGACTCTGCCCTGCCACTCCTTGAGCCTGCCCAGGTACTCGCGCGGGTCGATATTGTCAGAGCGTAGTTTGGTCACGTTGAGGGCGATAACATCAAAACCTTCGAGTTCGATATCGATGTCGCGCACGTAGCCTTCCTCGAGATCCTCCTTGAGGTCCGAGAAAATCAGGATCGTCTTGTGGCCCGTGTCTTTTTCGTTGAGAAACTCGACCGCCTGCAACAGGCCACCGGTGATATCGGTATAAGGCGACGGGTCGGCGTTGTCCACGAAATCGCTCACCTGCTGGGCGAACAGTCGCTTTTGACGGTTCACCGCGCTGGGCCGGTCGTCGAACGACGCTTTGGCGACGATGTCTTTTTCGCTGAAGCTGCCGGTGTCGATTCGGGCAACTGCGAAGGAATCCGTTGCGTCCAGCCGTGACAGCGTATAGCGAATGATCTGTTCGGCCTTCGTGAGTTCCTCGGCGTACGTGCCGGACGTATCGAGCAGCATGTATACCCCGGTATTGTTCGGCCTGTCGCTCGTACACGAGAGCAGCATCGCGCAAAAGACGATAACGATTGCGTTTCTCATCATTCTGTCCTCACCGGAGAGTGATCGCGGCTGGCGCCGGCCCCAGCGGCCGCGATACGTTCCTCGAGCCACAACGGCACGAACAATGGAATGTCATAGACCTGTTTCAGCAGCACGCCGAGATAGAGAAAGACGTTTCCTGCCAGCCGCAAAACAAGCGACAGGACGCGCAGCATCGAAATCGCAATCAGACCGACAACGGTGCGCAACGAGTGCACGAAGGTCTCGAGCGGAATCGCCACGAAGGTCAGCGCAAACGGGAGGATGAATCCCATGCCCATCTGCGCAGCGGTCGTAATCCACAGGTACTCGCCTGTCGCCGTCGCGCCGACGTCCCCGCGCAACAGAGCACTCGTTGCAAGCTCATCGTGCAACAGTACCTCTCGCATGTACGCAAGACCGGCCTCGACGCTGGCCAGCAAAAACAGAATGGAAAACGTAATCCAGACCATGCGTACGCGGGTCTTGTCCGGCAATGCGCCTATCACCGGGAAAAGTCGGGTAATACGCAGTGACTCCATCAAGAAGAGGCCCATCGAGATTTCAACCAGGATGATGACCAGCGCGGCGATATCCGCCGTGCGGAAGTTTCCTATCAGGCTCGTACCACCGACCATTTCGGCCATCGGCCTGGCGATCAGCGAGAAGTTGATAGTGGCCCCGCCAATCGCAATGACCAATACGAACGCGGAGACGAAGAAATTGACGAGCGAGGACGATGACAACACCGACACTGCACGATTGTGCCCACGAACGATGTCCTCGTATTCCTGCATCAGGCGATCGATCGTGACCGAACGGCTCAACAGGCTGTCGACGTTTTTTCCGACCTGCGCCAGCGTTTGCTGAATCTTGCGCCATTCGGGTCGCATCTGTCGGAGCAACTTGTGACGCTTTGCGCTGGCCTCATGATAGGCGGTCATTGCGTCCTTGTGCGCTTTGAGCAGCGACTTGTGAATGTCGCTGAGAATGTTGCCCACCTTGACGCGCCCTTCCCGCGAGTCAATCTCTGCGACCGCCTCGACCGCTTTTACCCAACCAGGCGGGTCTGGCGGTACGTCGACCGCGTCCTGGTGGTCTTTCTCGATACGACCGATTGATTCGCTCAGGGAGCGATGCAGCGCCGAATAGTTGGCGAGATCCTTGCGGACAGTTTCATTGATGCGGTCGAATTCCCGCTCGATGATCCGTTCTTTCGCTTCGCGGCCTGCGGCAAGCAAGACGTCGCGATTGCGCGCGGCGAGGCTCTTCCCGGAGCGAGAGACGGCCCTGGAGGCAACCCGGAAACCCCGGTGCAAACCTCTCGCCGCGGCCTCGAGCGTCTTGTGGGCCGTGCCGCGTATGAGATACAGCGCGGCAACGAAGAGAATAATCCAGAGTAATGCCGACGCGACTGGCCAAGGCGTAATGCCAAGCATAAAGCTCATGATGGTAACCCCGCTGCCGTAGTAGAAACCGTAGACCGGTGGCTTTGCGAAGCGCCCTTTAGGACGCCGTGCCCTTTTTCATCTTCGCGTGGAGCGTTTCACAGTGGGGAATGAAGTGTCAACGGCGATGCGACATAACGGTCGTATCGGGCGGCATGCTCTCAGCGTTTTTCTCGCGGCGAGCTTCTTCGATATTTTTCATGGATGCAGTGTCGGCGAGGTCCGGAAGCTCGGTTTCGAGGTTCGGATTGCCGTTGGGGTAGATTACCTTGATTCGATGGTCGCCAATCGAAACGATGTCGTTATCCCGCAGCACCTTGCTCATCACCTTTTGCGAGTTGACCAGGGTCCCGTTCCTGCTGTTGAGGTCGATGATAATCACGGCGTCCTGGTCTCGAATCAAAAGAGCGTGTTGCCGACTGACGTATTCGCTGTCGATCGCGATATCGCTCAAGCCCGACCGGCCAATCAACGCTCTTGTATTCGCGAGGTTTACTTCCTGCAAGGTCGTCCCGTCGAAGGTAACAATGAGTTTCGGCAGTTCCTCGGACGTCGCAACGTCGCGAAGCTCCGGCAACTCCTCCGGTACTTCCAATTCGGTTTCCTCGATCACGGACATTGCGATCTTCTCCAATCGGCCCGGCCAGCCTCCCGACGCCGCATACAATTTGTCGCACACAGCAACCGAAAAATAATTTTCGGGCTTTTCGACGCCGCTGGCCCGCAATTTGGTGTGCAGATAGTTGAGCGCCTCGTTGGCTGTCAGCGGCTGCATTTCAAAATCACCCATCATTCGCGTCGCGACGGGCTTCATACTGGGTGAATCGATAATGCGATGAAAGTAACGGTCACCCACGAGAATGATTCGAAGCGCGAATCGGTTGTGGACGGTCAGCGAAGCCAGTTGGCACAGTACGCACAGTGTACCGGGGTACATCTGGTTGATGCTCTCCAGAATCAACAACGGTGGCTGGCGTGTTCTCGTCTGTTGCACTGCGAACATATTGACCATATTCAACAGTTCGTCGCTCGAATTCAGCTCGACGTCGTAGCCGAATTGCTCGAGGATTTTCGATAACAAATCGACAGGTCTGAGCCTCGCACCGTCGACGATTGCGACGGCCGGATTGCCCTGCAAATCTTCAGCGAATCGTTGCACAAGGACTGATTTGCCGGATAGTTCGGGCCCATGCAACAGGCCGATGCCCCTCTCGTCGGCCAGTACACCTGCGAGGAACTTGAATGCCGCCTGTTGCGCCTGATAACGGACAAAGCGAACCGGGCGACCCTCGTTATCTAACGGTCGTTCAGGCAACCCGAGATGTTCTCTTTGCTTCATTTTTCGTCTGGAGATAGGTAGGCCCTGATCATTTCATTTGTGATGATCTATTGGCTTCCATACTCTCGCGCAATTCGATGGCGGCGTCCAGATGTCGCCATTTGGCAACACCCCGGGAGTGTCGCGGCTGGCGGGAAGGCCCCGGGGACAGCGGTCCCGGCGCCGGTTTTACAATAAAAAGGCCAGTGCAATGCTACGCTAGTCGCAAACAAGCATTGATCGGGGGATGAAAATGCGCACTCGCTATTTGTACGGACTAAGTTGGCTGGTTGCCGTACTAGCCGTGTCGAACACGGCACACGCTCAATCGACCGACTTTTTCTCGCGCGATTCGTTCCGCATCGACGCATTCGTCTGTCCTTTCAAGGGCGACATCGATTACGAGCCCGGCGAAATCGAGTGCGGCCTCCTGCAAGTCCCGGAGAATCGCGAGAATCCGGACTCCCGATTCATAGAACTGCATTTCGTCAAACTGAATGCGACCTGGGATGACGATGCAGAGGGCGAAGATGAAGACGACACGGGCCTCGCACCCGGCAAACGAGATGACCCGGTAATCTATCTGAGCGGCGGTCCCGGTTCTCACGCGACCTACTACGTCAATCGCTTCAAAGACCATCGAATTCGAAAACACCGGGATATGTATATCCTGGAACAACGCGGCGTCGGCTACTCGCACGACTTCTGCCCCAATTATTCATCCCGCAAACCCGAGAAGTTCGACGTCGGTACATTCAGTGAACAACAACAAGCTTCGCTGGCGGCCGCCGACGATTGCGTGATCAACGCGATCGCCGCGGGTGTCGACGTAAAAGGCTACAACACCATCGAGAATGCCCGTGACGTGCACGCATTCCGGCGTGCGCTCGGCATCGACGAATGGAACGTCTGGGGAATTTCCTACGGCACGATCCTCGGCCAGGCCTATGTCAGGGAAGACCCTGAGGGCATCCGGGCGATCGTGCTCGATTCGGTCGTTCCCCTCAATGCGCGTGGCGATACCCTGTTTTGGCGCCTCATCAACTGGTACGACCGCGACCTTCGCAAGCTGCAGGAACTATGCCAGGCGGACGCAGCCTGTGCGAAACGCTACCCCGATCTGCCGGGGCGGCTGCGCCAGGCCGCCCGGTCGATTATCGACGACCCCATCGTTGTCGACGTCAAAGACACCGAACTCTACCCGTCAGGTCAGGCGACGGTGTTCGCGGATATCGTGGCGTTCCTGCCGTTCGTGTTTCTCTACGAGCAGACCAATTATCCGGGTCTGCCCGGTATGATTTACGCGTGGGCCGATGCGGTCGAAAGACGCGACGAAACCCTGTTCAGAGCACTCGCGCAGGCGGGCACTGACTCCGGAGATCTCAGCCAGGGCATGTATAACGCGATTTTTTGCCTCGACGGTTACAGGGACGCACTCGTAAACTCCGCCGCCGCGGACCGAGCAGAGTTCCCGATTCTCGCGGCAGCCATCGGCTCCGCCGAATTCGACCAGAAATTCGCCCAGCGTTGTCGCGACCTCGGATTGCCGTCGCGGGAGGCGGCCCAGTACGCGCCCGTCAGCACCGACATTCCGGCACTGATCGTCGCCGGTGATATGGACCCGGTCACGCCGCCCCCGCTGGCGAAGGCGATCCTGCCCGGCTTCGCGAACGGGACTTACGTCGAATTCCCCTATGCCGGGCATGGGCCACTGCGCTCGGTCGACTGCGGCGGCGACCTGCTCAACAAGTTCTATGACGATCCGGCGGCTGAGCCCGATCTCGCTTGCGTGGATGAAATGGAGGCGCCCGAGTTCTTTGTCCCGCTGTACACGACCAGCGCTGCCCCGAGCCTGTTGCTCATTTCGGTTGAGGACAAGAAGAGGCTTGCCGTACCGATTGCGTGGGGCGGCATCAGCATTGTCATTAGCCTCATTGCATTCATCGTCCTGTCCGTGGCGCCCATCGGCCGGCGTATCGATAAACGCAGGCCGGTCAGCGTTGACGGCGCACGTTGGGTAACATGGCTCGCGGCGACGTTCGCTACCGCTGCGGCTGCGACCATCGGCGGGGCGATCGCGGCAACCGTCGAATCATCGGAGTTACTTGCACTATTAGGCCTCGTACCGTGGGCCTGGTACGGCACGGTTTTCGGACTGCTGGGAGGGCTGTTGGGTATAGCCGCGATCGTTCTTACGATTCGCGCGCGCCTCGGGCGGTCCATTCCAATCGGCACACTGCTGGGATTCCTGCTAACGGGAGTTGCAGCACTGAGCCTGTCTTCATTCCTGCTGTACCTGGACCTCGGACCATTCTGATAGAAAACCGGGGCCGAACCGAGGTTTCAAAAACCTCGGTTCGACCCCGGTTCCTGGAGTGAAAACCATGACATCGACTATGCGAAACGCGCTTTTCGCCAGCGCCGCCAGCCTCGGTATTCTCGTGCTGGCGGGCTGCACGCCACCGGCGTCGTACGACGTAATTTTGCGCGGCGGTGACATTTACGACGGTAGTGGCGCAGAGCCATTTGTTGGTGACGTGGCTATTGCTGGCGACACTATCATCGCATTAGGGGATATCGGTAACGCCACAGCGACTGCCGAATTCGATGTCAAGGGCCTTGCGGTGGCACCGGGCTTCGTGAACATGATGTCCTGGGCCAACGAATCGCTGATCGAAGACGGTCGTTCGCAAAGCGATATTCGCCAGGGCGTCACGCTCGAAATCATGGGTGAAGGATCCTCCATGGGGCCACTGAACGATGCGATGAAAGCAGAGCTCGTCGGCCGACAGACGGATATCCGATACGACATCGAATGGACGACGCTCGACGAATACCTGCAATATCTCGAGCGGCGCGGCATCTCCCCCAACGTGGCATCGTTCATAGGCGCCGCGACTCCGCGCTGGCATGTCATTGGCCACGAGGATCGTGCGCCGACGACGGACGAACTGCGGCAGATGCGCGCGCTCGTCCGCGAGGCCATGGAGGACGGCGCATTGGGCGTCGCGTCGTCGCTGATGTACCCGCCGGGACTGTTTGCCGAGACCGACGAACTGATCGCCTTGTCCGAAGTGGCGGCCGAATACGATGGCATGTACATCTCGCACATGCGCGATGAAGGCGCGCACATGATCGAGGCGATCGATGAACTGCTAACGATCGCTCGCCAAGCGGGTATACGTGCCGAGATCTATCACTTGAAATCCTCGGGCCAGCCGAACTGGCCGCTGTTCGACAAGGCGATCGCAATGGTCGAGGATGCCCGCGCCGAAGGACTGCAGATCACGGCCGATGTGTATACCTACGCAGCGGGTGCGACCGGGCTGAATGTAACCGTACCTCCGTGGGTGCAGGAAGGTGGTTTCGCTGCCTCGCTCGAGCGCATGAGCGATCCTGTGCAGCGCGAGCGGATCATCCGTGAAATGAACACGCCTTCGGATGAGTGGGAAAACATGTTCCTGATGGCCGGCTCACCGGAGAATATTCTCATGGTCGGCTTCAGGTCCGATGCCTTGAAACCACTGACCGGAAAAACGCTCGCCGAGGTCTCGGCAATGCGCGGCACGAGTCCCGAGGAAACGATACTGGACCTGATCGTCGAAGACGGCAGCCGAATCGGCACTGTTTACTTCTCGCAGTCGGAAGACATCGTTCGCAGAGCCGTCGCGCTTCCGTGGGTCAGTTTTAACTCGGACGCGGCATCACTCGCGCCGGAAGGCGTGTTCCTCGAGAGTAATCCGCACCCGCGCGCCTACGGCAGCTTCGCCCGGGTGTTGGCCAAATACGTTCGCGATGAGCAGGTCATTTCCCTCGCAGAAGCTGTTCGCAAGCTCGCCGCATTGCCGGCGCAGAACCTGAGAATCGATCGGCGTGGTGAACTCAAGGAGGGTTTCTATGCCGACATAGTCGTGTTCGACCCGGATAAGGTCCAGGATCACGCAACATTCGTCGAGCCACACCAATACGCGACAGGCGTGGTTCATGTTTTCGTCAACGGGGAGCAGGTCCTGAAGGATGGTGAGCACACGGGCGCTACACCGGGTCGAGTCGTGCGTGGTCCGGGCTGGACCGGCCGACAGAACTAGCCCCTGGTAGAAGGAGATAACAATGTTCGTGGGACATTACGCAGCCGGCCTGGCCCTCAAGAAAGTCGAAAAACGCGCCTCTTTGGGCGTCCTTTTTCTCGGCGTGCAGTTTGTCGATATCCTGTTCTTCCCGTTCGTGCTTCTCGGCATCGAACGCATCAACATCATCGAGAACTTCACCGACGCCACGCACTTCGAGCTCGAGTACATGCCCTATACGCACAGCCTCGTCGCCAGCCTGTTCTGGGCGGTATTGGTGTACGCGCTGTTTCGCTGGGTCATCGTGAAGCAGAAAGGAATCGCCCTGGTGGTTGCGCTCGCCGTGTTCTCACATTGGGTACTCGACTTTCTCGTGCATACGCCGGACCTGCCAATCTGGAAAGACGCGTCCACCAAACTCGGGCTGGGCCTCTGGAACAGTGCGATAGCAACTTATACCCTGGAGGCCCTGTTTCTGCTTGCAGCGTTGTGGCTGTACCTGCGGTCGACAACAGCGAAATCAACCTTGGGTAAGTACGGCATGGCTGTATTCGTCGTGGTCCTCCTTCTGGTCAACATAGTCAACGTCTTCGGCCCGTTGCAGGGTGACAGCAAAGTGGTACTTGCCGTATCGGCGCTCGCGTCCTATTTCCTGTTCGCCGGCGTGGCGTTTTGGCTGGACAAGACGCGGAGCTGAAAAAAGTCCCGGTTCGACCCCTACTCTTTCTGCGGTTATCCCGAATTGTCTTGAGCACCCGCCCGCGATAGTAATGGGTTGCGGTTGAATCGAGATTACTCGATCAGGAGGCTTGTCATGAAAGCACGTTACTTGCTGGCATGGATCCTGGTATCCCTGTTCGCGCTGAGCGCGTGCGATTCGGGCACCAGGATGTCGGAAAAGGGCTTTCGGCTGCCAGACGGTGACGCCCAGGCCGGTCGCGAGGCCTTCCTATATATGCAGTGCAACCAATGCCATACGATCAAGGGTGAGGAACTGCCTGCAATTCCGGGACAGGAGCCGCCCTACGTCGAACTTGGCGGGCCGGTCACGAAGGTAAAGACCTACGGTGAACTGGTCACGGCGATTATCAATCCGACGCACGAGCTGGCGCGTGGATACGCGGAAAAGGTCGTTTCTGAAGACGGCGAATCCAAGATGTACATCTACAACCAGCATATGACGGTTCAGGAACTGGTCGACATCGTCATGTTCCTGCAGCCGTACTACGACGTCGTGGTGCCGCATTACCGCTACATGATCTATCCGTAGCAAGGCGATCGAACAAACGGGGTCGGAGTGCAAGATTCGGGGGTCAGCGAAAACCCCGGTTCGACCCCGGTTTATTTCAGTCGCCGGCCAGCTCGCGCAGGATGATGCTCCAGTGATCCAGCGCGCCGTAGAAACCGTCGATGGGCGCTCTCTCGTTGAGTCCGTGCGCATACATCTCATCCGGATCCATGAAAAGACCGCTGACGGCCCAGGTCGGAATTCCTGCCCGTCGGAAATGCATGCCGTCGGTACCGCCCGATTCCATGTAAGGGAGTATCTGCACGTCGGGGTAGCGACTGTGAACGGCACTGGCAACCGCGGCAGACACGTCCTCGCGCAGTTCCGATATGGGGCTCTCGGTGGGTTCGTCCCGCAACACGAACTCAATGTCGGGGTTGCCCACGACCTCTTTCAGCGTTCGCTCGATATCCGCTACCGGCACGCCCGGAAAAATACGGCAGTTCACGGTCGCCGTCGCAGACTGTGGCAGGGCGTTTTCCGCATGTCCGGCCGAGAGCATGGTAACCACGCAGGTCGTTCGGGTGGTCCCGACGTAGGAGGACTCCCGGGCCAGTCGGTCGGTCGCCGACTTGTCCTGCGGATTGTCGGCGAAACGAATCATCGCGGCGCCTAATTCACCCCCCAGCTTGGTCCCGGTGACCCTGAAGTAATCGCGAGTCATCTCGCTCCAGCGCACCGGAAACTGGTGCGACTCGATTCGCAGGATCGCATGGGCGAGGTCGTATATCGCATTGTCCGGTCGCGGCCTCGAACTGTGGCCACCGGGATTGTGCGCAGTTATCTCCCAGGTTGCATAGGTCTTCTCCGCTACCTGGATGCGATAGGTCACTGCCCTGCCCTGTTTGTCCAGCGCACCGCCGCCGGCGTCCGAATTCAGCGCAAACTCGGCTTCGGCCAGGTCGGGTCTTTCGTAAGCGAGCATGCGCGTTGTGATCATGCCGCTTTCTTCGTCACCCGAGAAAGCGATGATCAGGTCGCGGTTCGGCACAAAGCCTTCCTTTTTCAGACGTATGAAGGTCGACGTCAGCTGGGCGACGCCGAACTTGTTGTCCACGGCACCGCGCGCATAGAAATAGTCCGCATCCTGGGTGAGCGTAAACGGCGCCCTTTCCCAGTCTTCAGGATTCGCCTCGACGACGTCCATGTGACCGAGCAGGAGTATCGGTTTTTTGGTGGAACCCAGCTCGCCCCGGTAGCGGGCAACCAGTGCCGCGAATGGCGGTTTCGACACAACCTCGACGTCTTCGGCAGGAAAGCCCGCGGCAAGAAGCTCGCCGGCGAGGTACTTCGCAACCTTCTGCGTATTGTTGCGAGTCTTCGAGGTATCGACCTCGATGATCGTCCTGTAGATTTCGAGCGTCTTGCGTGCGTGCTCGGACGTTCTGTCCTGTGCCCAGCTCACTGGGACAAACAGGACTGCAATCAATGCCAGGATTGTCATTCTCATCATCATTTTTCCGGTCTGTTCGGGTCGGCGCACAGTCTACCGAAGGAACCGTCGTGAGGCACACGACAGGTACGTCTGCAGGTACAATCCTGATATGTAGCCGATGCGGGGTGCTCCGATGACCGAAGATCGATGGATGGAGCTTGCCGGGGAAGTCCTGGCCAGCTCGGCGCCAACCACGAGGTTTCCGCTGGGCCACAACGTCTGCTCGGGCACGAAAGCGCTGAGGCGCGCGACCGGGTTCGCGGCCTGGAAACATGCAGGCCAGATGCGCAAAGGCGACGGGCAAACGCCCTACATACACCACCCGATTGAAGTCACGGCAATTCTCGTGGAGGTCGGCGAAATCGAGGATCTGGACGTGTTGCAGGCGGCGTTGTTGCACGACACGATCGAGGACACCCAGACCAGCCATTCGGAACTCGACTCGGTGTTCGGCTCACGGGTCTCCGCCATCGTGCTCGAGGTGACCGATGACAAAACCCTGGCAAAGCGGGCCCGCAAAGCGCTGCAGGTAAAACACGCGCCGCACCTGTCGAAGGGCGCACAGGCACTCAAGCTGGCCGACAAGATCTCCAACGTGTTCGATGTCGCATTCAGCAGACCGGTGGACTGGGCGCCGGAACGGCAACTCCAGTATTTCGACTGGGCATCCCGGGTAGTCGCCGGCCTCAGAGGTTGCAATAAAGCCCTCGAGGCGCTGTTCGACAAACAACTGGCCGAATCAAGGCAAGCACTGGCAAACATTCGCTGACAGGCGGCAGCGATTCGCCCGACGTGATCTATACTAAGGGTCTGCGCAAGCAGGAATCAGCAATTTCCGGGAGGATCGACATGGCCGGCGGCTTTGCAAAAGACGGCGCGGTGCAGGATCAGATCGACGCGTCGATCAAGGACGCAATCGATCACGCTCGTGGACAGTTGCCGCGGGGCGAGAGCCTGGAGCACTGCGAAGAATGTGACGCCACTATCCCGGAGGGCCGGCGCGTAGCCGTTCCCGGCGTGCGCCTGTGCGTGAACTGCCAGGCGAAGCACGACAAGGAGTCGGTCGATCTTGCCGGCTACAACCGTCGCGGCAGCAAGGACAGCCAGCTGCGCTGAGCGCTTATGGAGCCGCTGTTGCGGTATCAGGGGTCGGTGGTTCCAGGTGCAGCAGCGATCGTTTGAAATCGATCGTAACGACAAAATGCCTTAGAACGTCATACCCGAGGATGCCGTCCGCATTGGTCTGGTTGAGTTCGCGATTGCCGCCAACCAGCGAGTCGTTTCCGATATTTGCCCGCAGACCTTCTTCCGGCACTGTGATAATGACGTTTTCGAGCGTAAACGGGCCGATCTTCATCATCGGGAGATTGAAACGCGCGTTTTCGGAGACCACGGCATTGACGCCGACACTGCGCGCTTCAACCGAAGGGTATTTTTCCAACCAGCCGAAGCGCTCGGCATCGAACCGTTTCAACAACATCCCGGCGCTGTTGCCGGTATCGAAAAGAACCCACGGTTTGTACTCGCCATTCAGGTCGACCCGGACGAGCGGATGACCGGTACCTCGCTCGCGCTTCATCTTTACGTTTGCCACGCCCCTCAACTTGAGGGATTCGTGACCGATCAATCTGAGCCGGCTGTTCGGATAGTCCATCTGGACGATGAACTTCTCGAAAAACGGCAATCCGATAAGCAGGTCGAAGCTGCGAATACGCATTGGCATCAGCTGGTCGATCTTGAAATTGGCGCCGAACATACCGATCTGCACATCGTCGACCAGGCGAACCCGGCGCTCTCCGTAGACGCCACGCACGACGATTGTCTTGCCGATGGCGTAATCACCCTCGTGACGCGCAAGAAACGCTTCGGATATCCCGTTGCCGGTCGCGCCGGTATCGAGGATAGCCGTGGTGGGTTCGCCATTGAGCGTCACAGGAATTGTGATGTGACCGCGCTCATGCTGAAAAGGAATCCACTCGGATACGAATGCAGACGCAGACAGTGACCAGACCAGACCTATCCAGACGACCAGGTATCGCATTACTCACTCCCCAATGATCGCTTTCGCGGCTACCGGGAGTATAACGACTGATCGATTCCCCGTTTGCCTGGGATACCCGGCGGTCTACAGATCGGTCGAAATTCGGCAACCAAAGATTGTACGACTGGGAAAATTGTCCACGGAAAGGTACTATTCGCGCGGCGCTCTGACTTCACAACAAGAAGAATACGGGGGTATCGATGAGCAAGCGCAACGCCGGCAACTACAAAACTCCGCTCACCCTGTTCGCCCTGGCCGTCGCCGTATACGGCATCCTGGGCTGGATGGACGTGGCCAACTACGCACAGGGCGGCTGGAATACGGACGGCAACAACACGGTGACCGAAGTACTGCCGGGCAGCCCTGCCGAAGCAGCCGGGCTCGCGGTCGGCGACTACATCCTGAGTCTGGACGGAATTGCGACCACTGACGCCAGGTCCCTGTCCCGGCGCGCCCGCCCTGCCGTCGGCGAAACCTGGGAGTTTGTCGTTGAACGTGACGGCGACACGCACTCACTGGATGTAACGTTCGCCGAGCCGGTGATGGAACGGAAACTCATCGCGCATGCCGGTTTTTTCGTCGGTTATTGTTTCATCGTCTTCACGCTGTTGGCGTTCCTGAAGAGGCAAACCGACTCGACATTGATACTCGCCATCGCCGGCACGTTGTGCAGCCTGGCGTTTATCACCGGACCGTACTTCGCCACGCATACGTTGCGAAGCGTAGACAACGCAGTGTCAACACTACTGGTCTTCCTCGGCATCGCGTCGATACTGAATTTCGTGCTGCTGCATTTTCGATCCGGATCGAACCGGGGAATCTACATTCCGGCCCTTGCCGCGGGCGCTTTCATCGGCTATCGCATTCTGGCGACGCCTGAAGCGACCACAGCGCTCAATACTTTTGGCAATATCTTCATTGGCCTGATCGTGGCGTCATACCTGGTCGTCTCACTGATGTGCGTCGTCCGGGCTTACCGTTCGACGTCACCGAAAGACCGGGCAAGCCAGGGGCTGAACCTGATGATGATCGGCGCCCTGATCGGCCTGCTGCCCGCCTTGACGGCTGTCTTATCGGGGGTAGTCGCTCCCCGCGTCGTGCTGCCCGGGCAGAGTTTCTATTTCCTGAGCCTGGTCTTCCTGCCGCTGACGTGGTCGCTTGCGATGCTGAAGGCATCGGCCCCGGAACGCTAGGTTTCAGGCGACAATAAGATTTTAACTTATTGATAATTAAGGGTTTCGTCACACAGATTACGCGGCTGACGGTGGATTTGCCCGGGAAACCGGCGAATTTGGCGCCGCTGTGCAAAATGCCGTTTTGTGGAATCGGTCATATTCCATAATATCGCGGTCGGCGATACTGCCCCGATGGGAGGGACCACAACAGACGTTACGTTGTACATGCTTGGCATCGCCGTCGTCGGCGTTGCTGTCGGCTGGCTGATCCAATCGGCATTTCGCCGCCGCCTTGTCGACCAGATCGTCGACGAGTGGCAGACGAAACTGGACGACGTGGTGCGCCAGAGGGATCGCTGCATCGTCGAAAACGACAAGCTCCGGGCATCGATCGAAACGCAACAGGGCCTCGTTCACCGGCATGAAACAGCAGCCACAAGGGCACGCACGGACCTCGAATCCGCGCAAGAAAAAGCGAAATCCCTGTCAAAAGACCTTTTCACGCTCCGCTCCGAGCGCGAGAACACCAAGACTCAGCTTAGCAAAATACAGAATCACCTGGCGCTGGTGACACAGCAGGCGAACGCCCTGCAGACGGAATTCGTCAAATCCGGCGAATTCTACAAAAGCGAATTGAGGAAATCGTTCGAGAAGCGCCAGATACTGGAGTCAAAGCTCGAGAACGCCAAGAAGGAACAGGAGTCCTTCAATAATCTGCTGCAGGCGTCACGCACTGAAAAGGATTCCGTCAACAAGATACTCGCCTCGGCGCAGGCCAGGCTCGACAACCTGGACGCGCTGGAACAACGGGTCATCGAACTGGAGGCGGAAAACGCCCAGTTCAACCACGACGCAACGCGGGCGCAACAGGAAATTGACGCACTGCAACGCGACGTCGCCGAACTCGACGAACTCAAGATTCAAAACAAGGAACTGGCCCACTGCCTCAAGTCGATGGAGCACAGCCGCAAGCAGTATGAAGAGGATGCCAATCGTTATCGCGAGCATGCGGGCGAAGCCGAGCAACAATCCGAAACGCTGCGTATCAGGCTGGACGAAGTAGAACAGAACTTCGCCAACATAGAAAAGCAACAACGCCAGGCGCTGCAGGACGTTCGCAAGGACGCTATCGCGCAGAAGCTGAACGGGCACGAAAAACCCGAGCAGGAAGTCGACGATCTCCAGGAAATCGTCGGCATCGGCAAGGTGTTCGAGCACGCGCTGCACGAACTCGGCGTTTACAGCTTCCGGCAAATTGCTTCATTCGACATGTCCGACATCGCGCGAGTGAACGCAAAGTTGAAGGAATTCAAAGGCCGGATGGAACAAGACGACTGGATCGGCCAGGCGAAGGAATTGCACTTCAAGAAATACGGTGGAGCCGTCGAACAACAATCCTGATACGAACCTGGCTGCTCACTAGTGCCAGTCGAAGCCGCTCCTGGGTATCATCAAACCAACTGGAACGCCAAGAGGATGGAACGCCTGCCGGGCCATTTTCGACTAATTGCCTGTCGCCTGTAAGACAGGCCTGCGCGCACGGCTGGGAGAAACTATAATGGGACGCGAGACCTGAACATTCCAGCGGACGAACGCTAATAAAAGGGGCGATTACGATGAAACCCAGCATGCTACCGGCACTACTTGTTTTTGTTCTGGCCACCGCGGGTATCGATAACGCTACCGCTGAATACGTAGCGTACTCGATTGGCAGCAAGGAAAAATCACCGCTGCCCGAGCGAGTCGACAAGATCAAGACGAAGTACCTGCTCAACCTCGAATGGGGCGAATACTCGGGCCGCAAGGCAAGGCTGGGCGTCCTCGCTGTCGACAACAACAGTTCGACGAGCAGTTTCACCGTTTCCAGCGCAATGGGTGACGTCGACTATTCCGCGTCCACCACGGGCGTGCCCGTCAATGGCATCGAAGCTATCGTTATCGATTCGTTGTCGCAGACGGGACGATTTCGGCTCGTCGAGCGAACCGAACTTGGTGACGTACTGGCTGAGCAGGACCTCGCGAGTTCCGGCCGTGTCGCGAAACCGTCCGGCGCCAAGACCGGCAATGTACTCGGCGCGGAGTACCTGGTGCAGCTCGTGGTAACCGACTACGAGTCCAAGACATCCGGCACCGACGGAGCAGTTGGCGGCCTGCTCAGGAAGAAAGTGCCCCTGCTCGGTGGTGTAAAGGCCGGCAAGAGCACCGGGCGCGTGGGACTGAATGTCCGGCTAATCGATGCCGAGACGAGCGAAATCGTGTTCACGAAGCAAATCGAGGCCGTCATTGATGAGACCAATATCGGATTCGGCGGCGTCGCCTGGGGCGGTGACCTTGCGCTCGGCGGATTCCTGTCGAGCTACGCGAAGACGCCGGTCGGACAGGCCGTGATTGCGGGCGTCAACCAGGCGGTCTTCGAACTGATCAAACAGGTGGGCGCGAAACCGCCCGAAGGGTCGATCGTCAAGGCCGACCAGGCGCAGATCTACACGAATCTCGGCCAGGACTCCGTTTCCGTTGGCGATCGCCTGCAGGTGCTGCAAAAGGGCGAGGAACTGATCGACCCGGATACCGGCATATCCCTTGGCGGAAGCACCACCGTGATCGGCGAGATCGAGGTCAGCCAGGTGCAGGAAAAATTCTCGATCGCCAAACCGGTATCCCTGAACGTCATTCCTGACCGGGGCGACAAAGTCGTTGGTACCAAGACGGCGGCGCCGCTCGAATTCGCAAGTACGTGGAAAAAACCCAAATAGTCGATCGATGATTGCCGGGCGGCCTGGTCATCGGGCTCGTGCTCTGGATCGGAATTGGCCTGTACGAGGAAACGCTATCCAGGTCGCCACTTTGCTCCTGACCTATCCGCGCTAGCCGGACGCAAGCATGTATGTCCGCCCCGCTGCCAGCAGCCCGGTCCAGAGTTCGAGCAGATAGCCGTGCGGGTCGTCGCTTTCAAGCAGCGATTGGTAGGTCAGCAATGCGCCGGTGAAACTGTCCGTGTGCCAACGGGTACCGGGCGGCAGGTGGATACTCATCATGCCGTCAGCCATCGGATAGGCCGTGATGTAGAAATACGGTTCCGCGATTGCCTCGTCGCCAAACGTGAATCCGAAATTCATCTGCTTGTCCGAATACTCCTCGTTTTCCGGGTCCTCGCCATCGATCTTCTCGCCGGGCAGCCACAGCACCGACAGGTCGAAATGATGAGGCCACAGCTGGATGGGGCTGGTTTCCTCACGAATTGCGGCGCGAAACTCGGCCATTGAGCCACTAACGCTGCTCAATACCTCACCCAGGACGCGCGCATGCGCAACTGAGTAGTCGTCGAACCTGGCGTCGCCGTAATCCTCAGTTGACGGTACCAGGCTGCTGTCGACGCCGTTTGCGGTCAGGAAATCGGCAAGCAAGCGGGAGAATTCGAGCGCGGACTGGCCGTCCAGCGGCTCGTCCAGCCGCGTTGCTTCCGATGTTTGACCTGAAATACGGCTGTTCTTCAGGTCCAGTTCGACTTCGAAGCCGATACCGGCGTGAACGACACCGGTCGTGAGGCCGTTCAGCGACGGGCGCAGGCTCGCGTGCCACCAGTGTTTGCGTCTCGGCCGGCAGGCTTTCAGCCAGTCGCCGAGGATGCGCGCGTACGCATGCAGCGCCGTGCGCGTGGGCACGCTACCGTCGAAGTCGGCTTGTGGATAGTGCTTCGCTGTAGTCACGTCAGTTCCCGGGATAACTGTGGCACACCACCCTACTCGACGCCTGCCAGTTGCGCCACGCCGAAATCGAACGCCGTTGAATTGTCGTCGGAAACCCCGCCAAGGTGTCGATGCCCGGCCGGCGGCGCCAGGGGGCCGCCTGCCGGGACTACAACGAATGTATCAAGACTCTAGTCCGCGCAGGTTGCGTAAGGCGATATAGAACCCGCCCGAGCAGTGCCGTCGGTATTGGAGTTTACAACCCGAACTTGCCAGGTCGTGTTCGATGGTGGGTACGAAAGCGCAATAATCACCTCATCGTAATAGAAGTAATTGCTGGGCTGGTGAACGTATCCGCCGCCCATGACGACCTTGCCTGCCGGACAAACAACCGTGCAATCCAGATTCGCACCAAGAACCAGAGAATATGCACAGGTAGAAGCCACCCGTACGTACCCGGAAAGACCGCTTGCTGCCGTGCCGATGCCCAGCTGACCGTCCGGGCCGACAACTACGGGCGTACCCGTCGCGGTCAGGTCGTTGTTGATTACCCCGGCCATATAGGCTTTGTTATGGGTACCTGTCGTGCCAATCCGTGTGGTTCCGCTGTCCGCCGCATCACCATCGTTCCCGATGCTGATGTTGTCGCTCAGCAGTATATTGCTCCCCGCACCGGATCCCAACGCGATGTTATCGCTGCCGGACAGATTGCTGTCCAATGCAAAAGCACCAATCGCAACATTATCGTCACCTGAGGTGCTCTCCGAGAAGGAACTCGTACCCAATGCGGTGTTGTTCCAGCCATTATTCTTCTGGAGACTGGCGAAGCCGACACCAACATTTTGAGCAGCTCCCGTTGCGCTTGATATTGCGTTTACGCCAACAGCGGTATTGGAGCCGCCTGTCGTCAGGGCATTCAAAGCACCCGTGCCGAGCGCCGAGTTGTTCGATGTCGTCTGATTCGAAGCCAGTGCAACGTTGCCGACGGCAGTGTTGCCACCGCCGGTGGTATTAGCGCGGGCTGCATCGCGTCCGACTGCCGTGTTGCTATTGCCTGACGGACTCAACCCGAGCGCGTCGTAGCCGAATGCGGTATTGAAACTACCCGTTGTCGTTTGCGGTAGAGCAAGATCGCCACCGGCCGTGTTTTCCGTCGCAAAGGAGAGAACTCCGGGCGGACCTTGAGGTCCGGGTGCACCGTCAGCGCCGTCCGCCCCATCGTTGCCGGGAATACCCTGTATGCCTTGAGCACCATCGGCACCGTCGGCCCCATCATTTCCAGGGATTCCCTGAATGCCCTGAGCGCCATCGGCTCCGTCGGCCCCGTCATTTCCGGGAATTCCCTGGATGCCCTGAATCCCCTGAGCGCCGTCGGCGCCATCATTTCCGGCAACACCTTGTATGCCCTGCGCGCCGTCTGCTCCGTCGTTGCCGGGAGGACCTTGTATCCCCTGGGGCCCTGCGACTCCGGGATCACCTTGAATGCCTAGAGGTCCGGGAACGCCCTGAATTCCCTGCGCGCCCTGCGGTCCGGGATCGCCTTGCAGTCCCTGGGGACCCGGGTCGCCCTGTGGACCCGGCACCGGGTCCGTTGCCTCGAGTGCTGCAACTCGCGCACTGAGCTCCGCGGTCGACGCCTCTTCGATCACGACCAGCGGGACTGACCCCGCATCGTCCGGGTGCGAGACGCGGGCAACTTCGGCGCCGTTGTCTTTTCTGATGTAGCGCACATAGAACTGTCCGACCAGCACCGTGTTCGGTACAGAGAGTATTAGGGAGCCCGAGGTGCTGTTACCCCTGTTCTTGGACGATACGGCCGTATCGTCCGCGAGATCGACAAGTTCGAGTTTGTCTTTCTTGTCTAGCACCGAGCCGCTGTCGAGCGTCACGTCGAATCCAACTTCAACGTCTTCGCCGGCGACGACGATGATCTCTCCGCTCGCGCCGGTTGCGTTCAGGATTTGCAGGTCGACAGATGGGTCCGCTAATGCGGACTGTGACAATACGAAAAAGGCAATTGCTGCGCCAGCGCGCAGTTGACAGGACGGCATATTCATTCTCCCGGTTCGTGGACGAAACGCAGGATCAATGCCTCACAATCGAATGCGACAGAGATCGCCTTTTTTTTCTTATTGCTAAATTTAAGTGTAGTTGCCAATCGCGCCGTCTGCTGACCTTTTAACATAATGCACTATTGTGGCTTGCTGAGTGCATTCGTACGGTTTTATAAGGACCTGCCGCACAGTTTTCTTGTGGGAATTTCGGTACAACCGAGACTCGCGATCCGGCAACTGGATTCACGGAATGAACCGGCTCCAAAAACTGTCTAAGTGGTTGATAAATTACGCGATTTTAGTCGCACTACTCGCTTTGTCGGGCTGCTCGATTCTGGCACCCCAGACGGCTCCCCCGACGCTGCCGGAACCGCAACCTGCCGATCCCGAACCCGAGATCGTCGTCGACACCCCGCCGCCAGTCACGAAACCGGCACCGCGCGTTCCCGACCCCGAGGTCCCTGAACCGCCGCAATTGCCACCCGTGGCCATCGTGCTGACCAGTGCACAACCGGCCTACGCCGACGTCGCTCGCGAACTGGCTCGCCACTTCAAGAATTTCGAGGTCTACGATCTCAGCGAAACCGAGCGACCGCCCGTTACGGTCTTGCGCCTCATCAACGACTCCGACTCCTACGCTGTCGTGGCCATCGGCCTGCGTGCCGCACGATCATCCATTGCCATGTCGGACGCGCCCGTCGTGTTCAGCCAGGTATTCAACTACCAGGACTACGACCTGCTGACTGAAAAAAGCCGCGGCGTTGCAGCGATAGCGCCGCTCGATGCGCAGATAGATGCATGGCGACAAATCGATCCGACGATATCGCGCATCGGCGCGATTATTGGCGAGGGACACGACGACCTGATTATCGAAGCCGAACTCGCTACCGAGCGCCACGGGATTGACCTGCAGGTACACGTCTCGCGATCGGACCAGGAGACGCTGTATTTTTTCAAGCGCATGATTCATAACATCGACGGTTTCTGGCTTTTTCCCGACAATCGCATTCTGAGCCGCCGCGCCCTGCAGCAAATCATGGAGGAAGCGGAGCGTCAGCGCGTGCCCGTACTCGCGTCCAGCGAAGCAATGTTGCAGATTGGCGCCAGCATCAGCGTCAGCAGCGTCGCGTCCGATATCGCCGAAACCATAACCAGGGTGATACGACAGATTCAGGCCGGTAACCTCGCCCGCGTGCCGGCAATCACCCCTCTATCGCGGGTGCGGGTCACGACGAATAAAACGCCGCAGGTCGTCGACCGATGATGTCCGTGTTTGCAGCACTAAAAAGCCGCGTTTCGGAGTTCTTTGCCCGTGACGAAAACCGGGGCGGTAATCGCGTACTCGTGCACGAAATTGTGTCCATCCAGGTCATCAGCGCGGGCCTGGTCGGCCTGCTGGCCATTGCCACTTTGTATTGGGGCGGCCAGTGGGTACTGCAGGACAACTACGGCCGCTGGGCGCTGCAATGGACCCACGAGCTGAATGAACTGGGGTCGCCGCTGTACCTTGCCGACGACGGCGAGGCGCTGATTCGACTGGAGAGCTTCGTCAACCGTTATCCGGAGATCGACCGTGTTTCCTATTTCTCCAAAGACGGCAGCGCTTTGTACTCGTTCGGCAACGACACGCAGCTCGAGCCCGTGACCGACCTGTCGGAAATCGCTCTGCGCGAAGCTATCGAGGTGGTTGGGCGCAACGACCCCTACCTGATGAGCAGCGGCGTTCTGGAACCTCAGCGCTTCGAAATACTGGCCCCGGTCTGGAAGGAGTCCATTCCGGTCGACGGCCTTTTCGATTTCGACCCGTCTGCATCCGATTTGCCTGCGCAGACGGAACTGCTCGGTTTTGTCAGTATTAACCTTGACTTCGTCATATTTCACGATCGCCTGTTGGCGAACATCAAGGGCGCCGTGCTCATCCTCCTGATGTTGCTGATCGCGTTCGCACTATACGGGCGGCACGCGCTTCGAAAAGCGCTGGCGGCAATTTCCGATTTGCAGCGACCCATCAAGGAGCTTGCGAAGGGCAACCTCACGGTCAAATTCGAACCCGCGGAACACCGGGAAATTGCGGAAATCGTAGAAGCCCTGGAGTCAACGGCGTCAGCGCTCAATGAAAGGGACGCTGAGCTGTTGCAGCTCGCGAATCACGACAGCCTGACCGGGCTGTTCAACAGGCGTCGCTTTCTCGAAGCACTCCGGCATGAAGTCATGAGCGTGATGCAGATCGGTCACGCGAGTGCGTTGTTCTTCGTTGACCTGGATCAGTTCAAATACATCAACGATGCCTGCGGTCACCAGGCAGGCGATCGGCTGATTCGAAAAGTGGCCGATGAGCTGCTGCGCAGCGCCGGACGCGACGACATTGTTGCAAGATTCGGCGGCGACGAATTCGCGATCCTCGTGCGCGACACAAACATCGACGGCGCACGCTCTACCGCACAGACGATTCTCGCCAGCATGCGGAGAATGGCGCACATCGAAGACGAACGCGTGTTTCACGTTCACTGCAGTATCGGCATATCCATGATTACCGGCGACAATGTGCACCACGACGAACTCATCAACCAGGCGGACATTGCCTGTCGCGAAGCAAAAGCCGCAGGCCGCAATCGCATGCACCTCTTCAGGCCGTCAGTGGACACGGGGGACAAGGCCTCGGCTGACATCGGTTGGGTCAATCGCCTTCGTAAAGCCATCGACGACGATGAATTCGAATTGCGCTTCCAGCCGATCAATCGCATCGACACCGGAGAAACGACGCACCACGAAGTGCTCATCCGGCTCCGTAACGACGATGGCAAGCTCGTTTTGCCCGATGCATTCCTCCCGTCCGCGGTACGTTTCGGGCTCATGTCGGAAATCGATTTCTGGATGATCCGTAACGCGGCCAGAGCCTATGCGAGAGAATCGGAACCGAACCGCGGCCTGAAACTGGCGATCAACCTGTCCGCGAATGCTTTCGAAAACGACGAACTGACGGCATTCGTCGAAGAGACGTTCGAGAAGTACGGCGTGCAGCCCGCCGACATCGTGTTCGAGATTACCGAAAGCCTGGCCGTCAGGCGCCCATTACACGTAGAACGGCAGATCGCGTCGCTGCGCGAACTCGGCTGCGAACTCGCCCTGGACGATTTCGGTACAGGTTACAGTTCCTTCAGCTACCTGCAGAAACTGCACTTCGACTACATAAAGATCGACGGCTCTTTCGTCAGGGACCTGCCGAATAACCCGGTCGATCAGAAGATGATCAGGTTGATTGCAGAAATCGGTCGCGAGGCTGGTATGAAGACGGTTGCCGAATACGTGCAAAACGCCGAATCCTTCTATTTGTTGGGCGAACTCGGCGTCGATCTTGCACAAGGATACTTCGTTGGTCGCCCGGTGAAAAAACCGAAAAAGAAATCCACGCCCATTTCGCTCACGTCGCGGCGCAGCAAGCAGTCTTACCTCTAAATCCGCCCCGGCACTGTCGGCCATCTTTACAGTTTTGATTCAGAGGCTCCCTAAGCCACTGAAATATAAATATGTTTCTCTGCGGCACACGCTTTGCATGCGTGTGGGACATGAGGATTTCAAAAGCCGCACGTCTCGCACTCCTGTCACTGCTCGTCGTCCTGCCACTATCACCCGCCGTCGCCGGCGACTTCAGCGCGGTCATCAACGGCCGCTCGATACACGTCGACGCGAAGAAGAACTGGAACGAAAATAACTTCGGCCTGGGCTTCGAATACCAGTTCTCAGGTGAATCGCGCTGGAAGAAGCAGCTTATGGTCAACGGCTTTCGAGACAGCAGTAAAAACATGTCGTACATGGCGGGTGGCGGAATTCATCGCAACCTGTACGCAACCGATCGATTGCACGGGTTTTACGTCGATGCAGGCGTCAACGCATTCCTCATGACGCGCCAGAACATCAACAATAACCGGCCGTTTCCCGGCGCATTGCCGAGCTTGACCGTCGGCAACCGCTACATGGGGCTGAATCTCACCTACCTGCCGAAAAAAGCTGTGGAAAGTGTCTACGATACCGACCTGAGGGACGAGGCCATGAGCGGCATCTTCTTCCTGCAGTTCAAGGTAGGCGTCAGCGAGCTGCTTCCTGCCGACTGAACGACACGCCGAAAAACATCGAGTAGAGCACCGGGACGACCAGCAGCGTCAGTCCGGTTGCGAATGCCAGCCCGAATATGATGGTGATGGCCATCGGCTTGAACATTGCTGTGCCACCCCAGAGCAACGGTGTCATGCCCAGGACAGTGGTTGCTGTCGTTAGCAATATGGGCCGCAGCCTCTGCTGGCACGCCGTCATGATCGCGTCCTGCTGGCTTCGTCCAAATTCCCGAATTTCGATGGCTATCCGATCGAGCAACACGATGGCATTGTTGATTATGATCCCGGACAACGAAATCAATCCCAGGATCGTGAAGAAACCGAATGACGAATTGGCGACCAGCAATCCGAACGTAACTCCGACCAATCCAAGCGGAATGGTTGCGAGAATGATGGCGGGCCTGCGCAAGGAATTGAACTGCCCGACCAGCAGCAACAGGATAATCATTCCGGCGACCGGCAATTCCGCGGCGATCGATGCATTGGCGTCACCCGATTCTTCGGTCTCGCCACCAATCTCGAATTGATGCCCCGGCGGCCAGCCTGCGGCCGCTTCCTCGAGCCAGGGAACCAGCAAGGCGACGACCTCGGCGGCCGTGGCGCCGGGACGCAGCTGAACGTTGAGCGACAAGGTCCGGTCCCTGTCGCGGCGCTCGATGATCCCCGGCTCGAAAGTCAATTCGACGTTGGCAACCTGTTTCAACGGCACGTTGCTTCCGGTGCTCTGAGAATAGACCGTAAGGCCGTCGAGTTTGCTGAAGTCCTGGCGGTCTGCCGCGATCGTGCGCAGTGTGACCGGTATCAACTCGTCGCCTTCCCGGTACTGCGTCAGATCGATACCGGTCAGGCCGGCCTGTAACGAATAGGCGACGTCCTCGCTGGTTACGCCCGAACGCCTGGCCAACTCCTGGTCGACGTCGACGAGCAGCTTTTTCGTTTGCAGCCCCCACGAACTCCTCGAATCCAGCACCTGCGGAATGTCGTAGAGATAAGCCGACACCTGGTCGGCAATGGAATAGAGTGTGTCGATATTGCTACCGGAAAGTCGAACGATGATCGGGTAGTCGACCGGCGGGCCGTTATCGAGACGCTTCACCTGCGCCGCCAGGTCCGGATGGTTTTCACGTACGTAGCGATCGATACCCGCGATCACGTCAGCAACGTCGTCGCCGGTCAGGGTATTCGCGATGACGAAGGAATTCGCAGGATTCGGATTCGGCGGATTCAGGCTCAACTGAAACCTCGGGCCACCCTCGCCAATAAACGTGAGCCAGTTGCGGATCCGCGGTTCGCCGTTTGCCGGCGCGAAATAGGTTTCCTGGATGAACCTGTCGACGTCGGCCACGATCTCCTGGCTGGTCTCGATGGACGTGCCCAGCGGCAATTCAAGCTTGGCCGAGAACACCGGGTCCTCGGACGGCGCAATGAATTCCTGGCGCACGTGGCCCAGGCCGACGATCGCAAGTACGAACAGAAACACGATGACCGTGAGGAAACGATAATGGCAACGCAATGACGCTGCCAACAAGCCGCGATAGTACCCATACCAGCGTCCGGAAAACGCTTCATCCGAATCGGTTCGCGTCTCGGGCACTTTCAACGCCACGGTTGTCAGCATGGGGATGAAGGTCATGGCGAGCAACCAGGACGAGAGCAGCGCGATGCTGACGACGTAGAAGATGTCCGCCGTGTACTCGCCGACGGCCGACTTGGCCATCGCTATAGGCATGAATGCAGCCGCCGTAGTCAGCGAAGACACGAGCAACGGCGCCTTCAGTTCCATGCCGGACTCTATCGCGGCCGTCACGGCATCCTTGCCCTGTTCCCGTTTTACGATAATCGACTCGACGATGACAATGGCATTGTCGACGAGCAGCCCCAGCGCAATGATCAACGCAGTCAACGAAATCTGGTTGACCGTGATGTTGAAGATCTGCATCGTGAAAAATGACACGACAATGGTCGTGGGAACCAGTGCACCGACGATCAGTCCCGTGCGCAGCCCGAGAAATGCAATCATGACCGCGATGACGATAACGATTGCCTGCCCAAGACTGGACGAAAAATTCCGGACCACGTTGTCGACGAGATCCGCCTGGAACCAGATTTTGTCGATCTCTATGCCCCAGGGATAACGGGAAACGAGTTCCGGCATCAGGACGTCGAGCCGTTCGCCGAGCTTGAGAATGTCGCCACCCTCGCGCATTGAAACGGCGATGGCCAACGTTGGTTCGCCGTTGACCCGGCTGACGCTGCCCGGCGGATCCTTGTAGCCGCGATATATTTCGACGATGTCCTCGAGGTAAACCAGCGCACCGCCCGGCAGCTCGATAACGGTCCGCTGTAAATCGTCGACAGACTCGAAGTTTCCGGTCGGCTCGAGGGTGATTCGCTCGCGCCCGCTGACGATGTCGCCGCCCGACGAGAGAATGTTGACGCTCGTAAGCGATGCCGACAGTTGTTGTGGAGACAAACCGAGTTCCGCAAGTCTCGCATTGTTGTATTCGACGAAAATAACTTCCTGCTGTTCGCCATGAATAGAGACCTTGGCGATATCCGGTTCTTTCAGAAGCTCGTCGCGCAATTCGTCGGCGACCGTCTTGAGTTCCGCATACGAAAAGCCGTCGCCGGACAACGTGTAAACGCTGCCGAATACGTCGCCGAATTCATCGTTCACCTCCGGCAGCTGCGCGCCTTGAGGCAAGTCCGCGGTAACGGTGTCGATCTTGCGGCGCAGGTCGTCGAAAATCGGCCGCATCACCTTGTAGCTTTCCTTGAAATTCGCGTAGATCACCGATATCCCGGTTCGCGATTCGCTGGTGATCGAATCGATTTCCGGCATTTCCTGGATTTTCTTCTCGATCTTGTCCGTTACCAGTAATTCCACTCGTTCGGGACTCGCGCCCGGAAAACGCGTGGTAACTACTGCGGTACGAACGATGAAACCCGGATCCTGGGCCTTCGGGAGGCTCTGAAAAGCGAGCATCCCCGCGAGCACGACAAGGACAACGACCGTCAGCGTGACGCGGTTTTTGTCGATAGCGACTGCAGTCAGATTCATGGCCTGTACCGATGCTATTCCGACACCGACGTCAGTACCCGCTGTCCTTCGCGAATGACCGTGATGCCGGCCGTTATGACCCTGTCGCCCACATCCAGTCCCGCCGTGACTTCGATGCCGTATTGCGACAACTCGCCCAAGGTGACGGCTCGGCGGCGAACGACAGCCTCTTCCGTGTTTGCGGCGGGCTCGGCGACAAAAACGAAAGTGCCGTTCGGATCGTTGATGACGGCGGTTACCGGCAGAACGACGCCACCTTGAGCAGCGGCGGAGTAAAACTGGAATGTCACGTCTGCGGCCAAACCGGAGCGCAGCATCGGGTGGCTACCGGTAATCTTGATCACGACCGGAAACGCCGCCGAGCCGGCCGCGGATGCAACCGCAACCTCTGAGATTACACCGATAAACTCCCGCTCCGGAATGGAACCGAAACGAACGCTGACGGGCGTCAATTCGTCGACGCTGCCTATCAGGCTTTCCGGCAAATCGACGGTGACTTCGTATTCGTCGCCGCAACTCACGGATGCAACCTGCTGCCCTGCGGAGACGTTCTCGTTCACCTCGATGTCGAGCGACGCAATCGAGCAATCGGTGTCGGCCGTCAGTTTAGTGTACGAGACATTGAGCCGTGCAATTTCCAGCGCCTTGCTGGCCGAACCGACCACGGCTTTCGCCGATTCAGCCTCCGCACGTGCCGACTCGAGGTCGTTCAACGATGCGTTGTCGTTCGCGTAGAGGCCCTTGGTCCGCTCATAGTTCGCGGCGGCCCGGCGGTCGTTGGCCTGCGCTTCCACGAGCGATGCCGCCGCCTGCTGCGCTTGCAACACGTAGCTCGCCGGATCGATCTCTGCAATGAGGTCGCCGGCATTCATGCGTTGGCCGATTTGCACGGGCACGTTGACGATGGTTCCCGACACTTTGAAGCTCAGGCGCGACTCCCGGCTGGACTTCGAGGTGCCCGAGAAACTCCGGTCGCGAAACACACTGTCGTCGCTCACGGTGATGTAGCGGACCGGCCGCAGCCGCTCCTCGTCTTCCTCGTCCGACTGCCCGCAAGCGCCAAGCAACAGCGTTGCGGCAAGCACTGCAAACACACTGGATTTCATCATTTCGTTCCCGTCATTGTCAGTCGAAACTCATCTGCAAGTTCTTGCCTGGCTTCCGGCGTCAACAGGTAGTCGTATCCGCCCACGGCCCGTTGCAGGTTCATGACCGTAATCAGGAAGTTGTACAGGGATTCCGCAGCGGACGCAGTCGCGGCAAGGCTCGTGTCTTGCGCATCGAGCAGTTCGATGACCGTTACGGTGCCGCGTGCATACGCATCGCTGACGAGTTCGAAGTTCTTGCGCGACGCCTCGGCGGCGGTGGCGGCAAGATTGATTTGCACGTAAGCCGCCTGCGCGGCGTGCAACTGGCCGCGGACTCGTTCCTCGACGCGTTCCATGGTCGATGCGTGCAGATATTCGAGTTGCCTCAATTCATAGCTGGCCCTGGAAACGTTGGCTTTTTTGAGGCCACCGGAAAAAATCGGCAGCGTTGCCTGGACGCCAATACTCCAGTCATTGAGATCCTGCCCGGCCTGCGGGCCCGCGCCCAGGCCGGATTGGTCGAGGTTGCTCGTGAACTGCCCGCCCACCGAGAAATCGGGCAGCCAGTAGGCGCGTCGCTGACTCGTCAGTTCCCGGCGCTTGGCTGCGATCTGCGCGTTCAGCTGTTCCAGTTCCGGGGACTGTCGCAGGGCCCTGTCGATATAGAACCGCGAGAAGCGTGCGTAGTCGGCCGGGCTGCTGACCAGTTGATCGAACTCGCCCCGCGTCATCACGAACGGCTCGTCGAAGCTCGCTTCTTTCAGGGCAATGCGTTCGTCCTGTGATCTGTGCAGAATCCTGTTCAGCGTGTCCCAGGATTGATTCAGCAACGACCTCGCGTTGAATACCGAGATCTGGGCGCGCGCGAGCTCCGCCTGCCATCGATAGACGTCAGCCGGCGTCGACGTGCCGAGTCGAACCCGATCTTCAGCCAGTTCGAGGTTGGCCCTGGTAATACGCAGGTTGTTTTCCTGCACGGCGAGCTGGGAACGCGCGTTCAGTACCGTGTAATAGGCCGTGGTCGCGGCCTGGATGACATCGAGCCGAAATTCGTCGAGGCTCGCCAGGCGTGTGCGCTGCAGTTCCTTCTGGATCGTGAGGTTCGCCATGGCCGCATCGGAATACAGGAGCTGGTCGAGGCTGATCGCCGTATCGGTGCTGCGCTCCGCGAAGATGCCGGCTGCCACCGACGGCGAATCGCGGCGCACCGTATGGCTTGCCAATGCACCAAGTTGCGGCAGCAGCGTCGCCCTGGCCCTCGCAATCTCCTCGAGTCCCGCCTGCACACCGAACGTCTCCGCCTGCAGCTCCTGGTTCTGCTCCACCACCATGCGCGCGATATCCACGAGGCCGTATTGCCGACCGGCCGCTACGACGTCCTGGTTCAGCAGCACCGCGTTGTTCAGCACCTCGAAACTCGGCGAGACACCGATCAGGCGCGCCGTCGCCATGTTGATGGTCAGCTGCTCCCTGGTACCCGAGGCCGTCGGCTGATCCTCGGCGCGTCCGCCGAGCATGACAGCCTGCATATTGAGCGCGTTGAGGCGGGCCTGGCGATCGACGTCGCGTGGCTCGGAATTGGTCACCAGCAGCCCGCGCTCCACGTCGCTTACGCCGGCGAAACTGTAGCTGGGCAGCCCGGCCGCGTTGATCGCCGAGATGAGCAACTCGAAATCGGCCGCCGGCATGCGCGGCAGCCCCGCAAGAAAAATCGCATCCGCGTTTGCCGGTACGCGATTCATCAGGCGGTGGTCCTTGCCGTCGTGTGTGACCACGATCAGTTCGATACCCCGTGCTGCGCTTGCCGCATAAGCGGCCTCACGCAATGATGGAATCGCCGCCGACAATTCGGTGTCTGCAAACAGGACGAGGTGCCGGTATTCGACGATTCTCGAGAGCGTGTCGAGGTCCTCGGCGAAATCGGCGTAGGCGCTGAGGTAATTGAGATTGGCCACGCCCGACGCGCCGGCGGCAGTCTTATCCGCCAGCAGCCCTATGTCGATGATCAGCGGCAAAAACGTCGGCTTCGTGAACTCGGGCCTGGCAGCGGCTATCTGATTCGCAACGAAGCCGGTCACGAGCACCAGGTCGATCTCCGGATCGACGTAGGCTTCTTCAATGGCAGCGCTGATCGAGTCTCGGCTCCAGTCACCCGGGAAGCGCCGTATCTGTACGTCGAACTCACCGGCAGTCAGCGTCAGCAATTCGTCAATGTACTTTTTGTGCTGTTCGACGAAACGATCGGCCGGCCCGTCGCTGATCACGCCGACCACGAACCGTTCCTGCGCCATGGCAGGCGCCAGCAAGAATAGCGGAACGATGCGGAGCATGATGCCGAATAGACTGACCTTGATCTGTGCTGACATCGACATAGAGTTCTCCAGGGGACCTGCGAAATGAACTCGCCCGCGTTCGCGATTGGAAATTGGACCAGAGCAAACCGCGCACCGCAAGCGTCACGGGTCGCTATACTGGTTACCGGAGTGTGACGGAGGCGCGCTGGCAAAATGGCAAAAATCCGCGGTTTTTTCGAGGAGCTTCGCCGCCGCCGGGTTTTTCGCGTGGTGGCACTCTATATCGTGGGCGCCTGGGTGCTGCTGCAGGCGGCGGACCTCGCGTTTCCGGGCATGGGCATTCCCGAGGCCTCTATACGCTATGTCTGGATCGGGACGATTGCCGGCCTGCCGCTGGCGCTCATCCTCGGTTGGAGATTCGATATGAGCGGCGGTCGCATCGTGCGGACTCCCGCTCTGCAAACGACAGGGAATGCGCGGCTGCAGCGCACCGACTACGCCCTACTCGCTGTCCTGGGAGCCGCGGCCGCGGCGATCTCCCTCGGCATGATTGCAGAAATCCGGGCAAGTCGTGCTCCGCCGGCGCGACACGAGCGTGCGGCCGGGATCGACGACAAGTCGATCGCCATATTGCCGTTCCGAAACTTCAGCGGGGACGTGATCAACGATCCGCTCACGGTCGGAATCCACGACGACTTGCTGACGCATGTCTCGAAGATCAGCGACATAAAGGTGATCTCGCGAACGTCCGTCTCGCGTCTCGATCCCGACTTGAGTATTCCGGACATCAGTCGGCTGCTCGGCGTGGCGACGATTCTGGAGGGTGGCGTACAGAGAACCGGCAACCGGCTGCGCATCAACGCCCAGCTCATTGACGGCGCAACCGACCAGCACTTGTGGGCGGAGACTTTCGACAAGGAGATGACCACGCAGGACATCTTTGCGATTCAGACCGAGATAGCGGCGGCCATTGCGGACGAGCTGCGCGCAACGCTGTCGCAGCGCGACAGGGACAAGTTGGGAAAGATACCAACGCAGAGCCTGCCCGCGTACGAAGCGTACCTGCTCGGCAAACAGCGAATGACGACGCGCGCGCGCGCCGATTTATTGCAGGCAATCGAATACTTCGAGACGTCGATCGCGCTTGATCCGAGTTACGCCCTGGCCCATGTCGGCCTGGCCGATACAAACCTGCTGCTCAACAGCTATGGCCATTTGCCGCTGGACGAGATGCTGGAGACAACCGGGCCGGCACTCGCTGCGGCGCTGGCACTCGATGACCAGCTCGGCGCCGCGTTCGCCTCGACGGGGCTCAGCAAACTCAAGCAAGGGGACCGCGTGGGAGCGGAAGCCGCTTATCAGCGCGCCATGGAGCTCGATCCCAACTACCCCACCACCTATCACTGGTACGGCAACATGCTTCTGGACGATGCCGGGCGACCGGATGAGGCCGTTCGGCTACTCGAGAAAGCGCGCGAGCTGGATCCGTTGTCACCGGCAATCAACATTACGCTCGGTGAAGCGCTCGGTGGCCTCGGGCGCTTCGAAGAAGCCATGGCGCTGTTCGAAAAAGCACTGGAGATCGAGCCCGACTACCCCGGCGCCTATTTCCTGATCGGCACCTACCACCATACGGTGTACGGCCGACTGGACGAGGCCGTTCGCTGGCAACGGTTGCGATTGTCGATAGAGCCCGGCGCCGATACCAGCATTCTCGCCTTCATCTACCTGGACCTGGGTGACGATATTCGGGCGGAGCAGTGGGTCGAGCAGTCCCTGCGCCATAATCCGGACGGCTTCTTCGGCCGTTCCGTGCAGGTCTTCCTGCACCGTTTCCGGGGCGAAGAGGCACAAGCGCTGGAAGGCGCCCGGCGGTTGCTGGCCCTGTATCCGGACAATAATTCGTCGCTGGTGACCTTCGTGACTTACGGCCGCTACGAGGAGGCGCTCGAATCGCTCGACCGCTACCCGGAACTGTCTTGCAGCCGCGAGCCTGTGATCGACCGCAACAACCTGTTCCAGGCCATGAACCTGTCATTGGCACTTCAGGAAACCGGCCAGGGCGAGTGTGCCGAGAGGATTTTGCGGGCCATCCTGGACCGGCTCCGGGACATACCCCGCCTGGGGCCGCGCGGATTCGGGATACTGGACGTCGAGGTCCATGCCCGGCTCGGCAACACGCGACTGGCGCTAAACACGCTGCGCAAGGCCATCGATCAGGGTTTCAGGGCATACTGGTGGGCACAGGGCGAAACCAGCGTCCACATGGGGTCGCTGCGGGAGCACCCCGAGTTCAGACTCATGATGGACGAAATGCGGGCCGAAATGGCGCTTCAGCGGCAGAAGGCCAGGGAGTTCGAATCCGGGGTGTCGCCACCCTCTTAACAGGGCAAAATCGACCACTCGCCGCAATCCCCAGCACCTGTTGCATTATTGCAACATATAACCATCTTTCCGTAGACACTATCCAATGCCATTGCTAAACTTCAAGTCCTGAAGTGTCGCTATAAGACAACAAAAGCGGCCGAACCAGGGCTCGGACGCAACACGCAGCGCGAAGAATCGACTGCGGTTGCTCACCGGGTCATTGCACGGAAACAGGCGGGTCGTGCGTGTTACGTCAACAGTCAGACGCATCGGCTCAACGTTCAAACGGTATATGGGGAAAAACCATGACGGAAAGACCAGAAGCGTCGCCGTGGCTCCGCCTTTTAGGCGGTTTCATTGTCTCCTTCGCTCTCGCATTTTCACCACAGATTCTCGCCCAGGACGACATGGACGATGAAGAGGAAGATGCCGAGCGGTCAGTCGATGAAATCACAGTCACCGGCTCACGACTGAAGCGCGATACATACTCCAGTATTTCGCCTCTGCAAATCATCACGGGCCAGATTTCCCGCGAAGTCGGCCTGATCGATGCGGCCGATATTCTGCAGGAATCCACGGCATCCAGCGGCCAGCAGATCGACCTTACATTCACCGGCTTCGTGCTGGACAACGGACCCGGCTCATCGACCATCAGCCTGCGAGGCCTCGGTGAAGCACGTACCCTCGTGCTCGTCAACGGCCGCCGCCTGGCGCCGTTCGGCGTCGAGGGCGCACCATTCGCACCCGACCTGAACCTGGTACCGGCATCGCTCGTTCAGCAGTACGACCTGCTGCTCGACGGCGCGTCCTCGGTTTACGGCTCCGACGCAATCGCCGGTGTCGCGAACATCATTCTGCGTAAGGACTTCGACGGTATCGAGATCGATGCCTACTCACGCGTGCCGAAATACAGCGGCGGCGTCGAGAACATCCTGAGCGTGGTGTGGGGCAAGAACTTCGACCGTGGCTTCATCGGAGTGGGCGTCGAGTACGAAGACGAAGAGCGCTTCCAGCTCAGAGACCGTCCCTGGACGGATGGTTGCGAGAAGAACCACGAGATCGACGAGAACGGTGTGCTTCGTTCGCAGGAGCAGTTCTATCCCACCGTCTACGGCATGGCCTGGGACGAGTGTAACCTCGGCCTGCTCGCCTCTCGCGTATCGGTGCCGTTCGCCGGCAGCATTTACTACACGCCCGGCTCCTCGAATGGTGGCTGGCCGAACTTCTCCGAGTCCTCGAACTTCGGCGCCATCGGCGTTGACGGCGACGGCGACGGGCAGACCGACATCAGCTTCCGCGACTACGACCTCAACGGCAAAGAGGCCTGG
>CALZMQ010000031.1 GCA_945788625.1 uncultured Woeseiaceae bacterium
TCGTTGTCGTAATGGCGCGAACCCATGCCCCTCGGGATCAACGGGTCGTCGACGATGGTCAGCTTGTCGCTGAATGCCTGGTCGCCGGCCAACCCCGCCCAGAACGAGCGTCCCTGGTGAACGCGGCGCGCGTTCGCCGGGCCCAGCAGCCGGCCGATCAGGGAACCCGCCGCTCGCGCATCCACGAGCATCGTGCCTTTCAGTGTCGGCCCTTTCTCGCTCCCAAGGCGTGACAACGCGCGCTCCAGGGCCGTACCGGCGACATCCTCTGCCGCCGGCAATGCGCTGACATGCGCACCGCCGACGTAATAACCGTCCGAGGCGCGGCGCTCACCCTGGTCCTTCAGCGTCACGTTCGATCCGTACCAGCAGTAGGTCGATTCCTGCACGCCGCGGAAGCCGTTGCTGCTGGCCGACGCCGTAATCTGCGAACCGTCGTACACACCTGCCGTCGCCGAGATCACCCGGTCGTGCTTCGTCGCAACCTCGTCGAGCGCCTTGCACCAGGCCAGGCGCTGCTCGCGGTCGATCGCCGCAACCGATGCGTCCACGAGATCGAGGTCGTCCGCAGGCCGCCCCTCGTAGAACTCGGCCGGGGTGATTTCGCGATGCTCGTCCGGTTCGAGCGCTCGCGTTATCGCGACCGCCTCGGCGATGAACCCTGTCAGGCGATCGGGATTCAGGTCAGTGGTCTGGTGACTCGAGTAACGGCCGCCCGCATAAATCTGCACGGCGAGATTCTGCGACGTCGTGTCCTTGACCTTTTCGAGCGCCCCGTCGCGATAGCCGAACTCGACGTCGCGACCCTGGCTTGCCGTTGCCCAGACGTCCCTGGCACCGGCGCTCCGGCCCATCTCGACGGCCTGTTCCGCGCGCTTCTGGAGATCAGCCGACATTCTCGCCTCCTACGGTCATGTTGGAGACCAGTACGGTGGGTATACCCTGCGAGACCGGAACACTCTGGCCGTTCTTGCCGCAGGTCCAGCCACCGGTGTCGAGACGCGCGTCGTTCGCAACCATCGTAATGCGCTTCAGCGATTCCGGGCCGTTGCCGATGATATTGACGTCCTTGATCGGCGCAGTGATCTTACCTTTCTCCACCAGCCAGCCGTTCTTGACGTAAAACGTGTAGTCGCCGGCACCGATTTGCACCTGGCCGTTGGTGTATGTCTCGCAGATTATGCCATGGTCCACGGCCGCGACGATTTCCTCTTTCGTGTGCGGGCCGTCTTCCATGAACGTGCAGCTCATCCGGGGCATCGGTGCGTACTTGTAGGATTGCCGCCGGCCGGAGCCGGTAGGGCTGAGGCCGTATTGCCTGGCGCTGATCTCATCGTGCAGGTAGGACTTCAGTATGCCGTTCTCGACCATCACGGTCCGCCCGGCCTTGTTCCCTTCGTCGTCGTAATTGAGCGCCCCTCGTTCGCGGGGAATCGTGGCCTGGTCGACAACCGTGACAAACGGCTCGGCGACCTTCTTGCCGATCATGTCCGAGTAGATGCTGGTGCCCTTGCGGTTGAAGTCCGCCTCCATGCCATGGCCGATGGCCTCGTGCAGCAGGATGCCGCTCGCGCCCGATGCGAGTATCACCGGCATCTCGCCCGCCGGCGGCCGGCGCGCCTCGAACTGGATCATCGTTCGATCAACCGCCTCCTTGACCATCGTGGTCAGGCGTTCTTCGCTGTACCAGCCGAACTCTTCACGCGCCGCAATGTTCGAATGCCCCGTCTGGGTCTTGCCGTCTTTCTTGGCCGTCACGACGACCGTGACCCGGGTCATCGGCCGGTGATCGGTGACCAGGCGGCCGTCGAGCGTTGCAATCATGACGCGTTCGTCACCGTCGCCCCAGTAGACCGCGACTTTTTCGATGGCCGGGTCCATCGACTTCGCCTTTTCCTCGACGAATTTCAGGATCGGGAGTTTCCGGTCTATGCCGACGTCACCCCAGGGCACGCTGGTGGTATACAGATCGCCGGCGGCCAGTGCATCGAACGCCTGCGGAGCCGCGACGCCACTGCCGGTAGCGATGGCCGACGCCGTACGCGCCGCAGCCAGCATCGCCGCCTTGGTCAGGTTCTCCGTGAATGCGTATCCGGTTTGTTCTCCGACGACGACCCGCAACCCGACGCCCTGTTGAATGCCGGAATTCGCACTGCTGACGATGCCGTCTTCGAGCGTCAGCGAATTGACGCGCGAATGCTGGAAATACAGGTCCGCAGCGTCGGCGCCGTTGGCCGTCAATTCGGACATGACGCGCGCTGTGGTCGCCTGGTCGACACCGAACCAGGTCATGAACGGGTTTTCCGGCGTCGCCGCGGCTACGGTGGTCGCTGACTGTACGCCGCAACCCGACAGGAACGCCGGCATCGTCAGTACTGCACTGCCCGCCGCCATGTGCCCCAGGAATTCTCGTCGTCTGATCGTCATGATCTTCCCCTGAAAGTCGATGTTCTATAGATGCCGCGGAAGCCCCGAAAGTTGCAAGGTATCCGTGTCCTCAATCGCCTACGTGCGGCGGGACAATGCAAGGCCGATGCCGGCCGCCGTCAGGAACGCGCCCGTCAGGCGATTGCGCCAGCCCGAGTAGCGGGCCAGCACCCGCCGCGCTGAACCGGCGAATGCGGCCCAGAGCACGTCGCCAAGGAAAAGTACCGCCAGGAACACGGCCGCCACCAGGGCGACATTGGCTGTAGTGGCATTGCCGCTTGCCACGAATTGCGGAACAAACGCCGCGTTGAAGAGGAGCGTCTTCGGATTGAGCGCCGCGATGAGGCAACCGTGCCAGAACATCGCGGGAGCCGCCTCGACGCGGGCGAGATCGTCCGCGGGTTCGCGCCAGGTCCGAATCCCCAGCCATACGAGATAAACGACACCTGCCCACTTGATCAGCTCCAGGGCCTCCGCTGCCAGTTCGATGACCGCGGCCATGCCGACGACAACCAGCACGAGTTGCAATGCGACGCCCGCAGTCGTGCCGACGACCGTGATTGAGCCCATTCGAAACCCGTATTTAAGCGTATTGGCGACAATCAGGGCAACGTTCGGTCCCGGAATGATCACGAGGACCGTTGTGGCGACAATCAGTGCGAACAAGGAACTCATCTGCGACGTCGCCCTCGACCCCAGTATTGAAGAAGGAGGAATCCGAACAGCATACCGCCGAGGTGTGCGAAATTAGCGATGCCCGGGGCCCCGCCACTGATGCCAAGGTACAGCTCCAGCAAACCGAAGATGAACACGAAAGTGATCGCTCGCATCGGAATCGGTGGAAACAGCGGCACGATGATGCGATTCGGAAACGACAGGCCAAACGCCAGCAATATGCCGAATACGCCGCCGGATGCGCCGACTGTTGGATACAGCCCGCCCTGGAACGCCGCCACGATGAGCTGCACGATCCCTGCGCCGACGACGCACACCAGGAAGTAGGTCAGAAACCGCTTCGAACCCATGAGCTGTTCGAGATCGCGGCCGAACATCCACAGGCCGAACATATTAAAGAATATGTGTGTCGTGTTGCCGTGCAGGAAACCATAGGTCAGCAATTGCCAGGGCATGAAAGGCGAACCGGGATGCGTCGCCGGCCACAGCGCGAAGTTGATCAGCATGAACCTGTCGTTCATTTGCTGCAAAACGAACACCAGCCCGTTAGCGATCAACAACGCGAAAATCACGTTGGGAATCGCGCTCGAAGGCCTGCGGCTATACACGTTCTGGTTCATTCGTAGACTGTCCTGCCGTTGAAAATCGTCATCGTCACCCTTGCTTCGTTGATCTCGGCGGCCGGAAGTTCAAACAGATTGCGGTCGAGGACCACGAGATCCGCCCGCTTGCCGACCTCGATCGATCCTTGCTCCTGCTCCAGGCCCATCTGGTAGGCACCGTTTATCGTATACGCAGCAATCATGGTCTCGAGGTCGACGCGCTCGTCTTCATTCAGAACCGGCCCCTCGTCAGTCCACGGGTCCTGGCGTGTAATCGCGGTCTCAATGGCAAGCAGCGGATTCAGGTCGGTGACGAAGTAGTCGCTGCCGCCGACGACGCGGCCGCCCGAATTACGGATGCTGGCGATCGGGTACATTTGCCAGGTGCGTTCCTTACCGAGCATCGGCACGTCCATCTTCATCGCGGCCGGGTCCGGGTACGCCCACAGGGACTGGAACACGGCACCGACGTTGAGTTCGCGGAATCGCGGCCGGTCGTCTTCATGAATGAGCTGCAGGTGCACGATCTGGTGACGGTTGTCCGACATACCGTTCGCCTGCCGCATTGCCTCGAAACCGTCGAGCGCACGACGAATCGCGGCATCACCGATCGCGTGAACATGCACATTCAGGCCCATTGCGTCGAACGCCGTAAAATACTCGTCGACCTGCTGCTGCTCGTAAAAGTGCTCGCCCGAACCGTATTGTTCGTCTTCATACGGCTCCAACAAGGGGCTGGTCCCGTATTCGATCACTCCATCCATGTAGATTTTCACGGAATCGACGTCGAGGTTAGGACGCCGCCAGGCTTCGCGCCCTTCCAGAAACTCGAACACGCCCTCATCGAAGGTTCCGGGATTCCAGCTGATTGGCGACAGCGACGCGACGGCGCGCAGGTCGAGTCCCGACGTATCCGACAGGTGCAGAATCGGTTCCAGTGCCGCGCCATCCAGACCCGGCTCAATGACCGCCGTTATACCGAACGAATGTGCATAGTCGATGCCTGCGCGGACGCGAGCAGTGCGCTGAGCCAGCGTCATCGGCGGTATCTTGTCTTTGACGAGCATCATTGCCGATTCGCGAAGCGTGCCACTCGGCTCGCCCGTTTCCCGATCGCGCTCGATGATGCCGGCATCGGGATTCGGCGTGCTACCGTCGATACCGACGATCTCCATCGCCCTGCTGTTGACCCACGCAGCGTGACCGAAACTGGATTCGAGGTAGACGGGATTTTCGGGAAACAGGATATCGAGGAGGCCTTTCTGCGGATTGGCTTCGGGCCATAGCCACTCACCCCAACCGCCGCCGAGTATCCAGCCGTCATCGCCGATACCGGCCAGTGCCGTGCAGTCTTTCAGCTTGGCGGCCACCTCCTCGGCGCTTGGAATCCGTAGCAGGTCGCATTCATCGTCCGCCATCACGCCCATGAGTATGTGCACGTGCGAATCGTGAAGCCCCGGCAGCATCATCTGCCCGGCAAGGTCGATTTGCTCGGTACCATCAGCAACCCAGGCGGCAGCGCCATCGTCGTCCCCGACGTATACGATCCGGCCATCCTTGATGGCTACGGCCTGCGCCCAGCGCTGGTCCTCATCGACGGTATAGATCGCTCCGTTGGTAAACACGCGGTCGGCCGCAGCGACTGCGACCGGTTCGCTGTCCTGACTGCACGCAGCCACCATCAGCATCGCAGCGACCAACAATATCCCGGCTCTTTCCGGCATTACCACCCTCCTCCTCCTCCGCCGCCACCGCCGCCGCCCGAAGAACCGCCACCGCCGCCGCCCGAAGACGACCCCGGTGGCGACACCGACGAGCTGATGGCGGAATTCAGGCTGCTCGATATCTTGTTCGTTGTCTTGCTCAACCTGTTGCTGTTCCACGACCCGTTGTACCAGGACGGTCGATACTCGTTGCCGTTCGGATCGCGAATCGATGCCAGGACGGAGGCGAATCGTTCACACCACTGCTGGTCCACGCCCAGCGCCAGCGCGTACGGCAGGAAAGCCTCGAACAACTCCGGCGTCTTCTGCGGCGGGTTGCGCAGGTTCAGTTCTTCCTTTTCCGCGATTTCGAGGAAATCCTTGAAGCCCATCATCTCGTCGAGGATCTTGCGGCCGCGCAGCGTCGGGCGCTTCATGATGATTGCGAAAAACGCCATCGTCAGGAACGACAGTGCAATAGCCGCGATTACGAACGGCGTCGGCCCCCTGCCGATGTTCAGTGCAATCAACATGGATCCCAGTACGATCACCAGGCCGGCAATATTCAGCGCGCCATTGATCTTGAAGTAATTCTGTTTGTAGTCCTCCTGCAACGACCTTTTATGCAGGGTGCGTGCCGCGTTGAGCACGACCTGGTTTTCGTCGTCCAGTTCGATTGTCGGGCCCTGCTTGAACAACGCGGCAAACAGCTCCCGCTCGCCGGCCGCCAATGCCGGCTTGAGTACGCCTTTTTCATCTTTCCGGATCAACCAATAACTGCTGCCGCGCCGCTTGATTTCGAGATAACCCTTGACGGCCAGGTTCACGACCGCCGCGGTCATGACCTTGTCGTCGTAATACATCTGCCGGATATAACGCAAAGAGGCCGGCGAAAAACCGGCCGGCGGCTCGTATCGGGTAACGACGACACCTTCTTCCGGGTCCTTGCCGTATTTGCGCCAGACCGGGATGTAGTACGCCAGCAATAGCAGCCAGCCGATTATCGCCGCACCCAGGTTCCTGTTGTCTCGAAGCAACCAGCCTATGCGATCGAACCGTGTCGGTTCGTCGACAAAGCCTTTCGGCCAGCCCACAACGACAGTCAGTCCATGCAACTGTGGCAGCGGGCGAGTCGTCTCGAAATAGACATTGCCTGCCGAATGTATGCGTGGATTGTAGTCTTTGCCCTGCGCGCCGAAAGGTCCCGTGTAAGCGTCCTCGGTAATGCCTGACAATGGCGGGTCGAAAGTCAACGACACGTCGGCGCTTGCCTTGTCGATCGGGAACGCCCATTCGTTACCGGTTACGTTCCAGTAGAGTTCATCGTGGTCTTCAAAAAAACCCAGCATGCGACTGGCCCGGTAGCGAAACGTGTACGTATGCACACCGTGATCGACGTAGCGGTCCGCGCTGCCGAAGTAGGTCCTTACCCCGCGCCGGATGCGCTGTGAATGATGGGCCTCCGGTTTTTCATTCCTGAGAACCGCCAGCGGCGTGTAGGCAATCTTGTACTCGTTGCCGAACCGGTCCTCGTACTCGGTCGGAAAATCGCGGTAGATGCCGCGCTTGATTCGGTTACCCTCGGCGCGCACCTTGATCGTCTCGGTCACTTCGATCATGCCGTCGCTCATGACGCGAATCTCGCTGTGGAAACTGAGGATGCGCTCATCGGTCAGACCCGACAGCGGCAGCAGCAAAATAACGAGCGTGGCAATTGTCCTCATTCGACAGTACCGAGCTTCACCAGCGGCACGTTGGCCGCTTCGTCGGAGCTTTTCTGGAAGAACTCCCTGGCCGTAAACCCGAACCAACCGGCAATCAGGTTACTCGGCACGGACTCGGTCATGGTGTTGTAGTCGCGGACGGAGCCATTGTAATAACGGCGCGCGAACTGCAGGTAATTCTCGGTCTCGACCAGCTCGTTTTGCAGGCCCATGAAATTCTCGTTGGCCTTTAGATCGGGGTAACTCTCCGCCAGCGCGATGATGCGCTCGACGCCCGCGGACAGCTTTTCCTCGGCCTTGCCGCGGGCGCGCACGTCGGCAACTCGCATGGCCTCGCTGCGCAACTCGGTAACGGCCTCGAGCGTCGCGCGCTCGTACTTCGCATACTGATCGACAGCGGCAACCAGCCTGGGTATCAGGTCGTGGCGGCGCTGTAACTGGACGTCAATGTCGCTCCAGGCCGTATCGACACGATTGCGACTTCGAATGAGCCGGTTGTAGAGAGCGACGCCAGCAATGACAATCAGGATGAGGATTGCAGCAACGATGGATGTCATTCAGACGGACCTCGGATCAGGACCGGGCAATCGTATCACCTGCGGAGTATTGTCGCGGCTGGAAGCCGCGCCTGCGCAGCAGCGGCTTCCAGCCGCGAATTCGTTTAATACCAGAAGGAGAAGAAGATCTGGAAGATATTCGCGTCGAGCTGGTACAGCGGTTCGTCGCCGATAGGCGCGAGCGCCGTCAGGTCCGAGAAGTCGTGATAGTCGACCTGCAGCATATCCACCGACGCGGTAATTGAACCCTTCTTGAGGAAGCCCCAACCTTGGGCCTCGTTCAGGAACTCGTACTTCGCTTTCAGTTTGAAGGTGTAACTCGTGAGCGGACTCAGCTCTTTGTCCCGGCCCCTGAAGTTGGTGGCCTGCGCGCGCGAAAACAGGTCGCTGTAGAAATGCGCACCCGTCTGGTCGTGGTAGCGGAATTTGCCCGTGAATGTGAAGTCCTTCCACGGGTGCACATAGGTCAGCGAAGCCGTGTGCCCCTCGACGTCCCAGGTGTCGATGAAATAGCGATACTCGCCTTCGATGGCCGCGCGGTAGGGCAGGAAGTAACGGCCACGCAGGCCAACGGCGTTGCTGGTGCGCGTATTGGGGTATAGCTCACCCTCGAAACTGTAGCCGAGCGCGCTGCCGGAATCGAAATAGCGAACCGAGCGATACGGGTTATTCAAATAACCTTCGTCCGTGACCGTTTCGAAATTCAGCGTGGAAATCAGGTTCTTGGTGAGGATCTGCGTCAGGCCGACGCCGTAGATCTGCCTGTCGAGCGTCCGCTCGAAGGTTGGGTCGTCGGACTTGCCTACGAGATCGTCACCGAGCGCATAACTCAGGGTAAGCGTCGTCAGCGCGCCGAACATGTCCTGGCTCACCGAAATGTTGAACGTCTCGGCGTCGTAATCGGATTCCACGCTCTCCGTGTAGCCGACTCGCATCGTCGTGTTGCCGCGCAGGTAATCCATGCCAAGCGACCACTGCTCGCGCTCTTCGGTGTACGGACTTGCCGTGGTGATGACGTCAATTGACGCCGAGCTGACCATGTCGACGTAGTAATTTCCGACAAACGACAGGCTCTTGCCCACCTGTTTGCGTACCAGGACCGACGGCCCGTCGATGGTGACGCCGCCGCCGTCGTAGAGGTGATAGAGAATATCCGCGCGGTCCTCCGGCAGGACACCCGCCTGGGCGGCGCTGAAGGTGACCAGCGTTGCTGCGAGAACCAGTGCGCGACGTAGCATCATTGGCGACCTCTACCCTCTAGTTACAGCCGCAGCCGCCGCCGACCGCGCCTTCGCCGCCACGCGCACCTTCACGCGCTTCGTAGACGTGCTGAATGTACGAAGTCGATACCGGGTCGCCGTCGAGGGCCATGATCGGGTCCGCGAGCTTGTCGCGCTCATAGGGTTTCACCCACGGCTCAATGTTGCTGCAGCCCGACAGTCCGCCGATCACGAGCAGCGGTAGTAAAAATCGACCAATCGCTAAAATTGTCTTTTCCATAACACTACTTTATCCCGGGATTGCGGCACGAACCGTGATCCCTTCCTCAGAAGAACACCGTGAATCCGAGGTGTCCCTCCAGATTGTGAGCCGTTTTCTCCTCGCCGAGGAGATCGATATCGAACAGGTGATCGCGGAAGTCGAGGTGCAGCGCAATCGAGTCAGAGAGCAGGAACCGGTAACCGGCGCCGACGTTTACAGTGAACCTGTCGTCGCCCGCGAAACGCGTGGAGCCCAGCCCGGCAATCAGGTACAGGTTTGTGTTGTAGGCCCGCCCTTCGCCGATGAACACTTCTCCTGGCAGGATGTTGTAGCCGAGATTGAGGTTGTAATAGGTGAACGTGCGCTGCGAGTCCGTGATCAAGCGGGCACCACCCGAAAGCTCCTCGAAACTCGTCAGGCCACCCTCGCTCTGGCCCACGGTGCCTTCGACGAAAAAGCCCTCGGTAATGTGGTAGGCCAGGCGTGCGCCGTAAACGATATCGGTACCGAAATCCTCGATGCTCATGATGCCGGCGTAGGCGCCGATTTCGAAGTCTTCGCGATCGATCGCCGGTTCCTTGATCTCTCGCCGCTCGACTTCCGGATCGATGACCTGCCCCGGTCCCTCGGCCGACGGCGGCGGCGCCTCTTCGTCGCCGAATCCGAACAGGTTCTTCGTCGCCGCGCAACCAGGCAGGCTGATGATGGCGGTGATCAGAAAAAGAACGCGAAACCGACTTTCCATTCCTCTACTTCCTCATTTTCGTTGCGGCTCGTGAAAACCACATAACTTTTGTATTCGGCCCGCAACAAAAAGCGTCGCGTCGCGTATACACGGAAACCGGCCCCAACGTGACCGATCTGATCGGTACGATCTTCACCCTGAATAATCGTTGACTTTGGCTCGGTGTGGATCACTCCCGCACCCAGCGTGAAAAACGGCGAGACGCGCCAGTCCGGCCACGCCTCGTGAACGACATTAACACTGCCCATCCAGCCGTTCGAGAAATTACCTAAAATCTGTGAACCCCATACCTCCATGGAGACATTCGGGTTGAGCGAGTAGCCACCATAGAGAGAAATGATGTTCGCGCCGCCGAAATCCCCGGCCAGTATTCCGGTCTCCCATTTGGCATTCGTGAAGTCATCGATCGTCGCTTTCGCAAAACTCACCTGGTCGCCGTCAGGTTGCAGCGTCAGTTCCATTTGCTCGCGGTCGACCCAGCCTTCTTTGCCGTTCTGGGCCCGCACGAGGTACCAGTCGGTACGCTGCATGACGATGTCGACGGTTTCGCCCCGATCCACGACGTGAAAGATGGGATAGCCGCTGCCGGGTCCCGTACGCATTTCGAGGTACGGGTCGGCTACGGCTACTGAACGGAATTCGTCTTCCGCCAACAGCGGCGCTGTCAGGAAAACCTGAAGGACGACGACCAGACATGCGATCCACGCGGAACGCGAAGCAGCCGTCGCCTTATGCGAAGGACTGCTTCTAGTTAGCTGGGGCGTCGAAGGGGTTGTTGTAATACTGGGCTCCGACATCCAACCATTCCGCAACAAGGCGTCGCTCCGCTTGGGATAAAATATTGAAGTGTTGATCCTGAGGATCGTTGAATCGGTCAAAGAAATCGCTCGAGAACCTTGCGCCGGCAATTCGCGCTGGTGGCGGGATCGGAATCGGCGCCAGGATGTCATTTCCATTGATATCCTGGCCGATCACCTGGGTGTCGTCCACCAGTGCACCATTCAGTACAACCTGAAGGTTATCAGTAACTAACAGCTCGCGATAGGCATGGAAGTGATCGGGCTCATCCAGGGACAGTCCGTCCTGCAGTTCCAGTTGTCCGGCCGGCACCCGCACGGTACCGTCCACCGGGTTGATCGGGGTATGGCAATTCAGGCAGTTGTTGCTGACCTGCAATCCCGTCACGGGGTCCAGCAACGGCACTTCCGGCGTGGCCGGATCGTTGTCGTCATCGAAAGTCACCAGCCGCGGCGCGCTCCACAACGGATGAATGATGGACTCGTAGTTGATCACGCTGCGGCAATTGGCCTGCCAGTCCTGCTGGCAGGAGACCGTGGTCGGCGACGGTGTCGTCAGCGTGGTATAGAGGTAGTCGATATCGGGGTTGTTCGCGGCAACCACCGGATCCGCGCTCCAGACGTCGCGGTACACGACGTTCATCGACGGCTCGATGGACGAACAACCGTCGTTCGAGCAGGTGATGCGTGCCCGCACCTCCGCCATCGTCTCGCCGACATCGCCGACGAACCACTGCGGGTCCGTGCCGGGGAATTCGACGCCGGCTGTCGGGGCACCGGCATAGGCGCTATCGAACGCGTCTCTGCGGCCGTGCGAAACGCCACTGTTCGCGTCATGGCAGCCATTGCACTTGAGTTCCTGGCCGGCGCTCAGTGAAATCCAGTTCTGGTGGCGTTGCGTAATACGATGACCGTTCTCGTCGAGCACACTGACCATCAGCGCCGTGTTGGCCGGTACCTTCACCATGACCGACCCATCCGGCTCGATCATCGCGTAGCCGACGATTTCCTTCATGCCCTGCTGCGTGCTGATACCGAACGCCGTATTGTCGATGTCCAGCAGGTCTTCATCGGGTAGCGATACGGCCTTCTCGACGCGCAGGAAGCGCGCAATCCTGTTCGCGGCAGGCGTCATGTTCGGGTTCGCAACCGTCGGAATGTCGACGATGGCCACGCCGTCGAAATCGTAAACGCTGCGTATGTTCAGCAGCGCCTCGCCATTGTCTGCAAGTGTGCCGTCCATCGGAAAATCGTTGCTGCCGTTCAGTACCACCGGCGGAATCGGCCGCGGGTCGGCGGAGACGACCTCGGTAAACATGAACCCTTCTTCGCCCGTCACGATCGGCAACTGCGTGTCGTCGCGAGGATCGTATATCCAGATGCCGTACAGCGGCGGCGCGACGATGAAATCGCCCTCGACGGGTGGCGGATCGTTCGGGCCGGAAGGTACGACGTTCGCGAGCCGGGTATCGGTGCACGGTACGATAGCCGTATCGTCCGTCGCCGGATCGCCGTCGTCCGCGAGAATCTCTACGAGACGGCACTGGCTCCAGCTGACCATCAGCCGGTCGGTGCCATCCTGTATCGGGTACACCGAGAAGTAGCGGCCGCCGACGGAAGGTGCGCCGGGTATCGTCGATACTTCGTTGACCGTTGCGTCTTCCTGCGCGGGACCGGTCAGCACGCCGATGTTGTCCTTCGTCGGTTGCGTGTATTCGAGATACTGGGGCGTATCGATGAGCATCAGCTCACCGCCGCCTTCGGTGTCGGTGAACGGGCGCGCAAGTACCATGACGCGGCCGTCTTCGACCTGGCGAGGCTGCATGAACTGAATGGTGTCGCCGTTGGTGCCGGTATCGTGACTCTGCTGGCCGTACAGCAACTCGAGATTGGATCCGTCAGGATTCATGCGGTACAGGTTGACTGCGTCGTTGACGGAGTGATGATCCCAGCGGCTGAACACGATGCGACCGTCTGCCATAACGGACGGGTCGAGATCGTGGCTCTGGTTGAACGAGATCTGCTTGACGCCTGAACCATCGTCGTTCATTACGTGCAGGTTGAACGCAAACTCATTCTCATCCTCGTCCATGGCCGGGAATGCACCCTTGCCTTCGTCGAGCAACACCGCTTGTGATTGCGTCTGCCGCGTCGAGGAAAAAATGATGCGGCCGTCAGGCAGGTACTTCGGCATGATGTCGTGGCCGATTTCTGACGTGAGATCCGACGGTATAACGCGAACCAGCTCATCGGTCGCAAACGTGTACTGCCAGATATTCCATGTTGGCACCTGGTCTTCGACGTCGACATTCGGATCGAACGGAACGCGCATGGAAAACAACAGCCTGCTGCCATCGTAGTCAATCTCCACGTCGCGAATGGCTGCAAGTCCCTGCGACACACTCTCGGTGATGTTGATTGCCTCGGCACCGGGCGCAGCGCGGTCACGGAAGAAAAGATCTGCGCCGAAATCGAATGTGATTTGTTCGCGCAAATCCTGTTGCTGGAATTCGCCGTTGTCGTCAACGGGAATGGGCGCCTTTATATACGCGATCGGAAAATCGATGATGACAGGATCGGGATCCTGTCCCGTTCCCAGTTGCACACCTTCACCTTTACTGCAGGCGGCGAGCACAACGGTTACCACCGACAATACGACCGTCCTGGTCACTCTAGCGGCGATTCCTTTTCCTGATTGTCGCGATAGCCTAATCATAGCTTTCACCTCGGGTCATTATTGCAGGGTACGACGCGATGCGTTCCGTATACCGTTAACGCAGTCACAAACCGCGATTAACGTCTGCGAAAGTTGCCCACTGATCGGAGCACGTTACTTCCAATTATAAGAGAGGCTCCAACCTCGATGTAATGTCTCAAAAGCACGACAGGTGACAAAGTAAAATCGAAAGATCGTGCGTTCCATCTGTACACGCAGAAACACGCACTACGGTTCCATCGCAATTTTCAATCGCGCAATCGGAAGTGTCATTTTCGCGCCACACCGAGAAACCGCTTTAGCTTTGTGCCGTTGCACTTTGTTGTTTGGCCGTGTCAACAGGCGACGCGCCTGTCTCCCTTCGGCGACAGTTGCACTGTCCTTCACAATCAGTAGCTTAGGGTCGCCGGTCATAATTCGTGTGCCAAAGTGACGACACTTACTTGACATATATTCATTTCGGAAAGCACTTATACGCGCGATTTAACTGGTTGTTTTAAAAAAGGTTTTAGAAGATTCTCCGCCTTTTTTCCCGGACTGGCACAGCACTTGCTTTATTGACTACGGATCGAATTGTTTCGTGACCGGACATGTACAGGACTGTGAATGCTTTCACGGCGATCGTCAAAAAGGTCAGGCAGGATGTCACTGCCAAGTTGAGCAACCGATCTGGTGGACAGGAGTCCGCCGCGTAAAGCGGAGCAAAAAGGAACAACGGTTTTGGCAAGCGTCAGTGCGACGTATCAAAACATTTCCTGAATATCCGTTACCAAGGGTGCGTGATTCCCGAAGACGTTTGGGCACACAGGTAAGCACATTGTTGGATCGTACGAGTGATGAGCAGAAACGATATGAATAACAGGATGCTGAAAAATCTTAACGTAGGCCGAAACGGAACACTGTTTCGCGTCGCGATCGCGGCACTGCTGAGTGCAGTACTGATTACGCCGGCGCATGCAGGTTACCGCGAGCAGGCCAAGCGCTTGCATGATCGTCTCGCTGGCGTACCGCCAACTGCGCAGGTGCTGCAGCAAATGGAAGACGCCATCAACCCCGCGCTACCCGGCAATGCAAGTACGGCTGCGTATATCGCGATGGACAACGTCAACTTCTATAACGTGACGCTGAAGAACTTCGCCGCACCCTGGACGAATCGCGACCAGTCGATCTTCGTACCGCTGAATGATTACATCGCGACCGTTATCGGCATAATCCGGGACGATCGCCCGTTCAACACCTTGTTGTCGGACGACATCACCTACATCGGCCGCGCGGGCGTTGTGCCTGCCGCTCCATCGGCAGGCAACAACAATCATTACGAGCAGCTCGAAGCGAACAATGTCAATCTCCGCGACGACCTGGTGTTCGCCCCGCAGTCATCCGTGCAGGGCATTCCCTCGTCGGCGACGGCCGGTATCCTTACATCGCGCGCCGCGTCCGAGGCTTTTTTCATCGCCGGTACGAACCGCGCAATGTTCCGCTTCACGATGCTGAACCATCTCTGCAACGACATGGAACAGATGCACGATCCGAAGTTGCCGCCTGATCGCATTCGCCAGGATGTGAGTCGCAGCCCCGGTGGCGACAGCCGCCTGTTTCTGAATAACTGCGTCGGCTGCCACACGGGCATGGACCCGATGGCACAGGCTTTCGCGTATTACAACTACGACGACGCAGCCGGGGCATTGCAGTACACGCCCGGCACCGTGCAAGACAAGTATTTCAACAACGACCTGAATTTCCCGCCGGGCTTCCGCACACCGAACGACGACTGGGAAAACTACTGGCGTAAGGGCCAGAACTCTTACCTCGGTTTCGATCCGGCGCTGCCTGGCAGTGGCCAGGGTGCGAAATCGCTCGGCGAGGAACTCGGCAACAGCCACGCATTTGCAGCATGCCAGGTGAAGAAAGCATTCCGCGCCGTCTGTCTGCGTGACCCGGAAGATCCCGCGGACCGCACCAAGGTCGATGAAATCATTACGACGTTCCGCGGCACGGGCTACCAGATGAAGCAAGTATTCGCGGACGCCGCCGTCCATTGTATGGGCCAGTAGGGAGACTACGAAAATGACTAAAGCAATCGGAATTGCTACCCGGGCCCTCGGTCACCGCTCGCTGCGCGCGAGCACGGTGGCACTGCTGTCGAGCTTCGTGCTCGCGGCCTGCGGTGGCGGTGCACAAACAACGGACAATCCTGCGTCGCAGAACCCCGGAAACGGTGGCAACACGGTTTACTCGGGCCCGGTGGCGCGTGATGGCGACGTCTTGAAGTTCCAGCAGGAATTCTGGTCGAACGCCAGGACGACGGATCGTTGCGGCTCCTGCCATAACGAGACGGTCGGCCAGGTACCGATGTTCGTCCGTAATGACGACGTCAATATGGCGTACGACGAGGCTATTACCGTGACGGACACACAACAGCCTTCGCTGTCGCGTATCGTCGAAAAAGTCAGCGAGCCGCCGATCGGTCATAACTGCTGGGTTGCAGACCCGGGCGTTTGCGGCACGATCATGACGACCTGGATCGAGAACTGGGTTGGTTCGGATGCGGGTGGTGGACGACAGATCGTATTGACGCCGCCGATCTCGACCGATCCGAGTTCGAGCAAGAACTTCCCGGCCGATCCGACATCGTTCCAGCAGCTCATCCACGGTCCGATACTGCAGCCGTATTGCGCGGGCTGTCACAGCTCGCAATCACCTACCGCTCAGCAGCCGTATTTCGCCGATCCGGACGTCGCCAGCGCGTACGAGGCCGCCAAATCGAAGATCAACCTCGATTCACCTGGCGATTCCCGATTCGTACTCAAGGTGAGCCCGGTACCGGTGGGTGAGTCACATAACTGCTGGAACAACGGCGATTGCGTCACCTCGTCGACAGAAATGCTGGCAGCGATCACCGCGTTCTCGAACGGCATTACACCGACGACTGTCGACCCGGCACTCATTTACAGTAAAGCCGTACGTCTCGTCGACGGTACGCTCGCATCGGGCGGCAACCGCTATGAAGACGCGCAGATTGCACTGTGGGAGTTCAAGACGGGCACCGGCCTGGTCGCTTACGACACCAGTGGTGTCGATCCGGCGATCGACCTGAACTTCTCGGGCGATGTCTCCTGGTTCGGTGGCTGGGGCATTACCATTGGCGCCAATGCCGCACAGGGTCCCGGCAAAGCACAGGGCTCGACGACCGCGAGCAAGAAATTGCACGATGTGATCCAGGAGTCGGGTGAATTCTCGATCGAGGCCTGGGTCGTTCCGTCCAACGTGACACAGGAAATGGCCAGGATTGTTTCTTACTCGGCCGGCACCACCACACGTAACTTCACGTTGCAGCAAACGCTGTACGACTACGACTTCCAGTTGCGCACGAACGAGACCAGCCTGAACGGCGACCCGGCACTATCGACGCCGGCGGCCGATGAGGTCCTGCAAGCAACGCTGCAGCACGTTGTCGCGACCTACAGCCCGATCGATGGCCGGCGCATCTACGTCAATGGCGAACTGGTCACCAACACGGACCCGGTTCCCGGTGGCACGCTCATCGACTGGCAGGACACGTTCGCCCTGGTACTCGGTAACGAGGCATCCGGTGACGGGCTCTGGGAAGGCACCTTCCGTCTCGCGGCCATGCACCGCCGCGCCATGACGCAGGAACAGATCGTGCAGAATTTCGATGCCGGTGTTGGTGAGAGATTCTACCTGCTGTTCGATATTTCGGAACGAATCCAGGCGGCAGCGCAGTCGTCCTATATCCTGTTCGAGGTGCAGCAGTTCGATACTTACGCTTACCTGTTCGACAAGCCGCATTTCGTCACCCTGGACGGATCGACGCCCGAGGGCATTCCCATCGAGGGCATCCGCGTGGCAATGAACGGCCAGGAAGCGCCGGTCGGACAGTCCTACGCAACGCTCAACGATACCCTGAGCGCGTCCCTGTTCCAGGAGCTCGGTCAGCCGCTGTCCGTACTCGGCGCGGTCGTACCGCTCGAGAAAGGGCCGCAGGACGACGAGTTCTTCCTGACGTTCGACAGGCTCGCGGGCTTCTCCTTCAATCGGCCCGACGACCCGATGCTGGTCATTACACCGGCGGATCTCCCTCCGGCCTCGGACGTCGGTGTGCGGACGTTTGACGAGATCGACGCGACCTATGCCGCGATCACCGGCGTGAATCGCACGACCTATGAACGGCCGGCCAACGTGTTCCCTGTCGATGAGACGTTCCAGGAACTGCGCCAGTCGCTGCCGGCGGTAGAGGACGTCAACACGTTCCTGTCGTCGCACCAGGTTGCCCTGGCGCAGCTTGCGATTCAGTACTGCGATGCCGCCATCGGCACGAACGCGAGTCCGAATCCGAACGCCGCGACGATCTGGCCGTTGTTCGACTTCAACATGTCGGCGAGCCAGGCGTTCAGCGTGGCCAACCGCAACGACTTCGTCGATCCGTTGATCGCCCGCGCCGTTGGCCAGACATCAGGCGGCCCGCAGCTGGCGTCGCAGCCCAGCTACACCGATGTCTACACGGAGCTGGCTTCGTTCCAGGCTGCCGGCAACCGGCCGGACAACCTCATCGACCGACTGCTCGCAGGTCCCAGTGATACACGGGCAATAGCCAAGGGTGTTTGTGCTTCCGTACTCGGCAGCGCGGCCACGCTGGTTCAGTAAAGACAGGACTACAAGGAATTATTGAGATGACTAAGAAACGAAACGCACGGCATTACGACGCGCCGCAGCTTCACGGAGATCATCCGCGTCCTGTCACCCGACGCCAGTTCGTCGCGCAGGGATTCATGACCGGCGCCGCCTACACCGTTGGTGGCATGGCGGGCATGTTTGGCATGCCGCGTGCCGCACTGGGGCACCACCTGTCCAACGACCTGGACAATCTGCTGGCCACCCCGTGCAACATCACGGACGGCGCAGGCAAGATCCCGTTCATCGCTTTCGACCTTGCCGGTGGCGCGAACATTGCCGGGTCGAACGTACTGGTCGGCAAAGAGGGTGGTCAGAGCGACTTCGTGAGCACGGCCGGCTACGAGAAGATGGGGCTGCCCGGCGACATGGTTCCCGGCCTCAACGACCCCAACGGCGACCCGTATGCGAACTTCGACCTCGGGTTGGGCTTCCACCTCGACAGCGCGTTCCGCCGCGGCATCATGTCGGTCGTCAGCCCCACGACAGCGGCCAATACAAATGGCGCCGTCATCCCGGCTCGCTCCGATAACGATACGGGCAACAACCCGCATAACCCGATGTACGGCATTGCACGCGCCGGCGCGAAGGGGTCCATCCTCACGCTTGCCGGATCGGAAAATACCGATTCTGGCGGTAATTCGATGCTGCCGGCTGCGCTGTTCGATCCGGAGCTGCGGCCTACGAAGGTGGATCGCCCCAGCGACGTGGTCAATCTCGTCGACACGGGCGAGCTGGTCGGCATCCTCTCCGAAAACGATGCGACGGCGGTGATGGAGTCCATCTATCGCCTCAGTGACCAGAAGATGGCCAATGTCAACACGCAAATCGCGAACGATGCCGCCATCAAGCAAGCAGTGCGCTGTGGCTACCTGAAGGCAGCGGATATTGCCAAACGATTCGGCGCCACGCCGATCGACCCGAGTGTCGATCCTGATATCGTTGCGGCAGACGGCTCCGGCATCTTCACGACCGCCGAATTCACAGACGGCAGCCGTGATGCCCGGGAATTCCAGAAGACCGCCTCTGTCATGAAGCTCGTCATGAACGGGTTCGCCGGCGCAGGCACCATCGAGATGGGTGGCTACGACTATCATGGGGGTGCGCGCGCAGAAGGTGAAGTCAAGGACTTCCGCGCCGGTCGTTGCATGGGCGCCTGCCTCGAGTACGCCGCGCGGCTCGGCAAGCCGCTGATGATGTACGTCTTCAGCGATGGCTCACTGTCTTCGAACGGCACGATCGACAATTCGGTCGACGGCCGCGGCAAAGGCGAGTGGTCAAGCGACAACTCCTCGACCGCAGGTGCGTTCTTCCTGGTCTACAACCCGACCCGGCAGCCGACGATTATCGGCGCCACGCCGGAGGAACAGGCGGTGCACCAGCAGATCGGCTACATGGACGCCGGCGGCTCCGTGCAACGCGCGGCAACGCCTGCGGCGAATAACGTCAACCTGCTCGTCAACACGGTGATACTCAACTACATGGCCCTGCACGGTGAGCAGGGTAATTTCGGAACGCTGTTCCCGAATCATGGTCTGGGCAACGCCTCAATGCAGGACAGCCTGACAGCGTTCACCCCGATCGTGAACGGGATCATTACCAACCCCGTATAGCGAATCGCTATACGTCATGCCAGGCTGCCCCCATCAGCCCGGCGAAGATACGGCCGGTCGTTCCCCTTCGACTGGCCGTTTTTTTGTATGCATAATCCGCCCATGAAAGAGTTAAGCGCACGCCTCGCGTGCCCCCGCTGCGACAAGACGCCCCTGGATCAGGCAGACGATGGTCTCCACTGCAAGGCGTGCAAGGTCGATTTCCCGTCGCTCAACGGCATTCCATGGATGTTCGCGGAACCGCAGGCAAGCCTTGGCGAGTGGCGCAGCCGCCTGCAATTCGCTTTGCAGACACTCGGCCACGAAATCGCGGGGCTCGAGAAAGAACTGAAGAACAAGGACCTGCATTCGCTGACCCGGCGCCGCGTCGAACGATACAAGAAGGCGGTCGAACAGCATCAGCGATCGCTGCAGCAGTTGCTGCGCCCTGTCGACGTGCAATCCCTGCACGGCGATTACGAGACTTACCTGGCGCTACGAACCCGGCTGCCGGCAGACCAGGGCCTGAACACGTACTACGCGAACGTTCATCGCGATTGGGCATGGGGCGAAGAAGAGAACGACGCTTCGTTGAAACAGATCCAGGCCGTACTTCACGATCACGCCGAACTCGGCGACGTACTGGTTCTCGGTGCAGGCGCCGGCCGGCTCGCGTACGACGTGCACATGCGCCTCGACTGCGACACAACCGTGGCGATGGATTTCAATCCCTTGCTCATGCTGGTGGCGCAGGCAGCCTGCAATGGCGAACAACTGAAACTCTACGAGTTTCCAATAGCGCCGCTGGCGCTGGAGGACGATGCCATACTGCGCACGCTGTCAGCGCCCGAAAGCGTGCGCGACGGTTTTCACCTGGTCCTCGGCGACGCCCTGCGCGCCCCGTTCCCGCAGAAGTCCTTCGACACCGTGATCACGCCCTGGTTGATCGATATCATTACCGACGACCTCCCCTTGCTCGCGGCACGCATAAACGGTCTCTTGCGCAAGAACGGTCGCTGGCTCAACTTCGGCTCGCTGGCCTTCTCGAATCCGGAGCGCGCGCGCCGCTACAGTCCCGAGGAAACCAAGGCCATCGTCGGCGAGAATGGTTTCTCCGATCCCTATGTTTCGCAGAAGACGATTCCCTACATGTGCTCGCCCGCCAGCCGGCACGGCCGGCGCGAGAAGGTCTTTTCGTTTTCCGCTTACAAGGAACGCAACGCCAAAAAGCCCGAACGCTACAAAGCTCTGCCCGACTGGATCGTTACAGGTAATGACCCGGTGCCGCTGTCCTCTTCTTTCCGAACCCAGGCGATGACGACGCAGATTTACTCGTTCATCATGTCCCTGATCGACGGTAAACGTTCAATAAAGGAAATGGCGACGGTGCTCGAAAAGCAAAAACTCATGAGCAAGGAAGAAGCCGAACCGGCGATACGTTCTTTCCTGACGAAAATGTACGACGATTCGCAAAAGCAGTCAGGGTTCTGACTGGCCCGGCGGCGTGATCTGCTTCTGTATATAGGCGCCGATCTTGCGAATCCCCCTGCGCGCCTCCGGCATCTTGCCGATAAAAATCTGGAACACGTGCCACATTTCGGGCCAGACCTCGATCTCGATTTCATTACCTGCTTCTTTCATCTTTTCGGCGAAGCGCGTCGAATCGCTGAGCAATATTTCGTCGTCGCCGACCTGGATACAGGTCGGCGGCAGACCGGCAACGTTTGCAAAGACAGGCGAAACCAGCGGGTTACGCAAGTCGGCGCCTTCTTCGCAATAGTTGCGCGCGACGACCGGTATATCCTTCGCGTCGAACCAGGGGTCCTGGTCCGCGCGCGTGCGTGCCGACTCACCGCTGGCGGTAACGTCCAGGAACGGCGAAAGCAGCACCGCAGCAGCCGGCATCGGATCGCCCGCATGTCGCAGCGCCAGCAGCGTCGCGACAGTCAGGCCGCCTCCGGCGGAGTCGCCGGCGATCAGGATGTCTCCGGCTCCGTAACCGTCCGCAAGCAGCGCGCGATAGACATTGACCGCATCGTCGATGGCTGCGGGAAATTTGTGCTCGGGGGCCAATCGATATTCCGGCAGCAATGCGTTGATGCCCGCGGCGCGCGCGATGTGGCTGACCATTTGCCGATGCGTGCCGCAATTGCCGACGACGTAGGCGCCGCCATGCAGGTAAAGCAATACCTTGCCGGCGGCTGCGTCTTTTGGGCGCAGCCATTCTGCGTACAGGCCGCTGATTTCGGTTGTCTCCACGCTAACGCGGCGCGCGGTCCGCAGCAGCCGGGCGATCCTGTTGAGCTTTTCGCGCAGTTCCTGCACCTCGATGGTCTCGGCATCCATACCTTTTACAAACCGGGAGGTGATCCATCGAATCGCTTTTGCGCGCAGGCTGGCCATACAGCTTCCATCTTCAGTGGCAGATGCGACTATGATAGGCGCAATCCTCGTTCGGGAATACACGCATGAAAACGATTCGGACTCCGGATTCACGGTTCGAGAATTTGCCAGGCTACGACTTCTCGGCAAACTATGTGGACGTTGACGGCATGCGCATGCACTACGTCGATGAGGGTCCGCGAGACGGCGACACCGTCCTGTTACTGCACGGTGAACCGAGTTGGTCGTACCTCTATCGGCACATGATTCCGCCGCTCCGCGACGCCGGCCTGCGCGTCGTCGCGCCCGACCTGATCGGCTTCGGAAAGTCGGACAAACCAATAGCAAAAAGCGACTACAGCTACGCGAGACACGTCGACTGGATGAAGAACTTCATCGAATCGATTGACCTCACCAGCATCACGCTGTTTGGCCATGACTGGGGTTCGCTGATCGGCCTGCGCGTCGCGGCCGAGAACGAAAATCGATTTGCGCGCGTCGCGCTCGGCAACGGCGCAATGCCCACGGGCGACCAGGAGATGCCGCGGGCGTTCCTTATCTGGCGCGCGTTCGCCCGCTACAGCCCGTGGTTTCCGATTGGCAAGATAATCCAGCAGGGAACCGTCACGGAATTGCCCGATCAGGTCATTGCGGCCTACGACGCACCGTTCCCATCTGCGAATTACAAGGCCGGCGCACGCGCGTTTCCGGCGCTCGTGCCGGCAAGGCCCGACGACCCGGCCAGCGAGGCCAACCGTGCGGCCTGGGCCGTATTCAGGCAATGGCAAAAGCCGTTCCTGACGACGTTCAGCAACAGGGACCCGATCACTCGAGGCGGTGAAATACCCTGGCAGGAAACAGTGCCCGGCGCGCAGAACCGCGAGCACGTGAAAATCCGCAATGCCGGTCATTTTCTGCAGGAAGACAAGGGCCCGGAACTGGCAGAGGTTCTCATCAAATTCGTGAAAGACGAGCGCCAGGGATGACAGACGGCGCGGATGGGACGTTTATCAGCGAGACATAAAGCGAGCGCAGCGAGACAGTCCGTTGATGAACGTCCCGTCCGCGTCCCCTGTTTATCGCTCGAGGTACTGCAGCTTGTCTTTCACGTCACGCCACTCGTCGGCATCCTCGGGCGGATCTTTCATCTCGGTGATGACCGGCCATTTCTGCGACAGCTCGGTATTGAGCTCGAGAAAATGCTCCTGGCCGGCCGGCAGCTCGTCTTCCGAGTAGATAGCCTCTACCGGGCATTCCGGTTCGCACAAGGTGCAGTCGATGCACTCGTCGGGGTCGATGACGAGAAAATTCGGGCCCTCGTGGAAACAGTCCACGGGGCAAACCTCGACACAGTCGGTCAGTTTGCACTTGATACAGGCTTCGGTGACAACGAAGGTCATGCTGGGTACCTCACTTTCCGGACCGCGTACGCTATGCGAAGTCGCGCCGCTAATCAAGCTGCGAATTGTGCACATGACAGGGAATGCGTCGATTGCGCTAAACTCACGATCACACGCCCATTCCGGCATCTGCCGAAAATCGAAAAGCATCAATTTTAGTGAATAAAAACAAGGACGTAGACTCAATTGTCGTCCGTATTGCGGGAGACTCAGGCGACGGCATCCAGCTCATGGGATCGCAGTTTGCCGTCTCCACGGCGCTCTCGGGCAGCGATTTCGCGACTTTCCCCGACTATCCGGCGGAAATCCGGGCGCCGGTCGGCACAACGTTCGGCGTCTCGGCCTACCAGATCAACCTGGGCGGAGGACCGATCACCACTGCCGGTGATGCGCCGGACGTGCTGGTCGCTTTCAACCCTGCCGCCCTCAAGGTCAGCCTGCCCATGCTGCGCAAGGGCGCGCTCGTCATCATCAACAACGACAGCTTCACGCGCCGCAATCTCACCAAGGCCGGCTACCTCGACGACCCGCGCGACGACGACCGCCTGGTCGATTTCCAGGTCGTCGCAGCCGACATCAGCCGGCTCAACCTCGAGGCGGTCAAGGAATTCGGGCTCAGCAAAAGCGAAGGCGGCCGATGCAAGAACTTCTGGGCACTGGGCGTGTTGATGTGGATGTTCGATCGCGATCTCGCCCCGATCGAAGACTGGGTCAGGCAAAGAATGGCCGCACACCCGACGCTGCGCGACGCCAATATCACTGCCCTGCACGCCGGGCACGCCTACGGAGAAACCGCTGAACTCGCGGCGGCCCTGCCGCAGATCGAATTGCCCGCCGCCCAGCTCGAGCCCGGCGAGTACCGCAGTATCACCGGTGCCGAAGCCCTTGCGCTCGGTATCGCGGCAGCCGGCGAACTGGCGGACCGCCAGGTCATGTTCTGCTCCTACCCGATTACGCCCGCGTCGCCTTTGCTGCATCGGCTGACACGCCTCGGCGAGCTGGGCGTCGGCACGTTCCAGGCGGAGGACGAGATTGCGGCTATCTGCGCCGCCATCGGTGCGTCTTACGGCGGCATGATCGGCGTGACTTCCAGTTCCGGCCCGGGAATCGCGCTGAAAACCGAGGCGATGGGGCTCGCGGTCAACGCAGAATTGCCGCTGGTCATCGTCAACTGGCAACGCGGTGGCCCGTCAACGGGATTGCCGACCAAGACCGAACAATCGGACCTGTACCAGGCAGTGTACGGGCGCAACGCGGACACCCCGATTCCCGTCGTGTCGGCGTCGACATCCGGCGAGTGTTTCGACATGGCGATCGAAGCCGTACGCATTGCGTTGCGGCATATGACGCCCGTCATCTTGCTGGCCGACGGATATCTTTCGAACGCGGCCGAACCGTGGCGTATTCCGGACATGTCTTCATTCGCGCCGATCGAAACCAACGCCGTACGCACATCCGACGACGACCCACAGCGGACGGCATTCACACGCGACGCCGACAGTTACGGTCGCCCGTGGATCTCGCCGGGCCAGCCCGAACTCATGCACCGCATCGGCGGACTCGAAAAAGACGTCGCGAGCGGGCACATATCCTACGATCCGGCCAATCACCAGGAGATGACCGAGCTCCGCGCCGCCAAGGTCGAGTCCGTCGCGGGATTCCTGCCGCCGCAACAACTGGAATGCGGTCCCGACAAGGGCAGCCTTGTCGTCGTTGGCTGGGGCTCGACTTACGGACCCATCTACCAGGCCGTGCGCTCGACCGGCACGAGTTTCATTCACCTGCGTTACCTCAGCCCGCTGCCGGGGAACCTCGGCGAATTGTTGTCGGGGTTCGACAAGATCCTGGTTCCAGAGATGAACGCCGGGCAGCTTTGCACGTTGTTGCGTGACAAACTCGGCGTGCACCCGATTTCCTATTCCAAGGTCAGCGGACAGCCTTTCCTTATCAGCGAGCTGATCGGGAAGATCGAGTCTCTGAAGGACGAACCGTCATGAGCCAGAAACTGACAGCCAAGGATTTTGCAACCTCACAGGAGGTTCGCTGGTGCCCGGGTTGCGGCGACTACGCGATACTGAAGTCGGTGACCCAGGCACTCGCCGATGTCGGGGCCCGACCCGAATCGACGGCATTCGTGTCGGGCATCGGCTGCGCCGCACGCTTCCCCTATTACATCGAGTCCTACGGATTCCACACGATTCACGGCCGCGCGCCCGCCATCGCAACCGGCCTGAAGCTGGCGAATCCGGAGCTCGACGTCTGGGTGGTAACCGGTGACGGCGATGGTTTGTCCATTGGTAGCAACCATCTTATGCATGCTTTGCGGCGCAACGTCGGCCTGAAAATACTCCTGTTCAACAACGAGATTTACGGCCTCACGAAAGGACAGTACTCGCCGACCTCACGCGTCGGTACGACTTCGCCATCGAGCCCTAGAGGATCGGTCGATACGCCCGTGAGCCCGGGTCATTTCGCGCTTGGCGCAGGTGCGAAGTTCTTCGCGCGCGGCATCGATATCGACAAGGTCGGTATGAGCGACGTCTTGCAACAGGCGCATGCGTTTCATGGCACCTCGCTTGTCGAAATATTCCAGAACTGCATCGTCTACAACGAAGACGTGTTCGGGAGTTTCACGGAGCGCAAAAACGCTGCAAACACGCAATTGCATCTCAAGCACGGTGAGCCGATGCTGTTCGGAGAAGGCAACGACAAGGGAATCCGCTTCAACCCCGGCACCTGGTCACTCGAAGTTGTCGATGCAACCGAATCGCCGGACGACGTACTCGTTCACGACGAAGGCAACGCGGTCGTCGCGAGAATGCTGATTGATCTTCACATGCCGGTTGCATTAGGTGTGATCTACCGACAGCCCGCCGTCAGTTACGAGGACGCGTTTTACTCGCACCATCCCTCGCGCATGCAACGCACGAAGAGCATCACGGATTTCATCACGGGTCCGAGCAGCTGGACCGTAGACTAGGTGAAATTGGCGTCAGATAAAGGCGCGCCTTGCGCGGCTGCTTTTCTCAGCGCCGGCTGTCAGCAAGAAGGCTTAGTCGTGCCCGACAAAGATGTCCAACGGCAGTATCGCGGTCACACCGACGTTCGGAACGTCAACCAGCTGACCGATCCGCATATCGACAGCAATACTCGCGATCATGTAGGCCTGCGTTCGGTCATAACCATACTCCGACACAATGTGGTCAATCATGGCGGCTAGCGCATTTCTTGCCGCGAGATTGATATCGCTCGACAGATTGCTCAAGCCCGCAATTTTCGGAGAGTCCAGGTAGGCGAGGTCTGCGGGTACGCTGTCTTTTTCTTTCAGCGGGAAACCGGTGACCGCATAGAAGCGCTCGGACGGTATCCTCAACACCGATGCCGGACCCTCGTAGTGAGGGCCGCGAGACAGATTCGGCGGGTCCTCGACAACACGGGCGGTGACCGTCATCCTGCCGCCCATCTCGATCGCCGTGCCCGCCACCTCGCCGTCGCCCTGCGCGTAATGGAAGTCGCCGACGGCGAGTCCGCAGCCATCGATGTAACAAGGCAGATACACGGTGGTGCCGGTGGTGATGTAGCGGATGTCCATGTTGCCGCCGTGCTCTCGTGGCGGGATCGTTCGCAGGCACTCCGACGGTTTCGTCCCTTCCACCCCGCACAGCATTGCCGGCTCTGCCTCGTCGGGGTCGGGGTTCATCACGACGCCGCCCGATTCGAGCAGCTGTCCCTCTCGCTCCAGCACATCGGCGAGCAACTCTTCGCCGGGTAAGGTTGTCACGACGCCAGGGAAACTCGCGTTCGGAATACGCACGCCCGGGAGCGCATCGCTGACGGCATAGTCGCCATTGATACGCCATACGATGAAACGCTCATCGGTTCCGAACTGGTCACCGGCGAATCCAAATGGTCCAGCTTCGGTCCAGCCGACATCGTCAGGCTCTAATGCCTCGATCGTCACGGCCAACACGTCGCCCGCCTCGGCGCCATTGACAAAAACCGGCCCGGTCAATGCGTGGACAATGCCGACCCCTTCCCGGGGTATGGCCCCGGCGCTCGAGAACTCGTCCAGGTCGAGGGTCAGGTCGAAAGCATCGCGGCCGAGGAATACGATGCGCTCGCCGGGGTCGGCTTTGGCAATCATCGGGATGTCGGGATGTAGGCGGTTGATACAGGCCGGATCCTCGGCGCAGCTCACGCTGCGGTCGCCCACCACGATTTCGGCGGCAGCGTTCGCGAACATGACCAGAGTCAAAAGGAGTCCGCTGCAAAAACAGGTGGAAAGGCCAAAGTTCATACGCGCATCTACACTCTAATCTCTTAATTCGAACAGGCCGATGGCCAGTCTATCAGAACGAGATAGCGGCCTCTTTGCTAAAAATACTGCCGCAACAACCGCAACAAACCAGAAAACCAGATCGATTAACGAAACGTGGGAAACCGACCGCTCTGCGAGCACCGATAAGGAATTATTTCGGAGAACTTCAATTGAGGATATCGCATTTGCCTGCGCCAATGTCACTATGACCATGAACAAGTTGCCGAGAGCGCAGCCGGTAATCGTATACACCGCCGCGACCACAGCAAATTTCGTCGAGACCCCGCGCCCGAGGAACCCCATCGTTAGTCCAATTACAATCCCAACGCCTGCGGCTGTGAAACCATAAGAAAAGTCCCAAACAGCGACTGTGATGCCGTAGGCAGCAGCGGCAAGGAATGTAGCTACAGCTCCTGCGATAAGGGCCGCAGTAAAATTCTGTTCCGAAATCAGCTTCTCTGCCAATCGGTAGCTTTTTTGTTTTTCCTCGTCTTTCATGTGCGCCGAACTTTTCCGCGAATGGCTGAGAATGTTCTACAAGAGGCTCAGTAGCGGTTCTCCAGCAGTTTACCACCAGGCCGGCTGCCTACGCGCGCACCAGCCGTTCGATCGCGTTACCGCGGTAACGTCAGAATGGACAAACCGCCGTCGTTAATCAGCAGACGTGCCACTCAGCCGCCGCCGCAAGCTACCAGCTCACCTATCCGCGACTTTCTCTTATCGCACGTCGAATGTATGTTCGAGCAGTCAGGTATTGCCTGGTGGTATTTATCGAAATCCAACGTGCAATCGGATACTTTCCAGCCCACGGGAAGACACCGACCTCAAGCAACTCTGTGTCATCCAGTAAATCAATAGTGTCCATTGCACGCCGGTAGCCCTGTTCCAGCCTTGCACGGACTATACGATAGGATCTTCGACGGTTTTCGATCACAACATCCTTGTTGAGTCTGGGCGTCTCGTTCCAGCGATATCCGGGGGCCGGCGTAGTCGGCCTCTCGCCTCGTTTTCCCGCCTCGACCCAGTCTATGACATGTTCCGTCCACCATGTACGAACGACCAGAAGATCCTTCACGCTCCATTCATCGACGCAAGGAAGCTCTGCGATGCTCGAGCCTGCTGCGTCGAGTTCGGCGCGCAGCTTTGTATAGCTAGAGCGGATCTGGCTCGTTAGCTCTGCGCGCGTTTTCGGAATTGGCATTGACTCGTATCCGTCGAGTGGCAAATCGTGGCTGGAATACCCCAAGGGCACGTAGGCCGCTCCTACGCATTAACCCTGGATCACATCCGAGTAGTCAGTACAGCCAGCCTGTGTCCTATTCAGGCGCCGACCCAGCGCTCCGCCGCGCACTTCGCGGCCCCGTCATCCTCGAGCTTCAGCAGGTGCGCGAGCAGGGAACGCTCCGCCCAGCCATACAACGTCTTGTCGACGTCCGTGTAGACATGGGGCACGAGTTCGCGCGCCGTGAGGTTTGGGTTGGCCGCCAGCGCAGCGGCGACCTTGGCCTCGCGCTCGAGGCGATGATCGATGATCCAGTCGATGGCGCGATCCGGATCATTGATGATCTCTCCGTGCCCGGGTGCGATGGCGTCGCAGCCGAGGTCTTTGACGCGACGCAGGGACTGCAGGTAATGCGACATGTTGCCGTCAGGCGGATCGATCACCACCGTCGACCCGTCGATGACGTGGTCGCCCGTAAATACCCAGTTTGTTTGCGCGTGCCGGTAACAGAAATGATTCGACGCATGGCCCGGCGTATGTACCGCAGCGATGACGAACTCGTCCGTCACGAGTTCGTCGCCGTCCTCGAGAACGCGGTCCGGCTCGAACGTGGCGTCCTGATGCGGCCCCTCGCCCGCCGGCATTCCCAGGAGTTCCGCACCGGTCTCGCCTGCGAGCAGAGCCGCCGCGGGCGAATGATCCGGGTGTGTATGCGTCGCGAGAATCCAGCGAATCGGTGCGTCCGCAATCTGCTGTATTTTCTCGACATGACTCTCGATCACGGGACCCGGGTCCAGCACTGCCACTTCGTCATCACCGAACAGGTAGGTATTGGTGCCGGGCCCGGTCATCATCGACGGATTGGGTGCCACGATACGCCGCACGCCCGGCGCCAGTTCGCTGTACGGGGGCATTTTCGGCCCGAAGCCGGTCACGATTTCGCGCCCGGGTAGTCTTTCTCGCCCGGGAGAACAATTTGGCTTTGGCCATCGCGCTGAATGATCATGGGCACCATACTGGTCACTCCCCACTCCACGCAGGACCGCGCCCACTCGACAAGGCTCTCCAGCGACTTGTGTCGCTCGATACTCTCCAGCGTCTTGATGGTCGGGAAATGCAGCTGGAGGTCGCCTTCCCTTCCTGCGACCAGCGCATCGTGCGCCGTGGTCCAGCGGGAGTCGGTCAGTTCTCCGCCGCAATGTTGAGCATTCTGACCGGGTGGCAACTCGGCGAGAAAAAAGCGTGTCGAGTATCGCTTCTGCTGTGACGGCGGCGTGATCCAGTGGCTGATGTAGTGCAGGCAATCGCAATGTAACTCGATCTCGTTGCGTATGACGAAGTCCGCCCAGCGCTCCGAGCCGTCGTTGAGCGCATCGCGAACGCTCTTCAGGTCCTCGTCGAGACCGCCGGTGTCAGCGAGCAGCACGCCCGATTCTTCAAAGAGTTCGCGGATCGCCGCACTGTAGAAATCCAGGCCATTCGACCTGACGCCGATGCGCACATTCGCATCCGAACTACTGAGGCCGGTACAGAACTCGTGGACCACCGCATCGTCATCCTCTACGACACCGCCAGGGAAAGCGTAGGCGGCACCGAAAGACGACTTCGCATGGCGGCGCACCATGAACAGCTCAGGGTCGCGCACCGCAGCCCTCGCGACGACCACGGTCGACGACGGTCTTGCGGGTGTGATGTCACTCAAGGGTCGCATGCTCTGCATCGCCGGTCTCGACGTACGCTTTCAGACGCAGGAGCGCATCTTCTATCACGCCATCAACAGGCTTCGCCAGGCCGTCGAGGCCGTCCGCATGATGACCGCCGACGGCATACGTAAACGTCACCTGCGTACTGTCGCCGGCATCGTCAAATTCCCAGGTCATGTTGCCCGAGACACCCATCAGTCCGAGCGGCCCGAGCCCACCGGTCAGGCGCAGTATCGTTGGCGGAGATATCATCGTCACGGTCATGTGCACGACACCGGCATCCTTGCCGAGGTCTTCGCAAAAGCAGCCCCTGGGCCTGGCCTCGATCCGCAGGCGGCTGGCCTCACCCGACACGGTATGATCGGAACTCCACCACTTGTCAACGTCGTTGAGTGCACGTTGCCATGCCTCGTCGCGGCGTGAGTCGATTACCGATATGCTGACGACCTTGAAGCCATTCGCCGCAGCGCTGACGACTTCCGCGTTTGCCGGCGCACTCGTGACGAGGAACGCGGCCAATACCACAAGAAGATTGATTCGCATAGGAGCCCTCGAAATCAGGGCCCTAGCTTACCGCAATCGCCGCAATACTCAGAACAGGGAGATTGCGAGGAAGACGGCGCCGGCGATGGCGGTTCCGAAATAAAGTTTTTTCCAAATTGACATTGAAACGCCCACTAAAAGTGCAAGATCAAGATTTCACTGTACTTATACCGCGCCAGCATGAACCGTAGCTGAAGCAAGTTCGCCCACGATAAATTATTGTAATAACTAAAGTTTTCTCGCCACACTCAGGATGGTTCCCGCTATGCAAGACGACCTGCGCGTCGTATTCGAAAGCCGCAATCGGCGAAGCTGTGCCGATCGCGCGCTCGTGCTCGAGTCGTTGCAGATCCCGCACAGCATCGTCGACGACGGCGCGACGTGCGCGTTGCTGGTGCCCGCGGAATTCTCCGCGCGAGCCGCGGAGGAACTGCGGCTGTATGACGAAGAAAACCCGCCGCCAAGGCCGAAACAACGGCGCCAGGTCAACTACCAGGATCCGTTACCCGGACTGATCGGCTACGTACTGGTCATCTGCGCCATTGCGTGGTTGGCCGGTTATTCCATTTTTGGAGAGAACTGGTTTGTTGCCGGCAGGGTAGACGGCGAATTGATACGAGACGGCGAATGGTGGCGAACGGTTACGGCTTTGACGCTGCACTCCGGCGTCAAGCACCTCGTTGGCAACATCGTCTTTGGCGTCCTGTTCGGGCTATTCGCCGGACGACTGCTGGGATCCGGCATCGCGTGGCTGGCAATCGTGCTCGCTGCCGCTGCAGGCAATACCGCAAATACCCTGCTGCTCGAGTCCACGCACCGGTCGATCGGCGCATCGACGGCCGTATTCGCCGCGCTCGGCCTCGTTGCAGGATTTGTCTGGCGCGGCAAACTCATGGCACAGGATCGCTGGTCGTATCGCTACGGACCCATCGTCGGCGGTTTCGCGCTGCTCATGTACACGGGCACGGGTGGCGAAAATACCGATATCGGCGCGCATCTGCTCGGCTTCGTCAGCGGTTTCGCGACGGGCATGCTGCTGACCGTGCTCGGCCCGTTACCGACCGACAATCGATCGCAATCGATCGCGGGAATCATCGCGCTGCTACTGGTTGCGGTGAGCTGGATTGTTGCATTGCAGGTCTGACATCCGCGCGCAATGATGTAGTATTTCTCCCCGGGTTCGTTATCGGATAACAGCAGCCAACGATGAAGAACATACTGCTGTTCTTGACTATATTCACGCTGGTGGGGGCAACGACGCTGTGGATTCGTTACGGCGGCGGCCGCCCGTACCCGGACCTGTCGACGACGCCCACACTTGATTCCGCGGCACTGGAGGAAGTACTCACCTACTCGGAACCGATCGGCAACGTAGCCGTTAACCGCGATGGCCGGATATTTTTCACGGTGCACCCCGAATCCCGGCCTACGGGTAACAAGCTACTGGAGTACGTCGCCGGGGCGGCTGTGCCCTACCCCTCTGGCGCAGCCCAGGCGGACCTGTTCGATACCGTACTCGGGGTTGCGATCGACCGCCTGAATCGGCTGTGGACGATCGACCATGGCAACCACGGCACCCGCACGGCGCGCATAGTCGCGATCAACCTCGACACCGGCGAGGTCCTGCGCGACCAGACGCTTGACGGGACTATCGCGCCCATCGGTTCGTTCCTGCAGGATCTGCAGGTGAGTTCGGACGGGCGAACGATCGTTATCGCGGACGCCAGCTTTTGGCGCAAATCGCCGGCGATCATCGTCTACGACGTCGAAACCGGCGAAGCACGCCGCGTTCTGGAATCTCACGAATCGGTTTCTGCTGAGAAATACATGATTCGCAGCCAGAACAAGGAAATGGAATTCATGGGCGGCATGCTCACTTTGCGCGGCGGTATCGACGGCATATCGCTCGGCCCCGAGTGGCTCTATTACGGTGCCCTCAGCGGCTCGGGACTGTACCGCGTTCGACTCAGCGACCTGCGCAACAAACGCCTGCCCGAAGCGCAACTCGCTAATCGTGTGGAACGATTCAGCGACAAACCATTGAGCGACGGGCTGAGTACGGACCTCTCGGGCAACGTCTACATTACCGACGTAGAGCACGGCGCCATATTCGTCGTCGGACCGGAACAGGAACTCAAAACCCTGATACAGTCGAAAACGGTGCGCTGGCCCGACGGGCTCTCTTTCGGCCCGGAGGGCTACCTGTACGTCGCTGACAGCGCGCTACCGGAACTGATTCTTCAATCTCGTGAACACATCAAGGCTTCGGGGCCGTACCGGATTTTCCGCTTCCGGCCCGGCACCGAGGGTGTTCCCGGCCAATAACCAGGAATAGAAAAATGGACGACAGCACTTCAACTGCATCCGGTTTCGACTGGAACAGCATGCTTGAATTCTTGCGCAACAACGGTATCGACTCCGGCACGGTCGTCGACTTCGGCAGCAATCTCATCCTCGCGCTCGCGATCTTCTACGTCGGGCGCCTGGCTATCGGATTCGTCGTGCGCGGCCTGAAAAAGGTGATGCAGAAGCAGGCCGTCGAAAAGACGCTGGAGACTTTTGTCTGCAACCTCGTGCGCATGGCGCTGCTGGTCGTCGTCGTCATCGCGGCCATTGGCCAGATTGGCATCCAGACGACGTCGTTTATCGCCATCTTCGGTGCAGCGGGCCTGGCCGTTGGACTGGCGTTGCAGGGCTCACTGTCGAATTTTGCCGCGGGCGTTCTGATCGTTCTGTTTCGGCCTTACCGTGTTGGCGATTTCATCGAGGCGGCGGGAGTCAACGGCAGCGTCGAGCAGGTACAGATACTGACGACGGTTCTGAAGACCGGTGACAACAAGCAGGTCATCGTCCCGAACAGCCAGGTCATGAACAGTATTATCACGAACTACTCGGCAAACGATACGCGGCGTGTCGATATGGTCGTCGGCGTCAGTTACGACGACGACCTGGACAAGGTGCGGGACACGATCCGCGAGCTGGTAGCCGCCGACGAGCGCATTCTGTCGGAGCCGGCGTGCACGATAGCCGTGTCCGCGCTCGCCGACAGCAGCGTGAATTTCGTCGTGCGCCCGTGGGTGAAAACCGCAGACTATTGGGGCGTCATGTTCGACCTGACAGAAGCCATCAAGAAGCGCTTCGACGAAGAGGGAATCTCATTCCCGTTCCCGCAACAGGATGTGCACCTGTATCAGGCGTCCGGCGCCTGAAACAGGCGCTCGACCTGCGAATTTATCGTCAGTCGGCGACGTCGGGTTCAACGAATCACCATTTGAGCGTCGGTATTCGTTGCTTGTAAACCGAACCACGGGTTCGTGCGTTATCAGTATGATGCCAAGCTCGGCGAGACAGGCAGAACGGAGTATGCTGGCCCTGAATTTACTGCCTTGAACGGGGACGGAGCAGACCTATGAGCAGAAATCGTCTGATATTTTCAATATTGGTCGCATTCGCGATCTCCGCGTGTGCGGCGCATCCGGACCCCATAGTCGACATGAAGGGCGTCAATCCCGATGCGCTCGCCAAAGACTGGAGCGAGTGCGAAGCCTATACCGAGGAGATTCTCATCAGTCAGGGCGTAATCAAGGGCGGTGCAACAGGCGCGGTCGTGGGTGCCCTGGGCGGCGCCATAGACGGCGATGCAGACCGAGGCGCCGCCGCCGGTGCCCTGTACGGCGGCACACGCTCGGGTCTCGACGCCGACCGGCAGAAGCAACAGGTGTTCAAACGCTGCCTGCGCGGCCGCGGTTACCGCGTCCTGAATTGATGTCCTGAACGAAATCGTGGCGCGTCGGCGCTTGACCTCCAGGCCCCCGGACATTACTGTGTTTTTATACAGTATCGGACGTCACTATGATCGCCCATGCACACAAGGGCCGCGGGGCCACCTCATCGCCGCAGGGTCGATTCAGCTCGCGGCCGGTCGAACTCGACGCGGAAGAAAGCCATGCGCGCGCGCTCGAGTCGCCCGAAACCGTTGTCCGGGCCATGCCGGCCGGCCGCATTATCAGCAGCAATACGTCGCCTGACATTCCTTTTGACCGCTCCATCAACCCCTACCAGGGTTGCGAGCATGGCTGCGTGTATTGCTATGCGCGTCCCAGCCACAGCTACCTCGACCTGTCGCCGGGTCTCGACTTCGAGACGCGAATTTTCTACAAACCGAACGCCACCGCGCGACTGATCGAAGCCTGGGAAAAACCGGGCTACGAATGCAAGCCGATTACGATAGGCGCGAACACGGACCCATATCAGCCCGTCGAAAAGACCCTGAAAATTACGCGCCAGTTGCTCGAGCTTTTTCTACTGCACAGGCACCCGGTCAGCATCATTACCAAAAGCAACCTTGTATGCCGCGATCTCGACCTGCTGACGGAACTCGCCAGCATGAATCTCGGCTCGGTCGCCATTAGCGTCCCGACCATGGACGACAGCCTTAAACGCCTGATGGAGCCGCGCGTGCCGTCCGCCGCCGCGAGGTTGAAGGCGATCGAACGGCTCGCGGAAAATTCCGTGCCGACCAGCGCGCTGGTCGCTCCGATCATCCCTGCCGTCAATGACCACGAGATCGAGCATATCCTGGAAACGGTAGCGGCAGCCGGCGCGGAGAAAGCCAGTTACATTTTCCTGCGGCTGCCGCACGAATTGAAGGACTTGTTCGCCGAATGGCTGAGTGTGCATTTTCCGGACCGCGCGGAGCGGGTTCGCAGCCTGATTCGACAGGCCAGCGGCGGCAGTGATTATGACAACCGCTTCGGTATCCGGCAGACCGGGCGCGGGCCTTACGCCGAAATGCTCGCCCAGCGTTTCAAGGGCGCCTGCCGGCGCTTGAGGCTCAACGAAGATGCCGGGCAGCACGTGCTTGATTGCAATCAATTTTTTCCGCCCGGACAACAGCAGCTCGGACTCGGCTTCTGAGCCGTGCCGGTCGGCTACCCGGATCAGGCGCCAGCCGGTATAGTTGAAACTGTAGCCGGCGCCTGCGTGGCGAGAACTATTCCTCACGGATTGAGTCTCAATCACGAAGGCTTGGTCGGATGGGCCCTGGATATCTATTTCTCTACGAAAGCATGATCAAGAAGACCCTATCTGCTGCATTGTTGTTCGTACTTTCGGCGGCCGGCGCAGGGCACGCCCAGCAACCCATTCCAGACGACGACGTCGGTCCCGGTGACCAGGTCGTACCTGTTGCCCAGGAAGGTCCGGAATCGGCCCCCGAGCCGACGCAATCCGCTGACGACGAATTCACCGACGAGGAGCGCCTCATCCAGGAGTTCGAGCGATATCGGCGGCTCATCAGCGAGGGCGCGTTCGACGAGGCGGATACCTCCGCCAAACGCATCGTGGAGATGGCCATCAGGATGTACGGCGCACAATCGCTCGAGACATCGAAGGCTCTGAACAACCTGGCTCTCGTGCAACACAAGAACGGCCAGTACGATGCCGCCATCCAGAATTTCCAGTCGGCGATCGAGATTATCGAGGTGCAGGAGGACAGGCTGAACGGGCAACTCGTCAATCCACTGAAAGGCCTGGGTTCGGCGCAACTCGGCAACGGCCGCCCGGATCTCGCAGTGCGTACGTTTAATCGCGCGACTCACATCACGCACGTCAACGAGGGTCCGCACAATATCGAACAGGTTGAAATCCTGGAGTCCCTGGCAGAATCCTCCGTGCGGATGGGCGATTCGAAATCCGCACGGGACATTCTCGACAGGATTCACATCCTCAATGTGCGGCATTTCGAGAACAACGAGTTGGGATTACTGCCTTCCCTGATGCGGCGGGCCAGCTGGCAACACAGGGCCGGCTATTACAACGACGAACGCGCCACCTACCGGCGTGCGATTCGAATCGTCGAGGCGAAACTGGGCCGCGACGACCCGCAACTGATTCATCCGCTGAAGAGGCTGGGTGAGTCCTTCTATTTCGTGGACGTCAGTCAGTCCACCACGACGCAGCAGGGTCTTGTCGCTACCGGCGAGATGTACTTCAAACGCGCTGCGAGAATTGCGGACCAGGCACCGGATCTCGATTGGCGGGAGCGCGCCGGGATCAACCTGTCACTGGCGGACTACTACGTCTATGTCGACTCACACAACCGGGCGCGTAAGATCTACAAAGATATATGGGATTTCCTCTCGACCGACGAGGAACGCCTCGCCGCACGGCGCGAATGGTTGGAGGCGCCAATGGCCTTGAGAAGCGAAGCACTGCCGGCCTACGTGAGCGCTCAGAGCGCCAGCGGCGATTCCAGGGAGCAACTCCTGACCGGAACTATCCGGGTCAACTACACGGTGTCCGCGCGCGGTCGGGTTCGAAACATCAGCACCGAGGCCATCCCTCCCGAGTTCGTCGACATGCAACGCATAGTGCATCGCGAAATTCGCCGGCGAGTATTTCGACCCCGGATGGTTGATGCGATTCCGCAAGAGTCCGACCCGATTCTTTTTGAGCACAGTTTTTATTATCGGCAGTCCGACCTCGACGAATTGAAAAAGAAGAAAGCCGCGGACGGGACGCAGAACCGCAATACAAGTAACCGCGAATCGAACACCTGATTCACGCCGGACTGACCAGCAATGAAAAAACTGACACTTCCGACGAGAAGCGACGCGTTACCCGGCCGTGACGAACCGATGCCGGTCGCCGCGACCCATTTCGTGAATGGAGCTCCGCTGACCGGACCGTTCGACGATCATCTGCAGCAGGCGGTGTTCGCGCTGGGCTGCTTTTGGGGGGCGGAACGCAAGTTCTGGCAAACCGCTGGGGTCTTTACGACATCGGTCGGTTACGCCGGAGGCATTACGGCCAACCCGACATACCAGGAAGTCTGTTCAGGGGCGACCGGCCATGCGGAGGCTGTGATGGCTGTGTTCGACCCCGCCATGGTCAGCTACGCGGAACTGCTCAAGGTCTTCTGGGAAAGCCACGACCCGACCCAGGGCATGCGCCAGGGTAACGATGTGGGCACCCAGTATCGTTCCGCCATTTTTACCGTGGACGATGCTCAGCAGGCCGAGGCGCGCCGCTCGCTGGCAGCGTACCAGGCCGAGTTGAGCAAGGCCGGACATGGCTCGATTACGACGGAAATCCTGCCGCTCGACACCTACTACTACGCCGAGGATTACCATCAGCAGTACCTGGCCAAGAATCCCGGTGGCTACTGTGGCCTGGGTGGCACCGGCGTGACCTGCCCGGCCGGAGTCGACCTCGACAAAAAGTCTGCGTAGGATGGCCTACCCCTGAAGGAGGACCATCCCGTTGGCAAACAAGAAAAAGAAATCCGGCAAACCGCGCAAGCCCAGCCGCAAACAGGCCGAGGATGCCGTTCGTACGCTACTGCTATGGGCTGGCGAAGACACGCGTCGTGAGGGTCTCCAGGACACGCCGAAGCGGGTCGCGAAGGCCTACGAAGACTGGTTCAGCGGCTACAAGAGCAACCCCATCGCGTACCTCGAACGCACCTTTGAAGAGGTTGACGGTTACGACGAGATGATCGTATTGCGGGATATCGGCTTTGAGTCGCATTGCGAACACCACATGGCGCCGATTATCGGTAAAGCGCACGTCGGCTATCTGCCGAACAACAAGGTCGTCGGTATCAGCAAGCTGGCGCGTGTCGTCGAGGCATTCGCGCGCCGTTTCCAGGTGCAGGAGAAGATGACCGCGCAGATCGCGAACTGCATCCAGGACGTGTTGCAGCCGAAAGGCGTCGCCGTGGTTATCGAGGCAAAGCATCAATGCATGACGACGCGCGGCGTTCACAAGTCCGACGTCTCCATGGTCACCAGCCAGATGGTCGGGACCTTTCGCAAAGACGCGCGCACACGGATTGAATTCCTGCGCATGATAGACGCAACACGCTGATTCGCACACCGGGCAGTGAAGAGAAAAATCGCGATTGCCGGATTGCCGTTGCTGCTCGCCATCCTGTACCTGCTGGCATGGCCCGTGCCGGTCGATCCAGTGAGCTGGGAAGCACCGCGGGACCGCGGCCTTGTCGACCCCTTTGCGCCCAACAACCTGTTGCAGGTCGCCGCCGGTATCGATCTCGATGAGTTCGAAGGACCGGAAGATGCCACCGTGGGCGTCGACGGGCGCATTTATGCAAGCACGCATAGCGGCCACATCGTCCGAATCGCGAATCGGCGCGCGAAGGAATTCGCGACGCCGGGGGGGCGCCCGCTCGGCATAGAGACCAACCGCGACGGTTCCTTCGTCGTTGCTAATGCCTATCTCGGACTGCAGCGTATCGAGCGTGACGGAACCGTTTCCACGTTGCTCGATGAAGTTCATGGGCGGCCGCTCGTCTACGCCAATAATCTCGCAATCGGACCCGACGGAATCGTGTATTTCAGCGAATCGAGCAGCAAGTTCGGCGCCCGGGAATACAGCGGCACTTACGAAGCCACCCTGCTGGACATCATGGAGCACGGTGGGCACGGGCGCGTGTTCGCGTTTGATCCCGAGAGCGGCAATGTCGAGACCCTGATGGAAAACCTCAACTATGCGAACGGCGTCGCTGTCAGTGTCGACGGTAGCTTTCTGCTCGT
>CALZMQ010000032.1 GCA_945788625.1 uncultured Woeseiaceae bacterium
CCGCGGCGATTTCGAAAAACGCCTGAAGGGCGTCATCGCCGAGATCGGGAAGGACCCCGGCGCAATCCTGTTTATCGATGAAATTCATACGGTTATCGGTGCGGGTGCCGCCTCCGGTGGCGTGATGGACGCCAGTAACCTGATCAAGCCCGTGCTCGCGAACGGCGAGATCAAGTGCATAGGCTCAACGACCTATTCCGAGTACCGCGGCATTTTCGAGAAAGACCACGCCCTGGCACGGCGATTCCAGAAGATCGATGTGCCGGAACCGGGCATTGACGAGACGATCGCCATTCTCAAGGGCCTTCGATCCCGTTTCGAGGAGCATCATGGCATCCGCTATGACGATGACGCACTGAGTTCGGCTGTCGAACTGTCGGCGCGCCACATCAACGATAGGCATTTGCCGGACAAGGCGATCGACGTTATGGACGAGGCCGGTGCGAACCTCAGGCTGCAGCCCGTCGCCGGGCGCGGCGACCTGGTCACCGTCGAGATGATCGAGAACATCGTTGCAAAAATGGCTCGCATCCCCGCGAAGAGCGTGTCCGCATCGGACCGCGATGCGCTGCGCACTATGGAGCGCGACCTGAAGCTGACGATCTTCGGCCAGGACCGCGCTATCGAGGCGCTCAGCGGCGCGATCAAGATGTCGCGGTCAGGGCTGCGCGAGGAAGAGAAGCCTATCGGTGCTTTCCTGTTCGCCGGCCCCACGGGTGTGGGCAAAACCGAGGTAACCCGTCAGCTGGCCATGCTGATGGGCGTGGAGCTGATCCGCTTCGACATGTCCGAATACATGGAGCGCCACACGGTCTCCCGCCTGATTGGCGCACCGCCGGGATACGTCGGCTTTGACCAGGGTGGGCTGCTTACAGAGGCCGTCACGAAGAATCCCCATGCGGTCGTACTCCTGGACGAAATCGAAAAAGCGCATCCCGAGGTTTTCAACCTGCTGTTGCAGGTGATGGACCACGGTACGCTGACGGACAACAACGGTCGCAAAGCCGACTTTCGCAACGTGATTCTCGTCATGACGACGAATGCCGGCGCCGGGGAGATGAGCCGCGCATCGATCGGGTTTACCGAGCAGGATCACAGCAGCGATGGCATGGCGATCATCAAGAAGTCTTTCTCGCCGGAATTTCGCAATCGCCTTGATGCGATCATCCAGTTTGACGCGCTGGACGTAGATTCGATCAAGCGGGTAGTCGACAAGCTGGTCGTGGAGCTCGAAGCGAAACTCGGCAACAATAACGTAACCCTCGAACTCGACGATGAGGCGCGCGACTGGATTGCCCAGCGCGGCTATGATCCGAAGATGGGTGCGCGGCCAATGGCGCGCGTGATCCAGGAGCAGATAAAGCGTCCGCTCGCCGAGGAATTGCTGTTCGGCAGCCTGGCGGATGGCGGGCACGTAAAAATTACGGTCGGTGCCGACGGCAATCTGCAGTTGAACGCCGAGCCGGTTCTCAAGGAACTCGAGCACCTTCCCGAGGGTTGATCAGGTTTGGGGTTCTGCGCGCGAGGGCGGTCTTCCGCGGCCTACCGGCCGCGGTAGACGATACGGCCCTTGCTCAGGTCGTAAGGGGTTAGCTCCACCGTGACTTTGTCGCCGGTGAGTATTCGAATGTAGTTCTTGCGCATTTTTCCTGATATGTGCGCAGTCACTATATGACCATTTTCCAGTTCCACCCGGAAGGTCGTATTGGGCAGCGTCTCGTTGACGACGCCTTCCATCTGAATGGCTTCTTCTTTAGCCAAGGGTCTCGCTTCTCTCTGCTGCTTAAAGGCTCGCGAATTGTGCAGAAACGGCCGTGGTATTGCAATGCAATACTGGGTCTTCAGGGCGACAATTCATAAGCCGTTATGGCGGCGGATGGCCAGTTTTCAAACGCAATCGCGGGTTCGCACAGCGGCCCGAGTATGCTGGCGAACTTGCTGCGAGGGACGATCTGCGCGCCGAGCGTCAGCAGGTGATTTGACAAAACCTGGCAGTCGACAATCCCGAAGTCGTCCGAATCCAGCAGGTTCGCCAGCACGAGCATTGCGATTTTGGACGCATTTGCCTCTAAGCTGAACATGGATTCACCGAAGAACGCCCGCCCGATAGCGAGGCCATACAGGCCGCCGACCAATACGCCGTCATTCCACACCTCGATGGAATGTGCCCAGCCGTCGCGATGCAGCCTTTCGTATGCCGCGATCATATCGGGCGTGATCCAGGTTCCCTGTTCGGACCGTCTGGGCCCTGCGCAGGCCTGAATCACGTCGCCAAACGCGGTATTGAAACGTACTTCGGCACTCGTTGCCCGCAGGTAGCGACGCAGCCGGCGCGCGACGTGAAAATCCCCTTTGCGGAGGATGCAGCGTGGGTCGGGCGACCACCACAACAACGGCTGCCCTTCGTCGTACCACGGAAAAATGCCCGTGCGGTACGCATACAGGAGCCTGCCTGTGCTCAGATCGCCGCCGGCCGCAAGTAGTCCGTTAGGTTCCCGTAGTGCTGTATCGATCGGCGGAAACGCGTCGGCAGGGTCATTGGGGCTGAGCCAGGCGACGCGGTTGCTGCTCACTCGTCGTCCTCCGGCGACCCGTCGCCGACCGCCTTGTAAGGGCTCCTGGCGTCGATGGAGTCCATGTAACGATCGACGTGGCGCCCTTCTTCGTCAAGGTACGCTCCGATGGCGCTGGCGAATTCTGGATGCGCCAGCCAATGTGCGGACCATACCGTCTGCGGCGAGAATCCGCGGCTGATCTTGTGCTCCCCCTGTGTGCCGGGTTCGAACACCTGTTTGCCCGTGTCGATGCAGTAGTCGATTCCCTGGTAGTAACAGGTTTCGAAATGCAGCGCGTCGTAGTGCCCGTTGCTTCCCCAGTAGCGTCCGTAAAGAACGCGCTCACTCTCGTAAAACACGGCGGCCGCGACGGCCTGGTCGTCCTTTTCCGCAAAGATTACGAGGATGCTGTCGGGCAGCTGCCGGCTTATCGACTTGAAAAAGGTCTTGTTGAAGTAGGGTAGCGATCCCCGGCGCATGAACGTGCGGCTGATCAGGGCGTACACGATGTCCCAGTCAGCATCGTCCATGGCATCGCCCTTCACGCGACGAAAGCCGATGCCGTTCTCTCGAACGCGGCGCCGGTCGCGCCTGGCCTTCTTGCGTTTCGCCGCATTGAATGTTTTCAGGAAGTCATCGAAGCACCGGTAGCCACGATTGCTCCAGTGAAACTGGCAGTCTTTTCGCGTCAGCAGTCCGGCGGTCTCCAGCAACGGTACTTCGTCTTCTGCCGGGAACAGGATATGCAGGGATGAGCAGTCCGATTCCACTGCCAGCGTCACGGCTGCGTCGATCAGTGCCGCAGCGCGTTCGGAATCCTCTGGATCTGCGAGCAGCAGCCTGCGGCTCGGCGCCGGCGTAAACGGAATCGCCGAGACCAGTTTCGGGTAGTAATGAAGGCCCGCTTGCTCATAGGCGCGCGCCCAGGCCCAGTCGAACACGAATTCTCCCCAGGAATCGCTTTTCTCATACAGCGGCATGGCGGCCAGCAGGCGCCCGCGCTTGCTGATGGTCAGGTGCCGCGGCGTCCAGCCATGCTCCGGCGCCACGCATCGCGTTTGCTCGGCAAGGTTCAGGAATTCGTGGCGCAGGAACGGGAATTCGTCGCCGGCGAGCTGATTCCAGTCGCCAGCGTCGATAGCAGCGATACTGTCATTGACGGTGACCTTCACAAGGGCACAGCGACTTAAGCTGCAGCGTTGTCCGTCGCGTCGTCCTGGCGCTCCAGAGCATCGATGTATTTCTCGGCGTCGAGGGCCGCCATGCAGCCGGCGCCGGCGGACGTTATGGCCTGCCGATACACCTGGTCTGCGACGTCGCCGGCAGCGAAAACACCCGGCACGCTGGTTGCGGTTGCGTCGCCGGCGATACCGGACTTGACGATGATGTAACCGTTCTTCATATCCATCTGACCGTCGAACAGCCCGGTATTGGGTTTATGGCCGATCGCGATGAAGATCCCGTCGACAGCCACTTCCGTCGTTTGCGACTCGTCCTTGGTGCTGCGGATTCTCATGCCTGTGACACCGGCACCGTCACCGAGTACTTCATCGAGGACGTGGTCCCACCGAATCTCGACTTTGCCCTCGCGTTCTCTCTCGAACAGGTGGTCCTGCAGGATTTTTTCGGCGCGCAGCTCGTCGCGGCGATGCACCACCGTGACTTTGGACGCGATGTTGCTGAGGTACAGCGCCTCTTCGACAGCCGTGTTGCCGCCGCCGATTACGGCAACCGGTTTTCCGCGGTAGAAAAAGCCGTCGCAGGTCGCGCAGGCCGAGACGCCGCGCCCCTTGTAGGCCTCTTCGGACGGCAGTCCCAGGTACATGGCGGTTGCGCCCGTCGAGATGATCAGCGCGTCACAGGTGTAGCTGCCGTAGTCGCCGTCGAGCAGGAACGGCCGCTGCGAAAGGTCGACATTGTTAATGTGGTCATTGACGACTTCGGTGTCGAAACGCTGCGCGTGACGCAGCATGCGGTCCATGAGTTCGGGGCCCTGCAGGCCATCGACATCGCCGGGCCAGTTGTCGACATCGGTGGTCGTCATCAGCTGGCCGCCCTGTTCGATTCCGGTGATCATCACCGGATCAAGGTTGGCCCTGGCGGCATAGACCGCGGCGGCGTAACCGGCAGGCCCGGAGCCCAGGATCAGAACCCGGCAATGTTTCAAGTCACTCATGTATAATTTATCCGCAATTAGACGATGCACTGATCTGCCCGCGCAGAGCCCGGAAATGCGGTCCCAAAGACGAGTTTCAAGGGCCAGGATGCGGGCAAGCTTTATGCGGAACAGCGCGTTTGAAAGGTTAGTTTAGGGAAAACAGATTCTTTATGGCAAGAGCCGCAAAAGCCAAACAGCCGGAATCGCGATTGTCATCGCAGGTCCACAGGGCGCTTCGGGAAGGCGCGCTGTACGTATTCGGCGCCCTCGCGCTGATTCTCTGGTTTGCCCTGTTCACCTACGATCCCGCGGATCCCGGCTTCAGTCAGGCGACTACGGACGCCGAAGTGCGCAACGGCGTCGGCCGATTCGGCGCGTTGATAGCGGATCTGCTGTTCAATTTCTTCGGCCGACCCGCGTACCTGTTCACGATCATGGTTTTTTACCTTGGCTGGATGCTGTACCGCGAGCAAAAGACCCAGATCGAACTCACGAAACTGGACTTTGCGCTGCGACTCGGCGGATTCGTCGCCACACTCGTAACGAGCTGCGCATTGTCGACATTGCATTTCTCGTCCCTCGGTTTCAATGAAACGGCGGGCGGCATCATCGGCCAGGTCGTCGGGTACGAGCTCGAAGGCGTCATGAAACTGCTCGGTGCGAGCACACTGCTGTTTTGCCTCTGGGTTGCCTCGATCTCGCTGTTCCTGGGCATCTCGTGGATCGACGTCATGGACCGCATAGGGCACTGGTGCCTCATTGGATTCGAAAAGGCAAGGGCCAGGGTCGGTGAATTGCGCGACAGGGCGGAAGGCCGTCGCCAGGCCGCGGCAAGGCAGGACATCGTCAAGGTCAAGAAAACACTCAAGGCGAAACGTGCGCGACCGCGCATAGAGCCGGTGCTGCCGTCGCTGGAGCCGAGCGAACGTGCGGAGAAGGAACGCCAGGTGCCGTTGTTCGAGCCGCCGGCCGCGGGCGAGCTGCCCCCTCTTTCGCTGCTCGACGATCCGCCGGATCAGCAACGCGGATACTCGGAGGAGTCGCTCGAGGCGATGTCACGTCTCGTTGAGCTCAAGCTCAAGGACTTCGGCATCGACGTTGAGGTCCGTTCCGTTTCCCCCGGCCCGGTCATCACGCGCTTCGAACTGGATCCGGCGCCCGGCGTCAAAGTCAGCCAGATCGCCAACCTGGCCAAAGACCTGGCGCGATCCTTGTCCGTGGTCAGCGTTCGTATCGTCGAGGTGATCCCGGGCAAGTCGTTTGTCGGACTCGAGATACCGAATGAAAACCGGCAACTCGTCACGCTCGGGGAAATCCTCAAATCCCGGCCGTACGACGATATGGCGTCACCGCTGACGCTGGCGCTGGGCAAGGACATCGGTGGCAACTCCGTGGTGGCGGATCTCGCGCGTATGCCGCACCTGCTGATTGCCGGAACGACGGGTTCGGGCAAGTCGGTCGGTATCAACGCAATGGTGCTGAGCATTCTCTACAAGACGCAACCCGAGCAGGTGCGCCTGATTATGATCGACCCGAAAATGCTCGAGTTGTCGGTGTACGAAGGCATTCCACATCTGCTGACTCCCGTCGTGACCGACATGAAAGAGGCGTCGAATTCGCTGCGCTGGTGTGTTGCCGAGATGGACCGCCGCTACCGGCTGATGTCGTCCCTGGGTGTACGCAATATCGGTGGCTACAACCGCAAGGTGAGAGACGCGATCGACGCCGGCGCGCCGATCAAGGACCCGACCTTTACGCCACCGGATCTCTTGGACGAAGAGAAACCCGTCGAACATCCGACGCTGACACCGCTGCCGTTCATCGTCGTCATCATCGATGAACTGGCCGACATGATGATGATCGTCGGCAAGAAAGTGGAGCAACTTATCGCACGGCTGGCGCAGAAAGCGAGAGCATCGGGCATCCACATGATTCTTGCGACGCAGCGCCCGTCGGTGGACGTCATCACCGGCCTGATCAAAGCGAATGTGCCGACGCGCATTGCGTTCCAGGTATCCGCCAAAGTGGATTCCCGGACCATCCTGGACCAGATGGGGGCCGAAAACCTCCTGGGCCACGGCGACATGCTGTATTTGCCGCCGGGAACGTCCCTGCCGGTGCGCGTGCACGGCGCTTTCGTTGCCGACAACGAGGTGCATTCCGTCGTACGCCACCTGAAGAAAAGTGGTTCGCCTCGCTATATTGATGAAATTCTCGAGGGCCCGATGAGTCCAACTCCAGGACTGGTGGGCATCGACAATGTGCAGCCGGAGAGCGCGGACGCCGAGCAGGATCCCCTGTACGACCAGGCCGTTCAGGTCGTGATGGAGACACGCAAAGCGTCGATATCGGGCGTCCAGCGACGCCTCAAGATCGGCTACAACCGTGCTGCGAGAATGGTCGAGTCCATGGAAGCGGCAGGTCTTGTCGGCCCGCTGCAATCGAACGGTTCCCGGGAAATCCTGGTGCCCAAAGCTGCTGCAGAGTAATCGATATGGACAGAATCAGTATTGCCACGGACCGGCCCTCGATCCGGATTGTTCTTCTTCTTGCCATACTGGTCGGCAGCGGCCCGGCCGCATTTGCGCAGGCGACCATCGACGAGATGGGCGAGAAGCTCGTCAACGATTTCGTTAACGATGTCATAACGCTGCAGGGTCGATTCGAGCAGTCGCTTATCGACGCTGAAGGAGCGGTCGTCGAGGTGTCTTCCGGCACGCTGGAAATAGAGCGGCCGACACGATTCCGCTGGACCTACGCGGACCCTTACGAGCAGTGGCTGCTTGCCGATGGCGTCAATATCTGGAGTTATGACGTCGATCTCGCGCAGGTCACGGTAAAACCGCAGGCAGAGGCATTGAGCAATACGCCTGCGCTGTTGTTGGGGGGTGGCAGCGACGCGCTGGAGCAGTTCCTGTTTGACGGTACTCTCGTCGAGAACGGCACTACGTGGGTACGCTTGCGGCCCAGGAACGATGACAGCAGTTTCAATCGGCTCGAACTCGGTTTTTTCGATGCGCAGTTGAGCCGCATGGTGTTTTACGACAATCTCGAGCAGACGACGGTGGTCGCGATGTACGACGTAGTGGTCAACGAACCCATCGACGCCGAGCGATTCGTGTTCGTGGTGCCTGACGACGCCGACCTGGTCGGTGTGCCGCTCGCAGCCGGCGATTCGGCCCCCTGATGTTGCCATTGCGGCACGCGCGCCGCTGGAAAATCGCCAGCCTGATTTTACTGCTCCTGGTCCTGTTGGCTGCCATGCTGCCGCTCGTGTGGCTGTTTCCAAACAAAGTCAAAGCACTGTCCTGGTTTACGCACGCCGACAAATGGCTGCACGGGGTGACGTTCGTCGTCCTCGCCGTCTGGTTCGCCGGGCAGTACCGCTCGCGCTCGTACTGGCGCATCGGCGTGGGTTTAATGTTGTTTGGCTTGCTCATCGAACTGTGCCAGCTCATGGTGAGCTATCGCATGGCCGACTGGATCGACATCGGCGCTAACACTGTCGGTATAATTGTCGGTCTCACAGTCGCGATGGCGGGCGTTGGTGGTTGGAGTCTGCGTGTCGAGGACTGGTATACGGCACGAAGCACTGGCACCGGAATTGACTGACCTGTTCGCTGACCAAATGACTGACCGTCCGGGCGGCCGCACGGCAAACGGCAGCGAGCGGCCGCTTGCCGACCGGATGCGGCCGGCATCTCTCGCCGAGTTCTTCGGCCAGCGACACCTTCTGGAAACCGGCAAACCGCTGCTGCGGGCAATCGAGCAGGGCCGGGCGCACTCGATGGTGTTCTGGGGACCGCCGGGCACGGGCAAGACCACGCTGGCGCGGTTGATCGCTGCTACCACGGATTCCCACTTCATCGCATTGTCGGCGGTCATGGCCGGCGTAAAGGACATACGCACCGCAGTCGCACAAGCGGAGCAGCACCGGCAGATGAGCAATCGCGGAACCGTGTTGTTCCTGGACGAGGTACACCGGTTCAACAAGTCGCAGCAGGACGCGTTCCTGCCGTTCGTCGAAGACGGCACGCTGACGTTCATTGGCGCGACGACCGAAAACCCGTCTTTCGAGCTCAACAATGCCCTGTTGTCACGAGCGCGGGTCTACGTACTCAAATCGCTCACCGAAGACGACCTCGCCGCTGTAATCAAACGCGCACTCAAAGATGAAACCCGCGGATTGGGCGGCAGGTACCGCGTTAGCGAGAAGTCGATCCACTTCATCGCGGCAGCGGCCGACGGCGACGCAAGGCGTGCCCTGAACCTGCTCGAGCTTGCCGCGGACCTGGCGGCAGGCGACGACATTGGCGATGACGTTGTCAAGGAAGTCGCATCGGGTGCGCGGCGCCGATTCGATAAACAGGGAGAGTATTTCTACGACCAGATCTCGGCTTTGCACAAGGCGGTGCGCGGGACCGATCCGGATGCCGCCCTTTACTGGCTGATGCGCATGCTCGATGGCGGCTGCGACCCGCAATATGTCGCACGTCGCATGATACGGGTGGCGTCCGAAGATGTCGGCAATGCCGATCCCCGCAGCTTGCAGCTGACGCTCAATGCCTGGGAGGTACTGGAGCGCCTGGGCAGTCCCGAGGGCGAGCTGGCGCTGGCACAGGCAGTCGTCTATCTGGCCTGCGCTCCAAAAAGCAATGCTGTTTACATGGCGGCGAAGGCGGCGATGAGCGACGCCAGGGAGCACGGATCGCTGGAGGTGCCAATGCACTTGCGTAATGCGCCGACGCGTCTCATGAAAGAGCTTGGTCACGGCGAGGCATATCGCTATGCCCATGATGAAGACGGGGGAATCGCCGTCGGCGAAAAGTACTTTCCCGACGACATGAGCCCGGTTAAGTATTATCATCCCGTGCCTCGCGGCCTGGAGATCAGGATCCGCGAGAAGCTCGACGAAATCGAGCGCTTCCATCGCGACAACCCGAACAGCAGAAAAGATGATCGATCCTAAATTGCTCCGCCAATCCACGGCCGAAGTTGCCGCCAACCTGGCGCGCCGCGGTTTTGTTTTCGACGCTGACGCCTACCTTGCACTCGAGGAAACTCGCAAGAGCCTGCAGGTGGATACCGAGAACCTGCGCAGCGAGCGCAACAGCAGTGCAAAGAACATCGGCAAAGCGAAAGCATCGGGCGAGGATATCGAACCGTTGCTGGCGGCAGTGAAGGACCTCGGCGACCGGCTCAGCAGCAATGAGGCTCGCTTGCAGGACGTCCAGGCGGAGCTGCGCGACATCGAGCTCGGTCTGCCGAACCTGCTCGACGCAGACGTTCCGGACGGTGATAGCGAGTCCGACAACCTCGAGGTACGTCGCTGGGGCTCGCCCGCGGAGTTCGGATTCGAGGCCAGGGATCACGTCGGCCTGGGCGAGCAGCTCGGCCTGCTCGATTTCGAGTCTGCCAGCCGAATTTCCGGAGCGCGATTTGCCGTGATGCGTGGACCGCTCGCCCGACTGCAACGCGCCCTCATTCAGTTCATGCTCGATACGCACACGAGCGAGCACGGCTACGAGGAGACTTACGTACCGTACCTCGTGCAGGCGCAGGCCCTGGTCGGCACGGGACAACTGCCGAAGTTCGAGGAAGACCTGTTCAAGACGACGTCAGAAACGCCGTTTTACCTGATCCCGACGGCGGAAGTGCCCGTCACCAATCTCGCGCGCGAAGCGATTTTCGACGCGCAGCAGCTGCCGATTCGATACGTTGCCCATACGCCGTGTTTCCGCTCGGAGGCGGGATCTTACGGGCAGGACACTCGCGGCATGATCCGCCAGCACCAGTTCGAAAAAGTAGAGCTGGTGCAATTCGTCGCGCCGGACAGTTCGGCGCAGGCGCTGGAAGAGCTGACGGGGCATGCCGAGATCATTCTGCAAAAGCTGGAGCTGCCGTACCGCGTGGTTACCCTGTGTACAGGCGATGTCGGTTTCGGGTCGGCCAAGACCTACGACATCGAGGTCTGGCTACCGGGCCAGCAGAAATACCGCGAGATTTCCTCCTGCAGCAACTACGGCGACTACCAGGCTCGCCGGATGCAGGCGCGCCGCCGCAATCCGGAAACCGGCAAGCCGGAGCTGATTCACACCCTGAACGGATCCGGCGTCGCCGCCGGCCGTGCGGTGATTGCAGTGATGGAGAACTACCAGAACGAAGACGGCAGTATTCGCATACCGGAGGTACTGCTGCCCTACATGGGCGGGGTCACCGAGTTGCGCTGAGGCGAACGCAACTCTTGCGCGAAAAAAAAAGGGCCCGGTGAGGGCCCTTTTTGTCATGTCGGTTTTCGTTGTCGTCGTATTAGTCGCGACTCATGAACAGCCGCAGAATGTACCAGAACATCAGTGCTATCGATGCGAACAGGGCCATCGATGCCGCGACGTACTTGTTCGCCGGGTAGTGATGGATGATGTTGGAGGTATCGTAAAGCACCGCCGCGCCGGCAAAACCGATCATCGCAAGCGAGAACCACGTGCCGAGCTGCCAGCCGAAGATGATGGCCGACACGATGCCGACCAGCGCCAGGATACCGCCCCAGACCAGCATGCCGCGCAGGAACGAGAAGTCCTTGCGTGTAATCATCGCCGTTGCCACCAGGCCGACCGCACCGAGAACGGTGACGCCTGCCGCGCTTTCTATCATGCTGCCACTGGGGTCTTTAATCATTGCCAGCAGCAACATCGGCGAGAAAATCAACGCCTCGGCGACGATGAAGACGGCAAAGGCCGCGTACTGCGACGCCTTGGATTCCAGCCGGTGCGCCAGGTGGGTCGCGCCCCAGCCGACCAGGATGAATGCGCCCAGCACCAGCAGCCAGTTGTTCATCATCGGTCCGGCGATGTTGCGGACGACGCCGGATGAGAATAGCCACGCCTCTATTGCTGCGAAAGCCAGTATCGCGCCGACGACATGGGCGTAGCACTTCCAGATGAATTCGGACCTGTCCTCGACCGCGAGGCTCGAGACCGGCGCCATTGAACTAAAATTGTCCTGCATTCGTGAAACTCCTTGTTGAGCGTGATTGCGAGTTTAACATCATTCAGTCCCATATCTGGGCGGTGGCGGCGTTTTCAAGCCGTTCCTACCAGGGGAGGCGGTATCCCTCCGCGTGCCAGAATCCACCCGTGTTTTCCATGCTGAGCTCGTCGATGCGCTGAATCAGGCCGCTGGCGGAATCGGCCGGCGAAATGCCGTGTCCGCCGGTCATGTCCGTGGCGACCAGTCCCGGATGCAGCAGGGCGACGGCAATGCCGCGTGGCTTGAATTCGTGCATCAGGTTCATGCCGACCATGTTCACGGCCGTTTTCGACGCCCGGTAGCCCCAATTGCCACCGGAACCGTTGTCGTCGATGGAGCCGACGCGACTCGTGACGATCGCCACTTTGGAACCGTCCTCGAGATTGGGGCTCAACGCTTCGGTCACGCGCAGAGGGCCGAGCGTATTTATCCTGAACTGCCGCACCATGTCTTCGTAATCGAGGCTGCCGAAGCTGTCCTGCAACAGTATTCCGGCGTTGTTGATCAGCGTGTCGATGCGGCGCTCACTCAGTTTGCTTTTCAGAGTCCGCACCGATTCACCGTCGGCAACGTCGATACCGTCAATGACCTGCACGCCCAGATCGCCGAGCGCCTCGCTCGTGTTACGGCAAACCCCGATGACCGTATCACCGCGGTCGTTGAGTTGCCTGGCCAATTCGAGGCCGATGCCGCGGTTGCAGCCGGTGATTACGATTGTGGGCATCTGGTGCTCCTGAATAATAGTGACAGTGACCTTAGTCCCCCGAACGAGGCTCACCGTTCCCTATATCTAACACAGCTGAGGAACAAGGGAGAGGGTGGGATTGATTCGAATCGCCTTGAGGGGTGGGATGGACGCTGCGCGTCCTCACTGGCGGCTGCGCCGCTGCCTGTCCTCGATCGAGGGTGGGATTGATTCGAATCGCCTTGAGGCGATTCTCACCCCTGCGGGGCGCACTTCGTGCGTCCAAAACGCTGGCGCGTTTTGTTGAACCAGTGGGCTCAAACCCATCACCCTCTGCTTGAAATCAAAAACGGGGCCACGACGGCCCCATTTTCAATTTCTGGCGGAGAGGGTGGGATTTGAACCCACGAAGGGCTACTAACCCTTGCTGGTTTTCAAGACCAGTGCATTCAACCACTCTGCCACCTCTCCGGAGTCTGGTCGAACGACGGCGAATTGTGCTTGCAGTGTCCGGTGGTTTCAACCTGTTCGCGCGCAGTCCGTTGAATTATGCGCACGAGGGCCGCATATTTTGTAGTCAACAGAGTTTCAGGATCGCCGAACCCGGTGCCGATACGGCTGTCTGAGAGCTACGGAATATACCGGAAAATATTTAATGTTAAATCTAATAAAAGTTTATAATTACTTGATAATACTGTTAATTATGTATCCGTTTTTGGCGCTTGCCGAAGACGACGCGGATGCGTTGTTTGCGGCGGGCGACTGGCATGCGGCAGCCGACGCGTACGCGAGCCGCACCGCTGATGACCCGCTGGATACCGCATCGTGGTTCCAGCTGGCGGTCAGTGCGCGACAGGCGGAGCGTTACGATCTGGCGCGCGATGCGCTGCAGCGGGCCGAGGCGCTCGAGTTTTCGCCCGTCCGGATTGCATTCGAGCGGGCCCGCCTGGCGGTGCTGGCTGACGCTCCAGACGAAGCGGTCAAGCAATTGCAGGCGGTTGCGTCGAGTGGCTTTACCGCTGTCGGCCTGATCACATCCGACCCTTTGTTGCAGTCACTCGAAGGCCGCGCGGCTTATGACACGCTGGTGGCCGACATGTCGATCCAGGCGTTTCCCTGCGAGCACGACGCGGCGTTTTCGACCTTCGATTTCTGGATCGGCGAGTGGGACGTGCATGTCGCTGGCGGAGGCCTGGCGGGCAGCAACGTGGTCGAGCGTGCCGAGCGAGGCTGCGTACTGACGGAAAACTGGACGAGCGCGAGCGGTGGCACCGGCAGCAGTATCAATTACGTCGACAAGATTACGGGCGAGTGGGTGCAGGTCTGGAATTCGGCGAGCGGCAGCCAGATCAATATACGCGGCGGCATGACCGATGACGGTATGCTGCTTACGGGTACAATACATTACGTAGCCAATGGCACGACCGCGCCGCTCCGCGGCTTGTGGACGCCGTTGCCGGATGGCCGCGTAAGGCAGTTTTTCGAGCAGTCGTCCGATGATGGAACTACCTGGGCGCCGTGGTTCGAAGGCTTTTACACACGAAAATCCGCTGAACAGGCGGACTCGAGGGATCGGAATTGAAATTCTCGTCTGCGAATCGCGGCTTTCCTGCGGGAAACCCCATAGCGAATATCTTCGTCGTCGTGGTCGGCGTGCTGGCGATCGGTGTCTCCATCGTGCTGGGCTTTGTCGCGTTCGTCGTGCTGGGCAGTATCGTCGCCGTGCTTGCTGCCATCGTCGGTCTGAGATTATGGTGGTTCAACCGCAAACTTCGACGTCGCCCGGAAACGACGCGGCCGAATGAGAGTACGGCCGGTGGTGGCGTCATTGAGGGCGAATTTCACGTTATCGAGAGTGACCGCCATCGCGAGGGTAAAGACCGTCCCGACGAGTAGCCGGGCATAGTCAAAGCAGCGAAAACCTCGTAAAGTCGCACACCATGCGCAAAACAACAGCAGATATCGATCGCCGGCGGCGCCGGCGGCGGCGCCGGATTCAGGTCGTCGTTATCTACACCGCCATCGCGATATGCCTGGCATGGTTCTTCGAATCACAGGCAACGACCACGGTAATCTTCGTCCGTCACGCCGAGAAGGCTGCGCTGCCGGCCGACGATCCCGCCCTCAGCCTGGCGGGGCAGCGGCGTGCTGCGGAACTCGCCCGACAACTCGTCGACGCGGACGTGGTGCCGGGAGTGGGCGTCGATGCCGTGTACTCGACCTCGTACCGTCGCACGGCCGATACCGCGAAACCGACCGCCGACGCACTGGGCCTGCCGGTTTTAACGTATGACGCGTCGGATACGGAGGAAATAGTCGAGACGATCCTCAAGGAGCACAAAGGCAAGATTATTCTCGTCGTCGGCCACAGCAACACGGTACCGGAGATGATAGCCAACATGGGCGCGAGCAAGAACGTGCCTGAAATCGCCGAGTCCGAGTACGACAACATTTATCTCGTATCCGTGCCGTGGTTCGGAAAGACGAAGACCATTCGCCTTCGTTATGGCGAGCCCTACCTGCCTTGACAACACAGCACGAACTCCAGGTCAATACCAACGGTCGAGGGACCTACGACCTGACCAGTGATGTCCAGGACATCGTACGAGCTTCCGGCGTCAACTCGGGCATGTGCCACGTATTCGTCTGTCACACGAGCGCCTCACTCATACTCTGCGAGAACGCCGACCCCAGCGTCAGAACGGATCTCGAGACATTCATGTCACGCCAGGTTCGAGACGGCGATCCCATGTTCACACACACGGCGGAAGGTCCCGACGATATGCCGGCACATGTTCGCAGTGTGCTGACGCAGTCAGACCTGAATCTGCCGGTACGTGACGCAAGATGCGCCCTGGGCACCTGGCAGGGAATCTACCTGTGGGAGCACCGCTACGCGCCGCACAAGCGGCGCATCATAGTCACCATCCAGGGTAGCTGATCACTCGTCGGACCTGAGGCCGGCGGTCTCTCTCAGGATTATCGCTTTCTCAATGAACTCCTGGTGCCGCCCAATGCGTACGTCCGCCATCATCGCATCCTGAATAGTGCGGTCCTGGTTGATCAGGAAGGTTGCACGCCGCACGCCGATCCCGAAGGGTCCGTCGACGTCATACATCTTGATCGCCACCTTTTCGGGATCGCTCAACAGGATGAACGGTAAGTCGTATTCGTCGCGAAAGCGCTGGTGGCTCTCCTCGTCCTGTGGGCTCACGCCGGCGACTTGCAGCCCGACCGATTGTATATCGTTGTGGATATCACGAATCGAGCATGCCTCCTTCGTGCAGCCAGGCGTGAAATCGGCCGGATAAAAGTACAGGATCAGCGGACCGTTTTGCAGCAAATCCGATAACGTGGTCTCTCCACCCTGGTCATTCGGGAGTACGAATTCCGGTGCTCGGGAGCCGGCCTCTAGCATTCAAGTTCTCCTTTCTTTCGGCATTACCTGCCGAGTATCGATTCCATTACGAGGTAACTCGGCTTCACCATGCCGAGGGCTTCATACGTTTTCTGCGCGCGTTCATTATCGCGTTCGACGTAGAGCCTGAGGCCGCATACGCCGGGTTCAGCAACCGCCAGTGATTCTACATGGCGATAGAGCGCCGCGAAAACACCTTTGCGCCGGTGTTCGGGGTGTACGTATACGCTCTGAATCCACCACAGCGTCCCGTTGCGCCAGTCGCTCCATTCGTAGGTCACCATCAGCTGCCCGACGATTTCGCCGTCCACTATGGCGACCCAGTAGCGTCCTTTGCCCGGGTCCGCCAGCAATGCCGCAACACCGGCACTAATTACTGTATGGTCGAGCGTTCGGTCTTCCGTTTCCTCGGCCATCCGGGAGTTGAAGTCGGCGATCACTGCAGCGTCGTCCGGCATTGCATCGCGAATTTCGTGTGCCATCACGTACCTGTCTCCACGGGCTCACCGATCTTCGATAATTGGGCACGGCCCTCGGTATTTTCGTATAACAATCCGGTATCTATTCCGTATAACGATGAAATTGTGAAAATCATTCTATCCATTTCGATACTAATTGCACTCGCGTTCACCGGCACGGCCGGTGGCGCAGAAGAACCCCGGTTGTTCAATGACGATTCGGTGATCAAGGCGGTACTGACTGCGCCGATCGCACAAACCTATGCGCAGAGCCAACAGGAGGTGCGCATCTACTTCCCCGGTCAATGGAGCTACGTGAACGGCGATGACGAGACGAGCAGGCTGGACGTGTCGATTCGAACGCGCGGTCTGTTTCGTCGTGAGTATTGCAAACTGCCGCCACTCATGTTGAATTTCAAGAAAAGCCAGGTGAAGAAAACGCTGTTCGCCGGCCAGAACAAACTTAAGGTCGTGGCACCCTGCCGGCATGGCGCCGAATCGCAGCAACACGTGGTTCTCGAGTACCTGGCGTACAGAATATTCGAGATTCTGACAGATCACAGCTTTGGCACACGGCTGGTCCGACTCAGCTACGTGGACAGCGACGAGAAAATCGAACCCTGGACCGACCTGGTATTCGTCATAGAAGATGACGGTGATATGGCAGATCGCCTGGGATTGACGAAGATCAATGTCGTCTCGAACAAATTCCGCCAGCTCGACATGGAAAAAACGGCCCTGACCGATATTTTCCAATTCCTCATCGCCAACAATGATTACTCCGTTCTGCAAGGGCCGGAGGACAGGCCATGCTGCCATAACACGGAAATCCTGGCACTGTCGGACAACGCGGACGTGCGAATTCCCGTGCCGTACGATTTCGATCTGTCGGGATTCGTCAATACGAAATATGCGGCACCGCCATCTCATCTGCCCATTCGATTCGTGCGCACGCGCTATTATCGCGGCCTGTGCAAACCGCCTGGCGTGCTGGAGGCGACGATCGCACACGTGCAATCCAAACGCGAGGAGATCTTCTCGCTCATAGCAAACACCAAAGAGCTGGAGCCCGGCAAGAAAGACAAGACACTGAAGTACATCGAGGACTTCTACGAAATACTGGATGATCCGAAGAAGCTGGAGCGGGAGATTGTTGGCCGTTGCCGCGGGCAGGAGGAACTGGACGAAATGCTGTCCGGGCAAGAGGACTAGAGGTTGGACATGGGACCGCCCGGGTCCGTTCGCGCGCGCTTTTCTTCCGCCTTGGCGCGCTTGGCGTTCTTTCGCCGAATCTCTTCCTGCACAACGTACTGCGATTCCAATCCGTCACCGAAGGCGCAGACTCCTATTGCGGCGTAATTGAAGAAAACGGTCAATACAATTGCGATTTCGATTGAACTCACGCCCGCAGAAATACCGACGCCGATCGAGGCGAGAATAAACAATGTATCGAAGGTATCGCTCAGTGCGCGCCGGAATCTCACGCCGGCAACAATGCCTGCGAGACTAAAAGCCAGCGCCAGGCTGTGTTGCACGACGGTCACGATGCCTGCGACGACGGCAGGCAGTACGAGTGCCGTCGTATCGATCGAGTGATCGTAGACGCTGTCGGTATGAATCGCCCTGTACACCCAGGACACGGGAAGCATCAGCAACAGGGTTGCCGTCATCACGTAAACCAATGAGATTGCGCCTTGCAGCCAGGCGGGGCCACGTGCCAGGCGCGCGCGCGTCGTCGCCGTTGCAATCTCTTCCAGTTCCTCGTCATCGGCGCTGAGCAAGGCCTCTTCGAGGTCGTAGACGCTCGAACTCCCGTAGTCCGCGATGTCGCCGACGCCGCCGAGCGGAAGCTGGTCGACCATGCCTGGAAACACGCTGATCGCGAGTGCAACGAAGGCCGATAGAGCAATGTAGTAGATTGAAATCCTGCCTGCCATCCGCAGCAGGATTCTCTGATGGTTCGCTTTCAGCGCATCTATTCTTGCCTGTTCGTTCATGTCGCAACCTTAGAGCCATTGGGAATCAATGGCAAACCGCCTGAGAACTAGATAATTGACTTGAGGCTCAGCAGCTCGAGTTCGTCCGCCGTATTCTCAATCTCATCGGAAATGCGTGTGATTCTCGCCAGCAGTTCTTCAAGGTGTAGTTTTTCCGCGAGTGGCAGGCCCGACTCGAATAAACTGGTTATCAACTCGCGTTCCCTTGTATCGATCAGCGACTCGATTTGTCCGACTTCGCGTGTTGATTCACGCAACGCCTCCACCGTTCCTTTGGGCTTGAAAAACGCCCTCAACGCCGTATGCAATGCTGCATAGCAGTTCTCCGTGAGTTCGAGAACGGCGTGCAAATCATCGCCGTAGTTGTCGAGCGAGCCGGGTTTCTGGCAATTGGCGAAGTCCAGGCAACCTTCGATCTTGTTCGTGACGCTATCGACCCTCGATAACAAGCGATAGATGTCGCCCCGGATCGTCGGAAGATACGCGCCTGAATACAAGAGCTCGCGAACGTCGCGAAGCTGTCGGTCGGCCTTGTCTTCGAGTCGATTGACCTGCTCGGTCGATTGCGCCAGACGTGCATAATCGTTCGCGATGAGCGCATTGATACCGGCGACCATGATATGCAGGCATTCCTGCGTCGTTTCGGCATGCCTCAAGGCAAGTTCGACGACCTGTTTTTCCTTCTTGAATATGAGCATTTTCAGTACCTGTCCCGAGTGTAATCCGAATACGTCCTAAATCCACATTGATGCAAGCAGCCGATACAAGAGTGCCGCAAACAGGGCCGCGCACAGCGGCGTCATGATCCAGCCGACGAATATCGCTGCGATTCTGCTGCCACTTACCGCCCTGGTACCCTTTGTGAGGCCGACGCCGATAATCGCGCCGACGACAGCCTGGGATGTCGACACGGGAATCCCTAGCATTGAGAAAACGTGCACGCCGAACGCCGCGGAGCCCTGTGCCGCAAGCGCTCCGGAGTAGTCGAGAGGAGTTATGCTGCGGCCAACCGTGTCCGTCACTCGCTTACCGAAAGTCAACGCGCCGACCGCCATTGCCACGCCGCCGAGAATTGCCAGGTAGAGGCCCTTGTCCGGGTACTTGTTCAACAAAGGGCCGATTGCATTGCCGACGTCGTTTGCCCCCAGCGAATAGGACACGTAGGCAGCTGAGACAATGACAGCGATTCTCAGGGCGCCGGACCAGATGATTGCGCGTGCACGGCGAAACGCGATACTGAGCAGCAAGTAAATGCAGAACGCCATCACCGCCGCGAGCACGGGGCTGACTACCCAGGCGCCGGCGATCTTGACCAGTACGCCCAGTTTGAAATAGCTGGCCTCGATACCGACCATACCGAGCCCGGTCCCGAGGACACCGCCCACGATCGCCTGCGACGTTGAAACGGGCAAGCGTGAAAAGGTCGCGATGGTAACGAAGACGCCGGCGGACAGAAGGGAAACCAGTATCGCAAGGTCGGGCAGGCGCTCGTCGGGGAAATGTCGCTGCATCTCCCGTGGTGGCGGCGCCTCGTTATACGTCTCGTAAACGGCCGGCTCGGTGATGACGATACCCTTGCCAACCGTTTTCATGACATGGTGACCCTGCAGGGCTCCGCCGAGGATCACGCACGCGGCCATCATCAATGCCGCCGAGCGGTATCGCAGCACGCTGGCGCCGACAGTGGTTCCGATGCAGTTGGCGGCGTCATTGGCGCCGATGTTCCAGCCGACGTAGAACGCCGCGGTCAATAGCAACGCTCCGGACAGGAATTCCATCGATACGCGTGCCTACCGAATCGGCGGCGTCTGCCAGTCGGCGGGCAAGTCACCCTGGTCCATGATGATCTCGCGGTGTCCGCTCCACGTACTTATGATGGCCTCCGGTGTACCGATACCCGCAGCCCTGGGGTCGCCGGCCGGGCCGAACCAGTGGTTCTGCGGGGCGCCGGTAGTACGCGCGCGCATCCCGCAATAGGTGGTTCCATTGACCGTTGCAGACAGTACCCTGTTCTGGAATACGGCATCCGCGCTGACGACAGCGGCCGTCAGATGATGTGAAATACGCTCCAAAAGTGCCAGGACATCCGGGACGTCGCTATCGTCATAGGTGCTGATGACCTGGTACGGACCAAAGAGCTCTGTCGTAAGCAGATCGAAATGCGGTCCGCACACGGCTGAGAGAGGTACCCGAACCGCCGTCGGCTCGTACGCGCCATAGCAGTCCGGAATGCTGTGCCCGGCGAGAGGTGCGCCGCCGAACATGAGCTCTGCGCCGGGGACGTCGAGTACCGCGTCGATATGAGCCTTGATCTGCTCATTGTTCCACGACAGGACCGGGCCGCTCGTGAGATCCTCAAGGCTGCGACGTGCCGCCAGTTTCTCGAGTTTCGGGAGGAGGGCGCCGGCCCAGTTTTCGTGCACGAACAAGATGCTCTGGGCAGAGCATTTCTGGCCGGACGCGTTGTAGGCATCCTCATCCGACTGCCATGCGACGTAGTCCAGCCACTTCTCATCGAAATCCGGGCCGATGATCTTCCAGTCGAACCCTGCGTCTTCGAGCCGCACGGCACCGTTGACCTTCTGGGCAACGGCCTCCGCAACGCCGCTCGAACCAGTGAACTGGATCATGCGCACGGTGTCTCGTACCTCGTCGAGCAACTCTCCCATGCGGGTGCCGCGGCAGTGGATAAGGTCGATGTCCGTGGGCGAAAGGCCACAGTGGATGAGCAGGCGCAGGAATTGCTCGAAGACGATGCTGACTTTCGAGTCCACCTTGACCAGGGGCCGGTTGCCCATGAACAAAGCCCCCATTGACTGCAGAACCGGGATTTCAAGCGGAAAGTTGAAAGGCGCGATGACGACAACGGGGCCGAACGGCCACCGGTAGCCGCGTGACTCCTGACCCGTGGTGTCGCCGGGATTCGAAAAACCGCGGCCGAGAAAGCGCACGCCGTCACCGGCGAAGTTCTCGAGAAATACCCGCGTCACCACCACCTCGTTCAGGCATTGTTGCCAGCTCTTGGGCATTACTCTTTGTATCAGTCTGGTAAAAAATGCCTCAACGTCCTCGTCTGCGAGCAGCGCCGCGGCCCTCGCACACACGCGCCCCAGGTGTACGTAGCGGTCGGTCTTCTTGAGCGGATTGTGCAGCCCGGTTTTCGGGCAGCCCGTAAAGCTCGTCAGAAACGGCTCGATATCCTGGGTGTCCGGCAGGTCGAGAAATTGTCCGCCGTGCAGGGGATCGGGAATATCCCGGCGAATGTCGCTTGCGCCAACCCACTGGCCGTCTACGAGGTTCATTGCTACACCCGGTGCGTCGGGGTTCATACTTTTGAACGGGTCCAGGGTTGTAAAATTCTTGATCTTGGCTGTGGTCATCATCGTCCAGAGGTGCTAGTACGGGTCGCTGCCATTGTATGAGATGTCACCCGGTTTCAGAAGCATAGCCACCACTGTGGCCACGGGATTTCGTCCGCCCGCCGGGGAGCGTACAGCCTATCAGGATACTCTGCGATCGTCCGCGTTGCGCCGGAATTGACGGCGTTACGTTGTCGGCCTCGTAATCCCAAGACGTTTCATCATGGAGCGCAGCGTACTCGCAGCAAGGCCGAGCATGGCAGAGGCACCTTCGGGCCCTTCGATTCTCCATCCAGTCTTCTCGAGTACGTCGACAATGTGAGAGCGCTCGGCATCGGAAAGACTGGAACTCTTGCGGATTGGCATTGCAGTTGCGACCTCGGGACGACTTGCGGTTGTCTTTGTGGTCTTTGTTGTTTTTGTTGCTTCGGCCGTCCTCAAGGGAGCAGAGAGTTCCAGAACGGTGCGATCACCCGACGAAATCAACGCGCGTTCGATTACGCCTTCAAGCTCACGAATATTTCCCGGCCACGAGTGTTCCTTAAACGCTGTGATCATCTCTGCGGATATCGCGTCTATGTTCTTTCCCAAACGTGCTGCATGCTTATGCACAAAGTGCTCGGCGAGCAGCGGAATATCATTTTTTCGATCTCGCAACGCAGGAAGGTGAATCGGAAACGTATTGATCCGATAATAAAGGTCCGCACGAAATTGGCCCCTGTCGACAGCCTCTTGCAGGTCCCTGTTTGTCGCCGCAATCAGGCGGACGTCTGCATGCAGGGTTTTGTTGCCGCCGACGCGCTGGAACTCGCCGGCCTGCAGGACCCGCAGCAACTTGCTCTGCAGCTCGGGCGCCAGCTCTCCCATTTCATCAAGGAACAGCGTGCCCCCATCTGCGACCTCGAAACGCCCCTTTCGCATTGCGTGCGCCCCGGTAAATGCACCTTTCTCATGTCCGAACAGCTCGCTCTCGATCATATTCGCAGGCAATGTCGGGCAGTTGATGCACACCAATGGCTTATCGCGTCGAGCACTCGATTCGTGAATCGCGCGGGCGATCAACTCCTTGCCGGTGCCGGTTTCTCCTTGAATGAGCACGGTACCGTCGGTTGGCGCAACCTTGTCGACCGCCTGCAGAATGCGCATGAGCTCCGGGCTCTCGCCGATGATCTCATCAAAACCACGAGCAGTCTTAACCTCTTCTCTGAGGTAGATGTTTTCATCCTGTAGTTGATCCCTGAGTTGCTCGACCTCAATCATAGCAATCGAGCGTGCATAGGCACCTGCCAGGTTTTCCGACACGAGTTGCAACTCTGCGACGAGTACCTCGCTCCACGGTTGCGTTCCTTCTACTGTGGAAAAAAGGCAAGTGCCTTCGAGTCTCTCGTCGACAACCAATGGAATGACCAGGACTGAGGACATGCCCCATTCTTGCAACGCCGCCTGCTCCGCCATGGCCTCCGCGGGCATTTGCGCCACATCATCGATGGCGATCAATCCGCCCTTGAGCAGGCGCTCGGCAAACCACGGAAACCCGGCGCTATCGCGATACTCCGGAGGCGTGCTTCCCGCGATTCGCTCCCAGCGATGAATCGCGTTCATCCCTTTGCGTTCTTCGTCAAACCACCACATGCTGATCGAGTCCAGTGAGTACCGTTCACCGATCCTCTCAAGCGATTGGTGTAAGTTCTCGCCGGCATGAGTCGTTTTCGCGCGCAGCAATTGAGATGAGATGTCGACGAGCAACGCTTGAGAATCGACTAACTTGCGGATGTCCCGCTCGGCCCGCTTGCGTTCCGTGATGTCGTGAACCGTGCCAATCATACGAATGGCCTGTCCATCGTCATCGAACGTGACCTCCCCTTGCTCGTGAATGTCTCGCTGTGTGCCGTCCGGGCGTACAATCCTGTGGTCGATTGAATAGTCTTCCGTTCCGGCCAACGCACGCAGCACAGCGTCGTTGAGCATCTCCTGGTCTTCAGGATGTACTCGTTCCATGAAAGCGTTGTAGGTCGCCGTGAATTCGTCGGGATCCATCTGAAACATGTGGAATATCTCATCGGACCACCAAAGTTCGTTGGTCGCGATGTTCCAGTCCCAGTTGCCAACGCTGCCTATGCGCTGCGCGTCTCGAAGACGCTCGTGCGCCAACCTCAGAGATTGATCACGAGCCTCAATTTGACTGAGCATGTTGTTGAAGCCGTTGTAGAGCAAACCGATTTCATCGTCACCGTAACGGAGAACACGAGTGGCATAATCTCCACTGGCAGAGATCTCGCTTGCGGTTTTGGCGAGGTCCAGTATGGGTCTCGATATCAGGCCCTGAAACCACAGGGCGAGAATGACGGAGGCCGCTATCAGAACCAGGGCTAATGCGGCAGTGACATACATGCCCTCCCTGAGTTTGCGATCGATTGCCAGCGTAGACGTACGTAAGTAGACGGTACCAAGGTCTTTGTTCTCGTAAAGGATCGGTTGGTACGTGTGCAGGTGTCCGTCTGCAAAAAAGGCCTGTTCCCTGACGTTTGGCAATTGCGGCGCAGGCGCCATTCCCGATCTTTGGAACTTCGCAAACAAGTTGCCATTGGCATCATAAACGTATCCACGGTCGATGGACGGAATGGACCGCAATCGCTCGAGGACCCGCTCCCCTTGCTGTTTGTCGTCAACGCTCAGCGGCACTACAGAGTTGTTGCCAATCAGCTTCGCCTCGAGGACGGCATCCTGTAGCAACGCCGTCTCGAGAAAACTCTTTGCCTTGATTTGCTCAAACGTGAAGCCGAATACGACAATAGTTGCCGATACCAACAGGATCATCCCGACAATCTTGTTCTTGATGGAGAGATTCCTGAAGAGCATCACGGTTCGACCTTCCTGGTAACGCCCGCCAATTGCTCGAGCGTCAGACCAGCTACTTCCTCGGGATCCATGGCCTGCGACAACACCGGCGCGGGCACAGATAGTGCTATCAGGATGGTGACGAATTTGATGGCGCCTGCAGCATTAATCTGCATTCAGCGGCTCCTCGACTCGATTCAGTCCCGGCTAATGGCGCAGTGCACTCGAATAGGGTGTATTTGGGATTTATAACCTATTTTTGGCGCTTTGGCGACAGGCTCCCGTTCGCTATTTCGCGGCTGACACGGTCTTGAGTCCATCGACGGGAATGGCGTCCTCGGCAGGATTGACTCGGATCGCCTTTGGGCGATCCTCGGGCCTGCGGCCCGTAATCGTGAGCGATGACGTCCAAGACGCTGTCGCGTTTTGTCGAACAGGTTCTCACCTGCCCGGAGCGCCATTCGTGGGGAATGGCGTCCTCGGCAGGATTCGAACCTGCGGCCTACGGATTAGGAATCCGTCGCTCTATCCGACTGAGCTACGAGGACGTGGGCTGATTCTATCAAACCGCTACGGTGCTGCAATTCATTACAAATTGTAAGGGAGTGTAACAGTGTCGCCGGATCCATTGTTGCTACTGGTTTCCACTCGTATATTGGGTGCCACTTCAGAGCAGGAGACGACCGATGACACGGGTCGCAGCAAGAGCTATAGGATGGACAGAGTCGGGACTGGTGCCTGACTCCGTGATTCGTCGAGGCATGAGGCGCTTGCTGGAGCGCAAACTCGTCGAGATTCGTGCCAACGATGTCGAGAGTTCAGCCAGGCTGACGGCTGACTTCGTCTCGATGATGCGATCGTCTCCAATCGCACTGGTTCCGGAACTCGCCAACGAGCAGCACTACGAGGTGCCCGCGGAGTTTTTCGTCCAGGTTCTGGGCGAGAATCGCAAATACAGTTGCTGTTACTGGCCGAAGGGCGTGAGCACATTGGGCGAGGCAGAGGCGGCTGCGCTTCGGCTTACCGTCGACAGGGCGGGAATATGCGATGGAATGAGCGTACTCGATCTCGGTTGTGGATGGGGCTCGCTGTCGCTGTGGGTTGCCGAGCATTTCCCGAATGCATCGATTACATCAATCTCAAACTCGCGCACGCAGCGGGAATTCATCGTTGCAGAGGCAGCGCGGCGCGGTATCGAAAACATCGATGTCATCGTTTGCGATATGAACGACTTCGAGGCTGGCCGGACATTCGATCGTGTCGTATCCGTCGAGATGTTCGAGCACATGCGCAACTACGACGAGTTGTTTCGCAGGATCAATGCGTGGCTGGCGCCGGAAGGTCGGTTCTTCATGCACATCTTTTGCCATCGATCGACACCCTATGAGTATATCGACAAGGGTCCGAGCGATTGGATGAGCAGGCACTTTTTCTCGGGCGGTATCATGCCCAGCGCTGATCTTCCGTTGCATTTTCCCGAGCACCTCAATATCGAGCAGCGTTGGCTCTGGAACGGCAAGCACTACGGGCAAACCTGTCGCGGCTGGCTGGATCGCATGGACGCGCGCCGGGAATCGATCATGCCAATTCTTGTGTCGACCTACGGTGCCTCGGAGGCGTTACGCTGGTGGATGCGCTGGCGTATGTTCTTCATGGCTTGCGAAGAACTGTTCCGATTCAGGCGTGGACAAGAGTGGTTTGTGAGCCATTACTTATTCAGCAAGGCGGGCAACTGACATGAACATGATCATCAATTTCATTGCCTTTCAGATCGGTTGGTTTTCGTCGGTGATTGGTGCGGCCAATCAAATGCCATGGCTCGGCCCCCTCGTATTCCTGATGGTGCTCGCGCTGCATTATCGGCAAGCGCGGCGGCCCCAGGCCGAGCTACTGCTGATCATTAGCTGTGGCGCCATAGGATTGGTTTTCGACAGCATGCTCGTCGTTTGTGGATGGGTCACCTATCCGTCGGGGCTGGTCAGCGACCAGCTCGCACCGTACTGGATTGTCACGATGTGGATGCTGTTTGGCACCACCTTGAATCTGTCGATGGGCTGGCTGAAAGGACGGCCGATTCTCGCCGCTGCATTCGGCGCCGTCGGCGGTCCTGCATCGTACATTGCCGGTCAGAAACTGGGCGGTATCGTCTTTGTGGACTTCAACCCGGCCATGGTGGCGCTGGCGGTCGGCTGGGCGATCTGCATGCCGCTTCTGCTCATGCTTGCGGAGAGATTCGATGGGATATCCACGGCCATGACGCCACTGGAGGCCCGCGAATGAACGTCTACCTGATTGCGCTCGCCGCCATACTCGGCGTGGCGGTAGTCGCCTGGCTATACAGCATGCTGATCAAAAACGTCAGCTTTGTCGACAGCTTGTGGTCGCTGTTTTTCCTGCTCGCTGCGCTGGTATTCGCCGCGAACGCGGATTCGCTTGCGACGCGCGGTCTCGTCGTTCTGGCGCTGGTCGCCATTTGGTCCCTGCGTCTCTCGATCTACATCACGATCCGCAACTGGGGCGAGGAGGAGGACTATCGTTACCAGGCGATCCGACAGAACAACTCTCCCGGCTTCGCCATAAAGAGCCTGTATATCGTCTTTGGGCTACAGGGCTTGCTGGCGTGGATAGTAGCCGCACCCTTGCTGCCGGCAATCACATCGAGCACGGGGATGGGCATCCTGGATATCTCTGCGATCCTGCTTTGGATCGTCGGCTTCGTATTCGAGGCGGTGGGCGACCAGCAGTTGAAGCGCTTCAAGGCCGATTCCGGCAACAAGGGAAAAGTGCTGGACACCGGTTTGTGGCGTTTCACCAGGCACCCCAACTACTTCGGCGAATTTTGCATCTGGTGGGCTTTCTGGCTGTTTGCAGTTTCGGCAGGCGCATGGTGGACGGTGTTTGCGCCGCTGCTGATGTCGTTCCTGCTACTCAAGGTGTCAGGCGTGGCCATGCTGGAAAAAAACATTGGCGAGCGGCGCCCCGAATACGCCCGGTACATCAAGCAGACTAATGCGTTCTTTCCGGGTGCGCGTCGCGCGCACGACCATTCGAACGAGGTGCAAGCGTCATGATACGAACACAAAATCGTTTTTTTTACCGGCGGTCGATGCTTGCCGCCCTGGCTATGGCTATTTTTTCCATGCCGCAGGTCGCCGCGACGGCCGCGTCGGAACCCAGGAGCTGGGACTTCTCGGTATTGCTCGACGGCGACCGAATTGGCTACCACCGATTCGAACTGACTGATGCGGGTGAGGAACGCCGGCTGGTCAGTGAGGCCCGATTCGACGTGCGAGCGCTGTTTTTCAACGCGTTTCGTTACCGGCACGAGAACACCGAAATCTGGTCGGACGGCTGCTTGCGGAAGATCGATGCCAGGACGAAGGCGAATGGCAAGAGGCTCACAGTAACGGGCAACCAGGTCGAGAGCAGTTTCGTTATCGACAATGGTGACGCAACCTCGGCTTATCCCGAGTGTGTCATGACATTTGCCTACTGGAACCCCAGGTTTCTGCAGCAACCCAGACTGCTGAACCAGCAGTCGGGTGAGTACCTCGACGTGGATGTCGAGCAGATAGGCAACGAGCTGATCATTGTGCGGGGCCGTGAAGTGCCGGCGTCCGTGTATCGGCTGACGGCGAAGAAAATGCAGCTCACGCTGTGGTACTCGGAAGACGATGAATGGCTGGCGCTCGAATCGATCGCCAAAGGTGGACGCACTATCCGTTACGAGCTCACCTGACATGCGCAGCAGAGTCGGACATTGCGTTATTACCTTACTAGCCTTGCTGCTGGGTGCCTGCGCGGCCCCGGGACCTGAAATGAAAACAGTAGAATACGTCGATCTCGATCGCTTTATGGGCCGCTGGTACGTCATCGCCAATATCCCCACCTTCCTCGAAAAGGGAGCACACAACGCTGTAGAGACGTATGCCCTCGACGATGATGGTTCGATACAGACGACGTTCACGTTTCTGAAGGATGGCTTTGACGGTGAGCAGAAGCAATACAACCCGAGGGGATTCGTTCGCGATACGCAATCGAACGCGATCTGGGGGATGCGATTCGTCTGGCCGATAAAGGCAGACTACCGGATCGTCTATCTCGACGATGATTACTCGACAACGGTCATCGCAAGACAGAAGCGTGATTTCATCTGGATCATGGCGCGCGCTCCGTCGATTACCGATGCGGAGTACGCAAAGCTTCTCGACCTGGCCGATTCGATCGGCTACGACGTCGCCGAAATCAATCGCGTGCCACAACAATGGTAGTCCGGCGCTGCAGATCGACGGGAGCCGCACCTTGCGAATAGCCATCATAGGTACCGGCATCGCGGGCAATACTGCAGCCTACAAGCTGAGGGACAGGTTCGATATTACTGTCTACGAGGCGGCGCACTATGTCGGTGGACATACGAACACTATCGATGTGCAGGAGAACCGCCGGCAACTTGCCATCGACACGGGTTTTGTCGTATTCAACGATCGAACCTACCCCAATTTCATCCGTATATTGGATGAGATCGGCCAGGAATCGCAGGCGAGTGAAATGAGTTTCAGTGTGCACTCCGCCGGCAGAGGCCCTGAATACAACGGTTCCTCCCTGAACGGGTTGTTCGCGCAGCGCAGTAATCTCGTGCGTCCTTCGTTCTACTCGATGGTCCGTGACATCCTTCGGTTCAATCGGGAAGCCACGCGTCATGTCGGCGAATCAGGCCGGTTCGAGACGGTGGGCGAGTACCTGGCGGCCAATCGCTACGGCAGGGTTTTCGTCAATCACTACCTCGTGCCGATGGCTGCCGCGATCTGGTCCGCAGAGCCCGCGACCGTATTGCAAATGCCGGTCGATTTCCTGGTGCGATTCTTCAGGAATCACGGCCTGTTGCAACTCGAGGACCGGCCGCAATGGCGAGTCATTAAAGGAGGGTCGCGGGAATACGTAAAACGCCTGGTGAGCGGTCATCGTGACCAAATTCGTCTCAACAGCCCAGTGCAGTCGATTCGTCGCAATGCCGACGGGGTGGAGATCAAGACGGCGGAAGGTGGCAGCGAGTGGTACGACTATGTCTTCATAAGCTGCCACAGCGACCAGGTGCTTTCGATGCTGGCAGACCCGACCAGGGTTGAGAGAGAGGTTCTGGGTGCAATCGGATTCCAGCATAACGAAGCCGTGCTGCACACTGACACATGTGTGTTGCCAAAGCGTCGCAGGGCCTGGGCGGCATGGAACTATTTCGTGCCAGGCGACAGTCGCAGTCACGTGGCGGTCTCCTACAACATGAACATCCTGCAGGGACTGCGCTCGCAGGAAACCTACGTTGTAACGCTGAACGACGATTCGAGAATCCGGCCTGACAGCATCGTTCGGCGCATCCAGTACCAGCACCCGATGTACACGCGCGACACAGTCCGTGCCCAGGCGCGGCACGCGGAGATCAATTCCGATCGGGTGTTCTATTGCGGCGCGTACTGGCGCAATGGTTTTCACGAAGACGGAGTGGTCAGCGCATTGCGGGCGATCGACCATTTCGAGGAGAGGCTCGAGCATGCAGAGCTGCATTTACGAAGGGCAGGTTAGCCATTCACGGACAAGGCCCGTCCTGCATCGGTTTCGCTACCGTATGTTCATGATGTACCTGGACCTCGACGAGTTGCCTGTGCTGTTCAAGAGCTACTGGTGCTGGTCGGCAAACCGTTTCGCCCTGGCGCGGTTTCGAAGGCGGGACCACCTGGGTCCAGCCGATCAGCCGTTGGCCGAATCGGTACGTGACATCGTCGAGGCCAGAACAGGTAATCGTCCTGGCGGCCCGATTCGGCTGCTCACCCATATGAGCTACTTCGGGTACTGTTTCAACCCCGTAAGTTTTTACTACTGCTTCTCGGATGACGGCCATACGCTCGAAACGATCGTAACCGAAGTAAACAATACCCCCTGGGGTGAGAGGGACACCTATGTATTGCCGGCGTCCGAGAACATCGGCAAGCAAAACGCCTGGCGCTTCCAGCCCGCCAAGAAAATGCACGTATCGCCATTTATGGCAATGGACATCGATTACGACTGGACGTTTACCGAGCCCGCGGATCGCGCCAGCGTCCACATGACGACCTTGAAAGACGGACGGCGGTTTTTCACTGCAGCAATGACGATGCGGCGCACCGAGATTGGCGCGCTGTCGCTGGCGCGAGTCCTGATCACGTTTCCGTTCATGACATTGAAAGTCACGACCGCAATTTACTGGCAGGCGCTGCGACTTTGGGTGAAGCGCTGCCCACTCTACATTCACCCTCGCAAAAAGGACGATGTGGCGGTGCAACAACCATGAAGACTCTCTCAATTGACAGACCCGAATTCCTCGGGAGCGCCAGGAAACCCGGCTGGCTCGATCGACTCGCTCGCCGGATTGTTCGAAAACGACTGCGGGCGCTGCAGAAAGGCCAGCTCACCGTTATCGAAAACGGAATCAGCGAGACTTTCGGGGTCGCCGATGACGACTTTCCCGTCGCCACCACGATCAGCATCAACTCGCCGGCATTTTACAGCGACGTCGCATTCGGGGGGTCCGTCGGTTCAGGGGAAGCGTATATCCAGGGTTACTGGGAGTGCACCGACCTCGCGTCGCTGGTGCAGATACTCCTGAGGAACCGCGGCGTTCTCGAGGATGTGGATTCAGGTGCCTCGAGACTCACAGCACCGCTGCGCAGACTGTTTCACTGGATGAACCGCAACACTCGTAAGGGCAGCCGCCGCAACATTTCCGCTCACTACGATCTTGGGAACGATTTCTACGGCTTGTGGCTCGACGAGCGCATGATGTACTCGAGCGCTTATTTTCGCAGCGATACATCGTCTCTTGCCGAGGCGGCTGTCCGCAAACTGGAAAGGATCTGCGAGAAACTGAACCTGGTCGAATCGGATCACGTGGTGGAGCTCGGCACCGGGTGGGGAGGATTTGCCATTCATGCCGCCAAATACGTCGGTTGCCGCGTCACGACCACGACGATCTCGGATGAGCAACACGCCTATGCACGTGAGCGCATCGAGGCAGAGGGGCTCTCTGACAGGATTACGCTGCTGAAATCCGATTATCGCGACGTGCAAGGCGAATACGACAAGCTCGTTTCGATCGAAATGATCGAGGCCGTAGGACACGAATACCTGGATACGTTTTTCAAAAAATGTGCGTCCTTGCTGAAACCGGACGGGCAAATGCTGCTGCAGGCAATCACGATCGCCGACCATCGCTATGACGCGGCAAAGCACAATGTCGATTTCATCAAACGCTATGTGTTTCCCGGCGGGTTCCTGCCGTCCCTGACCGCAATGGTCGACTCCATGACGCGTGGTACAAGGCTGCGCGCGATCGGCGTCGAGGACATCGGATTGCACTACGCACTGACGCTGCGGCGCTGGCGGGAACGGTTTTTCGAGGCGATCGACGAAGTGCGCGAACAGGGGTATTCCGAAGAGTTCATCCGCTTGTGGGAGTTTTATCTCTGTTACAGCGAAGGAGCTTTCCTCGAGCGCGCCACCGGCTGTGTGCAGCTCCACGCGATCGGGAGTGAGGCCAGACCCTCAATGGTCTGCTCCTGACGAGGGCTTTTTTCACACGCTGATTCGCATCATAATGCGGCGATGCAGGGCATTTTCATTCGCACTATGATCTCGATGCTTGGACTCTATCTCGCGTCGGAAATTCTGCCGGGGGTCTCTATCGAGGGTACCGGCAGCCTCATTCTCGCCGCTGTGCTTCTCGGCGTGGTCAACGGGGTCATTCGACCAATCGCTTTCGTTCTGACTCTGCCCTTTACCATCATTACGCTCGGCCTTTTTCTGTTTGTGTTGAACGCCGCGATGTTCGGCCTTGTTGCGGCATTACTGGACAACTTCTCCGTCGCCGGCTTCTGGTCAGCGTTGTTCGGCGCCATCATCGTCGGTATTACGAGCACGGTGGCATCCTGGTATATCGGTCCCGACGGGCGTTACGAGGTTTTCGTCGTCCGTCGTCGCTGACCATTGCATCATTCCAACAGGAGTAAGCGTGGCTATTCAGAATCGTCTCATCGAATACCGTGACGGCGACGTCGTGCTGGAGGGCATGCTGGCCTGGGACGATGACATTTCGGGCCCGCGCCCGGGAATACTCGTTTCGCATGCCTGGAGCGGTCGCAGCGATTACGAGGGCGGCAAGGCCAACGGTCTGGCGGGCCTGGGCTACGCCGCTTTCTGCCTGGATCTCTATGGCAAGGGCGTGCGGGGCAGCGGACCGGAGGAGAACAGCTCACTCATGCAGCCGTTTCTCGACGACCGGGCGATGCTGCAGAAACGCCTGTTGCTGTCGCTGGCCACAATGCGGGAACAGGAAGAGGTCGATGCCGCTAAGACGGCCGCGATGGGGTTCTGTTTCGGCGGTCTCTGCGTGCTGGACATTGCCCGAACCGGTGAGCATCTGGCGGGCGTAGTGAGCGTCCACGGGCTGTTTAGCGCACCGGGAAACACCGCAGGCAATAGAATCAAGGCCAGCGTGCTGTTATTACACGGCTGGGACGACCCCATGGCGACTCCTGGCGATGCAATGGCCTTGTCGAAGGAACTGACGGCGATGGGCGCAGACTGGCAACTGCATGCCTACGGCAACACGATGCACGCCTTTTCAAATCCCGCGGCCAATGACATCGCCAGCGGCACTGTATACGATGCTACCGCGGACCGGCGTTCCTGGATCGCCGCGCAGAATTTTTTTGCGGAACTATTCGAATAACAGATTGCCGTAATTTCCCTGTTGAGAAACTTACTACGGGCGTCCCGCCCCGGAGCCAACTACGTGATTAATACCAAAAATCGAACTATCTTTTCCGTCGTTACGGCGTTCGCACTTGCGATGGTCCTGTCGGCATGCAGCAGGGACGAAGCCGATCCCGCAACGGCCTCGGACGACATCGAAGCGCCAGGCACGGTCGCCGCAGGGGACGTCCAAAGTACTGCAGACGTGGCCACCGCGGAGATCCAGGGCGACTACATGCGCGGCATCGTTGCCGAGATCTCGGACGATCGCTACGAAGGGCGGGGTCCGGGCACTCGCGGAGACGAGATGGCGCGCACGTACCTGGCGGAGCGGTTAGAGGCGATCGGACTGGAACCCGGAGCGGCAAACGGTAGTTGGGAGCAGCCGTTCGACCTGGTAGGAATCAATGCATCGCAGCCGGAGACCTGGACATTCGACCGCGAGGGCAAGTCACTGACACTGAAGCAGTGGGATCAGTTCATCGTCGGCAGCGGGGTTCAGGAAGAGCGGGCCGAAATCGCGGATGCCGAACTCGTATTCGTCGGCTACGGCATCCAGGCGCCCGAATACGACTGGGACGACTACAAGGGTGTCGATCTCAACGGCAAGATCCTTCTCATGATGAACAACGACCCGGACTGGGATCCCGATTTGTTCGGCGGCGAAACACGTCTCTGGTATGGCCGCTGGGACTACAAGTACTTGAGTGCAGCGAGCCAGGGTGCGGCGGGCGCGATCATTATCCATACGTCGCCGTCCGCGGGATACCCGTTCCAGGTCGTGCAAACATCGTGGACCGGCGTGCAGTTCGAGTTACCGGCCGGTGACGAGCCCCGCAGCCAGATTTCTGCGTGGGTGACGGAGGATTCGGCAAGGGAACTGGTTGCCATGGCCGGTCACGACCTCGATGAGCTGCGCGAAGCGGCGTTCAATCGCGATTTCGAGCCGGTGCCGCTCGGTATTACTACGTCGATCGGTATGGACGTCAATATCGAGCGCGTGCAGTCGGCCAACGTCCTGGGGCTGATCCCCGGCAGCGATCCCGAACTCAGTGACGAGGCGGTCATCTATACCGCGCATCACGATCACTTAGGTATAGGCACGCCGAATGACGACGGCGACGTCATCTACAACGGTGCCCTGGACAACGCGTCAGGCGTAGCCCAGGTAATGGCTATTGCCAAAGCCATCAAGGCTTTGCCCGTTGCGCCGCGACGCTCGGTGCTCGTCGCGTTGGTCGGGGCGGAGGAGCAGGGCCTGCTCGGCTCCGAGTACTATGCCGCGAACCCGACGTTCGCGCCCGGCAAGATCGCGGCAAACCTGAATTACGACGGCGGCAATATCTGGGGCCACACCCACGACGTGACGTTCGTGGGGCTCGGCAAGTCCTCGATCGACCAGATCGTGACCTTGATCGCGAAGGAGCAGGGACGCGTCGTGAAACCGGACCAGTTCGCCGACAAAGGCTATTTCTACCGATCCGACCAGTTCAGTTTCGCCAAAATCGGCGTGCCGGCGATGTACCTCGACACGGGCACGGACTTCGTCGATCGGCCGCCCGAGTGGGGACGCCAGCAACAGGAGCACTTCACCGAGGTCAACTACCATCAACCGACGGACGAGTACGATCCGAGCTGGAGCTTTGTCGGTATGGTCGACGACGCGCTGCTGGGGTACTGGACCGGCCTTGCCATCGCCAATGCCGACGAAGTTCCCACATGGAACGCAGGGGACGAATTCGAAGCCGCACGACTCGCAGCCATCGAAGCTCTACAGGACTAGGCGTCCCTGTGAAGACGCGGATCGTAGCGGCGCTTATCTGCCTGGTGCTTGCCTTGCCGGCGTTGGCGCAACAATCGACGTCGCCGGCCGAGGAGCGGCTCAATGCCATCATCGCGGAGCACTGGGAATACCAGCTGCGTGAAGACCCGGTGGCGGCGACCAGCGTCGGCGTCAATGACTTCAACGATCGTCTGCCCAGGGTCACCCGCGACGACCAGTTGCGGCGCATGGAGGCGGAAAAGAGCTTCCTGCGGCGCGCCCGCGACCTCGATCAAAGCGCCCTGAGCGTCGAGGGGCGTATCAACGCCGACCTTTTCGAGTGGGTGCTCGAGGACTCGGTCCGTGCATACGAATTGAACCTTTCCAGGATTCCGTTCAATACGTTTTCCGGGTTCTTCATGAACGCACTGACGGCAAGTAATGGCGTTGCCATGCAGGATGTTGGTGATTACGAAGACTACATCGCACGCATGGCCGATATTCCGCGCTACTTTGGCGAAAACCTCGACAATATGCGCGTGGGCGTCGAGTCGGGTTTCGTGTTGCCACAGGTCGTCATCGACGGCGTGTTGCCGACTATTCGTGCACAGATCAAGGACGACCCTGCAGAGAGCAGTTTCTTCGAGCCGTTCAGGAAAATAAACGATCGGATTTCTGCGTCGGCGCAGGAGCGACTGCGCCAAGATGCCCTGGCGACGATTCGCGACACCGTTATGCCTGCGTTCGCAAATGTGGCAGCGTTTCTCAATGAAGAGTACCGGGCCAGCGACACGACAGGCGCCGAGGATCTCCGCGAAGGCAAGGACTACTACGCGTTCAACATCCGGCGTTACACGACGCTGACCGACACCACGGCCGACGAGATTCACGAACGTGGGCTCGCCGAAGTAAAGCGGATCCGCGGTGAAATGGACCGCTTGATCGAGGAGCTGGAATTCGATGGCGGTTTTGCGGCGTTCGGCGAATTCCTGCGTACCGATCCGCAGTTCTATGCCAGCTCGGGCGAGCAATTGCTGAAAGAGGTCGCCTACGTTGCGAAGCGCATTGACTACAGGATGCCGGGATTCTTCGGCAGGTTGCCGCGCCAGAGCTACGGTATCGTCCCCGTGCCCGACGAGATCGCGCCGAACTACACGACAGGCGCGTATTACGGGGCGCCGCCGGGTGGCAGCCACGGCGGCGAATACTGGGTGAACACGTTTGCGCTGGACCAGCGGCCGCTGTACGAGATTCCGGCGCTGACGCTGCACGAGGCGGTACCCGGCCATCATCATCAGAATGCACTGGCACTGGAAATGGAGGGCGCACCCGAGTTTCGCCGAAACCTTTATTTCAGCGCTTTCGGCGAAGGGTGGGCGCTGTACAGCGAAAAGCTCGGTGTGGAAATGGATATCTACCAGACGCCTTACGAGCACTTCGGTCGCCTGAGCTACGAGATGTGGCGCGCCTGCCGCCTGGTTGTTGATACGGGCATCCACTCGCAAGGCTGGACGCGCCAGCAGGCGCTGGACTTTTTCTTCGACAACACGTCGTTATCGGAAGGCAACATTCGCGCCGAGGTCGACCGCTACATCTCCTGGCCGGGGCAGGCGCTCGCCTACAAACTCGGTGAACTCAAGATATGGGAATTGCGCGAGCGCGCCTCACGCGACCTCGGCGAGAATTTCGACCTGCGCGAGTTTCACGATGTCGTTCTGGGCAACGGCGCGGTGCCGCTGGCGATGCTTGAGGATGTCGTGCTGCGTTACGTCGATGAGAAGCTCGGCGAGCCAGCCGGACCGGAATAGTTCTCTTTTGAGTAGAAATTGTCGACCGCTTTGCAGCCGATAGCCGCCGTTCAGTTGCTACGATTCGAAGCAATGGCAATGGCTGATGCTGACCCAATCCTGGCGTTCTAAGTACATCCCAGAATTGACCGTTTCCGACCACATGCGAGAATTTGTCGGTTGTGAAAGGCAAACCTGACCAAAGTCAGGGACGCAAAGCCACGGGTCCTCGATTCCTCCGCGACGCCTCCTGCGACGCCACGAAGGACCCCAAGATCGCCGGGCTGCCCTGCAGCAGAAGCACAATCAACTACTGAAGGAGGAAAGCCATGAAAAGGCCTATTCTGTTTATATTGCTTCCGACAATCTGCCTGAGCCTGTTCTGTTCGACCAGTATTGCGGCGCCCGCGCTTGTGAATACGGACAGTACCTGCGCATTTGGCTGGATCAGCGCAGACCCACTGCCCCCGGCAGGGTTTCCGGATCTCATTTTGATCCCAGAGCCCAGCGGCGTGCTTGTTTTTACCAACAATGACAACGGCATCTATCAGTTTCAGTGCAAGTCTCAGCTTGATTGGTCGCAACCGGTATTCGCGATCAACCTGTTCACCGGCGATCCTGTTCTCGTTCGGCTTGGCAGTTTTGAACAGATGTGTGCAGAGATGGGTTGGTGCCGCAACGGCCAAAACGGCTCATTGGTCCTGGACGGTTCCACGGGGTTTCCATGCGTCACACCATACGGCCTGACTTTCGAGTGGCGGCAGGTCACTACGCCCAGTGGCAGAGTTTCATTTAGTTGTAAGTTACCGGAACGTCCGGTGGGCCAGGAGTAAAGCGCAAACGGGAAAAGGTGTCAGGTTTATTTTCGTATTTTCCTTGACCATGGAAAATACGAAAATAAACCTGACACCTTTTCCGGACACCTTTTCCGCGAAAATAAACCTGACACCTTTTCTGGTGGAAAAGCTGGTCAACGAGCCGCGGCCACCGGACTATTGTCACTGGTTTCTACGCGTATCCCCGAATTGACCGGGGACTCCCATAGTGGGAAAACTACTCCTATGAAAGCAATCATGTTGTTAACCGGAAGCGGCCCAGTCGTCATTCTCACGTCGCACGATTCCGTTACCGATCCCGCTTTGCTCGACAAACTGAAGGCCAAAGGTATCGATCGGTTTTTCGCGTATGAATTGCCGCTGGATGTCGCAAAGACACGTTATGGCGGCCACTTCCAGATGGTCCTCAACGATCTACATCAGACCGACGACCTTCGTGTCCTCGACTACAATGGAGAACGCGCGTTCGCGCTGTTCCGGCTGAATGAGCTGGGCGCGCCGGTGATCTACGATCCGGACTCCGAGGCCGCCTGATAAACGCCAAGCGTCCGTCACCTGCCGCCAATCGGTTGTGAGCGCCGTCGGCAGGGCGGGGCGACACTGCTAGTCGGACAGATTGGTCGCGTTTCGGCCGGCGTCTTTCGCGCGGTACAACGCCTCATCGGCACGGTGTAACCAGTCGTTCGCGCTTTCGCCGTCTTTGATTTCGGCAACACCGAGTGAGATCGTGACAGTCTGGTCGGGCACAAGTTCGTTGGCATCGACCAGGGTGCGTAATTGCTCGGCCAGGTGAGCCGCCCGGTGCAGGTCCTGCCCGTCGAGCACGACCACGAATTCCTCGCCGCCAATTCGGTAAAGGCTGTCCGTCACACGAATTCGCAGGTTGACTATTTCCGTAATGCTTTTCAGGATCTGGTCGCCCATCGCGTGCCCGTACACGTCGTTG
>CALZMQ010000033.1 GCA_945788625.1 uncultured Woeseiaceae bacterium
ATCGGCACTGGGAACGGACTGCAGCCAGGTGAGCAGCAGAACAGCCATCCAGCACAGGGCCCACAGCGCAAGCAGGTGGGGCGCTACCTTGATCCAGTTTTCCTGTGCTTCCGCGGCCGTAAAATCGCGTGCCTGCGCCTCGCCTCTTTGCATCAGCACTCTCAGGTAGACGCCCACGAGAACTGCCGGGATGACGAACGGATAGAACAGGACGTTTATGAGCGACGCCAGCCATGACGTCGAGCCATCCGAGTTCAGCAGCGCGAAAAGGATTGCTTTTATCGCGCCGGCAGCGATCGCGGCACCCAGGACGACGGCCACCAGCTGCCAGAACTTCTCCATTGTCGTCTGCGACTCCTCGACCGCCGCCGGCAGGGCCGCAACATGTCGCGCCGAGACCGCCATATCCGACAGTCCGGCAAATGCGCGGGCCCGCGATGACTTCCAGGAATGGCCTGAGTCGTCCTCGAATATCTTGACGTCATGGGGTTCGACCGGCGCACCGGGCGTACCCCATATGAATTGATTCACGCCTACCGCCTCGGCGATCTCGCGGGCGGTGCGCCGTCGAATATCGAATGCAAGCACGCCAGGTACTACCTTGTCGTCATCAAGACTTCGCAGTTCGCCGTCGTACCAGTCGCCCGCCGGTAACTTTGCCTTCTTGCGGGCGATGGCGGCCGGGTTGCCGGCCAGCCGTTGTCCCTTTTTACCCAGTCTCGCCAGCGGGATAAATACGAAGGATTCGGCACCCCGTTGCTCGAGCAAGCGGTCGCATCCGGCGCTGTGCTTGTTCGGCACGGCGGTAACGTCGAGGCCATCGATCTCGATTCGGACTTCGACAGGTTGATTCTTCTTCCTGGCCATGTGTCGGGGTGCCTGCCGGGCAAGTATTCGTGCGTGTGCAGTGATGGTATGTTTCTGGGTGCATTTCGCAAGGACTACGCAATTGCGGGGCTTCATTTAGGATTGCTTCACCGGAACGTCTTCCGCGTTGGCGCGGCAGGCCGACATGACAACACAAGCGGGAACCCGTGGCCCACGAGCTATGGTGCTGGTTCCGGAGACGTTATGGAGCGTGAGCTTGTTCGGTAAGCTGTTGCACGTGCCGCGGGTAACCGGCCTCGCCGACTACATGTTCGACAATGAGACCCCGCTATGGCTGCGCGCGGTGTCGCTGTTCCACGTGCCGTTGCTGGCGATGCTCGTCTGGGGTCCGTGGCGGCTCGATTACGACCCCGGCGTTTTTCCCTGGGCGGTGTTGACTGCCCGGATCGTCGTGGTGCTGACGCGCCTGCTGACAAAACCGGATCGGAACGTCAGCCACGTCTACCGGTTTCCGTTCGCTGCGGGCGCCAATCTCACACCGCTGCAACACATGCTGGTGTTGATGATAGTAGGGCCCCTGGTACTTCAGCTGCCGGGGCACCTGCTGCTGTGGTGGCTGTTCGGCCACTAGCGACTCGATCGAGGACTGAGATGGACACCACACTCGAAACAAACGGCAGCGGGTTCAATTACAGGTTGAGCGTCGAACGCCGTTTCGACCATCCCCCGGACAAAGTCTGGCGGGCGATTACTCAACGCGATCTCCTGAAGCTGGGCCGCGAGGAAGAATCGGCGCAATAGCGCTGCGCAATCGGCAGGTACCGTTCTCCAGCCCGTGTCGTTCGATGGTTGGCTCACTGTCGCCTCCAGCCGGGCAAACGCAATCGGTTGCGTTACCCCCGTATGCTAAAATCTCACCCGTTAGTCGCACGCGCGGCGCCGGCATCTGCCAGGGGCAGGCAGGATGAGCGCCGCGGAATCGTTGGCCTTCCAGTAAACGGTGTACCGCGACATGGCCACGCAGATGATTACGCCGGACACACACGGTATTGCCGTCATTATCCTGATCGTGACGGCGCTGATCCTGTTCACGCGGGACCGGCTGCCGCTGGAGTCCTCGAGTCTTGCCGTGATCATCGTGCTGGTTCTCGGCTTCCACCTGTTTCCCTACGAGGTCGACGGCGTCGCGGTCGACCCGGCCCAGTTCCTGCTCGGCTTCGGCAACGAGGCGCTGGTGGCCATATGTTCGCTGATCGCCATCGGCAAGGCGCTGGAAACGACGGGCGCCCTGCAACCGGTGGCCCGGTTCGCCGGCGAGCAATGGTCGCAGCGGCCGAAAGCGGCACTGCTCATGATGCTCGTCGCCGTGTTCGTCATGAGCGCCTTCGTCAACGACACCCCCATCGTGGTGCTGATGATTCCCATTCTCGTCGGCATCGCGTTGCGCACGAAGCTGCCCGCATCGGGATTCATGTTGCCCATGGGCCTCGCAACGATCATGGGGGGCATGTCCACTACCATCGGCACCTCGACGAACCTGCTGGTCGTCGGCATCACGCGCGATCTCGGCGTGGCCGACATCGGCATGTTCGACATCACGCTGCCCGCGTTGATGGTCGGAGCGGTCGGCCTGCTGTACGTATGGCTGGTCGTGCCGCGGCTGCTGCCGGACCGGGCCATGCCGATGACCGATACGCATCCGCGCCTCTTCGACGCACAGCTCACCGTCCAGGAGAACGGATACGCCGATGGCAAGACCCTGAAAGACATTCTGGACAAGACGCAGCACGAAATGCGCGTCGAACAGGTTCGCCGGGGCGAATCGCTGCTGCTGGCCAGGTTGCCTTCACAAATCTTGCAGGCCGGCGATCGCCTGCGCGTCAAAGACACGCCGGAAAATCTGAAGCGCTTCGAGGCAGCGATCGGCGCCACGCTCTTCGAGGCAGCGGACGAGGAAGAGCCGCCGAGTCCGGATATCCCGAAAAAGAAAGGCGAACAGCAGCTCGGAGAACTCGTCGTAACCGTCGACTCACCGCTGAATCGCCGCAAACTCACCGACGTTCCGTTGCGTTCCTCGTTCAACCTGTTCCCGCTGGCCGTACACCAGGCACGCGTGCCGGGCGAGCGCGAGGCCGCCGACCCGGGTTCCGTGCAATTGCGCGCCGGCGACGTCATCCTGGTGCAGGGAACCGGCCAGGCGCTCGATGCCGCGAAATCCGGTGCCAAAATGCTGGTCGTTGACGGCACGACCGGGCTGCCGAGGCCCAACCGCGCCAAGCGAGCATTCCTCGTGCTGGCGATGGTGATCGGCTCTGCAGCATTCGGCTTGCTGCCGATTTCCATCGCTGCCCTGATCGGCGTCGGCTTGATGATTGCCTTCGGGTGCATCGGCTGGCGCGAGGTCGGGCGAGCGCTTCCTATCGCCGTCATCATGCTGATCGTGGCCAGCCTGGCGATGGGCAAGGCGTTGGTCGCAACCGGCATGGCCGAGTACCTGGCGGCCGGGTTCGTCAGCACGGCGGGGGACTTGCCGACACCGGCAATCATCAGCGCCTTCATCCTGATCATGGCCGTGCTGACGAACATCGTGTCCAACAACGCGGCTGCCGTCATCGGCACCCCGATCGCGATTGCCGCGGCGCAGCAGCTACAGGTGGATCCAATGCCCTTCGTCCTCGCCGTGCTGTTCGGCGCGAACATGAGCTTCGCCACGCCCTTCGGCTACCAGACGAACCTGTTGATCCTGAGCACAGGCGGTTACCGCTTCGCGGACTTTCTCAAAGTGGGCATTCCGCTGATCGTGATCCTGTGGATCGGTTTTTCCATCGTATTGCCGTTGCTGTATCGTCTTTGACCTGCGAGGCCGAAAATCGCCCGACCTCCTAAAACTCTGGCCATGTCGGCCGATAGATCTACCTGGAACCCCGAGTTTCGCACGGCTTGCCCTATGTGAGCCGTGCGAATTCTCTGTTGCATGAGCACGAATGGCCAACACCGCATGGTATTACGCTTATTGATACGCACATTCTGTGTGCTTGCGCTGTATCTGGCGCAGGCGGCCGCAGCTATTGAACTGACTGACGACGAGCGTGCGTTCATCGCCGAACATCCAACCATCGTCGTTGGCGGTGAAACCGACTGGCCGCCCATGGATTATGTCGAAGACGGCGTATACAAGGGTGCGGCCAAGGACTATCTCGATGAGATCGAGGCTATTACCGGCATCGATTTCGAGGTTGTCACAGGATATTCCTGGAGCGAGCTCATGGGCCGGCTCAGGACCAAGGACATCGACATGGTACCGATGATGTACTGGACCGAGCACCGAGGTCGGGAATTCAATCTCACCAATCCATACATCACGGTCCGGCACTACGTCTTCACGAAGGGCAAACGGGCAGACATCAAGAGTTTCCATGACCTCTATGGCAAGACGATGGCCATACCAGCCGGTTACGCCCACGTTGAATACCTCAATAAGCACCACCCCGAAATACGGATCATGGAGGTCCCGGCCATTCTCGACGCCCTTGATGCCGTGCTCGTCGGGCAGGCCGATGCAGTGATCGAGAATACGGCCAGCATTGCGTACTACACGGCAAATCACAGCATTCTGGGCCTGGCGCCCGCATTTCCGGTGCGTTTCGAAGTCGACAACGTGCATATGGCTGTGCGCAACGACTGGCCGCTGTTACGGGATATCCTGCAGAAAGCCCTCGACAGAATATCCGCGGAAAGCACGACACAGATCATGGCCAAGTGGACCGGCAGCGAAGCCACCGCGAAGACATTCCTGACCACCAGGGCTGAGTTCAGTGCTGTCGAGACAGCCTATCTGAAGGACACCGGCCAGATCACTGCTTGCCTGAACATGAATCGAATGCCGCTCGAGTCAATGCGCAATTACACCCACGAAGGCATGACGGCTGATTACCTGACCATCCTCGGCGATACACTGAAGGTCACGGTTGGCGTGTTGGGATACGAAACCTGGGAAGAAGTACGGGCCGGGTTGATAAACGGCAACTGCGACATCATAACGCTGGCGCTCGATATGCACGACCAGTCTTCGTACCTGCGGTATTCAACGCCGCACATCCTGGAACGACTCGCGCTGGCAACCGACATCAGCAAAGGTTTCTTCGAGGACCTGAGCGACCTGTCGGGTGTCAGGGTGGGTTTCGTGGAAGGTTACGTCGACGCGCACGATCTGCGCAGCAAGCATCCGCAAATCGAATTCGTCAGTTTTGCAACTATCGATAACGCACTGGACGCGGTTGTCGATGGCGAACTATTCGGTGTGGTCGATTATATTCCCACGATCAATCACGGAATTCGTAGTGGGTACGACCAGGTGCTGAAAATCAGCGGCGACTTTACTGATGACTCTCGCGGTTTCAGTATCGCCACGCGCAGGGGTTCGCCGCTACTCCGCTCGGCGATCGACAAGGTTATCCTGTCAATGCCCGACTCACTGCGCCAGAACACCCACCGCAAGTGGGTCGCAGTATCAATCGAAAAAGAAACAGACTACGCACTGTTTTATCAGACCGCCGCCGTTGCGACTGTTTTGTTGTTATTTCTTTTCCTGCGCTTTGTCGACGTGCGCAGGCACCGCGAAGAAATGCGGAAAAAGAATACAAAGCTCGAAAACATCAATTTGCAGTTGGAGGAACAAACCGACTCTGCATTGCACATGGCGTACCACGATCAACTGACCGGTTTGCCCAACCGGACAAAGTTGCTTGAGGACCTGGACCACTCATTAAAGGTGGGTAAACGGTCGTCGACAAAACTGGCCGTTCTGTTTCTCGATCTCGACCGCTTCAAGCATGTCAATGACTCTCTGGGGCATGATGTCGGTGACGAACTATTGAAGGCAGTCGCAAAACGGCTGCGGAAGCTGTTACGCGATACGGATACGCTGTGTCGTCTTGGCGGCGATGAGTTCGTTGTTGTACTGGAACCGGTCTGCGATGTTTATTCACCCTGCGTCGTCGCACAGAGAATCGTAGATGAACTGGAGAGAGCCTTTCGCATCGGCAAGCACTCGATCAATATCGGCACAAGCATAGGTATTGCGGTTTGCCCCGATGACACCGACGATCTCAATACAATTATCAAGTACGCAGATAGCGCCATGTACCTGGCGAAAGAGAGCGGCAGAAACGGATACAGTTATTATCACGAGGACTTGTCGAATAAAGCGGCGCGTCGCATGGAAATCAAGACCGCGCTGCGACGCTCATTGAATGACCAGGACCTCTCGCTGGTTTTTCAGCCAATCATCGATCTCGACCGGCGCAAGGTTGTAAAAGCGGAAGCGCTTGTCCGCTGGAACCATGCCGAGCTTGGCAATGTCGCGCCGGACGAGTTCATACCGATAGCCGAAGAGTTCGGTCTTATCGTGGACATTGGTGAGTGGGTGCTGCGGAAAGCTTGCGAAACCATGCAGACGTTCATGCGGCATGGCGTCGGGATTGATGCCATCGCTGTCAATGTCTCGAGCGTCGAGTTTCTGAGGGGAGACATCAGTGATCGATTTCACAACGTACTCAATGAGTATGACGTTCGCCCGGAGCAAATCGAGATTGAGATTACCGAGCGCTATATGTTCGATCATGCAGAAGGAGCGGAGGCCGATTTGCGGAAACTACGCGACCTTGGTCACGCCATATGTGTAGATGACTTCGGTACCGGATATTCATCGCTAAGCTATATGAAGAGGCTGCCACTCAACGTCATCAAGATCGATCGATCCTTCATCAACAATGTCCCTCATGATCAAAATGACCTGGCGATTTCGCAGGCCATCATCTCACTCTCGCACAGCCTCGGCTACGATGTTGTCGCCGAAGGCGTCGAAACGCAGGCACAGTTGGACTGCCTGATTGACAATTCCTGCAATTACGCACAGGGCTATTTCTTCAGCAAGCCCGTGCCGGCTGAGGAATTTGCCCGCCAGGTCGACGCAGTCAATGAAAAACTGAGGGCTACGGCTGGCTGGACGACTCGACTGCGAACAATTCGTCTGTGATTCAGCGCACATTCGCCGATGCGTGATCGTCGATCAGGTCAATGATCTGCGGCCACAGTTCGATCGGCAGGTTGTGGCCCATACCGTCGATGATCTCCAGCCGTGCATCGGGGACGTATTCAGCCGTGTCGATGCCGCCTGCGAGCGGTACCAGGGGGTCTTCGCGACCATGGATCACGAGCGTCGGTGTGTCGATCGTTCGCAATCGGCTGCGCCGATCACCGTCGTGAATGATAGCGGCGACGTGTCGTGTGAATCCCTGCGGATAGAAACATCGGTCGTAGCTCATCGACGCCATCTCGCGGCGCTTGTCCTCATCGACCGGGTATGCCGGGCTGCCGAGCAATTCAATCGTTCGCACGTTGTGATTGATGATGGTCGCGCGATCGTTGCGGCGCGGCCGCGTGTGGAAGATATGTCGTCTCACCAGTGGGTCGGCGCCCGGTAGCGATCGATGCCCACTCGTGGACATGATCGACGTCAACGTGCGGACGCGCTTCGGGTAACTGGCTGCCACGTTCTGCGCAATCATGCCTCCCATCGATGCGCCGATGACGTGCGCGGTTTCTATGCCGAGGGCATCGAGCAGCCCAATTGCATCGTCTGCCATGTCCTTCAGCCTGTAGGGAACGCGGATTGGCAAATGCAGCGCACTGCGGATAATCATGGAAAGAATGCCCGGTACTTTGCGACCGTCGAACTTCGTCGAAAAGCCCGTGTCGCGATTGTCGTAGCGGATGACGCGATAGCCACGCTCGGCGAGGTCGCGGCAGAAGGGCTCGGGCCAGGCGATCAACTGCATGCCCAGCCCCATGATCAGCAATATCACGGGATCGGACGATGCGCCGAACTCCTCGTATTCGATGTCGATATTATTCGCACGAACTTGCGGCATGGTTTTTCACTATCGTCTGGTGGTTATGCGGAACTTGGGCGCCGGAATGCAGAGTATCCGTATTATTTCAGAGCTCGTCGATCAGTTGCGAGAGTTCCTGGTACTCCAGCTTCAGCCCATCAAGGAATAGATCGACGTCCGGTAGCAGGTCCCGGCAGGCGAAAATGCTGATGTGCAGTTTGTCTACGTAACTGGTTATTACGATGATGGCGCCGAGTCCATCGAGCACCGGCGCCATGCCATACGAGCCTTGCAACTCTGCGCCACCCAGGTACTTCGTCTCCCGGGGGCCCGGCACGTTGGTCAGGATGATATTGAACAAAGGTCGAAGATAATCCGCGACATGCAGCCGCGTATACAGGCGCGCCGCGGCTACACCGAGCCCGAATGGCACTACTTCGGCCGAGTCGGTCAGGGTACGTGCGCCGAGTGCCTGCGAGTAGGCTTTCGAGTCGAGCGTATGCTCGTGGATGAGGTGCAAGCGCCGCAACGGATCGGCCTCGGTCGTTTCGAGACTCAGGGTCATTGCCGAGATGCGGTTACCCCCGTCGTTCACGGTGTCGCGTACAGCGATCGGCACCATGCCGACGAGAGAATCGTCCGGGAGCTCGCCGATCTCGAACAGGTAACGGCGCAACGCGCCTGCGCAAAGACTCAGCACGACATCGTTGATAGTGGTACCCGGCACCTTGTACTTCATTTTCTTGATTTGCCCGAGCGGAAACGTCGTTGCGCCCAGAACGCGGTTTGCCGAGACCGATGCATTGAATGGAGTTCTTGGCGCCGTCAGCCTCGCTTTCGGACGCTGGTGTTCGCCCGAGAGTAGTTCGCGGCCCAGGCGAGCACCGCCGACGACAATGTCGGTTACGGCCCTGGCCGCCTCGACAGGCTCCCGAAGCGCGCCCAGGTAGGATTGCCAGAGCATTCCCAGCTTGCCGGGCACTTCGTCGGGATGCCAGGTGTCCGCGGAGGCGTCCTCCGCCGGTGCACCTGCCGGTGGATCGGCCAGTGCATTGAGCATATCAAGGGTTGCCATCCCGTCCACCGCGGAGTGATGGACTTTGTAGACCAAGACGAAACACCCCGGCGGAAACCCATCGATTTCGCCGACACCCTCGACAAAGTTCAGGGCCCACAGTGGACGCTCCATGTCGAGTGGAATGCTGAAAAAGCGGCTGATGTAGTCCCTTAGCTCAACCGATCCGCCGGGTGGCCGCAGTTCTTCATGGCGCACGTGAAAGTCCAGGTTGAAGTCCGGGTCCTCGATCCAGCGGGGTCGCCCCACATCCATCGGGGCATGCACGAGGCGCCGGCGAAACACGTTGGAGAGGTGCAGGCGCGAACGTATCGTCTCGCGCATATGCTCGAAATCGAACTCGCCGTCGGGCCGCAGGTAAAACTGGACGCCGCCGACGTGCATCGGCGTTCCGGATTCCTCGGAATAAAGGAAGGTGGCATCCAGCCCTGACAATTTTTCCACAGACCAGCTCCGATCATTCTGTCCGACGTCTCGAAAGCCACCCGACCGTGAGACCCGTATGAACAGCAGATTCTAACGTGTTGCCGAGGATTGTGTGCAGCGGGCCTGCAGAATGACGGCAACGTCTTGCCAACTGCGCAAGAATTGCGGTCGAATCACTTCTGATTGATTCATTCGATCTTTCTGCGTCGTGTTAGGATCGCCCAGACTATCGACCGGAGAATCGCCGCATGCCCGAGATTACGCCACTGGGATGGTTTCATACCGCCATGGGTATTATCGCCCTTGTCAGCGGCGGTTTCGCGCTCGCGAAGTTCAAGGAAATAGGCTTTGAAACGCGGTACGGGCAGATCTACCTGTTGACCACGTTGATAACCGCGGCTACTGCGCTGGCCATTTTCAAACATGGTGGGTTCGGTCCTGCTCATGGCCTGGCGGTCATGACACTGGTAGCGTTGGCAGTGGGAACGGTCGCGGCCAAGACAAAGCTGTTCGGGACTGCGTCCCGGTATGTGCGAGCGGTCAGTTACTCGTCGACGCTGCTCTTTCACGCTATTCCCGCTGTGACTGATGGCCTGATGCGACTGCCTGTCGGCGACCCCGTCCTTACATCAATCGAAGACCCGGTTCTGAAGATGTGTTACCTGGGCTTGCTGCTGCTTTTCGTGGTCGGGGTCATCCTGCAGTTGCGCTGGATTCATCGACAGAACGCTTAGCCCCGGCACGGCGTTGCCGTGCAGCGATCGTCTCACGCGTAACTGTTGCCAGCAGCGCTGAGTGTGGCACTCTCTGGCTTTGCGAAGCCTCGCCGGGAGTGCCCCGTCGCTGTTTGTGCGAGCTGCGGGCATTCACCTGTTTAATGATGTTTAAAAAGATTCTCGTCGCCAATCGCAGCGAGATAGCGATCCGCGTGTTTCGCGCGGCGCGTGAGCTGCACATTCCGTCCGTCGGCATTTATTCGGCCGAGGATCGCCTGACCCTGCATCGTTTCAATACGCGGGAGTCCTACCGGGTTGGCGAAGGTAAGGGGCCCATCGAGGCTTACCTGGACATGGACGACATCATCAGGATTGCCAGGAAAACCGGCGCCGATGCGATCCACCCCGGCTACGGATTCCTCTCCGAGAACCCGGACTTCGCACGCCTGTGCGCGGAGTCGGGCATCACCTTCATAGGCCCGTCGCCCGAGATCATGCGGCGACTCGGTAACAAGGTCGAAGCGCGCGCGCTCGCGATTGAAGCCCACGTACCGGTCATGCCGGCAACGAACCCGTTACCGCACGATGGCGCCGAGATCACCCGGCTCGCCGAGGACATCGGTTATCCACTAATGCTCAAGGCGAGCTGGGGCGGAGGCGGCCGTGGGATGCGCGTCATCAAGGACGAGTCCGGACTGCTCGAGCAGGTCGCCGCAGCGCGCCGGGAGGCCCAGGCGGCGTTCGGCAATGACGAAGTCTACCTCGAGAAGCTGGTCAGTAATGCCCGTCACGTCGAGGTGCAGATCATGGGCGATTCGCACGGCCAGGTCGTACACCTGTTCGAGCGCGACTGCACCGTGCAGCGGCGGCACCAGAAGATCGTCGAGCGGGCGCCCGCACCTTACGTGTCGCAGGAGCAGCGTGACGAAATCAGCTCGGCGGCTGTGCGGCTGGCGCAGTCGGTGCAGTACTGCAACGCCGGTACGGTCGAGTTTCTGCAGGATGTAGACACCGGCGAATTCTATTTCATCGAAGTGAACCCGCGCATCCAGGTAGAGCACACGGTCACCGAGCAAATCACCGGCCTCGACCTGGTAAAGTCGCAAATTCGTATCGCGGCCGGCGGAAGAATCGGTGACGTCGATTCATCGGGCATTCCTGCACAGGAAGACATCAGGATGCGCGGCGCGGCCATCCAGTGTCGCGTGACAACCGAGGACCCGCGCAACAGCTTCATTCCTGATTACGGCCACATCGTCGCCTATCGCAGCCCGGCCGGTCCCGGCGTCCGGCTGGATGCAGGCACGGCATACTCGGGCGCCGTCATCGGCCGGCACTACGACAGCCTGCTCGTCAAGATCACGGCGTCCGGCGTTTCGGAAGCCGAAGCCACGGATCGCATGCTGCGAGGCTTGAGCGAGTTCCGTGTGCGAGGCGTTGAAACGAACCTTTCATTCCTGAGCGCCCTCATATCGGATTCGCGCTTTATGAAGGGCGACTACAATACGCGCTTCATCGACGAATCACCGGAGCTGCTGGAACTGCCCCCCGACCACCACCATGGCGCGCAGTTGCTGCAGTACATCGGCGACGTGATAGTGAACGGCAACTCCCAGGTCGCGGGGCGCAAAATGCCGAAGGTGCTGAAGCAGCCGACGGCTCCGCCGATAGAGCAGCATCCTCCGGCGGACGGGGTGCGGCAGATACTGGAGTCGGGCGGTCCCGAAGCGGTTGCCGAGTACATGAAGAGCAGCAAGACCCCGCTGGTTACTGATACGACGTTTCGTGACGCGCACCAGTCGCTGATGGCCACGCGCATGCGTTCGACCGACATGCTGCGCATCGCGCCGCATTATGCGCGACTTCTGCCGAATCTTTTGTCTGTGGAGTCCTGGGGCGGCGCCACGTTCGACGTCGCGATGCGATTCCTGAACGAAGACCCGTGGCAGCGTCTCGCCGACCTTTCGGCGAACATGCCTAACCTGATGCAGCAAATGCTGTTGCGCGCGTCGAACGGTGTCGGGTACACCAACTATCCTGACAACGTCGTGCGCTTCTTCGTGCAGCAGTCGGCTGAAGCCGGCGTCGACGTATTCCGCATCTTCGACTGTCTGAACTGGGTCGAGAATATGCGCGTGGCGATCGACGAGGTCGGCAAGACGGGCAAGATCGCAGAAGCGGCCATCTGTTATACCGGCGACATCCTCGACCCGATGCGCTCGAAATACGATCTGCGCTATTACATCGATCTTGCGAAGGAACTGGAGTCGGCCGGCGCTCATGTGCTCGGCATCAAAGACATGGCGGGACTGCTGAAACCGGCAGCGGCACGCATGCTGATCCGCGAACTCAAGCAGGAAATCGGCCTGCCCATTCACTTTCATACACACGATACCAGCGGTGCCGCAGCGGCGACGGTGCTGGCGGCGGTCGAAGAGGGTGTCGATGCCTTCGACGCCGCCATGGATTCGATGAGCGGCCTGACCTCGCAGCCGTGCCTCGGGTCTATCGTAGCCGCGCTCGAAAACACGGATCGCGCCCCCGGCATCGACCTGCCGAGCGTGCGCCTGATCAGCGATTACTGGGAGCAGGTACGCGAACAGTATGCGGCGTTCGAGCCGGACATCCGGTCGGGTGCGTCCGAAGTCTACCTGCACGAAATGCCGGGCGGCCAATTCACAAATCTCAAAGAGCAAGCGGCGTCGCTCGGGCTTGCCGGGCGCTGGCCCGAAGTCGCACGCGCATACGCTGACGTCAACATGGCATTCGGCGACATCGTCAAGGTAACACCGTCGTCGAAGGTTGTCGGCGATATGGCCCTGATGATGGTGACCTCGGACACCGGCATCGAAGATGTTCTCGACCAGGATACCGATATCGCGTTCCCCGAGTCGGTTGTCTCGCTGTTCGCCGGTGAACTCGGCCAACCGCCGGGCGGGTTTCCGCAAGCGCTGCAGAAGAAAGTGCTGAAGTCGCGTAAGCCGGTCACGGTTCGTCCGGGCTCTTTGCTGGACCCCGTGGACCTCGACAGCGAGCGTCGCAAGCTCGACGAAGGCGACGAGCATCCGGTAAGCGACTTCGATCTCGCGTCCTACCTCATGTACCCGAAAGTCTTCACCGAGTTCCGCCGCCATCGCGAGGAATACGGCGATGTCGGCATATTACCGACGCACGTATATTTTTACGGCATGCAGCCGGAAGAAGAACTCGTCGCGACGATGGATGACGGACGCAAGGTCGTTATTCGTTACCTGACGATGGGCGAGACGGACGATCGCGGCTACAGGCGCATCTTCTTCGAGATCAACGGCCAGCCGAGCTCGGTGCTGATCCAGGATCGCAGTTCCGAATCGGCCCACCATGAAAACGAAAAGGCGGACAGCGCCAACCCCAATCACGTCGGTGCGCCGATGCCCGGCGTAATTTCGACGATCTCGGTCGAGGTCGGCCAGGAAGTGCAGCGGGGCGACACGCTGTTGACGATGGAGGCGATGAAAATGGAGACCTCGATCAAGGCGGAGCGGGATGCGACGATCAAGCGAGTACTTGCGAGGATCGGCGATCAGTTCGATGCGAAGGATCTGCTGGTCGAGTTCGACTAGTCGCCGGCGTCAGGAGAACCCGCTGCCTTCCGGGTCAGTCAATCAGGGCGGCGGTGAGCATTGCCAAAGTGTGAGCTCCCTCACAATTCATACATTGGAGTTCGGGCGGGCTTCGCCCTGCAGGCCGCGCCAATGCTCGGTCGTGAACTATATTCATCTCTCGAATTAGTTTTTCGCGTTTGCCGATTCGGGACAGGCACGTATCGTTGCCCCTGACGAACGGAATATCAGGTTCGTCGATTGAGGTTATTTTTACGATCGCATGGAGGCCTGAAATGCAAACCCTTTCGATACACAGCATGATGACAATGCACTACCTGCTACAGCTCGATAGCAAGATGATTCGCTACGGCGTCTCCTGGATATTGGCAATCACCACGTCCATGATCGGCGTTGTTGCGTACGCATGAACCGGTCACTGAGGCCGCTGAACAAGCATTGGCCGATACTCACTGACCATCACTGAGGCCCGCACGCGCTGCGGGCCTTTTTTTTTGCTCTACAATCGCCGCGCTTCTGTGATTTTCTCTGTGTGTCAGCGGCAGACAAGGTAGTGATATCCGGTAGTGCGGGCGGTCGACAGGCTATCTGTCTTCGGCCCTTGCGAGCGTGATCGCGAGTATCTCGTCCAGCCGGCTATTAATGCGTCGAAACTCCTGGTGGAAGTCGTGGCGCGCCTCTGCCTGGTTGGGCGCAAGCAGCCCCCTGTAGTCCGCAAGCTTGTACCCGGTCTCGTAAAGCGACTTCGAGATCGACTCGGCCGAGAACACCTGCCCTTGTAACAGTAGCTGTTTGCCCATCCTCAGGCATTGCGACAGGAAAGCGCTCTTGTCGTCAACGGGATCCGCTCCCAGGGTTGCCAGGACGCTTGCAACGACACGATAAGCGTCGACGAACGACCGTAGCACGCCGTGAGCGACCAGTGGCTGAACTTCATTGAGCGCATCGCGCACGCCTGCCTCATCATGTCGGATGGCGTCCTCCCAGTTTTCAAAGCGGTCGAGCACTCGTGCTTCGACTTCCGTTCGATAGTCGGCTCGACGAGGGAAATAGAATTCGAATTTGAAGATTTCCCTGAGGTCGTTCGTCCTCGAAAAAAATACTTCGCGCTGTCCGCCGGATGCTGACGCGGCATCGAACAGCGCAATCTCGACGAAGGCATCGAGGATGAAGTTGTGGATCGCCGTGTTGCGGTAGTAAGCGGCGTTGAGGTGCTGGTCGGCGCTGATGGCATAGAGCCTCTCGGTGCCCTCGTCCAGGTAGCTGACGATGCCGGTCTGGTGGAGTTCGTCGAGTGTCGCGATAACGGCGTCTGCGTCCCGAAAGTCCGAGCGTCCGACAATCTCCAGGCGTCGGCGCCGCATCAGGGCCGCACCGGCGCGGGCGAGTGCCTGGATTTCGGCCAGGCTCTGAGCACGGTTACCGCCGGCAAGCAGGATCAGCGTGACTATCGCCGTGGCTGTAATCGGCGTTGCCGCGTTCATGCGCACCGCGACCTCGAATGCCAGCGTCGGTACCAGTATCTGCTTTCTCTGCTCGTCAATGCCGGCTTCGAGTTCGGCCGGTTTGACCAGGTCCCTGATAGTCAGCCCCTCGCCGAACCGCAAGTGTATCTGGCCGCGCGACCTGCCTCGCTTCAGGAACCGAAGCGGCCACGTGAACCCCTCCGGTTTCTTTTTCTGGCCGCGCTGTTCGATCGAGTAGTCCTCGACTTCGGTGATCTGGTCGTAGGCCACGCTGACGGGGATGAATGTCACATCGTGCAGCTTGGTCCTAAGTATCGACTCGACGACGTAATTAAACAGGCCGAACCGCGGTGGCAGCAGTTTGCCGGTGCGCGAACGCGTGCCCTCCAGCGCCCAGAGCAAGGAAAACCGCTTCTCGATCAGGTAGTCGATGTAGCGGCGGAAGGTCGCTTTGTAGATCTCGTTGTCCTGGAACGAGCGCCGCAGGAAGATAATGCCGCTGCGGCGGGCGAGAGCGCCCAGGCCCGGCGTATTCAGGTTGATGCCGCCGAAGGTCAGCGGTAACGGCAGATCCGCCTCGTACAGCACCAGCGACAGGGCCATCGTGTCGAGCATCGACTTGTGACTGATCAGGAAGACGACCGGACGCGTCTCCAGGGTTTCTGCAACCCGCTCGAGTTGCGTCTCATCGACATTGATCTTCGCATCGTGATGGCTGCGGCACGCGGTCCGATAGATCGCGTTCGTCATATCGAGTGTAAACGGCGTTTGAGTCGCTGCCATTTCACGCAGATACCGGGCAGCCTGCTCGAGCACGTCCGCTACGGAGCGATCGCGCTGCTGGGCCACGTTCGCAATCAGGTTCCTGAAATCCGCGTTTGCGAAAACGTCGCTGTGCAGAATGCGGGGTACTTTGTAACGGGTACCACGAACGGAGCGCTCCGATCGCTCCAGGGCGATCAGCGCCTGGTTGGCGATATGCTCCGACAGCTCATGATCGCCGACCGTGGCCTTGGTTCCGGCCAACCGTTCGCGTAACTCGCCGAGATAGGCGCCGTCGCCGGCAATGTACGCGATCCTCTTTGGCCTGTGCTTCACGAGCCATCGCCGCCGCGCCTTTCCGGGTTCGGCGATACGCCCGTAGAAGAAGTCTCGCAGGGAGCGGCCTCCGTCCGCACGCGATGCCGGCAGCCATGCGATACGCAAGGGTTGCATCCACACGGCATCGTCCTGTCCTGGCACGTCGGTCAGCAAATCATCTGAGCGGCCCCTGGGAAGCCTGATGAACGAATGCCTGGGTGGCGAATCGGATTCCGGCGCCCGGGATTCCACCCAGTCGCGCAATAGTCGGGCCTCGAAGTCGTCACGGGCATCGAGCAGAAACGCGATCACCCCGTTTTCAATCTCCGGCCACGGCGACGAGCTATCGTGGCCTTTCTTGTTATTGTGTGCTGACCTGGCCGATTCTGCCAACGGTCTTCTCCGCAATTCCGGCGCTGCCATCATTACACAAAACAGGCAGCCATAGCTGGCGCGCTATCACCCGGACGACAGCACCGACGTAGTTCATGGGTTGGACCGGGCTACGGTCTGACAGAATATTTCCGCAATATATTCCAAATCGACTGAGTTCAGGTGGCCTCAAGTAGTACGCTTACAGACGTACTCGAGCTCACTAATCCGGGGGCGGAAATGAAACTGCGCAAACGAACGGCAGAGCTGCTAGAACACGGGCACTACGAGGACAGGACCAGCAACGTCGTCAACCTGTCGCTGGTCGTGCTGATTTCACTGAACGTGATCGCCATTTTTCTCGAGACAGTGGAGCCGATCTACCAGCAATACGAGCGGCCGTTCTGGTACTTCGAGATATTTTCCGTAGCAGTTTTCACACTCGAATACTTTGCCCGGGTATGGAGCAGCATCGATCTGGATGAAGCAAGTGACGTGTCACCCATTCGAGGTCGCATCAGGTACATGCTGAGTCCGCTTGCCCTGGTCGACCTTATCGCAATACTGCCGTTCTACCTGAGTCTTTACCTGCCAATAGACCTGCGTTTCTTGCGCGTGCTGCGACTGCTTCGCCTCTTCAAGCTCACCCGCTACTCGCCCGCCCTCGGCGCGTTACTGGATGTTGTCCAGCAGGAGTCCGAAGCCCTGCTGGCCGCGGTTGTTGTACTTCTGATGATGCTCGTCATTTCGGCCGGCGGGATTTACCTGTTCGAAAACGAACTTCAGTCCGAGACATTCGGCAGCATGCCCAAATCCATGTGGTGGGCGATCGTCACGCTCACGACTGTAGGCTATGGCGACGTCGTGCCAATCACGACGATGGGAAAGATGTTCGCGGGATTGATCGGCCTGATCGGCATCGGCATGATCGCGCTGCCAGCCGCCATATTGGCCTCCGGATTCGCCGAGAACATCCGTGGTCGACAACAGAAATACAATCAGTACGTCCAGCGGTATCTTAAAGACGGAATTATCGATGAGCGTGAACGCTGGAGGTTGGAGGCACTACGCAAAGAGCTGGGGCTCGACAGTGATGAAGCGCTGCATTTGCTGCGTAGTGGCCTGCAGCAGGCGCAGCACACCGCCCCGACGACGTGCCCCCACTGTGGCAAACAACTGGGCTAGGCACAAAACCCGGGCCGGCCTCTGCTCTCGCGTTCGAGCGTGTTAGTGTCAACAATGGCATGTCGCCTGTCGCGCCCCGGATTGTGTCGCGGCCCACGAATAGCAGGCTCCCCGGCCGGGAACATGTTGCTTGCCGAGGCTCCAGGGAAGCGTTTATCGAGAGGAAAAGGTGGCGCATGCGGTCGCTCAGGCGGATAATCGTCACGTGACAGGCACGTTTACTGGCTGTCGGTAGGGCATAGATCGGTGATTCGTAATGTGATCTTGTCTTGATATCAATTGGTTCGGGAGTCCTCATGAAATTACACACGCTATTGCTTATCGGCCTCGCCGTCGGCCTCGTCGGTTGCGCTGAAAAAGAACAGACTGCAGCCCAGCAAGAGAGCGAAGCGGAAGCGACCGAGCCAACGGTAGGCGAAATGCCGGCAGCTGAAGAAGCGCCCGCAGACAAACCCGACACGACCTACGCGAAAATTGAGGACTGGCGGACCGAGGATCTGCTGGATCACATGCACGCGCACGCGGAACAACTCGACGATCTCAATTACGCCCTTGACGATGGCAACCTCGAGCGGGCCATGACGTCTGCCTACTGGTTGTCGCGACACGAGACGGTGAGCGGTCTCCCGGAAGATCTGCAGCCGTTCGTGGATCGAATGCGCGTGGCGGCCCGTGCCGTCGGCCGCGCGCGTGGCGGCGGAACGAATCGGCGCGGAGTGCCAGGGCTGTCACACTGCAACGAGAGTAGCTACCCAGTAGCGTCGGCGCACCAGGTCCGGACAGGAACAGCCAGACGGCGCACTGACCGCCGTTTCGAAATCGTCTATTCGGCCATGACCGCTTCCAGCACCTCCGGGTCACGCCAGCGGTCGCCCTTGAGGCGCAGTGCGTACACCACGGTGATGGCGAGAATCATCGCGACAAAGGCGAGCCACGAGACCTTGGGGCTGAACCCGAACACCCGGATGATAAAGAACTGGGCGATGAGCATCGCCCAGTGCAACGACACCGATGCCACCATCAGCCAGCGTGTGTCTCCCGCGCCGCGCAGGACGCCGCCTGATACGATTATCACCGCGTCGGCCAGCACGTAGCTGGACAGGCCTATCATCATAAAGGCCGACAGTTCACGGATAGCGGTAAAGTCGCCGCTCGGTGGCGCAAACACCTCGACGAGCGGATATCGAAACAGGATGTAGACCGTTGCGAGCACTGCACCATAGGCAAAGGCAGCGGCGAACGCGGCCGTCATGACTTCGTTGACGCGCGCCATGTCTCGTGCACCGACGAAGCGGCCTATCATGCTGATGACAGCGACGTTCAGGCCGATCATCGGAATGAAAGAGAGAATGTCCCAGTTGAAGACGATAGCGGCCGCGGCGCCTTCGGCGATGCCATAGGACTGGAACATGAGCAAAAACAGGTTGAATGCCGCCACGTTCAGGAACAACTCCAGTCCGGAAGGGAACCCGAGACGCCAGAATCGCCGCAGGATCTTCAGGTCGAGTGAAAACGAGTGCTGCACACGAAATCTGTCCCGGTGCTCCTTGCGAAAGTAGAAACCGACGAAAAGCAGGAACGCAAGCACCGTGGCGACGACGGTGGAAATACCGGCACCGACGATTCCCAGCGCTGGAAAACCCAGTTTGCCGAACACCATCACGTAGCAGAGCGGGATGTTGATCACCAGGCCGAATACGTCGCAGATCATGACGACGTGCGTGCGGCCGATGCCGGCGAAATACGATGAGACGCAGACCTTGGCCAGTGTCACGAGCACGCCGGACATCAGGATCAGGTAGTACGACCGCTCCAGTTCCACCTGCGCCGGCTCGTGACCCATGCCGTCGAAAATACCGGCAACCAGGAACGTGATCAGCGTCAGGAACGGCGCACTCATCACCGTCATGATCATGCCCTGGGTGACGACTTTAGGGCATTTTTCCGGCTCGCCGGCGCCCAGGTATTGTGCGGCCAGTGCGTTGGCGTAGGAAAACAGCCCAACGAAGAAACAGAACGAGAAGAACGACGCCACGCCGCCACCCAGCGCCGCTGCCATGTGAGCAGGATCGATCTGCGACATGAAGTAGCGGTCGGTAAAGATCATCACGGCGAAGGTGCCCTGCGACACCACCATCGGCAGGGCAATCCGCAGCAACTCGACCATGGTCCGTCGGCTGAAATGACGGTGAAGTGACAACATAGACGCCGGCGTCGCAAATACTGGTAAGGCGGGCAAGTCTACGCAGGAAGCGTTGCGGGCGGAAGACACCGCCGGGCGTTGCCGGTCCAGGCGTGCCTGCTCGATCTCGGGCCAGCGCTCGGCACTGGCGCAGCCTTCGTCCAGTTACGCGGATAGCCTAACTCGAGCGGGTCGCGATCGCCGGACTGATGTTGCTCGCACGTCTCGCCGGTTCGGCAACCGCGATCTGCCCGACAGCCCACAGCGCGATCACGCCTGCCGGGATGACGTACCAGGCGAGCGGCTCGAGCGAGAACGCTTCGACCATGACGATATTCAGGCCGATCGCGAGCGCGCTGCCCACGACCAGGCCGATGGCGCTGACGATGCTGTTCTCGATCAGGAAGTAACGCACGATCGACGGCCTGGTCGCGCCCAGTGCTCGCCGGATGCCGATCTGCCGCGTGCGCCGACTGACGTTGAAGCTGGCGAGCCCGACAATCCCGAGGGCCGTGATGAGCGTCAATAGCACGACGATAAAACCCAGGATCTTGATCAATGCCGTGTCGCCCACGTAGGCGAGCTTGCGCACGTCGTCCATCGTCGTCATGTCGCGAATGATGCGGTCCTTGTTGCTGGCCGCTAGCATCGCCTCTATCTCCGGCATCAGCTTGTCGCGCATGCCCGGTTCGGCACGCACGATGTAGCGCACGAATTCCGACGGCCGCCGCTGCGGGACCAGCATCGAGCGCTCGACACCCGTCCAACTCTCCCAGGGCGCCTGCAGCGTATCGATCACACCCACGATGTTCACCGGATCGTTATCGTTGATATACATCGTCTTGCCGACGTAGGAACCGGCATCGTCAGGCCACATTTCCTTGCCGAGCGCTTCGGTAATGATGCCGTAGGCCGGCCAGGTGTTGTCGTCTTCCAGCGACCACGTCACCTGCTCCGGCGTAAAGTTTTTTCCGTCGATCACAGTGACGTCAAAGGTCTCGGCGCCGTGCTCGTCGACAAAATAGATTGCGGTGCCGACCGATTCCGGTGTCTGGTTTCCGGGCTCCAGCGCCACACCCATCGACCAGCCACCCTGGCGCAACGGGAACGAATTCGATGCGACGGCATTGACCACGCCCGGAACGTTGCGGATCAGGTCCAGGTCCTCGTCGATCAACACTTTGCGCTGTTCGCGCTCATAGTCCGTGAACAGCACGCTCGCGAACGCAAACGTGTTCGCTTCATCCACGCCGCTGTCACGGGCGATTCGCCCCGCGCGTTCCTGGATGATGCCGAACGCGTTTACGACGATGGTCAGCGTGACGGCGACTTGCAGCGCGATCAGTACGAAGCCCGCCTTGTTGCGGAGCATCGCCCGCCAGATCGGTCCAATATCCATCTTTGCTCTCCTCGTCTACTGAATGCGCAGCGTGCTGGCCGGCGAAACGCTGCAGGCGCGCCAGATCGGGTACAGCGCTGCGCCGAGCGCCGACACGATCGCCAGCAGCACGGCGAGGCCCACCATCTGCCAGTCCATCGTCACCAGGTACTGGATGAAGTCGTAATCGGCAAACACGTTCTCGATGCCGCGCAAACCCAGCCAGGTCATGCCGATACCGGCGAGACCGCCGGCGACGCCGATCAGGCCCGCCTCCACGATGTATTGCCTGAAGAGTGCGGCTTTGCTCGCACCCAGTGCGCGCCGCAAGCTGATGTCACTGCGGCGACGGATCACCCTGGCGAGCAACAGCCCGATCGTGTTGAGCAGGCACACCACGAGGAACAGCACCGAGAGCGCGAGCAGCACCGACACCGTGTCGTCCACGACCTCGCGATTCACCATCCATTCTTCCGGCGTGCTGAGCCGGTTGTTGAGATCCCGCGGGAAACGGCCGAGCTGTTTCTGCTCCATGACGTAGTCGTCGAGAAATTGTGCGTACGCTTCCTTGTCGGCCCGGGTCGGGAGTTCGACCCACATCTGTATCCAGATGCACTCCGACGCGAGATAGCCCTCGTAGCCCCCGTCCTCGGGCGGCTTCCAGCAGCTGTTGTTGCCCGAGCTGCCCCATTCGCCGGTAACGGCGAGCGAGAACGGCGTGTAGATCGCCTCCGGTCCCTGGTAGGGGTTGTTGTTGAGGTCGTAGAACGTCGGCACCGGATGCCAGTCATCCAGCACGCCGACAACACGGAACGGCTCATTGTTCATCATCAGCATGCGGCCCGTCGAGTCCTCACCGCCGAACAGCTGCTCGTGCATCGGCGTGGACAGCACCGTGACCTTCTCCCCGGCGCGGTCGGCCGCCGCGTCCCAGCCGGCGCCATACCGGAACGGTACGTCGAACATCGCGAAGAAGTCTGCCGACGTTGCGCGCACCACTTCCTGGAACGGCAACACGCCGTCACCCTCGGGCTGCACGACGCGATCCGATTTGAAGCTGATGACCTGGCGATGCGCGCGGCCGGCTTCGAGTAACGCGGTGGCGTCGAGGTAGGTCACCTGTTCGGGCGGCTCGTTCGGTTCCTCGTAAGGATCATTCGGGTTCCAGTTGTCGAGCTGCACGTGGAACAGTTGCTCGTTCTTGTGATCGATGGGATTGTCGGCCATCACGTGGCGCACCGTGACGATCGTCATGCAGGCGCCGATGCCGATGGCGATTGCGGCCACCATGAGTGCGCTCAGCGCCCAGTTGGCCCTGATGCTCAGGATGCCGAGTTTCAGGTAATAGCGAAGCATGCGACTCTCCCGTTACGCCGTTGCCGCCGCTGCCAGGTGCAGCTCGGGCGGCTCGTCGTGGATCTCGCCGTCGCGGACGAACAGGTTGCGGTTCGCACGGTCGGCCAGCGTCAACTCGTGCGTGACCATGATGATCGTGGTGCCGGCCTCGTTGATCTCCTTGAGCAGGTCGAGCACGCTGTCGGCCATGTGAGTGTCGAGATTGCCCGTCGGTTCGTCGGCCAGCAGGAAGCGCGGCTCGCCGGCGAGTGCGCGGGCGATGGCAACGCGCTGTTGCTGGCCGCCGGAGAGTTGCGCCGGGAAATGTTTCGGCCGCGAAGCGAGTCCGACACGTTCCAGGCAGCTCATGATGCGGCGCTCGCGCTCCTTCGCATCGAAGCCGCGATAGCGCAGCGGCACATCGACGTTGTCGAAGACATTCAGTTCCGGGATCAGGTTGAAGCTCTGGAAGATGAAGCCGATCTTTTCGTTGCGAACGCGCGAGCGCTCCTTGTCGTTCAGCGCTGAAATGTCGCGCCCGTCCAGTTCGTAGACACCGCTCGTCAGTTCCTCTAGCAGGCCCGCGATGTTCAGGAAGGTCGTCTTGCCGGAACCCGACGGCCCGGTAACGGACACGAACTCGCCGTCCTCGACCGCCAGCGAGAAGCCCCGCAGAGCGTGCGTCTCGACGGTATCCGTTCGATAGATCTTGCATACGTCTTTCATTTTCAGCATGGCCATGCTCCCGGCGATTCGTTAGTGCGATTCATCAGTCAGTGAGAAGGACCGTGTCCGCACCGCGGAACGGGTCGAGGTTGGAAATTACGATGGTCTCGCCGGGCTCGAGGCCGGCAACGATTTCGACGGCGCCCAGGCTGCGGGCGCCGGTACGGATCTGGCGGCGTTCGGCGACGCGGTCCGCGGTCACGACATAGGCCAGCCGGCCGCCGCCGCTGTCGAGGAACTGGCCACGTTGCACCATGAGCACGTCGGCGTGTTCGGCCAGCAGGATGCGCGTCGTCAGGCGCTGGTTTTGCCGCAGGCCCGTCGGGCCTTCGCCGACGAAACGGACCCGGCTTGCCACCTGGTTATTGACGACCTCGGGCGAGACCGCGACCAACTGGCCTTGATAGCGGTCACCGCCGGCGAGGACCTCGGCGCCCATGCCGATCGCCAGGTCGTCCGCGTAGCTTTCCGGGATCATCACGTCGATTTCGAAGCGGGACAGGTCCACGACGGCCATGACCGGCGTATCGCGCGAGACCGCGGCCTTCTGGTCAACGAGCAGATCGCCGACGATGCCGTCGACCGGTGACTTGATCGACAGGTCGTAGACTTGCCGGCGCAGGTCCTCGACGACCAGTTCCTGGGCATCGACCTCGAACTCGCTGGCGCGCAATTCGAAAGAGAGGCGTTCGTCGTGCAGGTCGGCATCCGCCGTGGCGTGCTCGAAGGCGAGTTCGGCGTTACGCAAGTCGTCCACCGCCTTCTCGTAATCGATGAGCGGAATCACGCCACGCTCTTTCCCTTCTTCGGCGCGACGCATCTCGCGTCTTGCGGCAATAATCGCGACCTCGGCCAGGTCGGCGGCCTTGCGTTTTTCGAGCGCCTGCTGGCGGGTGTCGATGCGTTGCCGCTCGAGTTCGAGCTTGCGTTGCGCCAGCGAAGCATCGGCCTGTTCGAGCTGGTTGGTCAGTTCCGGGCTCTGAACCGAGGCCAGCACCTGTCCGGCGATGACCCGTTCGCCGGCATCTGCTTGCAACGTAATCGTGCCCGAGGCCGTCGCGTACAGCGTCGGGCTCACCGCCGCGACGACGCGACCCTGCACCGAGACGTCGCGCACGAGGTCGCCGCGCGTGACGGTTGCCGTCCGGATGCGCTCGACCGGCACGCTGACGGTGGCACTCGCCCAGCGCTTTACCCACGGCGCGGCAACGACAATGATCGCGATGGCAGCAATCGCGATGCCCGCCAGGATCAGTCGTTTGCGGCGCGGGTCGGGCGGTGCGAGTTGCACGTCCTGGGCCGATGTGTCGGCTATTGTCAGAGCACTTACCCCCGTTTTCGTCGCATCCAAGAGCGGTTTTTTCAATCTTGTTTCAGGATTAGATGCGTCAAATCCGGTATTGGTTGATATCCGATGGCAGAAAACCCGGACGGATCTGTCACTATTGAGCCATGAGAGCGCTGCTCTATATTCCCATCGTCCTCAGCCTGGTAGTCCTCTGCGCCCATTTCCTGCGTGACGGAAATGAATTCGGCGTTGCCGGAGCACTGTTGCTGATTGGCTTACTTTTCGTTCGTCGGGCCTGGGTTGCCCGAGTGGTGCAGGGGGCGCTCGTCCTGGGTGCCGTCGAGTGGATATTCACCCTGTACCAACTGGCGCAATGGCGGGCCGCGCAAGGCCAGCCTGCTACGCGTATGGTTATCATCCTCGGCGGCGTCGCGCTCGTGACGCTTTGCTCGGCACTGCTGTTCCAGTCAAATACATTGAAGCGAATCTACCGCCTGGATCGCGGGGAGTGACACGTCGTACGTGCCTCGCGTGACGTGCAGGGCCGATATGCTCGAAGTACGGAGATAGCTACAGTCTCCGAAGCGCTCAGCATAGCTCAGCCAGTCCGTGCGCGCCGCAATCCCATCAATGCGGCATCCAGCAGGTCCAGCGGGATGCTTAAGCGTATTTTCCGAATGAGCGCGGCACGGATTCTGCGTTTGGACGCGGCGTGTGCCCGCTGGTCCAGAGCCTGCAATTCCTCTGCGCGAGCCTCGGCGCGGGGCATCAGCTCCGGCGTTTCAACGAGTTCGTCGAAGAAACCGGCGCTGGTCGCGGATTCGACGTCGAAGAACTCCGATAGTGTGACCGCGCGCTGAAAGGCCGCCGGGGTTAGCCGATGGTGCAACATGAGTGCGGCGACGCGTGGCATGGTCAGGCCGATAGCCACTTCGTTGGCTGCAATCTTGAAGTCGCCGCGGCAGCCGATCACGTGGTCTGCCGACAGCATCAGGAACACACCCATTGCCATTACGTGCCCATTGCAGGCGGCAATGACCGGGTATGGGTAGGCCATGACACGGGCGGTGAGCGCATAGCCCGCGCGCAACATGCGCAGCGCGTCCATACCTCCGCGCTTCATCACGTTCAGATCGAAACCCGCCGAAAAGACGGATTCCCGCCCGGTCATAATCACGATCGCGCGATCGGATTCGGCCCGCTCGAGCGCTGCGTAGATTTCACGCAGCACTTGCGGCGACAGCGCGTTGCGCTTGCCGTCGTCGATGCGCAGCGTGGCAACTCGGCCTTGCAGGCTGTAGTGAACGGATTCAGTCGTCATAAGTCCCGACCTCGGCAACGGTTTGGCACAGTCGTTTACGCGTTAGTGCGGCGCAATTGAGAAGTCGGTGCTGCGTATTACGAAGACCTTGCCGCATAGTACGCGGTTACGATCGGGTGGTTAGCGACACGATCCTCGTGCTGAACGAGACCTGGCGCCAGTTTGTCGACGAGGTCGGACGGCACATGATCGAGCGTCCCGGCACGCAGCGAGCGGACCTGCACATACACTTTCAGATCGGCAACGGTCAGCCTGTTGTCGGCGAAATATTCACCGCCGGCACGATCGAGGATTTCCGCCAGGCCCTTGACGAAAACGGTAATCCAGCCGTCGGCGAGTTTCTCCCGTGCGGCCTTGAGTTCATCGCCCTCGAGACCAAAGGTATGCACAACCTGGTGCAGCAGGTCTTCGACCGCGTCCATTGCCTCGTCGCAATACAAGGCCTGTAGATCGTCCTCGGGATACAGGCCGGCCATCTTGCCGACGTAACGCAGCATCGAGTTCGATTGTGTGACATCGACACCGTCGATCGCGAGCACAGGAGCGCACGTGAAGCGCAAATCGCTGCGCGTCTTCATGAACTCCTCGAACGAGATTCGATGGTCTTCGAAGTCGACGCCAGCGGCGTGAAAGGCAATGCGAATGGGCTCCCCCCGGCCGCCGTTGAAGTCGAAATAAGTCAGTTTGAAGTTGGGCATCGGTATTTTTTCCTCATTTCATAATGAGCTTCTTGTAAGCATGCGGGATTATAAGGCGTTCTCTATCGTTAGCCCATCGCCCGTTCCTCGACAGGCCGAGGGTCGTTCCCATTACCCAGTCGCTATTTGCCCGTATGTAAGGCGTGAACGCGCCGGAAAATAAGGGCCTGCCGCGAACGGATTCTCAAGCTGGCCGTCGAACGAGCCTCAATCGCTAAAGTTATGTCTGGTCGGGCCGATACCGCACGCAATGATTAGAGACAGAGAAAACAATCATGATTAAGCCAGCCATCCCAAGCGACGAGAGCAGGCGCCTGCAGACATTGCGCAATTTGCGAATTCTGGACACGCCACCGGAAGAACGCTTCGACCGCGTAACGCGCCTCGCGAAGCAGGTGTTTTCAACATCCATTGCGCTGGTGAGCATCGTCGATGCGGATCGCCAATGGTTCAAGTCCCGGCAAGGCCTGGACGCGGAGCAGACTGACAGAGACATATCTTTCTGTGGCCACGCGATTCTCGACGACAAGATCATGGTCGTTAACGATGCCTTAACCGATCAGAGGTTCCACGACAATCCGCTGGTTTGCGGGGATCCGAACATACGCTTCTATGCCGGCTATCCACTGGCTGCGCCTGACGGAAGTCGTGTCGGAACACTTTGCATCATTGACGACAAACCGAAAGATCTGTCAAAGGAGCAGTTGCAGATCTTGCGTGAACTCGGTCGCATGGTGGAGGAAGAGTTGATCGCGGCGGATGACTCCACAGTCGATCCAGTTACAGGCATCTCGAATCGCAACGGGTTCATAGCGGTCGCTAGCCATCTGCTGTCTCTTTGCAAGCGTAAGTGTGATCCTGCAACCTTGTTGACGTTTCATTTGGAAGATCTTCACTCCCTCGAACAGCGTCACGGGCGTTACCAGGGAGACACTACGGCAGTCGAAGCTGCACACCTGTTGATGGCGAGTTTTCGTGAATCGGATGTCGTTGCACGTATCTCGCTGGATGTTTTCGCTGTGTTGCTGGCAAGTACAAACCTCGATGGCGCGGAGGAGGTTCGAAATCGTTTCGACAGGCACCTCAACCACCGAAACCTCGACACGAGCCGCCTGTTCGAGATGCGCGTCCAGGTAGATTCCGTCGCCTACGACGAGGACAGGCACAAGGATCCGGAAATGCTACTGCTCGATGGAGAAGCTCGGATATTCGGGACTCAAGAGGAGCAGCCTGCACAAACTGCCCCTAACGCCGGATAAAGATGCGACGCGGACAAGGCTGCCAGGGCGAATGCCCGTTACAGGCCGACCGGCAACGTCCGATCTCCGTCAGATGTTTTCCTGGTAGCCGTGCTTCTGTCTATCCGGATTCGTGTGCCCGCCAGCGTTTCACCAGTTCAGCCTCTTTCTCCAGGGACAGCTCGCCGCGCTCCGCATTGATTCCGTTTGCGCCCAGCCCGGCGATCATGTCTCTTGCCATGTCTTCGATTGGCCGGAAGGTCAATCCCGTTGCCAGTGCACGGTCGTTGTTCACCTGCATGAAAGGACTGAAATCGCCGGGGAACCAGGGCGAATACCCCGGGGGACCCTCGAGCTGGTCGGTGAGCCAGTCCCAGTCGACCCAGACGAATTCGGAGCTTGAATTCGCTGCCGATTTCAGGCGATTCAGCAAAGGCTCGGCACGATACGGTTGTTCCGGACCTACCGCGTTGTAGGGTCCACTCGCACCGGCTTCGAGAAGACGTACCATCCAGCCGGATAAATCGCGCGCGTCGATGTACTGAACAGGCCAGTCCTTCGATCCCGGCACGATTATTTCTTTGCCCGCAACCAGGCGCACCAGCCAGTGGCGCAGCCGGTTTGTCGGGTCGCCGGGCCCGGTGATGATCCCGGGGCGCACGTTGATGGCATTGTCACCGAATACTCTGCTGACCTCCTGCTCACAAAGCGACTTGCGAGGGCCGTAGGTCGGACCGTAGATGTGTTCGGATTCGTCCACCGGTAATTCCATCGTAGCGGGTGGTGCCGTGACTTCGTCGTGTTCGACGCTTAGCCCGTCGCCGTAGGCGGAAATGCTCGAGACGAACAGGTACTGGCCGACGTTGCCGTGCAAAAGCTCCGCCGACAATCGCGCGTGCCGGGGGAAGAAGCCCGAATTGTCGATGACGGCGTCCCACTCGCGGCCTTTCAGCGCATCCAGTTCGCCGTTGCGATCGCCGATGAGCCTTTCCACGTCCGGAAACATATCGGGCGCGGTCTTGCCGCGGTTGAACATGGTGACCTCGTGACCCCGGCTGAGTGCGTAGTTAATCTCGTGGGGCCCGATGAATCCCGTGCCGCCCAGAATCAGCAGGCGCAGCGGCTTGTCGGCCTCCTGGCCGGCGAACAGGGCAGTCGGTAGCGATGACAATGCGCCGGCAGCGGCTGCCGCCCGGATGAACTGGCGTCTGGATGTCGTCATGAGGCAGATTCCTTGTTGTTATTGGCAGGGGGATTCTACCTTGTTCGTGACAATCTATAGCGAACCGAGTTCCTCGGCCGAGCGACCCGCGATGCCGAGCGTGCCCGGTGTGCGTAGTGCTTCTTCGCGGTAGTCGCGTGCCATGACGATCGAGGCCACCTTGATCACGGCATCCATGCCCGGTGTCTCGACGCCAAGCTGGCGGCCGAGGCCGGACATGAACACCAGGCCGTAACCGACGTCCTCATGCAGGTAGCGGTGATCGAGCTGTGGCTGTGCGCCTATCCCCAGGAACCCCGGCGCTTTGCGATAGCCGGAACCATAGTTGTCTTCGAGCATGTAACCCTGGCGCATGCCCATCTCGGGGTCCGACAGAATCGTGATACCGAGTTTGGCGCCGATGGCGATACGTTCCTCGTCCAGCGCTTCGATCAATCGCCCGACCGAATCACTGACGCCTTCTTCGTAGAACAGGAAATCGCCGCCCGTCATCTCGATGCGTGCCGCATTACTGAGTGTGACCGCCGGGTGAATGATCGGATTGGCATTCTGCAGGCTCGTCTGCAAAACACTCTTCGCAGGCTCCATGCTCGGATAGACGTCAGCGATTAGCTGCAGGATTTCCTGCGTACGCTTGTTCGGCAGGGCGGCCAGCAGGTTGCCGGCCTTGAGTTTGAGAAAGACACGAACCTTGCCCGGCTCCGTCAGGCGAACCGCGTAATGCAACGTCGATGTCTCGGCCACACGGATGGCGTCGTCATCGACGTCCAGTCCGGCGGCCCGCTTGAACGCCAATGCACCGCCGCAGGAGCCTGGCGTTACGATGACGGTTTGTCCTTCCCGCAGCTTGCCGGCCACGGCCTCTCCGAAGGGCGTGGTGCTGTACGCGGGCCCCACCACGTAAATCAGTTCGGCATCCTGCAGCGTGTCATCGATGTCGTGGCCTGAGTAGGCGATGTCACCGAAACCGGCGATATCGCCTTCTGCCTCGATACCGCCCCGGCTAGCTATTGCCGCAATGTTGTCGGGGAATTGCGGGAAATCGAACAAGCGAACCTCATGTCCGTGCGCCGCGCAGTCGAATGCGACTGCCGTGCCGCCGGCCCCGGCGCCCAATACGGTGATCCTCATTGCTTGTCTCCCGGTATGCGTGGCAACTCGATAGAGCGTGCATGATAGCGAGGTGATTCAGTCCTGTAATTCAGTATTGTCCACTAGTTGCCGCTCTCGCGCGCAAACCGCTCGATTCAAGCGAGGTTGTTCGATATTCTTGATAACGCACAGTGTTTCTGCCGATCGGGCACGAACGAGGCGCGCCATTGTGCTTTGTCACTTGGCTGCGCGCCGTAATCGACACGGCACTACGTCATTCCGAAGTCGTGTTAGCAACAAAGATAACGGAGTCATTGCCTATGGAACTGACCTCGACTGAGTCCGCATTCGTGGAATGCGTGGTCGAGGGCAAGATCTTCGATGCGGCGAAATTTGTCGACGAGCCGGGTTTCGATCGTGAGATTCGTGCAGAGGTCTTGCGGTCATTGCTGCTCGGTTGTAATCGAGGCCGGGACGCGAATGGCGATGAGACGGCGCACTCGCGAAGGCTGACGGGCTATGGTATTCGCGTCTGTAATGCCGTGATTGCCGGTCGGCTCAACCTGTCCGGACTGGGAACCGGGGAGGACTGTGGACTGCCGCCAATTCACCTGCTCGATACGCGACTCATCGGCGGTCTGGATGCTTGCGGTGCGTCGATTGCAGAGCTGCGGCTGGATGGGTGCGAGTACGCCGCCGTAATCAACGCAGGGGTCGACGACGCAGCAGTTGATCCAGTCCATCTCGATAGCGCAAGGATTGAGGGCGCACTGACCTTGTCGAGGTTGCGGGCGGAGGAATCTGGCAGACCTTGCTGGGTTTCAGCCAGGGATATTACCGTCGACGGCCCCGTCAAAATCAATAATGCGAAACTCTATCGCCCGGCACGCGAAAAACGCCCGAGATCAAAGCTGCTCCGATTCGCACTGGACCTCGTCGGCGCCAACATCGGTCGTGATTTCTCGTCGCTTTGCGGCCTCGAATGCGATGGTGGCATCGGTCTTGTGAGGGCACGCGTTGGTGGCGATGCCTGGTTGCTCGGCGCAAACGTGAGCGGCGGCGAGGGCAGCGCCGTCAACGCGCAAGGATTGTCCCTGGCCGGTGGACTGATTATCCGGCCCGTCAACGATACAACCGATGATCCGGTTAACGAATCCACTCTGGCAGGCGATCTGAGGCTTTACGGCGCAGATATTCGGGGCGGCATCTATCTCGCCGGCACGACGATTCTCGCCCACCCCTATGCAGATACCCCCGGTATATCGTCGGTGTCCGTAAACTTGGCTGCCGCCAAAGTCGGATTGCGAGTCGATGCGAGCCTATGGAACGACGAGCGTGGTGAAATTCGCCAATTCAATTGTCTGGGTGCATTTGAAATGCGGAATGCGGTGGTAGATGGCGACGTCGCGATTCAGGGTGCTGACATCGGCAGCACCACAAATGACACTGGTGCCGAACTCAGCATTATCGCCAATAATATTCAGGTCACGGGCAGTTTGAACATCACTGCAGCATCGTCCGAGGGGCAGATTTTTCGAACGTCCACCGAAGGTGCAATATTACTCAACAGTGCGTCGATCGGTCACGATGTAAATATATCTCGCGTGATCGTTGGAACTGAGGCGTCATCTCTGTTTCTGTGTAAGCGCATGCACGTTGGTGGCTCTCTCGCCGTCCAGGATCTGAAAGTGACGGACGGTTTGAGTTTCGCCGACGCGAGCATTGATGGTTCCGCGCACATTGCTGCACATCGACCTACCCGGGAGTCACTCTCGAAGCCGAGTTTTATTGACGTGAGTGTCGCCGGTATTCGCGTTGGGCGCACGGCGTACCTGGCGGCGGATTGTGCGGCGCTGGATTTTTTCATGGCCAACATTGGTGGCGCAACCGCCATTGAAGCCGTGGTAACAGGGAATGCATCGCTAGCGATGACACAGATCGCCGGGGACCTGAGCCTCCGAAAATTTCACTTTCAGAAGCCGGCCGACGCGAGAACAAATACACACCGACATACGCTTCTCGCTAAAGACGTAAAGGTCTCGGGGAACCTGCAGATAGCGATTCCAACGACTGACCACCTGGCTGACCTGGCGGTCACTGACGCATGGAGTTGCGAGCTTGGTTGTTACCCTGGAATTCGTTATTTCGAAGCAGAGGTACGTCGGGCAGACGGTACCTGGTACGCGAGCTTTCTTCAGTCATTGAACACGGACGCTGAGTACGACGGCGTCTACATTTGCAACGGTCGATCGTCGATTTTTCATCAGCTGAACGAAAGCCGTTTGCTCGATATCACGACGGAAGACAATGCAAAAGAGTACCTGCGACTATTCTGCGCATCGACCTGGGCTGATGAGGGTGCGTTTGTTATTGCCGAACAAGCGCGTGGTTTGCCACTTGACCGAATCGATCTGACGGAGCATCCACAGTCCGCTGATTTCGACCCGGATCGAATCGTCCCGATCGAGGTTCTTGCGGCCGACACGCCGGTAACGGACTCGGATGGAGACAAGCGCAAGCAACCGAAAAACGAAGAGTATCTGATGCGTGCGTTCGTACGTTATGCCAACGGTTTGTTCGAGGCGTACTTTTCGTTGCGTGTCGACGGTACTATCGAGATGATCAAGAATGATCTCAAGTTACTGTTTTCCGAGGAAATCAAGCCTGAATTCAGGCCGCCACTACGCAAGCGCAGTGACTATTTCACCCGGGAGTCATACTTCGTGACGGATCGCTGCGATGGCTTGCAGCAACTTGCGAAAAAGGATTTGGCTGATATTCGCAGTGATATGGAGGCGCTGATCACAATCGAACTGCAGCCGCACAATTTTCGTAATGCGGATATCGATCTTCGCGACGCCGCGGTGAGCGGATTGAACGATGACGATGGCGCCGGCTGGGGTACTGATGTCACGCTGAAGTTGCTCAACTTTCGCTACGAGCGTTTCAGTGTGGGAGAAAGCCCGGCCGATGACCCACCGACTCTGCAAAGGCGTATGCAGCGCCGGGCGATGATATGGCTGGCGCGATTGATTCAGATGGTGTCATCCGGCTTGTCCGGTATGCGCCTGAAATCAATGGCGACCGGTTTGCGGCAGAGCCGTTTTGCGCTTGCGCCTCCACCGTTCAAGTCCCGGGCATTGCGCAGTCGAATTCAGCGCCGCCTTGACTGGCTGGAACTTCAGTTCCCGAAGTACGGTAAGAAAACCCTGCGGCGCCGCTGGCACAACACGGTAACCAGGCTGCTGCCCTCGAAGCGACGCCGAGTGCCACGCCGTTTTGTCAGTCATCTGTTCGAACCTCAGCCTTATTCACAGGCTGCCGCGGTCTTCCGGCGCGAAGGCGCAAGCGAGCTTGCGCGCGAAATAGACTATGTGAAGCGGCGCATGACCGGCAGGAAATACGCAAAGTACACTGGTGTGCGACGGCCAATCGCCTTGTTCGCGCACTTCTTGTACGGCATAAGCTCGAATTTCGGTTTGTCTCCGATTCGCACGCTGGCCTGGATACTGGCGGCCATTATCGTCGGTGGATTCACCACCAATGTCGCCAATCATAAAGGCCTGCTCATCAGCGCTTCTTCGGCGGAGGCGCGGTTGTGCGGAAAGGACATAGAACCGTTGCTATACGCAACAGACGTTTTCATACCGCTGATCGACCTGAAGCAGGAATCGAGATGTGTGTTGCGCACTGTATCGAACTCGAGACCGGCAGTTGTCGATAGTCGCCTCGCCAGCAGTTCGAGCCGAATAGACCAATGGACAATGTTTGTTGCTGACGCCCTCTCCGAGGACCTGCAGACCTGGTATTGGATACGCTTCGTGTACACGGTCCTGGGCTGGGTAATGATTTCATTATTTATTTATACACTGACGCACAAGCTGCGCTCTCAAGACACATAGTTGTGAGGGCAACACAGCTAGTCTTCTCTTTCACGCTAATCGAACGCGTGCGCGCGTCGAATTACCAGGGTGCGAATTCATGATCGCTTCACTCGCCGTTATCGCGGTGGCCGCCGTCGCGGTGGCCGCGCCGGAGCCCCGCCAGGCCGACATCGCCTGGGTCGCCGAAGGCGAATTCTGCGAGCCTGAAACCGTGTTGCCGCTACCGGACGATACGCTGCTCGTATCGAATGTCTGCGACTTCCGTGAAACGGGCAATGGCTTCCTCACGTTGTTGAGTGCAGACGGCCGGGTGCTGGACTGGCGCGTCGTCGAGGGTCTCGATGCGCCGTTGGGCATGGCGATGCGCGACGATCGGTTGCACGTTGTCGACAACAACCAGGTCAAGATATTCCGCTGGCCCGGCTACGAGCTGCTGGAGACCATCGCACTGGACACGACTGTTGCCAATGACGTCGCCGTCGCCGCCGATGGCACGATGTACGTCACCGATACCGCCCGCCACCAGGTCGTCAAACGCACAATGGAGGGGACGCAATCCCTGCTATCTGGCCAGTTCAATGGCGCCAATGGAATCGAATTCGACGGCGACGCGCTGTACGTCGGCGGCGAGCGCCTGTGGCGTGTCGACCTCGACGACGGTTCCGTCACGACGATCGGGCCCGAATGGCTGACGGATATCGACGGCATCGAAATCGAGGACGACGGCACATTGCAGATTACACCGGTCGCCGGACCACTGGTGCGTTATCGCAGCGATGAAGATGCGGAAATCTTGGGGGGCGAGGGCGTCAGCAGCGCAAATCACGGCTACTCAGCCAGCCTGGGCCTCGCGCTGATCCCGACCGGCTTCGACAACACGGTGATCGCGATTCGGCTGCCGGTCAAAGTGTCCCCTTGCGCGCGTTGAAACCGTGAGTACAGACTGGGCCGCGTTGTTGACGGTCGAGTAGCCGGCGACCGCAATCGTCTTCGTTGCGGTGTTAGAATCCACTGTCCATGAAGTTTCCCCAAAAAAGAACGATTCTGTTCGTGCCGCTCGCCCTGTTTGCGGTGGTGTACGTTTATGGGGCGATCTCGCTGGCGTTACGAGACGACTCGATTGCAGTTTTCGAACAACCGGCAGCCGGGTACGAGACGATAGCTATCTTCGGCGCCAGCGGCACCGCGGGCGACGGTATATTGAAAGCTGCCCTGGCGAATCCCGAGATCGGCAAGATTCATGTAATTACACGGCGCGCAACGCCTCGAATCGAGGAGGGCGTAGCTGCCGGGAAGGTACAGATGACGCTGCACATGGATTACCTCGACTACGCGGCGATTCATGAGCAAATAGCGGACGCCGATGCCGTTTACTGGGCGATCGGGATCAGCTCCGTCGGTGTCGACGAGCAGACCTACGGAATAATTCATGTCGACTTCCCGGCGCGTTTCGTGGCTGAGTGGACGAGCGTCAGCGACAAGCCCGACATTTCTTTCCATTACATCAGTTCCAGCGATATCTCGGAGGACTCGAGTGCGATGTGGGCACGTGAAAAAGTGCGGGCCGAGCGTACTTTGTTCGCGTTCGCTGAAGAAACGAACTTGCGAGTGATCGCATATCGTCCCGACTACATCGGGCCGACCCGGGAAGAAGCGCATATCGGGCAGGACATTTTGTACTGGTTCTTCGCGCCCCTTGGCGCCGCGGTGAAGGCCGAACAGATCGGCAAGGCGATGTTTGAGGTAACGGCACGAGGCAGCGAGTTCGAAAACGGCGACAAACTCGGAACCTGGAGCATTATTCGCTTCAGCGATGCTTATGACAGGCGCTTGACGAGCGCAAAGCGCTAGCGACCAGTCAAGCTGATCGATGGTCTGCAGCGCAGCCTTGCGAGCTGGTCAAATGCCGATCCAACTGAAGGTCCCCTGTTGGGGCAATGCGTCAAAGAGTCCGTGCAGTGCAGGTGTCCGCTCGGTATTGCCGTTCGTCAGTCGCTCGAACTCTCGAGATAGCGCACGATATCGAGCGATTCGGGCATCCACCTGTCTTCGCCGTCCGGGGAAGTGATCCGCAACACTGGCACCGTGGCGCGCCCGCGGGCCGCTACGAGTTCGTCGCGGTAGGCGGGGTCCTCGAATATCTCTCGCCGCTCGATGTCGAGCCCGAGGCGATCGATTGCCTTCGTCACACGTTTACAAAACGGACAACTGCGCGAGTAATAGAGTGCGAGCTTGTCCTCGGCCGGGGCTTCGCTACGTGCGAACCGCTCGATGAAATGGTCTGCATAGAACCCGGGCCAGTCGGCGTCCGGGTCCAGCGCGGCCTGTTCGAAATCGGCGCTCATCAGGCAGTAGACCAGCTGGCTCCTGGTGAACGGCGTCTCCAGCGATTCGCTGAGCGAGCTCTGCAAATGCCCGGCATACCAGATGGGCCAGTCCGGGTCGGCGCCGTCCGTCGCCGCAAAGGCCACGTGGTGGGCTCGCCCCGTCTCGAGGAATAGCTCGACAAGATGTTCTCGAAGTTCTGCGTTCAAAGTGCCTCTCCTTTGGTGTCGTTCAATGCCCGGCCAGGCTGCGCGAGGAAAAACTCATTTACGCCGCTTCATACGCGCTCTGAACTTCCGGGTAGAGTTCATCGAGCGGCACCGAGCGCCCGTCTTCCTGGACGATGCGGCAATGGTAGCGTTTCAGTCGCCGCGGTTCGGGAACGCCGCATGAATGAGCGATGACGCCGATTTCCTTGCGCATCGTCTCGGAGTAACGACGCACACGCTCCGCCTTGTCCTCGGGTACGAGCCCGCGTTGCAGCTTCTTGTCGTGTGTCGTGATGCCGGTCGGGCAGGTGTTCTTGTTGCACTGCAGCGCCTGTATGCAGCCGAGCGCAAACATGAAACCGCGCGCCGAGTTGATGAAGTCGGCGCCCAGGCAGAGCGCCCAGGCGGCTTCCGCCGGGTTGATCAGCTTGCCGCTCGCAACGACCTTGACGCGATCGCGCAATCCATACTCGGTGAGCTTGTCCACGACGAGCGGCAGACTTTCCTTGAGCGGTAAACCGACGTTGTCCATCAGGCTCATCGGCGCCGCACCGGTGCCGCCATCGGAACTGTCGACAGTGATGAAGTCGGGCGCGCTCTCGATACCGCGTTCGCGGATTTCGGTGAACAGCTCGTCAAGCCAGCCGTAGGCGCCGATAACCGCCTTGAAGCCGGTGGGTAAGCCCGATACGTCGCGGATATGCGCGATCATGTCCAGAAGGTCACTGGCCGAGTCGATCTCCGGGTGCCGATTGGGGCTGATCGAGTCTGCGCCCGCGGAAATACCGCGAATCCCTGCGATCTCCTCGGTCACTTTCTCGCCGGGCAGTATGCCGCCCTTGCCGGGTTTCGCACCCTGGCTCAGCTTGAGCTCTATCATCTTCACGGTGTCGTGCGCAGCCACGGCGCGCAACTTGTCGTCATCGAGTTTCCCGTGCTCGTCGCGTACGCCGTACTTGGCCGTCCCGATCTGGAACACGATGTCGGCGCCACCCTCGAGGTGCCACGGTGACAGACCGCCTTCTCCCGTGTTCATCCAGTTGCCCGCCATGCGCGAGCCGTTCGACAAGGCCAGCACGGCCGGCTTCGAAATGGCGCCGTAACTCATGCCGGACAGATTGAAAACCGATTTTGCGTCGTAAGGCTCACGCGCATAGGGCCCGATCGTGACGGGCGCCGACGGTACCGCGTCCTCCTCGAGCGTCGGGTACGGGCAATTCACGAATATCGGCGTGCCGCAGGGCGACAGGTTTAATGTCGAGCCGAACGCGATCGTGCTGTCGACGCCTTTCGACGCGCGGTACGCCCAGGAGCGTTGCGCACGATTGAATGGCATCTCTTCGCGGTCGAGCGAGAAGAAATATTGCCGAAAGAACTCGCCAAGGTGCTCGAAGACGTAACGGAACCGGCCGACGACCGGAAAATTACGACGCACGGTTTGGGTTGTTTGCGTCTTGTCGACGATGTACATGACGATGATGACGAGAATGCCGGCGCCGACGACGAAAACGAACAGTACGGCAAGCACCTGCATCACGAACAGGGTGGTTTCGAGTGTTTCGCTCATTGTCAGGTCCCAGTTAGAAGGTTGAGGGGGCTTCCATGCACAGGCCCGATCGGCCGGTGCTCCCGGGAACGTCTCCCGTATGCCGAGCATGGCCGGCGTTTATTTCTTGTGGTTCTGTAGACTGGACCGCAACATCGGCAAATTTATTTCAGGCGACGGAACTGGCGCCTGTGCTTTTGCGTTGATGCAATCCGGGCATCCCGGCGCCTGATTGCCTTTACAAATGCAACTCGACGAGATCGCCATCGGAGACGAGGTGGTCCGGACCGACCTGCTGGCCGTCGAATACCTCGGTACCCCACATCCGCGCGAACTTCAGTCCCCGAGCGATGTCCTTGTGCACCAGGCGAGCGACATCGAGCACCGTGCCGCCGCGCCGCACGGTAAAGGGCTTGTCGTCGTCCGCCGGCTTTCCCGGCGTCTTGGTGTAGACGCGAACGATTTCCAGTGCGCCGAACAGGAACGACCCCAGCTCGTCGAGGCCGTCGCCCGTTTTCGCCGACATTGTCAGAGTGGGATAACGTAAACCGAGCAACTCCTCGAGGATCTCGACTTCCTCGGGATCGGGGTCGAGATCGCTCTTGTTGGCGATCAATACCGTGGGAAGGTCGAGGCGAAACGGGTCTTCCGGGTCGTCCGAATCCTGCGGCTCCTGAGATTCCAGGCCGGGCCAGGCCGGAGTGAGGAACACCTTCTTTTCCGCCAGGCGCTCGAGGAGCACCGGTACTTGTTCGAGGCAATCGGGGTCGCTGATGTCGACAACCAGCAACGCGGCATCGGCGGGCTGCAAGGCATTGACGAACCACGGTTCCATGAATTCACCAGACACCGGGGGCAGGTCGACCAGTTGAAAATGGACGTCCTCATAGGGAAGCATGCCCGGCACCGGCAGATGCGTCGTGTACGGGTAAGGCCCGACGTCACTGTGCGAGCCGGTCAGGCGGGCATGCAAGCTGGATTTGCCGGCGTTGGGTGGTCCGAGGAGGCAGAGTTGTGCGGCGCCTTCCGAGCGCACGACAAGCGCAGGGCCGCTGCGGCGGCCGCCCTTCTTTGGCCCGGCGAGTTCCTCGCTCAGTTGCTTGATGCGGGTTTTAATGTCGGCCTGCAGGTGCTCGGTGCCCTTGTGCTTCGGTATCGTGCGAAACATCTCGCGCAGGCAAGCCAGGCGCTCCCCGGGCTCACGCGCCTCGCGGTACGCCTCTTCGGCCTTCTTGTATTCGGGCGTAACGTTGGTCGGCATAGCTACGAATATTACCTGAGCGGACCGCGCTCCGATCAACTCGCTTCCATTTCGCCGTGGGTACAACCCAGAATTGACGCCACGCGCCCGCCGGCCCGTATCTCCAATACATCCGACAAGCGATTAACTACTGGAGCACCATCGAAAGCAGCCGGCAGGCATTGAAGAACCTGGTAAAAGCCTTTCCCTTTGTTGGTGTCAAGACCGTAACGGCAGTCTGAACAAAAGCATGACCCTGCAGCCGCTATTGCAGGCCGACCCGCTTGTCCTTGTAGCTCTTGTAGAACCAGTGGCGCTTGCCCTTGGGGCTCATGATGCCGACGTGCAGCGTCTTGCCGCCCAGGCCCAGTGAAATTTCCAGCCCCGGATGATCGCGGGAGAGTTCCCGGACCAGTTGCTCGGCCGCGCGCCGGTCGTCCGTGCTTGAAAAGTCGAAATCGCCGCTGCAGGCATTCGGGTGATCAGACTTGATTCCCGATGTTGCGACCAGGCGGTTGTAGGACATGGGTCGATAGAGGTTACGAATCCTGATCGAGTTTCCGACATGATCCCGCATCAGGTCACCAACGCGCAGCACCAGCAGTGACCACGGCCACAGGTGCAACGGCGGCACCAGCTCAGTGAAGCCTGCTTGTTTCGCTTTGGACTTCTTGTGCGGCGTGACCACTTCGTCAATGGTAAAAAACTCGATGCCGAAATCGAACAGGTAGTTCTCGAAGTCGTCCCGGCTGCCGGGGGCATAGACGTCGGTATCGACGAAACTGCCGTCCAGCCCGAGAAACTCGCCGCTTTCGCGTACCGCTTCAATGCGATTTAGCGCGGCTTCTGGTGTAACGTGGAATTCACTCATGGTTCTTCTCCGCCTTGCTCGGGCGATTATCGGAAACTGACTTCACAAACCCGAAAGGCCTTGTTGTCGCAGTACCGTCCGCTGCACTTGATACCGTTTGCAAGAAATTGCTGGCCTGCTTTGTCGCCCAGGAAAAGGGAGAGCCTTCCTCCTCTTTCTTCCGATACCCTGCTGGTCATTCCGCAGTTCAGGTTATTGGCGTTGGCGACCTGCACGCAGTACAGCGATACCTTGTCACAGTAGCGACCCTTACACGCGAGACCCGCTACGTAGTGATGCGAACTCGGGCAATTCCGCACCCCGCCGCGTTCTTCCGATATCCATTGCGTCCAGAATGCGCTGCCGAGTTTCATGCCGCGATACTTCTTGCATCCAATTTTAATTTTGTCGCAGAATCTCCCCGTGCACTGGATTTCCCCGACGAAGGAGCCAGGGTCACACGTTGCCGGCGGAGTCTCTTCCGAGATCGGTCCAACGCTCGACGCAAGGACCGTTCCTGCGGCCGCCGCCGCAATCGCGACGATACCAGTGCGAGTAATCAATCGTTTGAGGTTCATTTTTCTCTCCTTCCTGGCGTTGCCAACAGCCTTCGTGTTTCTAGTCGGCGTGTGTGTGGATACCCGTATCCGAACAGGAGGTCGGGTTCTCGAAGAAACTGTTCTCCGCTTCGAAGAAGCGCCGCGTGATGTTCTGCCAGCCCTTTTCGAGGAATATGTCCCGGCCCCGGCCAGGCAGTGGTTCATGAACGATCTTGTTCGCCGCATCGGTCCAGCCGAAATGCCACGTCTTGCCACCTGCGATGCCGTCCGCGCAAACGGCGACCCGTTTCGTTACCTTGAGATCTGCGACCCGCTTAAACCCACTCACGTTCCCAAGCAGGACGTTCAGCCGTTTCGCAAGCTTTGCCCCGTGTGGCGCCTGGATCGTGCATGACACGACGCTGGCGCCATCGGAGTCGGCCTCCAGGCGGATGTCGATGACGCCGGACCCGTCTTCCGCAAACGCGTCGAAATTCGAGTTGATCCATGCTTCGTACATGCCCAGCTCGAGCCTGCGAATGCCCGGCCCCTGCTGGCTCGCTGCGCGAACGTTGTCCGTCGCGTCGATGAGTTCGTCGAACACGGCAGTCGGGTCATCGGCCTCGAGGAATTGCAGCGTGATCTCCTCCGTTAATTCGTCAACGAAGCCGGAGTCGTAAGCCGAGCGCCAGCCGTTCATCACTTCCGTCAGGTTGTGAATCCAGTCTGCGACGTCTTTGCCACGAGAGTCCGATCCACCGGCAAACTCGGGGCTCAGTGCATTCCAGAAATCGACAACCAGCGAAACGCCGGGTGCTTTCTTGCCGACCGCTTTCCACAGGAACTTGATCGCTACACCTATCGCAGCCGCCGAGGAGCGTTGCAGCAGGTCTTTCGCTGCGCGGTCTTCGGAGCCGAGCGATACGGTCGTCGTCAGCTGGCTCAACGCGTCTTCGAAGTTATCCACAAAACGGTTGTGAACCTCCTTCAACGCTGCGACGTACTCGGCGATGCGGTCTTTCGTTCCGGCCGGTATATCGGTTTCATGATCTTGAAAAATGATTTCCTGAGGCATGTCTGTCTCCTGGTTTTGTTTGTTGGTTAATCAGCCCAGATGAGCGATTCATCCGGGTTTGGGCATTTCGGTAACAGTTCCATGACGTAGGCATGTAGAACGGGAAGCCCCTCCCCAGTCAGCGCAACGACTTCTTCGTTCTTCACGATCTTCCAGTTGAGCGTCTTTTTCTGTGCGCGGAAATGGTACGAGTACGTCTCTTCATCGAGCTCGTTACCCTCCCTGTCTTCGAGAACCAGCGAGACGGTGCCGGCGTTCGAACCGCTGACGGAAGGTATGACCACGGAAAACGTGCGCGTGAGTTTGGACGTTTTCGTCAGTTTTATCGGGGTCTTTTCGTCGCTGTCTTCCCGGATGAAGGAGAGTGACAGGCCATCGAACGCTGCAGCGTCGGCGGAGTCGGCAGTGATTGCGCCCGTAACTGTAATGGGCGCTTTCCGGGCCACTGCGGTGATTGTCCTGATCACGCGCCTCGGTCGTGCTTTGTGCGCCGCCGCGCGGCGTCTCGGCGGACGGGCTGCGGAAGATCGCGGTCGTGCAGTTCGATGATCTCTCACCTTCGGGCGCCGCACTTTGCGCCGCTTCCTGCTGTTTTTTTCGGCCTTCCGGTTTGCCCTCAACAGCCTTTGCGACGATGCGAAGCTCTTCTTCCTGCCGGCGTTTGCGAGCAGGGCTACCGTGGTCTTGGCGTTGCGCCGCGTCCGCAAGGTTACGACTCTCGGGTTCGGTCGGGACGCGCCTTTCGTTGCGACAAAAGTCTGGCGCCTGGTGCGCGCATTGCGTATGAATATCGCTCTCGTTGCCAGGACCGGGAACTCGCCCGATCCGCTACCGTCGGACAATAGCGAATCGCCGGTTCTCCAGTAGCGGGCTTCGAAAAAGTCCCGATCGAGCCAATCCCGAATAATGTCGCAGACCGTGTACTCGAACGAGAGTGAGTCCATGTCCGTGGCGACGAGATCAAGCGATTGTTCGGAGACGCCAAGCGCCTCGAACATTTTGCTGTCCAGGCCGGTACGCACGTCCGCCCAGTCGATTGTCACTTTTCGCCAGCTGGGATTGTCCCCTTCCGAGAACAGCGGCGCGATGGGAGCGAGGCGGGCAGTAAAGAACGACAAGCCACTCGAAGAAAGGCGCGCTCGCCTGCCCGACTGGAAGCGCGACAGGAGCCTGTCTCTCTCATCCTGAAAGCTCGCCACCTCGCTTGCAGATTTTATGGTTGCGAACGCGGCCTCAATTTCCTGCCGCGCACCCAGGGTAAGCCACTCCGCCTCAAGACGCTGTTGCCTGGCCAGAAGCGTGTTCACGCGGGCGCGGTCGTTTTCTTCCTCTGCGGCACGGATCTCGGCGTCGAGATCTTCGAGGCGTTTCTCGAAATCGCGATAGAGCTCCAGGGCACTGGTGGCATTTAATGCGCCGTCGGCATCGGCTTTGAACAACAGCGCCCTGGCGCGTTTGACATCGTCGTTCTCGTCCGCAGCCGATTCGGCAAACTCCGCGTCGCGTAGCACGGCTTCATACAAACGGTTAACGGGCTGAAGTTCGCCGACGGGCGGCGCCCGCAGCGCAAACGGTACCGCGCCGTTCAGGATTCGATCGTGCAAGTGCGCCGTGAGATCGTCCATGTGCAAGTCGAATATGCTGAGCTCCCGGTCCGCATCGAGCCCTTCACCGTCAGCGTCGGAACGGATGTTGCGCATGATCCTTTCCAACGGAAGCAGCTCGTCGACCATCGGGTAGCCGAGTTCATCGGGCCCGACCAGGGTGACGAATCCGCCATCCTCACTGGCCGGTAACACGCCTGTTTGCGGCAAATGCAGCCGTTCCCGGTCGATTATCAGCGCGCTGACAGCAGCTGCGGATACGCCAATCCTGTTTTCGAATTCGGTGGGCATGTCAGGGTCCTTCCTACACCCAGTCTTCCGGATTCGGAAAACTATCGAAGTCCGGGTTCGGGGCGAGCTTGGTAAACCGGCTTGCCAGCGCCACCAGGAACCATCCCTGCATCGTGATGATCCCTTTGCTCTCAGCCTGGGACATATCCATGCGGGTCGTTGTTGTCGTGCGCTTGCCGCTGGCGCCAAAGCCGAAAAGGCTGCCGCCCGCTTTCGCGCTGAAGTCGGACTTGGAGTTCCTGGCAGCTTTCTTCACCGCGTTTGACTGAAGCGTGAGGTTTCTGACGAAGTACGCCGTCATCGGTATCGCACGCATTGCGCCTTCCAAAGGAGGTACCTTGCCGTCGGACAGCCGCGTGATCTCGTTGATCTGGTCGAGCCGCTTCTTCGATTTGGGGTCGACTGTCGTGTAGGCGCGTGATTCGAGAAAACCCAGGTCCAGCCATGGGCGATCGATGATTCCCTGCACGATCTCGTAGGACATGCTGAAACCCTCGTTGAACAGGCCGCTTGCACTAAACTCGGAATTTTTCTTCGCCTTGGCGCTGCCGACAAAAGGAATACCGGTCATAAATCCCTTGACGCTGCCGCTCGTGCTCCTGTTACTCATCCGCCGCCATGTCTGCGAGTTCGAACTATTGAGTTCGACCTTCATAGCCGTTGGCGCGTTGAGGATCCCGTTCGGACGCAGCGCCGTGTAGTAGGCTTGCTCGGATAAAGCGCTGATGCCTTCGTCCGTCGCGATAAGAGCGGCGACGACCTTGTTGGCCTTCAATGTGTTGCGGAGGTCGCTGACATACTCCGGCATACCGGCCCGCGATAGCTGTTCGATCCGGGCGATGATGCCCTCGACTCTCGTCTTCTGACCCTGGGACTCCCAGCGGCGCTCGGCGTTCCTGATACGCGCGTCAACCATTTCCTTGATGTCGCGAATGTTGGGATTGTTCGCCGAGACCTTCGAGAGCCGGTCGATACCTTCACTACGTACCTGCTCGTACTTGGTGGCAAGGGCCTGGTAGATCTTCATGATCTTCGTCGGCTCCGAAATGAGGTTGGCGTCTTCGACGAAATCGTCTGTTTCCGTACCGTCCGCCAACAGGGCGTCAATATCGACATCCTCGTCGTCATCGGCGTCGGGCACAGGTTCAAGCGCGGTGGGCTTGGGTTCGGGTGTCTTGTACAGGATCGCCCGGAGCCTCTCGAGCTCCGCGTTTTCCTCGTCACTTCGCGAATTGTCCACAACCCGGCAGTTGTCGAGCACACCCTTGTACAGCTTGGAGACGGACAGTCCGCTCGAGATGAGAGCGTTCAGGTCGACGGCGTCGTCACGGGTCATCGTCTTTTTCAGCGGGTTGGTACCCAACTCGGGAACGTAATCCGTCATGGCAGCGAAGTTGACCATGCTGCGTAGCATGTCGTTTGCAGTAAATGCTACATTTCCATCCGCATCCTTGTTGTCGATCTTCTTGGCCTTGCGGCCGATGTCCATAAATTTTGCAAATTCGTCCCCCAACGGAACCCCCGGCAGAAAATAGTTGAAGGCGACATTGTCCGGTTTGCCGTTTTCTATCATCGATTGGATTTCGCCGTACATGACATCGATCATGTCTGCGGTTTTGAATTGTTTTACCTGTGCTGGTGTGATCGGTTTGCTCGGCATCGTTCTCTCCTGCTAAGAAATATTGTCTGGCGTGTCGGTTTCGCCCCTGGTTCGAAGCGATGTGTGTTTGTCCTGGTCGACGTGGAAATCAGCCTTCCACCAACTCGAGCGATACGTGATCGCCGGGCTTGACGGCCGGTACACCGGTGCCAGTGAATGTGTTTACGGGTGTGAACCTGCGAAGCTCGGTACCGCTGAAATCGCCGGCACGGCATCGCCACTTTCTTCCGGGCGCGGAAACGTCATCGACACTCTTGAGTGCGCCTATGTCGTTCCCGACTCGATCGGACCCGTGGCTCGAAAATTCGTAGCTGAGGCCCGGTGCAATATCGCTGGCCGCGTTCAGTACGTCGAAGACATCCAGTCCGGTCTTACCGAGCGCAGGTTGCGGCCGCAGATCGGTAATCTGTTTGCGAAAGCCGTTGCCGTAGTCAATGTCGAGTGAAATCGTGTTTTTGTGCGTGTCCATACCGCCTCCACTTCAGATTCATTGCGATGTAGTCAATGAACTGACGTGAAAGCGAAATACCTCGCACCTGCGGCAGGGTGCGTGTGGAAACACGAATTAGAACAAGGGGATCTAGTCGCTAAGCCGCTCTGGCCGTGTGGAGTGTGTCGTATAGGCGGCCCAGTAGTACGGCGCTGCAAAGCGCGTATCGGCAAGGATCCGAATTTGTGCACGCCGTAGAGCGGCCGGGACGGACAGCCCGCCGTCCAACAGGCCCGAGTAGAAATGCTGTATCAGTTCGGCGGATTGCTCGTCGGCAACCTGCCAAAGTGTTGAAACAACGTCGTCCGCACCCTGGCCGAGAAACGCCCGGGACAGGCTCAGCGGGCCTTCGGCAAAAATATTTTCACCAATCGCTGTGTTGCATGCGCTGAGGACGACCAGCTGCGGGTCGATCTGCAGGGACTCGATTTCCCCGAGGGAAAGGAAACCATCTATCTCCTGCCCCATGCCATCAAGCCGTGACAAGAACAGGCCGGAGAGTTCCGGAACACTGTCGTTGGTAATCCCATGCGTCGCGAAGTGCAGTATGTCGACGTCTTTCAAGTCCCGACCGAGAATATCGTCCTTGGACGCAGAGAATCCGTAATAGACGTCAGTTTGCGGTGCTGCAGCACGTATACCTTCTGCCTCCGTGCGCGAGTGCGCGAGGCGTGCGAGATTCTGGCCTCCCGCCCGGGAGACAATCTCCTGCCCGTCACTCTCGCCCGGTGGCGAATTTCGATCGCGTCTGTTGGCTTCCTGTACGCGAAAGTCACTGCCATCGAACACAGGGTCTGCATAGACTGTAATCCGGGTGGAGTCGCTCAACAGGCGCTCTGGCCGCGCCGCTAACGTCAGCAGCGCTGCCGATGGAATGCTTTTCGTAACGGCATATTCAACAACGTGCTTTCCGTCCGAGCGCAACAGGGCGCTGAACGGTATGTAATGGAGCACGTCGTCGGCAATAACGTAGACCTTGCGAATGCCGGGTGCGTCAAGCGTCCCGGCCAGCAGGCGCGCCGAGATTTCTTGCAAGGCTTGCTTCTCAGCCTTGCCATATCCCGGCTTGCCAAGCATGCGGTGAACGTCTTTGGCCGCCGCAACCAGGCTTGTTGCATCGCCCAGATCGTGCCTCTCGAATCCTTCTTTCGACACCGCCCAGACCACACTATCGTTATCGCTGACGTGGTAGTGCAATACGAGTTCGTCCTTTTGGATCGAGTCTTGAATTCGCTGAAGGCCAGGGGGTGATCGGTTGAGTTCCGTCAGTTTCGGGCCGACGATCCGGACGTCCAATGCGTCCAGTTCCGTGACCAGGTCTGTTATCTCGGATTCTTTTTGCGCGATCAAGCGACTCGTTTCCTCGTTCAACGTGGATCGGCGCAGTGCTTCGACGCCGAACCACGCCGCATTGAGTTTCCGTTGTGTCGCGCGACGCCGTTGTAGCTCGTCTTCAGTCCGCTCGTCTGAAGACGCGGTGTCCGCGAGGATGATCTCCATCAGGGCCTGAGAGCGGCTTTGCGAACTGGCCAGGTATGCTTTTTCCGAATAATCGCTATCCACGTTTTCTCGAGCAAGCCACAGGTAGCGATCTACGATTTCGTTGTAGAGCCGGTTCCTCGAATCGATGAATCGCGCGCGGTGCAGCGGGTTGTTCAGGCTTTGTCGAACGCGAACGCTCACGGTTTCCGCTTGCAACAGATACGTCAATGCCTGTTCGTGGCCAGGCTGCAGTCCGGCGAGTTCGATGAGCGTGTCGATTTCCGACAGCGGATCTTGTGCATCCTGGAAGATCTTCAATGCTTGGGAGTAGGAGTCTATAGCGCCCTGCGTCTGCCCGGTCATTGCGTCGAGTTTTCCCATCTGGCTCAGCGCGAAACCGATCTGGCGTGGCAGGCCGGCGTCGACGAGCACCGCATAAGACGACTCCAGTAGCTCACGAGCCTCGTCCAGCTGCCCGGAGACGAGGTAATCCCGGGCGAGCGACACTCGGGCTCGCGCTATTGCGTTCGTATTGCCGGTTTGCTCTCGAAGCGCGAGGCCTTCCCGGTGCAAGCGGCTTGCCCGTGCATACTGTTTGCGATCGAAGTACATATCGCCCAGGGATATTTTCGACGATGCCGCGCTACCGAGGCTGCCGGTCTTGATGCGGCCTGCTATAGCGCGTTCGTAATAATTCTCGGCGCGCGCAAAATCACCAATACGGCGATACAGCATTCCCAGCCGCTGATTGACCAGGTTCATTCCCCATTCGTTTTCAAGCAAGCGATAGATCTCGAGCGTCCGCAAGTTGAGATCCAGCGACCGTCCAAGATCGCCCTGTTCGCGGTACAGGCTCGCCATGTTGCCGAGGACGGTCGCTTGCTCCTCTGCATCGCCGCTGTCGTTGTGCAGGGCCAGTGCGCGCCGATAGTGCTCGAGCGCTGCCTCGAATTTTCCCATTTGGTAGTTTGCACCGCCGACGTTCGACAGCGTTACCGCTTCATGGTGGGGCTGATTCAGAGGGCCCAGCAACGCCAGCGACTGCTCATAGGACAGGAGAGCGGATGCCGGCATGTTCCGGTACTGATAGACCAGCCCGATGTAGTTCAACATCAGGGCATTGGCGAATTCATCACCAATAGCAGTTGCACGCGTGTGCGCATCGCGAAACGAGGACTCAGCGGCATCGAGATCGTTCAGGCGAAGTTGGCCGCGGCCGAGATTCGCTAGTATCCATACTGCCAGTGTGGTGTCGCGTTCGGCGAGCTGCATCGCTTGTTCGTATCGCTGCGTCGCCGGGCCGAATTCGGATAGTTCGTGCAGCAGACGGCCTTCATAGAGGAGAGAGCGAGCAGCAAGCTGCGTTTCTCCCGCCGTTTTCCAGAGGACAGCACTTTCACCGAAGTGCGCGGCAGCTTCCTTGAGAACAGTCTGCCGCTGCGCTCCAACACTATCGGCGTCGAGCGATGCCGCAATAGTCGACGCGGAGGTTGCGGCCAGGAACCGATCGTCAAACCTGCGTTGGCTCACTGTCAGCGAGTAGTTTCCCGTCGGAGAATCGCTCGTAATCCCGGAGATTTCCACGATATAACGTCCGGCTTCCGGTGGTTCGAACATCGCCAGCTCTCTGCCGATATTGATGTACGGTGCGTTGACGCCGAGCAGCTTGATGCCGGTCTCGCTTCTTATCGTAATCCCGGTGTCGACGTATTCCTGGTTGACCGTGATGAGAGTCGGTCGGGCCTGCAAAAATACGCCGTGCTCGATGATCTCTCCGCTGGAAATCGTGCCTGAATGGGCGCGTTCCAACGACAACTCGGCCGGTGTCGCCGCCCGGGCTGCCGTGCCGATCAATGTAACAAGCAACGCCAGGTGTAATCTGCCACGGTTCATCGAATAAGCACCGGAGAGTTGATTGAGACAAGCGTTCGAGTCTGCGGCGTGCGCGTAGGCAGTGACCGGAGATAAGCGCTATGATATCGCTTCGCCAGAGCCTTTTCTCAGACATCTCCGGAGAACACCGCGCGGTAATGGATTTCGATCCAAATCAGATCAGCCGTCGTATTGGTGCGGGAGACAAGACCGCAGAAACTGCGCTCGTGCAGCATTTCAGTCCACGCCTGATGTTCATGTTGCGGCAACGTACCAACGATGAGCAACTGGCAGAGGATTTACACCAGGATACTCTGCGAATCGTCCTCGAGCGGCTTCGATCGCCCGAGAGCATCGCCGAACCGGAAAAGCTGGCCGGTTTTGTTCACAAAACGGCGTTGAATGTCTACATCGGCTACGTACGCCGCGAGGGCCGCCGAAATACGCACGCTGGAGGCGATCTGTTCGACGAATTACCGGCGGTGGAACCGAGCCAGCTCGATGACTTATTGCGAGAGGAGAAAATCTCCGCCGTCCGCACCGTGATCGACGGTATGCGGGTCGAGCGCGATCGCGACATTCTGTACCGATTCTACGTCCGGGCGCAGGAAAAGCCCGATATCTGCCAGGCATTGGGAATTTCCAGCGAGAATTTCGATCGCGTAATATCGCGAGCCCGGAAGCGATTTCGAGAGGCGTTTACCGGGTCAACGAAAGGCACGTCGACATGAGAGTAGATGCGAGGAAGTCGTCTGAACCCTCAGTACTAATGTATGAGCATGGGAAAAAACCGTGATGGATCGTCAATATATTGAGACGAATCACATCGTCGACCGCTATTTGCTGGGGCAACTGTCCGAAACAGAAGCGGCGGAATTTGAAGCATTCTATTTCGAGCACGAGGACATTTTCGAAGAGGTGCGGATCCAAAAAGCGATGCAGGAATCGCTCGCGCAAGAGATGCGCCCCGTACGAACGAAGCCGGTACCTGCCAGTGCTCTCCAGAACTGGCTCGACCGACTAATGCCTGTTGGCCTGGCGAGAGCAGCGGCTGCGGTCCTGGCTGTTGCAGTAATCGCACTGCTTATGCAGAACATAGACCTGCGCGAACAGGAGGATGTGCTCATACTGACCGACGTTGCAAGCGTGACGCTTGCGCAGGTCCGAGGCGATTCCGTTCCTGTTGTGGTCTTGCCGGCTGCTGCCATTAGCGGGGGCATCAGGTTGTCGACTAACCTCGGCCCCGTCGGTTACTCCAAAGTGCAGCTGCGATTATCGAGAGAAGGCGGTACCTGGAGCTGGTCGGCCCCGGCGAAAATTGACCCGGTTAAGGGCACGATAGACCTGGTGCTTTCGCCAGGCACGCTCCAACGAGGCACCTACCGGCTGACGGTTTCGACAGCGGCAAACGGCCAGTCAGTGCAACTGGCCGAGTATGTTTTCCGGATTTCCGATTGAGCTATACCGCGTCAGATGGATGTGTCGTCGGCGTGCCATCCACCCCCATGCCTGGCTGAAGTCCACGGGTTGTTCATAGACGCGATCAATTCCCGGGTAGGTTCGAACTTTTTACTGTCATGCAGGAGCGCAATACCCAGTGTGCGTCGCCCAACACCATCCAGCCCCTGGTACCAGATCAGGAAATGTGTCTTGGCAGGGAGAATACCGCCACCCGGTGGCGAGTAACGAAGTAAACCACGCAGCGCGTAAAAATGTTCGTCGTAAAATACATTCTCGGCCTCTTGCCAAATGGTCTTGAGCACGCTCGAGGTGCTGTCAGTAAAATCGACCACGGGTTTGCCGTCTCGCGTGTTCACATAAAACTCGTCGGCGTGTTCGAGCGGAGTGAAGTCTGCCGGATGATCGCCGTGATCGTGACCCGTGCCTCCCATATGAAACATACTTGCTGAAACCCGGGTGAACTTACCCGGCTCGATGTCAACCGGAACGACCGGGTACGGCGGGAAAAAGCGTTCTTGACGTACGCGCCACTTGACGTTATCAAAGATCGTTTCTATCTCTGGCATCGTTCTTCTCCCATTCTTTTTGTTGATTGCCGAGTATACACCCGGGACCGAAACGCGCATTTCATGAGCGCCGAGCTTGCACAAGGTGCGAGGAACCCGGTCCTGGTGGCAGTTCAGTTATACAAAAGAAATACGTACACCTATGGCTGAAAAGACGCTGTATGGAACGCGTATCGGCCACCTGAAGGAGACGATTATGATTTTTTCCACTTCGACCAAAAGAACCGCGTGCGTGCTGGTACCCGTGCTGGTCTTCCTTGCTTCGTGCGGCGACAGTGGGTCGCGAGGTGGCATTACGAAGCGTGCTACTCAGCCGCCGCCTGAACCAAAGGTGTCCGAACCCGAGCCGAAACCGACGCCACCGAGCATCGATCTCAGGATTGCCAGTATCACGGCGCCGAATAGAGTCAACGGCGGATCGAATTTTCCCGTGACGATCACAGTCTCGAACCGCAGCAACACGGTTGCGAGAGTCGCCAACATCGGTGTGCGAATGTCGGTTTCATCGCACTCCGGCGCGATCAATGTCCATGCCGGCTCCGGCGTCGTCAGGCAACTGACGCGGGGACAGCCGAAGTCCGTGACGATCAATGCGCGAGCACCTGACATGACGGGAATGGGCGAGCTACATGCGGCGGTCAAGGTGCTGCTTGCAGAAGATCCAGTATCGGCGAACAACAAGGTCAGTCGAAATATCGTCGTTAACTAGTTATGACCGGGCAAGTACCCGCCCACGGCCTGAATCGGCGCCTGGTTTTTTGCCCCGGACACCCACGCGGCAATGGCCAGGTCATCGTGTTGCATGCCGGCCGCGGGTAACATCGCTACAGCCCGGTAGGCACCGGTGTGTGTCTTGAGCGGGGCCGAGACCACGCCCAATGCCACGAAATCGTGACGCAGCGTCCGGCCTGAGTTTTCTCCGGCACTCACCTGCGTTTCGAGGTTCATGCCGAGCACAGCTATGTGCACCGTCATTTTCAAGTCGTGTTCGTTCCCGGCCGCAAAGTGCACCTCAACGTCCCGATCATTGATACGAACAGTCAAGTCACCCACGATCTCTTCGTCTGCCGCCCCGGGTCTCCCGAACCGCCAACGGCGCCATTCCTGCCCGTCACGAAATACGCCGGGCGTGTATACAACGCTTGCGCCACCTTCGGCGATGTAGCGTCGCTGCCGATCGCTGTAATCGCGGCGCGAAAACCGATCGTGCCAGCCGATGTGGTTCCAGTAATCGACATGCAGCGCGATCGGCACGAAATCCGTCCACAAACCGGAATTGCCCTTGAGATTACTCAGCCACCGATCCGCCGGTGGGCAGCTGCTGCAGCCCTCGGACGTATACAGCTCGATCAGCGCAACCCGGCTCTCGCCACTGGAGAAGCTCACGCTATCGCTGCCGGGTTCCGCAAGCGCAGTGCCCGAGAGATACAGGATCAAGAGTAGCGACTGACTAATTCGAGTTAGCAACGAAGTTTCTTTACCATGCCCCTGATACGATTAAAGACCGGCGTTGGCGATTATTTGTTACGTCACACGATCCGGGTGGTATTCACGCGTGAAGTACGCAGGTTTCAACAGGGACCGCGTCCATCTTACTCTCGGGGCGGCCAACAAACCGGGGAGGTGAATGAACAAGGACTCTGCAAGAACCCTGGCGGATTCGCTTACCTGGTCCCGTATAATCAGCATCGTTCCCATTACGGTGCTGGCCTACTTCGATCTGAAATGGTGGGTGTTTGGCGTGTACATCGCCTCGGCATTGACCGACCTGCTCGACGGCATGGTTGCTCGCCGCGCGGCGCCGCCACGCATGGATGTCGACCTGGACGGTATTGCCGACCTGATTCTCAGCTTCTCGACCTTGTTGTGGTTCTGGATGCTGATCCCCGGTTTCGTGTCGAAGTACTGGCTGCCGTACCTGCCTTTGTTGGTATCGCTCGAAGTGTATATGTCCATAGTGCGAGTGCGGCACAACCGTTTCGGTGTTCCACACCTGCAGTTCGGCCGTATCGCAATGGCTTTGTTCTTTTCCCTGTTGCCGGTGTTGATTATCTGGGGTGACGTGCCGTGGTTCGTCCACGCTGTCCTGATTATTGGAGTCCTGTCAAAGGTGCAACTGGCCTGGGCTTTTTGGAGTCGGTCGAAAGCGGCGCAATCTGGCGCGTAACTGTTTTAGGCTCGGACAGAAACTGAACACCGTACCGCGGCGGATGCATGCGATCGTCGAGCTGAGCCCAGCCAGTCTACGCCATGGAAACTCATTGAGTAATTGCCGAAGCACACTCGTGTGGTCACGCGCGCTTTCAAAATCCTGCCAGGGGATACGTCGTTGAATCAGGCGGCCGCCCAGGCCCGGGTGTGAATATGACTGATCTTGTCGGCGAGTTGCAGGCGATAGAACCGGCGAAGCTCGGAGAAGACAACGTTGTCGTTGTTGACGAGCAGGTCTTTCAGTCGATGGCAAAAGCGTGCCGCATAATCGTTCGCGACGCGGTAACGGTTGAGCTGCTCGTCGTCGAGTTCTTCGTGGTAGCTGACGTTGTCGAACAACCAGCCGTGCAAGCTCGTGGACAGTTCCGTGTCCTCCTGGCTAAGCGCCAGTTGCATCGTCATGATGAACTTGTCGATCTCGCCCTGGAGTTCGAGCTCGAGTAGCGAGAAGGTCCTGTCCTTCGCGGCTTTCCATGCGACATAGTTGAAGTGGCTGATGCCCTCGACAACTTTCCACAGGTCATCCAGCTGCTCCGCCTGCAGGCAATCCAGCGGATTGCAGGCCTCGACGCGCGATAACAGGTCTTCATCAAGAAACAACGACAGTGCAAGCTCGTCGCCTTCCTGTGAGACCAGCAGCGTCTCATCGGTGTTGGTGAGCATGGCGTCGCGGCCAAGGACCGTGGCCAAAATCCGGTCGGTAATGACGTAGTCGCGAACGTCGTACGTTGGACTAACGCGGTAGATATCGCTCAGCCGCTGCTGCAGCTCGGCAAGCATTTCAGTGACGCCCGCCGCGAGTGATTGCTATGACGCTCTGCCGTGCAGTGACTTCGCCCATATTGCGTTCTCCTCGTTCTCTCACGGTATGCGAAATCGGTGTGCGGGGCCTGTGACGCGGTTCACGGTTCGCGGCTGGTGTCCGGAGGGGCAATCGGCGGAACAGTGGCGTCAAAGTCGGAAAGTAGGAATCGGTACGGTTTCGACACGTCGTCGCCGGCATAGTCGATACCGATTCTCGGGCCGACCGTGACTGCATCGTCGGGCACGCAGATACTGTGGTCTTCTATCCATACTCTTTCACCCAAAAGGCTGGCGCCGCTCATTGATCAAAACGGCTTTGGGATCGTCCTGTTTGCCGGTAACGACGTTGAACAGGTGATGAATGCCATAGCACAGGTAAACGTACGCAATGCCGCCATCCTGAAACATCGGCTCGGTTCGTTGCGTCCGCCGGCCGCCATAGGCGTGGCTCGCCCGATCGTCGACGCCGGCGTAGGCCTCTGTTTCCGTAACGATCGCCTTGGTCAGATGCCCGTCGATACAGGAACAGAGGACCTTGCCGAGAAGGTCGCGAGCGACGGCGACTACGTCGTCCCGCGTGTAGAAATCCGTCTCCAGTTTGTGCAAGGGCGTTCGCCTGATCGTAAACGTATGCACAGGATACAGCAGGGGCACATAACGCCGGGACACCCGGGCGCCGGGTTCACCACGGGCCGCGATAGCGGGGAACAGCCTTTATTTCAGATCGCTCCTTGCCGCCTTGATCAGGTCATAGGCCGAGTTGATTTCGCGCGAACGCTCTTCGGCGACGGCGCGCATGCTTTCCGGCAGACCTCGAGCCGCCAGTTTGTCGGGATGATTCTGGCTGATGAGCTTGCGATACGCACGCTTGATGACGGCGGCATCTGTTTGCGGCGTCACGCCGAGTGCCGTGTAAGCATCGGCGAGCCTGTCTTTCGGCGGCGTCGCACCCGCCGACGGGCCTGCAGTCCCGGCACGGAGTAACGCCTCGAGTCGTGATACGTCCGCCTCACCGAGACCCAGCCGTCTCGCGATACGCACGAGCATTGCGTGCTCGGCGGCATCGACACGCCCGTCTGCCGATATCGCCATGCACTGTAACTGCAGGAACAACTGCAACAATGGTCGGCGTCCGTGGCTGATGCGCGCAAACTGGTCGACAGCGGCATCGAGATCGAAACCGGCCTGCTTGCCGCGGTTGAACGCAGCCTTTGCCTGTTCGCGTTGTTCGCCGCTCAGTCTGAGCATACGAAAAATCTGCTCGACGGCATCGATCTCGTCGCGAGTCACGACATTATCGGCCTTGCAGAGCGCCCCCATGATTGCAAAAGTCGAATCCAGCAGCTGCGACTGCACGACTTGCAGGCCGCCGACAACCGACATTCGCATTACAACGCCGGCGCCATAGCCGATCAGGCCCCCGATGATGAGCCCCGGCACACCGCCGGCGAGTACGCCAATGATGGCGCCGATGACAATCAATCCCACGCGCTACTCCTGCAAGCCGACAGTCGCATTGTAACTGTTCGCTGCGACGCTGCTGAAATAACCAGGTTCGACGAACCCCGGGCAATGGCATTTCTGCCCGACGCACTGTCATTGTGCAACATGCCCGGTTTCAATAGACTCGTTCAGTGAACTCCACCAGGCCAGGCCCGCAGGTCGCATAGATGACAATACCCATCTATCAAGTCGACGCGTTTACAGTAGGGCCCTTTTCCGGGAACCCCGCCGCCGTTTGTCTTCTGGATGCCTGGCTTGACGACGACACGATGCAGGGTATCGCCGCGGAAAATAACCTGGCGGAAACGGCCTTCATTGTTGCGCAGAAGGACGGCTATAATCTTCGCTGGTTCACGCCCGCGATCGAAGTGGATCTCTGTGGACACGCAACGCTTGCCGCCGGCTACGTCGTCCTCAATCACCTGCAGCCGGACCTCGATTCCGTGTCGTTCGACACGATTAGCGGCAAGCTGATTGTTACCCGTGACGGTGACCGGCTATCCATGGATCTTCCCGCCCGGGCACCGACGCCGGTGAATGTTTCGGAGGCGCTCAGCGGTGCATTGGGCGAGGTGCCCTCGGAGGTGCATCTGTCGAGAGATATCCTCGCGGTGTACGACGATGAGGCAAGCGTTCGCGGTCTGTCGCCGGATCAAGCCAGGTTGCTGGCTCTCGACGAAGGCCTCGGCGTCATTGTTACGAGCCAAGGAGATACAGTTGATTTCGTGTCGCGATTCTTCGCGCCCAAAGCGGGAATCGCCGAAGACCCGGTTACCGGCTCAGCGCATTGCACCCTGGTGCCGTACTGGGCGGAACGGCTGGGCCGGTCGAAACTCGTCGCACATCAAGTCTCATCACGTGGCGGCGAACTGCACTGCGAGCACCGCGGCGACCGCGTCATCATGAGCGGACGATGCACTCTCTTTCTCACGGGCAGCATCCATCTTTAGCTCGACCGGCGCATTTCAGGTCGATCCCGGGCCGGCGAACGATTGGTGAACTGCAGGAAACCGTCCTCGAGAGGGCCCGCGCCGATGACTTTCTTGTCCAGAGCATAGTTTTGCGTGTTGAGCCACGGCGATTCCGGTCCCTGTCTCGGTAGCCGGTGCATTTTCCGCTGGATGTAACCCGACGAAAAGCTCCCGATCCAGTCGTTACCGGCCATGTTCTGCTGATGCACCTGCAAACGCGGTGTGCACTGGCGCATACCCGTATCGGCCATGTGATTGAGCAGGCGGCAGGAATATTCGGCGGTGAGGTCGGCCTTCAGCGTCCACGATGCATTGATGTAGCCGAATGTCGATACCAGGTTCGGCACGTCGGAGAACATCATCGATTTGTAAGAGAACGATTTCGAAATGTCGATCGGCCGATTGTCCACGCTGATCTTCACATCGCCGAGCACACGAAGATCGAGCCCGGTCGCGGTAACGATGATATCGGCCTCGAGCTGTTCCCCGGACTCCAGGCGTATGCCGTTTGCCGTAAACTCGACAATGGTATCCGTGACGATCGATGCACGACGATCCCGAACGGCATGGAAAAAATCGCCGTTGGGAACCAGGCAAAGGCGTTGGTCCCACGGGTCGTAGCGCGGCACAAAATGCCTGTCGAAGTCGACGTCTTTCCCGAGGTCTTTGCGCGCCAAATTCAAAAGCTTCTTTCGCAACTTCTTCGGCGTTGCCCGGGCCTGCCAGTATACCCACCGCTGGAATTGAATGTTTTTCCACCGAGTAATTGCATAAGCGGCCTTCTCCGGCAGCAGCCACTGAAGCAGCTTTGCTTTCCAATCGGTGTCCGGTGCCGAAGCCATGTAGGTCGGCGAGCGCTGCAGCATCACGACGTGCTCGGCCTCTTTGGCCATCTCCGGGAGCAGCGTCACCGCGGTAGCGCCCGAGCCGATGATGACCACTTTCTTGCCGCGATAATCCAGATCCTCGGGCCAGTGTTGCGGATGCACGATCTCGCCCTCGAAGCTGTCGTAGCCCTTGAACTCGGGCAGGTAGCCTTGTTCATAGTTGTAGTAGCCGGCGCACATGAGGAGAAAGCCGCAACGCATTGTGGTCATCTCGTCGCAGTCCGAATTGCGTACTGCAATCGTCCAGGCGGCATCTTCGCTCGACCATTGCGCCGAAGTTACCGTATGCCGGTAGCGAATGTTCCGGTCAATGCCAGCTTCGGATGCTGTCTCGCGGATGTATTTCAGGATCGACGGACCGTCGGCAATGGCTTTGCCTTCTTTCCAGGGTTTGAAATTGTAGCCGAGCGTGTACATGTCGCTGTCGGAGCGAATCCCCGGGTAGCGAAACAGGTCCCAGGTGCCTCCCATCGATTCCCGTTCTTCGAGGATCAGGTAGCTCCTGTCCGGGCACTTGTCCTGCAAGTGCCATGCAGCGCCGATACCGGACAGTCCGGCGCCGATAATAACGACGTCGTAGTACTCAGAATCCATCACCCCTGGCATTTGAAACTATCTTTCTTCGGCTCAGCGCGCGCAGCGATAGGTCATTGGCCTGGCAACCGGACGGTCGATGCCTTGTGCTGTCAGTACACTCCAGAGGAAAGGATAGTCCCGTGCTTCGAAGCTGCGGTATGTCAAATATCCGCTCAGGACTACCAGATTTTCAGGTGTATCCAGTGGCTGGAGCAAGTCGCGAGCCCGATCGTCAAAACCAAGTGTCTTCAAGAGCAGCCACTGTGAGGCCGAATCCTCGCGCAGCGATGCATAGACTTCATCAGCGTCCGCAACACGCCCTTCCGCACACGCCTGGCGCAGCTGCATGAGTAAAAGACCGTCTTCATCATTGGAGTGTTGTTCGTATATCCCGATCAGGCCACCAGCGCGGTCAACCTGATCGGCGGCCAGCAAGGCGCGGTGAGATTGATATATGACGCTAGGCGATGGATTCGGTGATCGCAGAATCTCGTCTACGAGGGTGACAGCGTCGTGCGCGTTGGCGCGGGATGTATTGCTGATTAATGCTCCTTCGCTAACGTCGATGGCGGCATCGAGGGACCAGGCCCTAAAGCCGGCTTCGACTGACTTATCAAATTCTCCGACGATCTGGTACAGATGATTTAACCAGGCCCAGCCGACACGCTTGTCCGGCTCGAGTTCGGCCATTCGCCGAGCAAGCGTGATCTGGTCGGCCAGTCGCAGATCGAACGCTGCGGCGCGCATTTCCGCCTCTGTGCGAGTCATGTCAGATCGCGCGTGCTCTATCGCAGCCGCGATAGCAGCGTCATAGCGGCGCCGTCTTTCAGCACGCGGCATTCCGGACGGGTCGTACTCAGTCGCGGTCGGATTGAGCTGCTTCTCCCACAAATCGGCGAGCTGCAGCTGCGCGTCGGCGAAACTCGGGTCAATTGCTACGGCCTCTTCAAACACATCAATGACCTCGTATACCCGGTCAACGTCATTCTGCTTTGATACTTCGTGCTTCAATGCGAGGCCGCGCAGGTAGGTTTCCCAGGCTTTCACGGAGCGCGTACCCGCAGCCACCATGCGGGCGAGCTCATCCGGATCCATGGTGGTCTGCAGTGCTGCGGCTATCTCAAATGCGATCTCTTCCTGGATTCTGATCGAATCTTCGGTATTACCGTCGAATGTCTCCGACCACAGGTGCTTGTCATTCGCTGCGCGAATAAGCTGCGCGGTTACGCGCAACCGTTCATGGCCACGGCGCACCGAGCCCTCGAGTACGTAGTTAACACCCAGTCCTTCGGCAATCGACGGAATATTCTCGGACGAATCGCGAAACGCGAACGATGAGGTTCGGGATGCGACCTGCAAGTCTGTTGTTCGCGCCAGTGAATTGAGTATTTCTTCAGTAAGGCCGTCGGCAAACCAAGAGTGATTGCGGTCGGGGCTGTAGTCATCGAAGGGCAAGACGGCGATCGATTTGTCCACCGACGCAATCATCACCGGCGTGCGGTGAATTTTGTCCCATGCGAGCCAGCCAACGGCGACCAGTAGCATCACAATCGTCACAACGTTCAGAATACGGCCGGCGCGTGGGTTTTTCGGCGTAGCTTCCGACACCTCGTGCGCCTTTTTCATCCCCTCAGGCGTGAGTTCGAAAGCCCAGGCCAGAAAAAGGGCGACAGGCAGTCCCAGCACGATCAGGATAATTACCATCTGCATTACCCAGTTGGGTAAATCGAAGGCACTTGCAATGAGATCGGCTACCTGCGCAATTAACCAGCCACCAACAACATACGCAGCCGCAACGCGAAAGACGTTTCGGTAACGAAGTTCTTCGATGAATCCACGCATCCTCTTGCCCCGGTTAAAAGCCGCTTCTTTAGCACACGAAAAATTGCAGGAAGTCCTATCATACGGGCATGCCACCCAAAGTCACGACGCTGGCAACAGCGCTCGCTAGCCCGCTCCGTAGTTGATGAATTCCGCTGGGCATCATGCTGGCCGGCTTTCTCTTGCTGAGGAGCGGAGTGCGGTAGCAGCAACCGTGCGTTGAGCTCGGGAAAGCGCCGGCTCTCGACATCATTCGATCGTGGAACCCTTCCCCGGGTCAGGGCTGGTCTAATATGCGCTGGGCTTCGTACTGCCGGGCGACCCCGACCAGGCAGTGCCTGACGTGAGTATTTTCAGGCGCCAGTGCGCGGCGCTGTGAGCTCAATCTTGTCGAACTGCACGTCGGGATGCGCGGTGATGCTGCTCGTGCTTCCGTTCACAATTCGACGCCCAAATAAACTGAGGCGCAGTTCACAGACATAGTTGCGCGACTCACCAACACTAGCTCCTCGTGCCAGAGACTGGTCGCGCCGCAATAAGCGGCTAAGAATCAATGGATTATGTAAGACCAAGGGAGTTTCAGGATGTCGAATATTATTCGCAGGTGCTTGCTGGCATTGCTGGTCGGCAGCCCGTTAGTTGTGTTCGCCGGCGATCTGTCGGGAGATGACATGCGAAGCCTCGATGGTCAGGTTCAGGAGATCAAATCGGACGTTCTGAACATTGCGTCGGAGCTGAATACGCTTGAGGAACGGCTGCTGTTCCCGTCGCATACAGAGGTGTCTGTCTTTGTGTCGCTCGATGAAGACGAGGATTTCCGGCTCGATGCGATTGAACTTATGATCGACGGCGAACTCGCGACCCATCATATCTACAGTTTCAAGGAGCTGGACGCGCTGCAGAATGGCGGTGTGCAACGACTCTATACTGGCAACCTGACCACCGGTGACCACCAGTTGTCTGTGAAAATGATCGGCAAGCTCAAAAGTGGCAAGGAGTTTTCGGAGTCCGGCCTTTTCACGATCAACAAGGGTATTAAGCCCTCAGCCTTGGGTATCGCGTTGGCGAGTCCCGGCCTCGGCAGCGATGGCATCAGGGTTGGGGACTGGTAGACGATGACACGACCATCGCTGCTTGTAGCAGGGCTGGTATGCGTAGCCATGGCGCCGCGGCCAGTCTTGGCCGATGAGCCGCCGGACCCCTATTTCGGTGAGGCGGTTTATTACGCGCTTCAAGGGGACTGGTTCGATGCGCTGGAGCGTCTGGACACCGAGGTTCTGCAGCACCGCGATGTCGATGAGGAAAACCTCGACTCACTTTATCTACACATCGACGATGCCGAGTTTTCGCTCGGGGACTTCGAGCTTCGCTATCGCATGCACCATCGCGCCGGCCGTGCGATCACGGCAGTACTCGAGGGTGCTGTCGATGAGCGCGTCCGCAACGATGCTGCCTATCGACTTGCGCGTATTCACTTTCAGAAGCAGCAGATGGAAGATGCGCTGCTCGCACTCGATCGTATCGAAGGCGAAATTCCAAAAGAAATACGCGACGACATCGAATTCCTGAGAGCCAACGTCTACCTGGCTCAGGGGCGCCCGCTCGATGCCGTTCCAGTTCTCGAAGGACTGCTCAAGTCCGATGAATATGGTGGCTTCGCCGCCTACAATTTAGGTATTGCGTGGCTCGAGGACGGCCAGCGATCAAAGGCACTCGAGCAACTGGATATCGCTGGATTGATAAAAAGCAACGAGCCGGGCGAATTCGCGATCCGGGATAAGGCCAATCTCGTCCTGGGCACGATTTACCTGGAAGACGAGGAGTTCGAACGGGCGGCGTCAGTCCTGAATCGCGTGAGTCTCGAAGGACCGTATTCGAACCAGGCGCTACTAAGCGCTGGATGGGCCAACATGTCCCGCGAAGACTACGAGCGCGCCATTGTGCCCTGGGGCATTCTCGCCGAGCGGGAGGTCACTGACGCTGCCACCCAGGAAGCGTTACTGGCACTCCCTTACGCCTACGGCAAACTCGATATTCACGGGCGCGCAGCGGTGCATTACGGTCGCGCGTTGGATGCCTTTGGTGCCGAAATTGAAAAACTCAGCGACTCGATAGATAGCATTCGCGAAGGCAAGTTCCTGGAGGCGCTCGTTCGCGAAGAGATTCGAAAGGACAAGGATTGGCTGATTCGCCTGCGCTCATTGCCCGAAACACCCGAAACGTACTACCTGATGGAGCTGCTCGCCTCACACGATTTCCAGACCGGGTTGCAAAACTACCTGGACCTGGCCGACCTGAAGCGCCGGTTGCTTACCTGGGAAGGCGGCTTCGATTCCTACGACGAAATGGTCGGGATACGTCGAGCTCATTACGAACCTCTCTTGCCGGACGTCGATGAGGCTTTCCGCAAGCTCGACTCTCGCCTGCGTCTGCGCAAGGAGCAGCACCGGATGCTGGTCAAGCGCCGCAACGACTTGTTAACAACGCCGCGCCCCGAATTCCTGGCAACGCGTAACGAGCAGGCCGTAATCGCGCGTCTCGACCTGCTTGAGGCGCAAGCCACGGGGCAGGATCTCGTGAGGGTACAGCGGCTGCGTGGGCTTATCACGTATACGCTTCACATCGAGTACCACGAGCGATTCACCGAATTCGACAGTAATCTTCGCAGCCTTGACGAGGCCATGGCGACGCTGCAGAGCGAGTACGATGAATTCGTCCGCTCAAGGCAGGCCGCAACACACAGTTTCGAAGGCTACGACAAACCGATGCAGCGCCTGCGTGCCGACGTGCAGCAGTCCGTCGAAAAAATCGACATGCTCATGGCGCGCCAGGGGCGCTTGCTCGAAGTGCTTGCCATCGACCAGCTGATCGCTCGCCGCGATCACCTGGAAAACTACGGCGACAAAGCGCGATTCGCGTTGGCCGACAGTTACGATCGCGCGACCCAGGCGCAAGCGCGGCGGGAAGGTGCTGAATGAACAAGCGCCGCATTGCGTATTGTCTTCTCCTGACTGGCTTGGCCGCCTGCAGTACGGCTGTAAACAAGTCGGGGACGCTTGCCGAACTCGACACTGTGCCAGCCGACCTGGACGAAGTATTCCTCGATGACGGTCTCGAGCGCGCAGCTCAGAGTTATCGCCGCTACCTCGAGGAAACATCGGAAAGTGCGCGCACACCCGAAGCCATGCGACGTCTGGCTGATCTGCAGATTGAGCAGGCCTACGGTGTGCTCGGCAGTGATGAAATGGTCGAAATGGCGGCGCCCGAGACGGCGGAGGCGAACAAAGTTATCCAGGCAAGCGGGTCGGGGGCCAGGCCTGATGAGCCAACAGAATCCGAGCTGGCATTTGAACAACGCGCGACACGGGAGTCCTTTCTCTCACAGTCAAATGACTACCAGGACGAAATGACTGGCGACGATACGCAGGTCGTGCCTGCCGGACCGCGTGAGGCAATTGCGACCTACCAGAAGATTCTCGAAACCTACCCTGACTACGAACGCAACGATAAGGTGCTGTACCAAATGTCGCGCGCGTACGACGAAATCGGCGAGCCAGACAAGGCCATGGCCGTCATGGATCGCCTGGTGCGCGAATATCCGCATTCGCGCTTCGTTGATGAAGTGCAGTTTCGCCGTGGCGAGTACTTCTTCGTCCGCAAGAAATACATCAATGCAGAAGACGCTTACGGCGCCGTAATCAATATGGGAGCGTCATCGTCTTATTATGAGCTGGCGCTCTATAAGAAAGGCTGGACGCTATACAAGCAGTACTTCTATGAGGAGGCTCTCGACAATTTCGTAGCGATGCTCGATCACCGCAAGGCCATCGGCTTCGACTTTGATGCGTTCGAAGAAAACGACGATGAGCACCGTATCTCCGACACTTTTCGCGTCATCAGCCTGAGTTTCTCGAACATGGGCGACCCCGAGGTTATCGACAAATACTTTGCGACGAACGGTCAGCGAAGCTACGCCGATAAGATCTACCAGAGTCTTGGTGAGTTCTACTTCACGAAGCTTCGCTACGAAGATGCGGCATCAGTCTACAAGTCGTTCATCGGCCTGAACCCGTTCCACGAAGTCTCCCCGCACTTCAGCATGCGCGTTGTCGATATTTATGGCGAAGCCGGCTTCCCGTTACTCGTGGTGGAATCGAAGAAGGAGTTTGCGACGCAGTACGCGCTTGTTTCGGCATACTGGAACCATGTCGACGTAGAATCGTCACCCGACGTGGTCCAGTTACTTAAGACTAACCTGACCGATCTGGCAGGCCACTACCATGCGCTCTACCAAACTGAAGGGATAGATGAGCAAAAACCCACGCACTTCGGCGAGGCGAGGCGTTGGTATAGAGAGTTGTTGGCGTCCTTCCCGTCCGATACTGAAACGGCTGGCGTCAATTACCAGCTCGCGGACCTGCTACTCGAGAATGGCGACTTTGCCGACGCGGCACTTGAGTTTGAGCGCACCGCCTACGAATACCCTGACCATGAACAATCCTCCGCAGCCGGTTACGCCGCGGTCTTCGCACATCGTGAGGACTTGAAGATAGCGACCGGCGCCAGGCAACGTGAGGTCAAGGAACTTACGGTTGAGAGTTCGCTCCGGTTTGCTGAAGCATTCGGCGAGCACGAGCAGGCACCCATCGTCCTCGGCGCAGCTGCCGATGACTTGTACGAGATGAAAGACTTCGCCCGGGCCATCGACTCGGCGCATAAGGTGATCGAGCGCTACCCCGCGTCGGACGATGCTCTGCGCCGCTCGGCGTGGACCGTAGTCGCGCATTCATCGATTGATATTGCCGAGTACCAGGACGCTGAAGTCGCCTACTCGAAGGTGCTCAATCTGACCGCACCGGAAGACGAAACGCGTCCTGCCGTCATTGAAAACCTGGCGGCTGCAATCTACAAGCAGGGTGAGCAGGCTATCGTGCTCGAGGACTATCAAGGGGCTGCCGACCATTTTCTGCGCGTAAAAGCTATTACGCCGACATCGACTATCCGCAGCGCGGCTGAATACGATGCTGCTGCGGCATTGATGAAACTGTCAGACTGGACGGCAGCGTCCGGCGTGCTCGAGGATTTTCGGGAAACTCATCCGAATCATGAGTTGCACGCCGACGCGACCAAACAACTGGCTCACATCTATCGTGAGGATGGGCAGATCGCACGCTCCGCCGGTGAGCACGAGCGTATCGCGGCCGAGTCCAGCGACCCCGACCTGAGCCGGGAAGCCCTGCTCACGGCCGGTGAAATGTACGACGAAGTGCACGCCATGGACGACGCTATTCGTGTGTACGAAGAATACGTCGGCGCCTGGCCTTTGCCACTCGACCTCGCCATGCAAACCCGTACCCGCTTGTCCGAAATCTATCATGAGCAGTCGGACTTCCAGCGCTATTTCGATGAACTCAACGAGATTGTGGAGCAGGATCGCGAGGCCGGATCCGAGCGGACCGATCGCAGTCGCTTCCTGGCGTCCAAAGCGGCACTCGTGCTCTCGGAAAGGACGTTCGAGCAGTTTGTGCGTACTCGCCTGACGCAGCCTTTCGAGCAGAGTATTGCGCTCAAGCGACAGCAAATGGACGAAACCCTGGCTGCTATGGAGGGGCTTGTTGGTTACGAGGTAGCCGAAGTCACTGCGGCCGCAACTTACTATATCGCGGAAGTCTACCTGGAGTTCAGCGCCTCGCTGCTCGAGTCAGAGCGGCCTGAGGGTATGACGGCGGCTGAAGCCAGCGCGTATGAGCTCGTTCTGGAGGAGGAGGCCTATCCCTTCGAGGAGCGTGGCATTGAAGTTCACGAGGCGAATTTCGAGTTGCTCGCGAGCGGTATCTACAACCCATGGGTGCAGAAAAGTTTAGACAATCTCGCGGACCTGATGCCCGGGCGCTACGCCAAGCGGGAATCGACGGAAGGTTTTCTCGGCGCTAGTGACGTGTATGCCTACCGCATGCCCATTGCCGCGTCGCCGGCAATTGGGGAGGGTGTTGTCGAGGCCAATTCGGAAACCAGCCCCGAACTACCAGATGCAGGCATCACTGAATCGCCGGTCGTGATTAGGAGCGACATGGGAGTTGCCCAATGATCGCCCGTTCCGTCTTTCTACTCTTGACTGGCCTGCTGCTTGCAGCCTGTGCTACGACCACACAGAAACCACGTCCGACCTCCCGTATCGACGTGCAGGAGAACGTGGGCTTTACGATTACCGAAGCATCACCGGTCAATGACCGGGCACGTTTGCAATACAGCCAAGCCATCGCGCAGCTGGAAGACGGCAATCACGCCAGCGGGATCGCAATGTTGACCCGAGTTGCGGAGGCAGCCCCTGATACAACGGGCCCCCGTATCGATCTTGGTATTGCAGAGCATGAGGCTGGCAATCTCGAAGCGGCCGAAAAGCATCTGCTCAAAGCGCTCGAGTTGACCCCGGATCATCCTGTAGTACACAACGAACTCGGTATCGTTTATCGCAAAACCGGGCGCTTCACAGAGGCCAGGAACGCCTACGAGACTGCGTTGTCGATTTTCCCCGGCTATCACCATGCCCGGCGCAATCTTGGTGTCCTGTGTGACCTGTACCTGGGCGACCTCGACTGCGCACTGGAGGCTTACAGCGCTTATTTGGCTACCGTACGTGGGGATCCGGAAGCCACGATGTGGATCGCAGATATCCGCAACAGACTGGGCGTGCAGGAGTAGACATGCTAAAGCAAATTTACCTGATTCTTCTGGTCCTGGCGCCGGCATTGGTTTTCGCGGAAGAGCCCGAGGAGGTCGGCGAGGACGAGGTTGAAGAAATCCAGGACGAGACAGAGAACGGCGACGGGATAAAGAACCCGCGCAGCATGTCCGGCATGTCAATTCTTGGTAACGAGGAAACCCCCAAGTCGCTCGTCATCATTCCCTGGAAGTCCTCCGAGATGGGCGACGCGCTAACCTTCAGCGACACGCTCAAAGACCGCGCCCGACCGGTCGACAAGGACGTTTTCCTACGTGAACTCAGGTTTTACGAGATTCGCACCGGCGAGTAACTTGCCGCAATGTGAAGCAGTTCAAGAAACCCGAGCTGCACCCCTACATTATCCCCGAATGTGCGCTGCGTCACACTTCACGTTGTGCGCGCTGTCTAATCTGGCTTCTGCCCCACTCCTTTTGGGGACATTCTGTTTAACGAGGATTTGGAAATGGACTTTTTCTATTCGATTGTCAGCTTCTTCGCGACGGGTGGTCTGTTCATGTTTCCGATACTGCTCGTGTTCGCCTTTGGCGTCGCGATTGCAGTGGAACGCTTTATTACGCTGACCCTGGTGACGAACAAGAACCAGGTTGTCTGGGACAAGGTACAACCCTTGCTTGACAGTGGCGAGTTTGACGAAGCTCGGACGATGACCAGTGAAGACCCGTCGACAATTTCCCAGGTTTTGAACATGGGATTGTCATTGCAGGGAACCGTACGCCGCCGCGAGGATATCGAAATCGCCATGGAGGAAAGCATGATGGAAATCGTGCCGCGCCTCGAAAAGCGTACGCCATACGTTGCACTCGCATCCAGCGTCGCTACTTTGCTCGGATTGCTCGGCACCATTATGGGTCTGATCCAGGCGTTTACCGCTGTTGCCAATGCGAACCCGGCTGAGAAGGCTGACCTGCTATCGGCAAGTATATCGGTCGCTATGAACACCACGGCATTCGGCCTCATGGTCGCTATCCCGCTACTCGTTGTACACGCAATATTGACCAGCAAAACTGGTGACATCGTGGACAGCCTCGAGATGGCAACTGTCAAAGCCCTGAACGTATTCTCAAGACGGGCAAGGACTGTCGCAGCGGCGTAATCGATATGGCCCGCAGAAAACATCACTACAAGCGGCGTACCGGCAATACGTACGACATCGACGTCACCACGTTTCTCAACCTCATGGTGGTTCTTATCCCGTTTCTGCTTATTACGGCCGTATTTTCGCGAATGACAATCGTCGAACTCGATCTGCCGAGTGCGGCAGGTGGAGCGGTGAACACGGAAAATAGTTTCCGCGTCGAAGTCATCGTTAGGCAAGAAGGAATAGTCATCAGCAACGGCACAGGCACGATTGCAACCATTCCAAAGCTGGATGACGACGAATACGACCTGGATACCCTGTCGGAGTACATCGTCGAACTGAAACGTGAGTATCCGGACCACGAAGAAGCATCTGTGCTGATGGAGTCTCATATTCCCTACGATTACCTGATCCAGGTAATGGATATCGTTCGCACCATCGAGGTGCCAACCGATGTCGAGGAAGAGTTTGAGCTCGTTGCGCTGTTTACCGAAATTTCTGTAGGAGATGCGCCGTGAGGCATTCACGTCGAATCAAGCGCATGGGACGCAACCGTGTGAAGATTGGAAAAATGAATCTCACGTCACTGATGGACGTGTTTACGATTCTCGTTTTCTTTCTGCTGGTTAACTCGGGTTCTGTTGAAATTCTGGACGCACCGAAGGAAGTGAAACTGCCCGAATCGCGAGTCGAGTCAAAGCCGCGAGAAACGGTTGTAATTTTTATCAGCCCCGATGAAGTGCTCGTCCAGGGCAAGCTGGTCGCCCGCGTCGAAGACATCGTGAATGGCGAGGAGGGTGTGGTAGAGCCGATTCATGCGCGCCTTGCTGAACTCAAGGAAAACATCGTCGGAGTGAGCACGCTCACTGTGGCCGCAAGCCGCGAAGTAACCATCCTCGCGGACAAGTCTGTGCCGTTCATGGTTGTCAAAACAGTCATGTCCACATGCACAAGCCAAGGCTACGAAAACGTATCACTCGCGGTCACGCAAAAGTCGTCGCAGGTGGCGTCGCGCTAGCACCTCATGAACGAAGGTGACATGAAAACGGATTTTTCTGATCAGGAACAATCCCTGCGCGCCCAGGTTGAGGACTCCGAAAGAGTGCTCGCAGCGCTGCAAAGCGATTTGCAGGCGGTCGATGCCGAACTAGGCGACTTGGCCGGCCAGAGCGTCAAGTACGACGCGCTTGGTGAGGTTTGTCGCTCACTCGAGGCGCTCGGCAACCTCGGCGCCATGCGCCTTTTCTGGCAGGATTCAGGTCACGGCGGCGATCCTGTTGAGTACATTCGAAAAGCACGCGACAGGATCCACGACTACGGCGAACTGATCCTGGCGACCGAAAGACGTCGCCAGGAAGTCGCCGATAAGATCGGGGATCAGGACGTTTCGCTGGATTGCCTGCACTATGAATTGACTGACGTGCTGAGTCGCGAAGAAGAGCGCCAGAGCGAATGGACGGTCGAGCGCGAATCGGACAGCTGGCCCGCGCACGCCATCGTCATGCCATGGGCCCGCGGTACTGAGGAAGACCAGCGCTATCGCAAATCTCTGGGTTCGACGCTGCTCGTGTCGGCTGTACTCGGTATTCTGGTCGCGTCCATTGCTATTCCGATTCTGGAGCGCCCGCAGGAGATCCAATTGCCTGAGCGTATGGCAAAGCTCGTACGTCCGAAGCTGCCGCCCCCACCGCCGGTCGCACAGATCGAGGAGCCGTTGGTTGAGGAAGAAATTCCCGATCCGGAGCTCGCTGAGGAGATTCCACCCGAGGATGTTCCCAAATCTGTCGAACAGCCCAAGGTAGCGGCTGTCGATGAGCAGGACATTAAGGAAGAAGTGAAGTCGAAAGGTATTCTTGCGTTTCGGGAAAGTTTTGCGAGCACCGCAAGCATGCGCCCGTCGACACAGCTGGGCTCGGAAGCCAGGGTACGCAATGCGGGTGAAGATGCAGTTGGCCGCACGCAGCGCAACATGGTTACGACCAACGCCCCGGGCTCGAGTGGCGGGATCAACCTTGCTGCCATCAGTCGTGATATTGGTGGCGATGGTGGCCCAGGCATGGGTGGCGTCGCAGCCACACGCGTCTCGAGTTCCATTGGCACAGGCGGAGAAGGGTTCGGCAGTCGTCCGATGAGCGGCGGCGTTTTGGCCGGCCGCACGGATGAAGAGATCCAGATTGTGTTTGATCGCTACAAGGCGTCTCTTTACCGGCTCTACAACCGCGAACTACGCAAAGATCCGACACTACGCGGCCAGATGATCCTCAAGCTAACGATCGAGCCGGACGGCTCCGTGTCGTTCTGTGCAATGCAGTCTTCGGATATGAAAGCTCCGACGCTGGTACAGCAGGTTGTGGATCGTGTTGCGACCTTCGACTTTGGTGCTAAAGAAGACATTGCAGCGGTGACGATCATTTATCCGATCGATTTCCTGCCGGCTGCGTGATGCTGTTTCGCATAATGCCGTCAATATTACATAAAGCATAAAATCTGCCTCCCGCTCGCTTCGTCGGCACACGTAACAGACGGTATTTACAATCGTTTTCAGTAATTCTCGGAAGAACGTCAGGGTGTGACCCAAGTCGAGTTCTGCTTTCTGGCGATGCGCGATAGTTCACTTCGGAATAGGAAAAGGCAAAACCACCGCAAGGTGGCGACGCAAAGTCTCCGGCCTGAGAACCCCAGGGGTTTCACGGTAGCGGGATTGCCCAAATCGGATTACGCAGAGAACGGGCTGTCAGTATCGGGGGCTTCAATGGAATGGATGCGACATGCCGACGATGCCCAGCGAATCAACAGGGAATATAGAACGCAACGCCATGAAGAAGATGTTCATGATCCTGGCCGCGTTGGTTCTTGCATCGACCGCATTGCTTCCAACCGGGAGCGCGTCGGCGGCCGATATCACGTTTGTATCCGTTGATGGATCCTGGCGTGACCCGGTGGACAACGTTCCCGGAAGCCAGCCGGGCGATCCCGTCATCACGAACGGCAACCCGATCTCGAGCATCAGCTGGGGTACGACAACGGGCCCGCAAAGCGGCTATGACTTCATCGCAACGCTTCCGCCGCAGTTCACGTTGCCGGGGCCCATCCCGTACTTTTCTCTCGGGACATTTCAACATCGGAATTTCGAGGTTGGCGACCCGTCCCTGGTTTCGGCTGAACTCGATGTGGTGCTCGTGCTTGCCGTGGACGGTGTGCCAACCGGTCCGTTGACCTTCACATTCACCCTAAACCATGAGGAAACCCCGAACAACCTGGACCCGTGTCCCTATCCGACACCACCCGGAGACGGGTGCACGGATCGTGTGACGATCGTCGCCTCGGCCGACCCCACGACGTTCAACGTCGATGGAGTGGATTACTCGGGCCTCGTCGGGGAATTTACGTTGCCGCCGGGACTCACGGTCTCGAAGACCGGTCCGGCGACGATGCGTCAGGCGGAGTGGGGAGATTTCGTCATCGGCGTGCAAAACGAGAGCGAGTCCGACGCGTACAGTATGACGCTCGTCGACCGACTGCCCGACGGCCCGACCGGCGGGATGTGCGACACAACACCGGAGATTCAGAGCGCGCGCGTGTTCGCGGCAGATGGCATCACACCGGTACCTGGAAAAGGTCCTTTGGTCCAGGGGGTGGACTACTCGTTCGCCTATAACGGTGCCGCGTGTGAGCTCACGTTCAACACGCTGACCGCCCCCTCGGTGATCGGTGTGGGTGAGCGACTGATGATCGCGTATCGCACGCGGCTCGACACTGATTCCCAGGATGGTGTCACGCTGACAAACGTCGCCGGCGCAATCGAGTGGTTCAATGCCGACGCCTCGACCATGTACAGTCGCACGTTGACCGACGGTACCGTGGGCGTTGGGGACCACGAGGACGCGCACAGCGTCGTCGTCGACCTGGCGGTGCTTCGGTTCGAGAAGACGGTAATAAACGTGACAACCGGAGATGACCCGGGCACCGTCGCGACGCCGGGCGAAACGCTGCGCTACCGACTGTATGTCGAGAACCTGAGCGACGTTGGCGTTAGCGATTTCTCAATCGTCGATGAACTCGACAGTCTCAATGCGAATCCACTGTTCCAGCCGGGCACGCTGAATACCGTTACGCTTCCGGCGGGCGCGGATGCTGGCAATACAGACCCGAACGGCGGGGCCGCCGGTTCCGGGCTGCTGGACGTACGCAACCTGAGCATTGGCGGACTGGGCGAAACTGTCCTGGTCGAGTTCGAAGTCGAGCTCGCGCCTGTCATTGCGAACGACACCTTCGTCTACAACCAGTCGTCTATGATGTTCGATGATTACCTGGCTGGCATCAGTGACGACCCGAACGTCAATGGTCCGGCGGATCCAAACGTCGCTGGCGATGAAGACCCGACCCAGATCCAGATCCAGTCCGCGCCCTATTTCGACATTGACAAGATCTCGAGCTACATCACGGGCGATCCGAACGTACTGCTTGCAGGCGAGACGCTGCGTTACGCGATCACGGTGCAGAACACGGGTACGGACAATGCGACCGGTGTCGATATCGTTGACCAGATTCCCGCGAACACTACCTACGTAGCCGGTAGCACTACGTTAAACGGGGTCGTCGTGCCGGATGGGGCGAGTTCGCCGCTGGTCGACGGCATCCAGATCAATGCGCCTGAAGATACGACGCCCGGAGCGATGAATGCCGGCGTGCCGGACAACACAGCCACGATTACCTTCGATGTCGTTGTATACCCTGATGCCGTTGACGGCACGGTCATTTCCAACCAGGCATTCGTATCCGCTGTGGACCAGGGATTGGCGGACTTACCGTCCGACGACCCGCGAACCGACATACCGGACGATCCGACACGTGACATCGTGGGCAACTTCCCGCTGCTGTTTGCCGAGAAGAGCGCTGCCCTGCAGGTCGACAACGGATCACCGGGCATTGTCGATCCCGGCGACGTCCTGCGTTACACGATTACGATTTACAACAACGGCACCGTTCCGGCGACAGCCCTCGAATTGCTGGATAACGTCCCGGCCTATGTGACCTATGTGGCCGACTCGACGACACTCGATGGTGCCCCCCTCGGTCAGCCCGACGGTGGTGTGTTCCCGCTGGAGGCGCAGGTCCAGGTCGGCACCAACGGTGTACTCGATCCAGGCGCATCGACGACGGTGCAATTCGATATGCTGGTCGATGCGGCGGCCGTCCGGGGCTCGCTGATCGTCAACCAGGCAACTGTGTACAGCGTAGAGGTTGCCAACCTCCTGACGGACGGTGACGGAGACCCGTCCACCGGACCGGAGCCGACGGTCGTGGTTGTCGGCAATGCGCAGGTCCTCTCTATCGTAAAGGAACTGGCAGTCTTGGGCGGCGGTCCTGCGATCGCGGGCGCAACGCTTGAATACACGGTCACTGTCCAGAACGTCAGCAACGTCCCGGCTCTGTATGTACTTATTCGGGACGATCTCGACGAGGTCGATCCGGGCTACCTGACCTACGTCGACCAGTCGGCAACAATGAATGGTCTGCCGACAGGTGTCAGCGTGGCTGGACAGGTCATCACAGCAGACTATTTCACCGATTACGGCCCCCTGCAGCCAGGTCAGTTCGTCACCCTGCAATTCCAGGCGGTCATCAATCCGTTGCTCGTCGAAGGCACGACCATCACCAATACGGCTCGTGTCTACTGGGACGATCCGCAGCAGCAAGCCGAAGCGACGGTAATGATCGATGTTGGCGCCATGCCGGAAGCAGGAATGCTCAGTGGTTACGTGTGGCACGACGCCGATCACGACAATACGCCCGACGATGGCATTGAACGGCCGCTCGAAGCCTGGACGGTCGATCTCCTGCTTGACGGACAACTCGTGCGCAGCATGCAAACTGGCGCGGACGGTTACTACCTGTTCGCCAATGTGATGCCGAACTACGCATCCGGTGAGTTCTACAGCCTGCGCTTCAGCGCGCCAGGTGCGGGTGCGACCACCGCACTGATGGGCCAGGCCGACTCCGATTTCACTGACGGCCAGCAACGCATCGATGAGATCGACGTGCAGGAAGGCAGCAACCTGCTGGCGCTCAACATGCCGGTTGACCCGAATGGTGTTGTCTACGATTCAGTCACGCGTGCACCGGTACTCGGCGCAACCGTGACTCTGCTTGATGGACGCACCAGTACGCCGCTCCCTGACGCCTGCTTTGATGATCCGAATCACCAGGGACAGGTCACGGTCAGCAACGGTTACTACAAGTTCGATATCAACTTTTCCGATCCGGCCTGCCCGAGCGCGGAGTTCTACCTGCTCCAGGTAGTGGCGCCTGATACCAGCTACGTGCCCGGTGTCTCGCAGATAATCCCGCCGACCTCGGACCTTACGACACTGCCATTCGATGTGCCGGCCTGTGCCGGGTCCGTCAACGACGCCGTGATTGCGACGCCGCAGACCTGTGAAGCTCAGTTGTCGGAGTTCGCGCCGCCCACATCCGTGCCTGCGGCCAGCAACGCCACAGGCTATCACCTGTTCCTGAGGCTCGATAACAGCGACGTTCCGGGTTCGAGCCAGTTGTTCAACAACCACCTGCCGCTCGACCCGCGTCTCGGCGGCGCGGTTGCCGTAACCAAGTCGACGCCGATGCTGAACGTCACGCGCGGTCAACTGGTGCCGTACGTGATCACCGTCAGTAACTCCTTCGGTGCCGATCTCAATGATGTGGTCATCATCGATCGCTTCCCGGCCGGTTTCCACTACGTCGCGGGCTCGGCGCGCTTTGACAACGTGCCGTCCGAACCGGTGATCAACGGTCGTGAGCTTGCATGGGATGGCCTGCTTCTTACAACGGACGGACGTCACGAAGTCAAATTGCTGCTCGCAGTCGGTGCGGGTGTTACTGAGGGCGAATTCGTCAACCGCGCCCAGGCCGTCAATGCCATCACCGGCGGCATCATGTCCTCCGAAGCTTCGGCGACTGTGCGTATCGTGCCCGACCCGACGTTTGACTGCACCGATGTTACGGGCAAGGTATTCGATGACGCGAATCGCAACGGTTACCAGGACAATGATGAAATCGGCCTGGCCGGCGTGCGCCTGGTTACTGCGCGGGGCCTCGCAGCGACCACCGACAAGCAGGGCCGCTATCACGTAACGTGCGCGATTGTTCCGCACGAGAGTCGCGGCAGCAATTTCGTACTGAAGCTCGACGATCGCTCGCTGCCAACCGGCTACCGTCCATCGACGCGACCTGTACAGGTGCAACGTGCAACACGCGGTAAGGCTCTGCGTATCAACTTTGGTGCTTCGATCCACCGTGTGGTCGGGCTCGACATCGCGGACGCCGTGTTCGTGCCGGACTCGGTCGAAATGCGCCAGCAGTGGTTGCCACGCATCCCCATGTTGCTGGATGAACTGCAAAAAGCACCGGCGGTGCTGCGACTGTCCTACGTGGCCGACATCGAATCAGCGTCGCTGGTCGAGCGTCGACTGGACACGCTCAGAAAACAGATTGAGGACGCCTGGAAAGAGATGGCCTGTTGCTATGACCTGGTCATCGAGCCCGAGGTTCACTGGCGTCTGGGCGAACCAGCCAAGAAGAAGCGGGAGGGCGAGCGATGAACGTTACGCACTTACGCACCGCACTGGCAATGCTGCTGCTGCCAATGGCTGTATCTGCACAGGATGTAGACGAGACCTCGCTTGGCGAAGCCGTGGAACGGCACCTGTCGCTCGACGAACCGATCATGCAGTGGGTTCAGGACCCGGAGCGCGAAGACCACGAGGTGGCCGACACGATCGAGATGCGCGAAGGGCTGGCGAACGGCCTTGAGACCATCAAGCTGACCGGACTGGTGCCACCGATCTACTTCGAGACCGGCGTCGCGCAAATCCCGGACACGACCGTCGTATCGCTGGGCGAGATCCTGGATGACATGCGTGATCGCATGAACGTACGGCTGCACCTCGTCGGTCATGCCGACAATCAGCCCTTGTCGCCGCGGCTGGTGGCCGTGTACGGCGACAACATGGGACTCTCGCGAGAGCGTGCCGGTGAAGTTGCCGAGCACATGCAAACGGCACTGGCACTACCGGCCGAGGGCGTCTCGTACACCTGGGAAGGCGACCTGAATCCAGCAGCGAGTAACGACACACAAGCGGGTCGTGCGATGAACCGTCGTGTCGAAGTTGAGGTCTGGTACGACGAAGTTCGCCAGAAAGCCACGCTGGAAGAAGTACTCGTACACCACGAAGCCAAGACGTTGAAGGTCTGCCGCATGCAGACTGTCTGTAAGCTGCGATACGTCGATGGCCACGCCCGCCGGGCGCGTGTGCAGAACCTCATTGCCCCGCTGAACTTCGATTCAGAGTCGATCGACGTGAGTGAGGATTTCACCGCCAGCGTCCAGGAAGCGTTCGCGAATCTCGAAGGCAAGCAAAACGTCGCCGTCAAATTCGTCGGACATACCGATACACTGCCATTGGCAGGGCGTGTCGAGCGCATTTACGGCGATCACACCGGCCTGTCGAAAGCACGTGCTCGCCGCGTTGCATTGGCCATTCAGGATAGCCTCGATTTGCCGACGGAAATCGTCATGAGTGACGGACGCGGCACCGAAAGACCGATAGCCTCGAATGACACGGCACGCGGTCGCGCCCTTAATCGTCGAGTCGAAGTTGAGTTCTGGTACGACGATCCATTACAGGAACTGCCCGACGAGCCACAGCTCTGTCCTGGCGATGCCGGCGCGGAAATGGTCACCAAGGTCTACGATCCGCCATGGGGAAGCATTCCCGATGTGCAGTTCGTTGACGGCCAACCCGTACTCAAAGACGGTCTTGCCGGCGTACTTGCGCGCTCGCTTGAAGACGTCGCCGACAGGACCAATCCGCGCCTGCGGTTTGTGGGGTACACGCGTAACGAACGCCTGGCACGACGGACGGCGGGCGTCTACGGCGACGATATCGGCCTTTCCGCATCCCGCGCTCGCCGTGCGATGGAACTCGTTGCGGAGCAGATGCAACTCGACCCATCGCAACGGGAATTCGAAGGCCGTGGCTTCGTGCATGCCGATGACGTTGTAAATGCGGGGTTTGTGCAAGGTGAGACCTCGCACGTCGCCGTGCAGGTCGTCTACGACGAACTCGCCATCCTTGACGATTACGAAGGCATTGACGTCACGCGCATGACGCGCGAACTGCATCCTGAGAACCCTCTTGGCCTGAACCTGATGCGCATTACCGTCGACGGCGAGCCGCTCGACGATCCGCGCCGCAGTTCATCTGACATACAACGCTGCACCGACGTGGCGTTGGCCGATGTCGACATCCAGTTCGGTTTCGACAACCTCCGGTCGGCGCCGCGCCTGAGCGTTACGGCACAACCATCGCGGGTAGATTTCGTACCGCAGGAAAATGGCACCATGGTGGGGTCGGACGTGCACTTCAGCATGTATACGAACTACTCGCACTTTATCGAGCGGGCCGAGATTCGCATGTTCCGCAACGGTCAGTCACAGGAATCAACACCCTTTGAGGTGATCGATATCGGCGTCGACGGCCACGCGAAATGGCAGCCGCCGGAAGGGAAGTTTCGCGCGCCGGCCGACGAGCTTGCCTACGTGCTGCGTGTGTATGGCGCGGATGACAACTTCGATGAGACGCAGGCCCAGCCGCTGTGGGTCGTGTACACCGATGCGCCGGTTGTCGATGAAGATGAACCCGTCGAGGAGTTGATCGAGGAGAATAACGGGCTGCCGGTACCGATGTCCGCTTTTGCTGCCAACCGCCTGAGTTTGCAGAATATCGGCCTCTCGAGCGGCACAGTTAACGTGCGCGGCAACGGCATCCGTCCCGATCAGGAAGTCTGGGTAGCGGGTCGCCCGATCCCGGTCGACGAGCAGGGCAGCTTCTTCGCTGAGGAAGTCCTGCCACAGGGTCAGCACACGGTTGAGGTCGCCGTCCTCGACAAAGAAGGTAGCGGCGAGCTGTACCTGCGTGATCTCGAATTCGAGGACAACGACTGGTTCTCCGTGGGTATGGCCGATATGACCGTATCGGGAAGCAAGTCGGGCGGTGCAATCGACCTGCTGCAGGGTGCAAACTCAGTTTACGATTATGACTCGACGGTTGACGGTCGGCTCGCGTTCTTCGTGAACGGTAAGTTCGGCGATCACTGGCGTGTCACGGCGAGCGCGGATACGCGCGAAGGGCCGATCAGCGACCTGTTCAGCAATTTCATGGACAAGTCTCCGGATTCGCTGTTCCGTCGCATCGATGCCGATTACTACTATCCGACCTTTGGTGACGATTCAGTGGTGCAGGAAATGGCACCGACTATGGGCAAGTTCTTTGTCCGTGTTAGCCAGGACGATAACTACGGCCAATGGGGCAATTTCAAGGTTGCCTACATGAATAACGAGCTCGGCAGGGTCGATCGCGGGCTCTACGGCGCTAACGCACACTACGAGGCGGACGCCGCAACTGAATTTGGCGACAAGCGTTTTGCAGTCGATGCATATGCGGCTGAGCCAGGAACGCTTGCCAGTCGTGAAGAATTCCGGGGCACAGGCGGATCGCTGTACTTCCTGCGACGCCAGGATCTGCTCGCCGGTTCCGAGCGCGTGCGTATCGAACTGCGCGACAAGGCTTCCGGCCTGGTGACGGGCGTCGTTAACCTGACGCCGGCGATGGACTATGACATTGATTACCTGCAGGGCCGCGTCGTCCTGAGTGAGCCGCTGGCTTCGACGGCAGATGACAGACTACTCGTGCGCAGTGGTGCCGTTTCCGGAGATGAGGCTTATCTTGTTGTGCGCTACGAGTACAGCCCGGGCTTCGATAGTATCGATGCTGTGTCCGTCGGTGGACAGGCACATTACTGGTTCGGTGACTACGTCAAGCTGGGTGTGACAGCCAACGCCAACGAGCAGGACGGCGAAGACAGCAGCCTGAATGCGGCTGACCTGACCGTTCGCTATTCGTCCGACACCTGGTTCAAGTACCAGCAAGGCACGAGTGAAGGCCTGGTTTCCCTGCCGCAGGTATCAGTGGACGGTGGCTTTGAGTTCGCAGGCTACGATCCAGCGTCGTTCGTGAGCGCCAAAGCCGACGCGAGTCGCGCCGATGTGAGCTTCCGTCTCGGCGACTTAAACCGTTCGTTTGATGGACGCGTCACCTTGTATACGCAGCAGGTCGATGCCGGGTACTCTGCACCAGGACTTGCGGCGCTGACCGATACGACCAACGTCGGCGGTACGGTCAACCTGCCTTTGGGCGAGCGGTTCTCGGTTGCGGCGAAGTTCGATGATCGGGAACAGGAAGCCGGCATCGATACGAGCGCCCAGGAATATAAGCTTGGATACAAGGCTAGCGATAACTGGAACGTGAGTCTCGGCTACCGCCAGGACGAGCGCGGAGATACGTCTGTCATCGTTCCCCTGACACAGGAAGAGGGTAAGCGCTCGGACGCTGTGTTGCAGGTGGGTTACAACTCGCTCGCAAACTGGAACGCATATGGATTCGTGCAGGACACATTGTCCGTAACCGGTTCCCGTGAGGACAACGGCCGCGTTGGCGTTGGCGGAACGTTCAAGGTGACAGACAAACTGTCGGTCGATGCTGAAATTTCTGACGGCGATCTTGGTACCGGTGGGCGATTCGGCTCGAACTACGATTTCTCGGATCGAGCCAGCATGTATTTTGGTTACACGCTTGACAACGAACAGAACGACGCCTACTGGCGAAGCTCCACGGGTACGGAAGGCAATCTCGTTGCGGGCGTACGTTCTCGCCTCGGCGACAGCGCCAGCGTATTTCTCGAAGAACGCTACCAGCATGGCGATACGGCAAACGGGATGACTCACACCACAGGAATCAGTTTTGCACCGAATCAGAAGTGGAATCTCGGGCTGAACACCGATATCGGTACGCTGCGTGATGTTCGCACTGGCGCCCGGACCGAACGCCTGGCAACCGGCGTCCAAATTGGCTATGCCTCAGGCGCTCTGCGTATCGCGAGTGGTATCGAGTACCGTAATGATGACGTCGAACAAGCGGACCTTACCCGCAATGAACGCAAGACCTGGCTGCTGCGCAACAATGTGAGCTATCAGACCAGCCAGGCCGGGCGCTTGCTCGGCAAGCTGAATCACTCAGAAAGCGAAAGTTCGCTGGGCACGTTCTACGACGGCGGCTTCACTGAGGCTGTTGTGGGTTATGCATTGCGGCCTGTCTACAATGACCGTCTCAATGCGATCGTGAAATACACGTACTTCTATAATGTACCGACGACAGAACAGATTAGCCTGCAGAACATTGCTGCCGAGTTTATCCAGAAGAATCACGTTGCCGCAGTCGACGTTACATACGACATTACTTCAAACCTGACAATAGGCGGCAAGTACGCCTACCGCCTCGGCCAGGTCAGCCTCGATCGTGAGAACCCTGAGTTCTTTGACAATAATGCAAACCTGTATGTGCTTCGCGGCGACTACCGCTTCCGTGAGAACTGGGAAGTGCTGCTGGAAACGCGTCTGCTGGACATGCCGGACCTGGGCGAGCGTCGCGCCGGCGTGCTGACCACCGTGTCGCGCTATTTCGGCGATCACATCAAGGTTGGACTCGGCTATAACTTCACGGACTTCTCTGACGACCTGACGGACCTGAACTATGACCACCAGGGCCTGTTCCTGAACGTCACTGGCACGCTGTAACGCCGGTCGAGGCCAATACCTGGTCGATCCGCATGTCGGTGCTTGATGGACCCTCATCCATCAGGGTTGATTTCAGAACTTCGTGCGGGGCGTCGGCATCATGCTGGCCGGCTTGCGTTTCCTGAGGAGCAAAGTCCGGGACTCGATATCCAGCTGCTCGTCGCCCATGGTGCGAATCTCGTCGCCACACATTTGCGCGATCGGAACGCCGTCACGGAACAGTATCCTGTTGTTCAGCGTTGCTGCGACCTTTTCTCCCGGCAGGATGATGCCAAGGAGGTTGAGCGGGTCCGCAGCAGAAATGGCAATCCGGTCGTCGCCCGGCTTCTTGTTACGAATATCCCGTAGCTCGGCAACGGCGTCGGGTAACGCGAATTGTTCACCGGCGAAACTCTGCACGAAACGGCCGCCGCGAATTTCCCCCCGGGCTTCCATGCGCCAGTACACGCGAATGAGTTCGCGCCACGGCGGCAGGTTCGTTTCGCGATCGAGTACTTTCCTGAACACCACCCCGTAGCGCCTGAGCAATACCCACGCGATGTGTTCCAGCGCCTCGTCGTGATCGGCCTCGTTCTCATGATTGACCAGTGCCCAGCGACCCGCCCGGTCGAAACCTGATGCGGCCGGTCGCCTGCCGCGCCTGCGCGCGAAGCCCGGGCGTTTGCTCGAAGGTGTGACCAGTGCCCGCAAGCCGGCGTAGCTGTCGGACGTGACGATACCCCAGTTCACCAGTTCGCCGAGCGCGTCCTCGACCTGCGTTCGCAGAATGCCCGTCGCCTGGACGAGGTCGATGAAAAATGACGCGCCCCTTGTCTTGAGCGCATCCAGCACTTTGTAGGCGTTCGACGTCAGGTTGTCCTGGTCGATGTCGGGCAGCGGAGCGACGTCGCGCCAGTACGGCACCGCCTGGCGATCAATCAGCGTGATCGGCGCGTTTCTGACCGGGGAGGTCCTTTTCTCACCGTTGGCAGGCCGCACGGCCAGGCGCAGCCATACGCTCTTGCCGGTTGCACACAGTGTGTCGAGCAGGTCGTTGGTGTACAGGCCCAGTCGCGCCGGGATGATGTCGCGCTCCCAGCTGCCCGCCGCAGCAGAGAAGCCCTCGAGTTGATCGACGACAGCGGCCAGTGCATCGGGTCCTTCCGGTTTGTCGGTCAGGCCCTGCCAGTGGAACAGGAAACGCATGTAGTCGGCCGGCGATACCGGTTCGATCTCGCTTCGCAGCCGCTTGATCGTGTAGCGATGGATGCGCGCGAGCAGGCGCCGTTCGCACCACTCCTCTGGTGTGCCCGTGTCTTTGGCCTGTTCGGTGAATCGGCCGCGCATCACGAATCCTTCCTGCTCCAGTTCCAGCAGTGCAAATTCGATGTGCTGTGCGTCGACATCGAGCGGCTTCGCCAGTTGCTGCGCGGTAGTCGGCCCCAGACCCTCCAACCTCGACCGTATGAGTTCGCGGATTGCAGCTTCGCGCGTGTCTATTGCTTCGGCATGAGTCCGGACGGCAGCTATACAGGGGTCGATATTGGACCCGTCGAAAAGCAGCTCAAATTCATGCAACCGCTCGGCCGCCACCCACAGCTTTGCCCCGCCCGTGTCGACAACCGTCGCCCGGCTGTCCTGTTTCAATTGATCGAACAGGTGCTGCCAGCCGAATTCGAAATCGCCGTTCGTAATGTTGCTGTTGCCCCGCTGCCCTTCGGCATCGGTAATGAAGCCCAACACGACCAGCGCGTCGTGCAACTCATCGGCGCTGCGCGGCTCTGGCCAGGCCTCGTTGCGCACTCTTTCGATGGCTGCGGCGTCCAGCCTGCCGAGGTCCGCGGCCTCCGTCGGATCCATATAGCGCCGCGATTGCACGGCGAGCGCGCGTCTTTCCTCCGCCGGGGCATCGTCGAGGAACGCGTAGGGCCTCGCACCCAGTATTTCCTGCGCCAACGGCGACGGGCCGGTCAGATCCTTGCCGACGATCTCGACTTCGCCTGCTTCGAGGCGCTTCAACAGGCGGATGAAGCCGTCGATGTCCATGACCTCGTGCAGGCAGTCGGCCACGGCCTGGTTGACGATCGGATGGTCCGGAATCTCCCGCTTGCCCGTGATGTTCTCGGCGCAGGCGAGTTGATCGGGGAAAACAACGGCGATCAGGTCTTCGGCGTCGTTCCTCTGGAAATACGCGGGCGCGCGCTTGCCGTTGTGATTGCGCTTGATGGCAAGAGCGATCGATGCGGCCCAGCGCCAGTGTGTAGGGAACATCGGCGCCGCCAGCAAGGCCTGCACCAGCACGTCCCTGACGGTCTCCGAATGCAAGTACTTCGCCGGCTCGTCGATCGGGAAGCTGTGGGTGGCGGACAGAGACAGGATGATGCTGTCTTCCAGCGCCGCCGCCTGTAGTTCGAAATTGAATTTTCGACAGAAGCGCTTGCGCAATGACAGGCCCCAGGCGCGGTTGACCCGCGAGCCATACGGAGAATGGATCACCAGGTGCAGGTCGCCGGTCTCATCGAAGAAGCGCTCGAACACGATCTGCTTCTGCGTCGGGATGATATCCAGCGCAGCTTTGGCGCCGGCCATGTAGTGCACGAGCTGTTCGGCTGCAGCTGCGGGTATGCGGTACTCACCGATCAGCCACTTGACCGTCGGCTCCATGCCTTTGTCGAGCTGCTCGTTGAGGCGCGAGCGCAGCCGGGAGACCGCCGCCGACAGTTCATCCGTGCGCCCGGGCGCCTCGCCCAGCCAGAAGGGCAGGTTGGGCGGCTCGCCCCTGGCGTCCTCCACGTACACCTTGCCCTGTTCGATCTTCAGCATGCGATACGAGGTGTTGCCGAGCTGGAAGATGTCGCCCGGTAACGACTCGAACGCGAAGTCCTCGTTCAGCGTGCCGACTCTCAGGCCCTCGGGCGACAGCACCACTTCGTAATCGAACTGGTCGGGAATGGCGCCACCATTGGTGATGGCCGTGAGTCTCGCGCCGCGTCGTGCGCGCAGCCGGCCGTTGACGGCGTCGTGATGCAGATAGGCCCCGCGCCTGCCGCGCCGCGTGGAAAAACCCTGCGCCAGCATGCGCACCACCTCGGCGAAGACCTCCTTGCTCAAATCCCTGTAGGGCCAGGCGCCATTCGTCCTCGCCGGCCACTTCGGCCACGACTTGCTGCGCGAGCACGTCCAGAGGCTGCGGCGGTATGTTGATCTTGTCGAGCTCACCCGTTTCGGCGGCGTGCAGCAACGCGCTGCATTCGACGAGATCGTCCCTGGAAAGCGGGAACAGCCGGCCCTTGGGTGTGGCGCCGACCGAGTGGCCTGAACGGCCGACGCGCTGCAGAAACGCGGCAATGGAGCGCGGCGTGCCCAACTGGCACACGAGGTTGACGTCGCCGATGTCGATGCCGAGTTCCAGTGACGCCGTTGCAATGAGGCACTTCAGTTTGCCGGCCTTGAGCCGTTGTTCGGCATGCAGGCGGTGCTCCCTGGCCAACGAGCCGTGGTGCGAGGTGACGTTCTCGTCGCCGATGCGTTCACCCAGGTATTTTGCGGCACGTTCCGCCAGTCTGCGCGTGTTGACAAAGATCAGCGTGGTCTTGTGTTCATTAACGAGTTCCGCGAGCCGGTCGTAGACCTCCTCCCAGACCTCGTTGGCCATGATCGCTTCCAGCGGCGAGCG
>CALZMQ010000034.1 GCA_945788625.1 uncultured Woeseiaceae bacterium
AGCTTTGCCATCAGGATGCGCGGCTGGACCACGCCCTCCTGCATCCCGAGTTTCATGTTCGTGATTACCTGATCGACGTTAATGGCGAACTGGTCGGCACGACTCAGGAAATCGTCGTAATCCTTGACCGTGTTGAACGGATGCGCGCTGGCGCCGCTGCCCAGTTGCACGAAGAAACTCGTCATTGAGTAGAACTGGTTGACTGGCTGCAGGTGGGACGGAAAGTGGTCGCCCTCGAGCGACTGCTCGCGATTGATCCTGAAGATGTCGTAGCTCAGGCGGTCCTGATTCCCGAGTTTCTCGCGGTCGATTTCCAGCAGACGCCGCAGGAACTCCTCGTCCATTGCGGTGGCGGCGGCCCTGTACTCCGGGCTGTTCGAGTTGGCCAGGCGATCGTTGTAGCGGTAGTCGCCGATGAAGGTCGCTGACAGCGGGTTCATCTCGAGGTTGCGCTCGAAATGCTCGTCGAACAGGGCGTGCAGCGCCGCAGATGCATCATCCGCGGGCTCAACGGCCTCCGTCCGGTCCTGTTCGCCGCCGCACGCGACCAGCAGCAGGACCGCGGCCAGGGTGGCCGTGGCAAGTAGTCTCATTGTAGGAGCCCCTGATTGAGAATCAGGCGATCATAAACCCAAGGTCGCGTTGCGTAAAATTCGGCAGGTTGGGAGCGACGATATCGAGTTCCATGTCCGGGATGCCGAACCACCTGGCGAGCGTTGCCGCGTATTGATCGGCGGACGTCGACGGAATCATGCGCCCACCGGTGACATCCTCCGGACCGTTGATTTGCAGCAACGGATAACTCCCGTACAACTCCTGGCCATTGACCGCACCTCCCACCACGAGCTGGTTGCCACCCCAGGCATGGTCCGTGCCGTCACCGTTTGACGTCAGTGTGCGCCCGAAGTCCGATTGGGTGAATGTGGTGACGCTGTCGGAAATACCCAGTTCGACCGTCGCCGAATGGAACGCGGCGATGGCGTCGCTGATTCCGCCGAGCAAGCCCGGTTGATTCTGGTTTTGATTGTCGTGCGAGTCGAAACCGCCTGTCGCGACAAAGAAAACCTGGCGCTTCATTTGCAGGTCGTCCCTGGCCCGAATCAGGTAGGCGACCGTCTCGAGCTGCACCCCAAGCTGTGAGGCCGGGAAAGGCATGCTGAACTGGCCACCCTCTCTGGCATCGTCGATAGCCCCGGTCACCGTGTCCGCCGCGTTGATTGCCCGCCGCTGCACGTCGGCAAAGCCGCGTTCGTACACGGTGCCGTACTGTGCGTCCACGACGCGCCGAAAGGCCTCTCGTTGCTCGAACAGGATACTGGTCGGGTCGGTTGAAAAGCCCTCGAACTGAAGCGGGCCGCTGGGGCCCATGACGTAGGCCACGGTCTCGTCGGCCGACTGGAACAGGTTGGCGCCGAATAACGACGCGTTGGTGGCCATCTGCTGTTCCGTTACGCCGCTGCGGATCAGGTCCGCCATGCGCCCGGCCCAGCCCGTCTTGCTCGGTACGTTGCCACGCAGCGACGTCCACTGATCCTGCTGGTCATTGTGCGAAAACAACTGCGGCGGCAAGGTTACCGAGCCTTCGAAATACTGCGTCTTCGTCGTCGGCTGCACGAGCGGTCCGACATTGGTGACGAACGCGGCATTGCCGGAATTGAACAGGCCCTGGATGGCGCCCATCGATGGGTGCAGGCCGAAGTCGGGAGTGCCCGAGGACACCGGCGTAATCGGCAAAAGGGTGGCCCGGTCAATGGCGAGATTCTGCCGGGATGTCGCGTAGGCGTTGTACTCCGCCGTGGTATTCGGTACCAGCATGTTGAACGAATCGTTGCCGCCGAACATGAACACGCACACAAGCGCACGATAGTCATCGAATGGCCCGGCACCGCCCACAACCTGCGAGTACGCAAGTCCCGGAGTCGCCGCCATCACGGCCGCCGCACCGCTGGTCCTGAGAAAATCACGTCTGTTCAAAGTTTTCATAATCGTTCTCCGCGGCGGTTAGCGCTGGTAAGCGTATTCCGGCGATGTCGCGATAAAGTAAATGGTTTCTGCGGCGCGCACGGCCGTATCCGTTTCAGGTATGCGTTCCAGCATGCCAGTGATTTCCTGTCGCAGCGTGTCGGAAATCTGGCCGGCGAGCAGCTTGCCCGCCACCATGTCGATCAGCGCGTCGATGTCGTCCGCTACGGCCATCTCCTCTTCGAAGTTGATGTAGACGTCGTCATCCCCGAGGTTCTGGTTGGTCTGGTTCAAGGCGAAGGCCTGGTAGAACAGGTAATTGGTAAACAAGGTGTTCTGGTATTCGGTGGCAATTTCGAGTTCCGGGGCCACCAGGCTGCTGTTACGAATCTCGCCGGGCGGTGCGTAAAACGGACTGAAGAAATTGAACACCGACGGCGACTGCAGCGGACCCTGCCCGAACAGGATGTAAGCGGCCAGCAGCGGATAACGTCCGCTGTTGGAGGTGGCGTCATACGCCTTCCACAATTGCGTAAGACGCAGCAGCGGTTCCTTGACCTTGCCGTCGATCTCCATGGCCATCGTGGGGTGTGCTTCTGCATCCAGCAGGATCGCCTTTACGACGGCGCCAAGATCGCCGCGTGTCCCGGAGCCGTTGTCATTGAACACCTCGGCAACGCGGCGCACGTAACCCGGCGACGGATTGCTCGTTACCAGCCTTTGTATCAGGCGGACTGCGTACCTATAAACGGTCCGACGTTCGGATGATCGAAGATGTTGTCGAGCGCCGCTTCCAGGTCCTGCGTGCCGGACTGGCCCGCCGGCAGCGTCACCCCGTTGAGCAGCAGCTTCGGCCCCGTGTCGTGGAATGTCGGGTAGAGCTGCATCGGTATGACCTGGTTGAACTGTGTCGGCCGGGCCTGGCGAAAACTCGGAGCGCCCGCAAACGTCCATCCCGTGTACACGTGCGCGAAGCCTTCGATGATTTCCTGGTTGTAAGTGGGAATCGGCTGTCCGTTGGTGTCGAGCTTCTCCGTGCCGTCGAGATTGAGTTCGACGAGACCGATGGAAAACAGCTGCATGACTTCGCGTGCATAGTTTTCGTCCGGCCGGATATTGAGTACCGGGTCCGGCTTTTCATTGCCCAGCATGCTCAGGTAAACGCCCATTGCGGGATGCAACGTCACCTCTTCGAGCAAGTCGCGGTAATTGCCGAACGCGTTTTGAGCCAGCGTGTCGTAGTAATCGGCAACCGCGAACGGGAGGTTGCCCAGCGCGCCAAGCTGTGAAACCACCATGATTTCGGAGAGGGCGAACGCCACGCGCTGGCGTAGCTGGTCATCGCCGTGCAATGAGTTGCGGAACCAGATATCGACCCGGTCCTCATGCAGCTGGAACTGGAATTGTGGCGGCGGCAAGGACTGCAGATACGGCAACTGCAGTGACGCGGGCCTCTGCATCTGCTCGTCGATCCAGGCTTCCTGGCGCATGGCGATGACGCTCTGGGCGGCGACTTCGGTCGCACCGAACGAGGCCTGGTTCAGAAACTGAAACGCTTCCGCCGTGGTCACGGGCGGCGGCGGCGGCGGTGGCGGCGGTCCGGGTGGCGGCGGTGACGACCCGCCTCCTCCGCAACCAGCGAGCGTAAGCATCAGCGATGCCGCAATTGATACCAATCGATTCGTGTTCATAGTCTTGCCCCGTCCGATCGCGGCCTGCGAGAGAGCAGGTTCCTTCCAGGCTGCTTTATTCGCGATGCACCGACTCAAGGTAGCCGATTTGCTCAGCGGTCAAAAGGTTTTTCAGGCGTACGAGCATGGCCATCTGCTTTTTCTTGACCTGGTTCTCAGCCAGCAGTGCCTCGTTCGCATACTCGAGTACCTTATCTTCGTCAATTGGGGATTTGTCGAGTTCCCCCATTATTGCCTGGTACGCCTCGCGCATGTCCCATTCGTGCTCGGCAACCCCGGCCTGTACTTCGACGACGGCAGCGCGGATTTCGGTGAACTGCGCCTTGCTCAAGTTGAGCTCCGCCTGGTTTTCGAGAATGACGTTGGGTGGGAAGAGTTTGCCCTTGAATACGTCTTCTTTGGGCCCCGCCGCCAACGCACCGCCCGCAGCCAGACTGGCAGCGGCCAGCAACAACAAAATTCCCTTTCTCATAGTAACGTGCCTCCATAGGTATCGGTTGACTCGATGAGCAACGGATATTCCTGGTATATGTCAAATTGATGTTCAGGCAGCAGGCTGTCGCTCGGTGCGGACCAGCTCGTCGAACCCAGCAATTCGCCCGAATCCACGTACTGCCACTCAAGCTCCGGGCTTCGCAGCAGACCAAATGCGACAGCGGCGATCGCCGCCGCGGCAGCCGTCGCCACAACGAATCCGTGACGCCTTCGGCGCTCAGCGGCCCGCGCCACCGCGGCCGACCAGGTGTTCGGGAAATCAGGCGGGGGGCCGCCCTCGGCCAGTGCCTGTGCCTTTTGAACCGCTCTGCGCAGCGTGTCGTCGTTATTGGCCATCGTGCTTTTCCCCGTCAGTGGCAAGTTTCACTTTCAGCGCCTTCTTGGCGCGGTCGTAGTGGACGCGCCCGGTTCCGATCGAGACACCCATGACCGCGGCCGCCTGCTCGATCGTCATGTCGCGGCAGAAGACGAGTTCGACGATGTCCCGCTGGCGCGGCGGCAGTTCCTGCACCGCGCGCCACAGCGCCTCGTACTCATCCGGCTCACAAGGCTGCTCAGCCTCGTCCGGCACCTCCCTGGCCGCCGCCTGCACCAGGCGAAACCGCGAGGCGACACGGCGAAACCGGCTGCGCGCCAGGTTCTGCACCACCGCGAACACGAAGGTCTTCAGTGATGACCTGTTATCGAAACGGGCTTTTCCGGTCAACAACTCGACGTACGCTTGCTGCATCAGGTCCTCCGCGACTGCCTGGTCGTAGTTACAACGGGAGAGGGCCCAGCCGAATACCTGGCCGTGAATGGCTTCCAGTGCCGATCGAGATATGTGCGGGTTTTTGTCCAGAACATCACTGTCTCGCATACCCCCTCCCGATTGATTGGTGGCAATGGACCGATGCTTGTATGACACGCCGCACATGCGGCTTCACGGCGTTATGTTAAGAGCTGCAGCGCCCCTTCAGGCGCAAATCCCGGGAGCCGGAGCGAATGCCGCACTTCCCACGCGGCATCCCGCAGCCGTCAGATGCAGCGTCAGCGAGACCGGGTCGCTGGATCCTGTCGGGTGAAACGCCAGGAGGATGGTAACCCCGTGTTCAGCATTGTCGGCGCGATGGCTAACGCCGGCATCGCATTCGACGACGAAGCGGTCGTCTGCGAACGCGCCGAGTTCATGCAGTCCGCCGAGATAGGTCAGTACCTGTGCCCGGATTCTCTGTGCGAGCGACGCATCCTCAGGTTCGAAGACGGCCCACCTCGCCGCCCGCGCGATCGTATTCACGACCTGCAGGCAGAATCGGTGAACCGACAGGCTCGCGAATTCCCGATGCGCCTCGCTGCCGCGTCCCAGCGTTACCGATCCGCACAAACGCGCTCTTCCCGCCGGCCCATTGTTGGCGATAACGTTGAGGCCGGCACGATGCAGCGTATGACGCTGTTCGTCATCCGTTTCGATCGCCGGCTGCAATCCGCGGTGCAGGCCCATACCAAGCTGATTCAGGTCCTGCCAGGGTCCATAGGTCCTGTCCTGCTTGCAGAGCAAGCCTGCAATAGCGCCACCAGCGATTCTCGGCGCATCGTCTTCCTCGCCGCGCGCCGTAATTCTCGGAAAATAGCCGAGCATGTTGGGGCTCGCGTACCCCTGCTGCCGCACGCCTTCGACGGCCAACTCGACGGTCGTCCAGTCCGCGAGCGGATCGACGAGCAGCATTGCGCTGCGATCCCGGCAGTAGCGTTCGGCGGCAAGAATGGCGGCGGGGCCCGTGTCACGGCCCTTTCCCGGCGGCGGCAGATATAACAGGTCGAAATTATCGACTTGCTCCAGGGCGAACAAGCCCGTGCGCTTGACGCGTGAGCCGACCAGGTCGTAATCCGAAAGCTCGACGCCATCCGTGCCGGCCTGTGCGTGCGTAACGTAGGACGACTCTATCTGCCTGCCCTTGCGCAGAGTTACTTCCGGCCTGTGCGCCGGATACGGGTGCTCGACGCGCGCCAGCGTCGAACTCAGCAACGCGTCGCCGACGAAGCTTTCCGATTCTTCGCGGAATGAAACCTTGTGGTAGAGCTCCTGGTCGAGTATGCGGCCGGTTGCAGGGTCAACACGCTGCAACGTCAGGTTGAAACGATCATCGTCTCCATCCTCGATGGCGTCGAAATCGACGGCCGCGCGCACCGACTCCGTCGAGCCCGGGTCGATGGCGCGTAACACGAGCGCAGTGCCGCTCGCCGGCAGGCATATCATTGCGCCACGCGCGTTGTTCGCAACGCGAACTACGTACAGACGCCGGCCGCCATGATCGAAAAATTGTCTGACGGCGGGGCCGAGACTCGAGCGTGTCCACACGTCACCGAAGTGACGACGGTACTCGCCGAAATTCGTGACCAGGACGGGTGTATTGCAGGGACCACGAAGCGCACGACCGATGAAGGCAGCCGTGGTTTCAGGCAATGCGTCGATAGGCTGGTCCATCGCCGCAATTTCGGTGACCGTTATTCCATGGTCAACTGCTTCTGACAAACCTGTCTCCGCACCTGGTCAGAAAAGCGTGACCGCATTCTAAATCATTCGCGATGGGCAGTGCACTCCGATAATCTTCGGGCATGACCGATTTCCTGGCTGCCGCATATCCAAAGCTCGCCGCCCGCCTCGGCAAAGTGCGGATTGCCGATCTGCCAACGCCGATCTCGACGGTTGAACTGGGCACGCAGCACGGCGCACGGACCTTCGCCGTCAAACACGACGATGTCAGCAGCGGGGTGTACGGCGGCAACAAGATTCGCAAACTCGAGTACGTTTTCCAGCGTGCACGCGATCGTGGCGCGCGCCGTATCGCGACCTTCGGGTCGGCAGGTTCGAATCACGCGCTTGCGACGGCCATATTCGCGACCCGGGCAGGCATGCCCTGCACCTGTTTTCTCGCGCACCAGACCCGCACCGCGAGCGTACCGAAAACACTGAACATGCATCGCCGTATCGGCACCGAAATCGTGCGTTACGGCGGCTCCGTGGATAGTCTCGCGACGTTTCGCCGCTACTTGCATGGCCGACGGTCCTGGGTGATTCCCATCGGCGGTTCCTGCTGGCTGGGCGCGGTCGGATTCGTGAATGCCGGGCTGGAAATCGCGGCGCAGGTCGCCGCCGGCGAACTCGCCGCGCCCGACCGGATCTACATCGCCAACGGTACGATGGGCAGCGCTGCCGGTCTCGCGCTGGGCCTTGCGCTCGCCGAATTGCCGGCCGAGCTGCATGCCGTTCGCGTCGCCGACGAGCGCTTCACGAATCCGCGCAAGTTCGCTCACCTGGTTGAAAAAACGGCGCTGTTGCTACACCGCTTCGATCCGTCTGTTCCCGCCGACCTCGCCGATCGCACACACCTGCAATGGCGGGACGAGTTTTTCGCCGGCGGTTACGCCAAGACCGACGACACCACCGTTGCCGCCGTCGCAATCGCGAACGGCGACCTCGGGCTTTCGCTCGAAACCACGTACACGGGCAAAGCCATGGCGGCCCTGTTACACGACCTGGGCTCGCGGGACTACGGAGGGGAGAATTACCTCTTCTGGAACACCTATAATTCGCAGCCGTTGCCGGTGACAGGCGACCGGCCGCGCACGCCCGACAACATCCCCGAGGAATTCATGTGCTATTTTGACTGAGCGGTCCGCGGCGGTTCCTGTTTCTCGCCGGCCTGCGCTCGCCGCCGCGCCTCCTCCTCGGCCTCGCGCTGTTCACGTTTCTTGCGCGCAATCTCGTCCAGCATCAGGTCAAGCCATTCGCTCACAGCGCTTCTTCTTCAGCGCCGATCTCATCCATCATTTCGCGCACTTCCGTTAGCGTCGGCGCGTTCGGATCAGGTTCGACGGTGTTGTGCACGACCCGGGCCCGGGCCAGGTATTCATCCGCGTCGTACAGTGCAATATTGACGGGGACACCGGACGGCACCGCGGCCAGTGACCGGACATGCTCCTGCAGGTGGTCGTTCATCGCCAGCCCATCCACCTCGGCGCGAGCATCGAGCAAGGCCTGCAGCCGCTGCTCCGCAGACAAGGCGTCGTCCTCGAGCGGCTCGTGAGCTTCGAAAAAAGTAAGCCCGTCGCGCTGGCCCAGCTGGTACGGTTCGTTGACGATCGTGACCGTCTCGCCAATCTCGACGAGCGAGTAAAGCAGCTCGATATTCTCCGGGTAGAGCCGGACGCAGCCGTGACTCACGCGCATGCCGACGCCGTAGGGTTGATTGGTGCCGTGGATCAGGTAACCGGGCATCTCCAGTTTGAGCACACGTGTGCCGAGGGGATTGTCGGGTCCGGGCGGCACCACGGACGGCAGGGGATTGCCCATCTCGGCGTGTTCCTGCCGCACTGACAACGGCACCCACCAGGTTGGGTTCTCGGCTTTCGATACCACCGTCGTGGCGCCCAGCGGAGTTTCCCATCCGACCCGCCCGACGCCGATGGGATACGTAAGCACCTGTTGCGGCTCGCCTTCTGCCGCCGGGGGAAAATAGAACAGTCGCTTGGTGGCAATATTCAGTACGACGCCCTGCCTCGCCAAATCAGGCAAGACGTACTGGGTCGGCAGAACTATCGCAGCGTTTTCGCCCGGCAGCCACGGGTCGATGCCGGGATTCGCGGCAACGATCTCGTCGTAACCGAGACCGTATTCGCGCGCCAGGTCGGAAAGCGTGTCCTCTTTTTGCGCGAAAACGACCTGTGGCACGCCGACAACCGACTGCTGGGGCGAGGTCAGCGTGAACTCATTGGGCGCGATCGGCTCCTCTGCGAGGCGATCCTCGAACGCGACCAGGTCGGGTCCACGGTCCTTCTTGATCGACGCGAGGAAGTCATCCAGTGTCGCGCAGCCGCCAAGGGCCAGGGCCGGCAATAGTATGGCGAGGCGTTTCAATGCGAGATTCGCTGCTATTTCTTGCAGTCCGGAACGCGGCCTTCCGCCTGGGCCTGGTTGTAGAGCGGCAATACCTTTTGCCACTCGGAAACCAGGTTCTCGATACGGGTCTCGCTCGCCGGGTGGGTCGACAGGAACTCGGCCGGCTTCTTGTCGGAAGAGGCATCCATGCGCTGCCAGAGCGGCACCGACTCGCGCGGATCGAACCCTGCTTTCGCCATGTACTCCAGGCCGATGATGTCGGCCTCGCTCTCCTGCGAACGGGTGTGCGGCAGGGAAATCCCCATCGCAGCGCCCGCGCCGAGCGCCTGCTGGGCCGTGTAGGTCGCGCCGCGGTGCCCGCCACCCAATATGATGGCCGCGACGTTGATGCCGACACCGGTCAGCGACGCGCGTGATGCACGTTCATTGGAATGGCGCGCCGTTACGTGCGCGATTTCGTGACCGATGACCGTCGCGAGCTGGTGCTGGTTTTCCGTGATCTCGAGAATGCCGCTCAGCACGCCAATTTTGCCGCCGGGCATCGCGAATGCATTGACCGATTCACTATCGAAGATCGCCAGTTCCCACTCGAAGTCGCTGTACGGCGGCTCCAGCACTGCAACCACTGCCTCGGCAACGCAGGCGACGAAATCGATAGTCTTGCGATCCGTCGTCAACGGCATGCCCGCGCGCATCTGGTTGAAGGCGCGCGCACTTTCAGCCGCGAGTTCCGCATCCGATTTCCAGATCATCTGGCTCCGGCCCGTCGGTGAAGTCGAGCACGACGCGACAAACAGCGCCGCTAAAACGAAGGGAATCAGTAACTTGAGTCTGTGCGTTCTCATTGAGCGATCCTCGCAGTATCGCAGGATTATAACGCCTCAGCGCGCGATACACCTGCTGACAGTTTCGACCCGGACACGCTGTATCAGTTCCTTGGCTTATCGCGGCAAGCGTGACTCGAAGCGCCGCCGCCAACCGGCCGCGTCGACCTTCTCGAGCACGGAGTCGATGTTCGCCATCAGGCGTTTTTGCAGCGGCTTTTTGATCTTGTAGGTCACCTGGTACAAATCACGTTCTTCCGCGAGTTCTTTCAGCAACTCGTCACTGGTGCGAATGCCGTCGGCAAGCCCCAGTTCGAGCGCGCGCGTCCCATACCAGTGCTCGCCCGTGGCCACCTTGTCGAGATCGAGCGTCGGCCGGTACTTGCCAACGGCGTCCTTGAACAGGCTATGAACATCTTCGAGTTCCTCTTTCAACTTGGCGCGATCTTTATCCGTGTTTTTGCCGAACATGGTCACGGTGCGCTTGTGTTTTCCCGCTGTAATTTGCTCGAAGTCGACGCCATGGCTGTCCAGCATGCGGTTGAAATTCGGAATCTGTGCAAGCACGCCGATCGACCCGAGGATAGCGAATGGCGCGGCATACACTTTCGAGGCGACGCAAGCCATCAGGTAGCCGCCGCTTGCCGCCACCTTGTCCACGCACACTGCGAGCGGTATGTCACGGTCGCGAACGCGCGCAAGCTGCGATGCTGCAAGGCCGTGCTCATGCACGACACCGCCGTGGTTCTCCAGGCGCAGCACAACGTCGTCCTCGGCGCGCGCGACGTCGAGAATCGCACTGACCTCTTCGCGCAGTGACGCAACAGCGCTTGCCTTGAGATCGCCCTTGAAATCGATGACGAAACTGCGCGGCCGCGTCGAAGACTCTTTGCTCTTTGCCTTGTCTTCTTTCTTGCGTGACTTCGCGGCTTTTTTGCGTTCGTGTTTCGTCGACACCGCGCGCTGCAGGGCGTCGGCGAGTGATTTGAATTTCTTGTTGAGGTGCTCGACTTCGAGGCCCTCGTGCGCGGCCCTGCGCCCGGCGGACGCAGCAGCCACGATCACGACCACGATTGCGGCAACTATCGTGATGACCTTCAAAAGAAATAGTCCGTATTCGGCGAAGAACTGACCCATAAATACCCTGGCTTGCTGCTTGGTTGGTGGCGCTAGACGGCGAGGCCCACGTTGTTTTTCTGCAATACCTGCTCTGCCCTGTAACTCGAACGCACCATGGGCCCGGCGACCACTTCGACAAAACCCTTGTCGATTCCCTCGCTGCGATACGTATCGAATTCTTCGGGCGTCACGTAGCGCTCGACAGGAAGGTGATTGGCCGTCGGCCGCAGGTACTGGCCGAGCGTCAGTATATCGACGTTGGCACGACGCAACTCGTCCATGGTCTGCATGATTTCGTTGTCGCGTTCGCCGAGCCCGAGCATCAGGCTGGTCTTCGTCAGTACCGCGGGGCGGTGTTCTTTGGCGTGGCGCAGGACGTCGATCGTCTGCTCGTAGCCGGCTCGTGGGTCGCGCACAGGGTGCGTCAATCGGCGAACGGTTTCGACGTTCTGGGCGAAAACTTCCAGGCCCGAATCGACGACGAGTTCGACGTGCTTCCTGACGCCGTTGAAGTCCGGCGTAAGCGCCTCGACGGCCGTGTTCGGATTGAGTTGCTTGATCGCGCGAACGCACTCGGCGTAGTGCGATGCACCGCCGTCAGCGAGATCGTCGCGATCGACCGAGGTGATGACGACGTACTCGAGTCCCATAAGGCGAACGGCACGAGCCGAATTCATCGGCTCATCCGGATCGAGCCAGCCTTTCGGGTTGCCCGTGTCTACTGCGCAAAATCTGCAGGCGCGCGTACAAACGGAACCAAGCACCATGATCGTCGCAGTCCCCGCGTTCCAGCATTCACCGATGTTCGGGCACATCGACTCTTCGCATACCGTGCTCAGGCGATGCTCATGAACGATTTTCCGCGTGCCGGCGTAACCGGGTCCGGATGGCAGTTTGGCACGCAGCCAGCCGGGCTTGTCACCGCGCACGAGCGGCTCGCTGTCACGGCGTTGCTTGACGCCGTCCTTGATCGCGGCAAAGCCCGCGTCCGTCTGGTACTTGCGACCGCTCTGCACGATCGGAATGCCCTGGAACAGTTTGTCTTTCTGGCTCATGCGAAAAGTGCGTTGCACGTTGCGTCGGGGGCCGCATTGTCGCACAAAAAACGCGCAAAAAAAGATCCCGGCCGAAGCCGGGAGAGTCAGGGGCGATCCGCAAGACAATCCGGAGCGCGCGCCGGCGACCGGTGCGGATCGGCTTCAGGGCGGCGATCAAACGTGCAGCAAGACGCGCTTGGAACGGACAAAAAAATCCCGGCCGAAGCCGGGAGAGTCAGGGGGAAATGGTTGACGCCAGAAGTGTTAGTGCAGTCTCGACCAGCTGACCAGTTTCACAGCACTCTGCTGGAGGTCAAAATTGCGGGCCAGAATGGCTTCGATGTCGCGCTCATCCGAGTTGTGTTCCATCGGGTGATTCAGCTCTACGACACCGCAGAATTCATTACCGTCGCGATATTGCGCGTCGGTCAATATGAACTGTGTGTAGTACTTTGCAGACATGGCTAAAGACTACCCGTGCACCGGAGCGGTATCTGCGAGACAGATCACAGATTGTCTTTCCAGGGCACCGGATCGCCAAAAAGTAGACCCAAATCACACCCCCCCGCGGTAGTCGGGCGGCGATTTTGACCGCTCGCAAAGCCTGAACGTCTCAGCCAAATCCGAACTTGTCGGGGCTAAGCGCCCGATATTTGGGGATTTTTGCCGCAGAGGGCGTAATATTCACAAATTTCGGGGACACGGTGCACAGATTTGCTGTCCCACCATATGTAATATCGTGCTGCCCTTGCCGTCGGATCGGCAGGAGAGACTTTAGAACACTGTGAGGATTGAGTACATGGTCGCGAAAGCCGGTTTCGTCAGGTTCGTCTTCCTGACCCTGTTGCTGCTGTCAGCCGGCAGCGGGTATGCCCAGGACGAACTCCGCAAGACATTTTTCAAATCAGCCGATGCCGCCAAGGAAGCGGCCGAGGCGGCGGACGCCAAGTTGCTTGCCCCGAAAAGCTATGAACGCGGCCTCAAGGAATACCGCGAAGCGGAGTCTGCGCTCCAACGCGGCCGCAACATCGAAGTCGTGCGCAGCAACGCGGCGGACGCCACTACCTATTTCACGACAGCCGCGGACAAGGCGCGGCTCGCGAAAACCGCGCTGGCACAGGTAATGAAGAGCCGCCAGGACGCCGCCAACGCAAGGGCGCCGGAGTTGTCGCCGGAGGAATGGCAACAGGCACAACGCAAGTTCGCCGATGCAATCCGGCTCCTGGAGCGCGGTGACCTCAAAAATTCCAAGCGCCGCGATATCGAGGCCACGACCTTGTATCGCGAAGCCGAACTGATCGCGATCAAAGCGCAATACCTGAGCGAGACACGCCGCCTGCTGGCGGATGCCGACCGTGCACGCGTCGGCCGTTATGCGCCCATCACACTCGGCAAGGCCAAGCAATTGCTGTCGGACGCCGAAAGGGAGCTCAGCGAAAACCGTTATGACACCGACCTGCCGCGCAGCCTCGCGCAGCAGGCAAACTACGAAGCCAAGCACGCATTTTACCTGTCCGAAGTCGTGCGCAAGATTCGCGACAAGGACCTGACCGCGGAACAACTCGTGCTGCAATGGGAGCAGCCGTTACAGGCCATCGCGGGCGTTGCCGACGCGATTCCTGCGATGGAGGAAGGACCGGATCGACTGACGCAGGAACTCGTCGCGTTTTTCGAACAGCAACGCAATGAGCTGCAGAGCCTGCAGCAGGAAAAAGCCGAGAACGAAGTCCGCATTGCCGATATGGAAGAGGAAATGCGCGCGCTCGATGAGCGACTCGGCGGCGCAACCGCGGAACGGGCCGCACTGGTCCAACGCCTGGAGGCGCAGGCGCGAGTTAAGCAGCAATTCGAGCAGGTCGAGAAGATGTTCTCCTCGGCCGAGGCGCGCGTGTTCCGCGAGGGCAACAGCATCATCCTGCGGCTGGTCGGCCTCAACTTCGACAGCGGCGCTTCGCAGCTACGACCGGAAAACTTCGATCTGCTGGCGAAGGTCGAAAAAGCAATCGACGTCTTCCCGCGCAGTGAGCTGACGATCGAGGGTCACACCGACTCGCACGGTGGTGACGACCTGAACCAGAAGTTGTCCCAGGAGCGGGCTGAGTCCGTGCAGCAGTACATGATCAACGCCATGCGTATTCCGACCTACCGGCTGATTGCGACCGGCTACGGCGAAACGCGCCCAGTTGCCAGCAACGAGACGGAGGCCGGCCGCGCGCGCAACCGGCGCATCGACATCGTTATCAAGCCGAACGCGGAAGTCACCTAGGTTTAGCAGGTGGCATGCGCGCTTACTTGGGCCGTCGTATCACCGGTTACATCGCCGGGTCCGGATTGGACGAGGACTTCCCAGGTTGACGAGTCGAAGATCACCCGGCCTGTCTCGTGAACCACGACCCCGTGGCCCGGAATAGTGATCTTTGACAACAATGCGACGATAATTACCCGTCCGTCCCGGTACCATTTCCGGGTCTCATTCTCGCCCGGCCCGCCGGCGACCGAAATCTCGGGATATTCGGGGTTGTAGTACGTCGCGTAGTGGTTCGCCCCCTTTCGGGCCACGAGACTCCATCTTGACTCGGATTCCGCGTTACCGCGGTAACGCGGAGCGGCCGCTCTCGAAGAATACTGTTGCTTTTGACGCTGCCCGAAATCCCACATAGATGAACTTTGTGACTTAACATAACGCGAATACGGTCAGTATCGCCCAGATTTGACTTTGGATTGCACGATCGGTTAAATACGCGCCGGTAGCAAAACCGACGATCGTGGTCACGTTCGAAATCCAAATCAAAGGGAGAAAAATGAAAAAACTAATATTGTTGTTGCTTGTCGTATCCGCCCCGGCATCTGCCGGAACTGTGTTTTGTAACTGGCCCGGGGGACTCAGTCATGTTGTGAATTTCAACAATGCTGCAGCTCCGCATTACGTTGGCGATGACTTCGTCTTGCGCCTCAATCGATCAGCCGACTGGTCCTATCAATACTATTCGAACCCGATCCAGGACCTGGGAACGAGACCTGCATACGAGTACGTGGGGTTGAATCTGACTGTGCCCGGTACCCACACTCTGCGCGCGTTTCGAGTGCAGGAAGGATATTGCACCCTGACCGAGACCGTTACTTACCCGCCGAACGTCGGTACGATCGCTGTCACCGGAGACCTGTATACAGTCAACTCGCTTACGTTCAATGGCAACACCTCGGGCGGCGTACCTTCGAATACCTATCTCTGGGAGTTCGGCGACGGCAGTTCGAGTACCGATCGGATAGCGACACATGCCTACAACAACCCGGGCACCTACCAGGTCAAGCTGACGATGACGGATTCGAATGGTCGGAAAGACACCGGTCAAAAAAGCATCACCATTATCGATAATCCCAATGTGCCTGGGAGGCCCGGTCTGATACGCCTCGAGTTCGCAGGATGTACCGGCCCCACGGCGGACTACATCGTGGACTGGACCCCAGGAGGGGGACAACCTTCGAACTACTTCCTGTACAAGTTCAAGTCCTCCTATTCGTCCACCTGGTTGAAGACATGGACGACAGGCGTCAGTCGACTCGAACGCGGACTCGCCAATACCGCGTACAACATCGAGATTCAGGGATGCACCGCGAACTCGGAAGCAACATGTGGACCGGTTCGAGCGAGGACTTTCACTGCACAAAACTGCAGCGGGCCCGGACCCGGACCCTGGATGCACTAAAGACCCAAAGGGGGGGTGTGGCATCCACACCCCCCTCCTTTACTCGGTCTGGCCGTGGCCGGTTTCGATCAACGACGCGTCATGACCCCGCCACCATTCCGACACCGTCTGCGCCGTCGTCTCGTTGACCAGGTAGCCGTACTCCGAGTGCACGTTGAGGTGGCCGTCCAGTCGAAAACAGGTGTACACCTCGGCGTCCTCGAGGCTGTTAACGAGGCCGAGTCGCACGACATCTGAATAGTCGTTCGCGAGAGTGGGGTCGATCGCCGTAAGGTCTCCGACAGCCGCGAGGTTCTTCCAGCGTCGGATGTTGTGCGGATAGCGGCCTGCGCCGCTTGCGGAATGGCCCTGAAGTCGCTCTTGCATGTAACGCTGCCCGAGCGGGCTGCCCATTGTCAGCAGCAGGTCGACCTTTGCCTGGTCGCGCCGATTGTGCGACATCTCCCACAACGTATCGTAGGAAATAACCGAGCCCATGCTGTGCGCGATCAGCAGGATCGGGCGATGCGCTTTCGTTGCCGAGCGCAACGGCACTTTGAGCATGCGCCTCGTGTGTTCTGCGATGCCGTTGTCGTTACGCAAGTAGCGGCGCAGATCGCGAAGATGTACCTCGGTCCGTTCGCTGGCCAGGTGCGGGATGAGAAAAGGCAACCGGTCGCCCAGATGGTAAAGCCAGCGAGTGAAGCGCCTCTTCCACGAGGTCGCCTCCGCGATATCCTGACTGCTGGCGTGCTGCTGCTCGATAACGGCGTCTATCGCCGCGGCGTCGATGCCGATATCGCGGTGCTCACGGTAAAAATCATAGGTCCACGAGACGATATCGAATGCGCCGGGCGTTGCGCTAATCGCCTCTGCGACTCCCTTGTCGACGCGCTCGACACCGGCGAGCAGGCAACGCAACAACGCCTCCCTGTGCATCTCCGGCTCCGGTTTAGGAAGCAGGCCGGGCACATAGATGATTGAGGGGTGTGCGACGCCTGTCTGGGTCACAGCAGGTCCCGCAGTTCGCCGATGTGCTGCACCTCGCCGTGCGGGGGCGGGTACTCGCCAGGCCAATCGTCGCCGTTGCGGTTAACCCAGACGGCCCAGAGGCCGGCATCCCGGGCACCGTGGACGTCGCACAACGGATGATCGCCGACATGCAGTGTCTGCCGAGCGCTCGCACCGCCCGCCTTCACGGCCGCGTCGAAAATCGGCCGCTCGGGCTTGGCTGCCCCGGCCGTCGCCGCCGACACGACTTCATCGAACAGGTCGCGAATTCCGATCCTCTCGAGGTCGGCGTTGCCATTGGTGACCGCCACCAGCACGAACCGCTCTCGCAGCGAATTCAGCGCAGGACGAACTTCCGGAAACAGCGTTACGTCGTTACGCGCCTCATTGAAGACGTCGAACGCGTCATCGACGAAGGAGTCATCGTAACCGGCGGCTTCGCCAATGCGCGTGAGCACCGTGCGGCGCAGGAACGTAAGGTCATGCAGGCGATCCCGATATTCGTCGACGACCTCTGCGCGAATACTCCGGACACCGTCGGGGTCGAACAATTCAGTGATACGCGGGTAGTGCTGTCCCAACCAGGCGTAAAGTTTCGTCTCGGCGCGCTTTATAACGGGGTGAATCTCCCAAAGCGTGTCGTCAAGATCGAGAGTTATAGTTTGAATATCGTTCACGAGTTGCCCACGATGCGCTGATCGACGACCATTGTGAGGTCAAGGCCAACGCGGAGCAAGGCGATGAAATACCTGCACACCATGGTGCGTGTCACCGACGTGGAAAAGTCACTGGAGTTTTACCGTGACCATCTCGGCCTCACCGAGCTCCGCCGCCATGACAATGAGCAGGGGCGATTTACGCTGATATTTCTCGCCGCACCCGGCGACGAACAGGCGCAGGTGGAACTCACCCATAACTGGGTCCCCGAGGAGTACGGCGAAGGACGTAACTTCGGCCACCTGGCCTACGAGGTCGACGACATATACGAGCTGTGCAGCAGATTGATGGACGCCGGTGTAACCATCAACCGACCGCCGCGCGATGGCCGCATGGCTTTCGTCCGCTCACCGGACGGCATTTCTATCGAATTGCTGCAGAAAGGCGATGCCCTGCCCTCGGCGGAGCCGTGGGCGTCCATGCCCAGCGTCGGTCACTGGTAATCAGGCGGCCGGGGCTACGAGGCTGGCGCCAACGGCGGCAGCAGGTCGCTTTCGCCGCTGCGGTCGCCGGCATCGAGAACGGCGAAAGACCGCAGCGACGCGGCCAGTGCGGTACCGTCCCAGTCGCGGCTACCCGGTCCGTAACTGACCTGCGACAATCGCCGCAGCTCGTCGGACAACGGCGCAGACACGCGGCGTGACAGACCGCCAATACTGCGAGGCGCGTCGCCGGGCCATTGGAGGCGGGCCCACTCCAGCAAAGCGGAGCGTACTGCGGCGCCGTCTCCGGCCAGTGCCGCCTTGCGCGCCGTTTTCAGGAACCGGGCCTGCTGCTTGTAGATTGGCAGGGGCTGCGGCTCTTTTGGTTCGCGCCTGGTGTCCCGCGAGGTCCACCACCAGGCGAACACCGTTAACAACCAGATACCGGCGAGCAGCTGGCTCACGCGCCGCCAGAATCCGTCCGGCATCAATTGCGGTTCGTCCTCAGGGACCGCCAGAACAAGCTCCTCGGCCACGGGTTCGGCCACGGGCCCGGTGACCACGGGCTCATCGAGTGCCTTGACGGTGATCGTGCGCGCAGGCAACGTCGCCACGCGCCAATCGCCGGCCTCGATGTCCCACCAGGGAATCGCCAGTTCCGGCAATTCGATGACGCCGCCGTCGACGCCAATGATCGCGTACTGGTCTTTCCTGATGCCGCGAATACCGTCCGCTTCGATACTGCGACGCAGCTCCGGCTTGTCGGCGTAGACATTCAGCCCTGCAACCTCGGGCGGCTCGATGGCAGGAATCTGCGTTTCGATCTGGCCCAGTGCGCTCAGCGTGACGTGCCGCGTAACCGGCTCACCCGCAGTCATCCTGTCCGGGTCGCGCGACCATTCCTCGCTGATCGTGACATCGCGCGCCGGCAACCACGCCGCATCGGGATAATCGGCGGGCGCCGGCGGAATCGGCAGCACAGTTACGGTGTGCGCATCCGACTCGAATACCTTGCGGCCGGTAATGCGGCCACCGCGCAATACCCGTGCCTCGAAACGCGCCGGCGAAATCGATATCTCGCCACTCTCCTGCGGGTAGATTGCAATGACACGTTCCACTACGTTGTACGCCTTGCCGTTGAGGATCGCTTCGTAGCTGCGTTCCTCCCCTGCAAGCTCGACGAGCACCTCGGCGCCGCTGATTGTGGGTTCGCGCAAGGCCGGTTGCCGCGTGGCGACCGCACGATAGACTTTGATGCGATAAAGAATCTGAGCCTGCACGAACGCCTCGCCCTGATCGACCTCGCTGGTGACGAAAACGTCTGCCTCACCCGGGGGTTCGTTGGACGGTTCGTTGACGACAATCTTCAAGGGCTTGCTTTGCTCTGTGCCGATCGTTATGGGTGGAATCTGTTGTTCGCCCGTGCTCTTCGGCATGAGCGCAATCGACCACGTCCGGCTGCGGCGAATCTCACCGCTGAAAATAGACGTGTTGCTGAGCTGGCTGATTTGTCCTACGTAGAATTCGTCTTCCAGCACCGTAAGGTCGGGCTCCGCGTCGATATCGGTATCGACGACGATCTCCAGCAGGAACGACTCGTTCAGATCGACGGACGGACGGTCGACGCGCACTGTGACGGCCGCCGTTGCTGCCGACGTTGCCAGCAGACAAACGAAAAGCGCCAGTGCCGCATCGCGAAGTAAGGTGTTGCCTTTCTTTACCACGGTTGTACCTCGTCATCGGGCCAGACGGAGTTGCCGTCCTGGTCTTTACCCGAGCGTTGATATTGATGGCGGAACTTGCGGCGCAGCAGACCGCCCGGATCATCGGGAATTCGGCGCAGCCATTGCTCCATCGCCTGTTGCTGTTCCTGTTGCTGCCGCAGTTCCCGCAGTTCCGCTTCCGACATCTGCTGCGGCTGCTCGCCGGCTTGCGCCTCTTCCGCAGCTCGTTGCAATTCCTGTTGCAGGGCCTCGAGGTCGTCCTCGCTCGTGTCCTCGTCGCCACGTTGCGGTGAGTCGCCCTCCTCGGGTTGACCCTGGGCATCCGACGAACCCTCGCTGCCTTGCTGGTCCGACTGGCTTTCAGAGTCCGATTGCTGGCCTTCGCCGCCTTGGTTCTCGGTCGATTGCTGATCGTCGCCCTGGCTCTCCTGCTGCTGTTGTTGTTGCTCCTTGAGGCTTTTCACGAGATCCAGGTTGTACTGGGCGTCGTCGTTGCCAGGCTCCACCTCCAGGACCTGCTCATAGGCATCGATGGCGGCGTCCAGTTCGTCCTGCATGGCGAGTGCGTTGCCGAGGTTATAGAGATTCCGTGTATCGCCTTTTTCAGCAAATTCCGCGGCACTGGCGGCGAAGTCGCCGGCACGATATCGCGCGACTGCGCGCCATTCGGTGTCCTGGAACAACTCGACCGCATCGGCCGGACTGCCTTCCTGGAGTCGCCGGCTTGCCTGCTGGTCCTTGTTGCGCCACAAGTCGTCCCAGAGCGATGCCTGCGCGGGCTCCGTGATGGGCAATACGACGACCAGCAACAACAGGACCCAGCCGCGCCGGAATGCCAATGCGGCGAGCGGCAGCAACAGGAGCAACAGCCAGGGACCCTCTTCCTGCCATCGATCGGTTGCCATCCACTCGTCGGACGCCGCGGCCGCCGCCATTTCGCCCGACAACAGGCTATCGAGATCGCGGTCGTCGGCGGTCAACACAGCGAAACGACCGCCGCCGGCCGAGGACAGGGATCGCAGGGAGCTCTCCTCCAGACGCGGTACGGCAATCCTGCCGCGGTTGTCCGTGACGAAGCCGCCCGACACCCGCGGTATGGGCGCGCCGTCGCGGGTGCCTACGGCGAGTACCGACAACGAGTAACCGGCCGCGCGGAGATCGCGCGCCTCCTGTTCCGCGTCCGGCGAGGAACCGCCGTCCGTGATCAGCAGCACCTCGCCGATGCCGGCACCGGCCTGGTCCAGCAGCGCTTGTCCTTTACGGATCGCGGAGACCGGCGAACTTCCGCGGCTCGGCATGATGTCCGTACTGAGACTGTTGACGAGCGCCGCAACCGTATCCGTGTCCGTCGTCAAGGGCGTGACCGTGAACGCATTGCCGGAGTAAACGACCAGAGCGGTCTGTCCGCTCTTGCGCCTTTCGAGTATGTCGAGGATTTTCAAGCGTGCGCGAGCCAGGCGGCTCGGCGAAATATCCTGTGCGTCCATCGAGCGCGAGAGGTCCAGCGCGATTACCAGCGCCTGTTCCGCGCGAAACACGGGTTGTTCAATGCGCTTCCAGGCCGGTCCGGCCAACGCGACCGCGGCGAGTACACCGCCGAGCGCCAGTAGCCACCAGCGGTAATCCGCGCCACGACCGGGTGCTCGCGACAATACGAACGGCATCAATGCCGGGTCCACCACGCGCTGCCAATTGCCCGAATCGAGCCGGGCGCGACCGAGGATAATCGCGGCACCTATCACGAGCGGCACGGCGAACAGCCATTCGGGACGCAACCAGTGGAAGTCAGCCGGCATTTGCCACCTCCCTCTTGCGCGCCAGCACCAATCGCTGCAACACGCCGATAAAGGTCATAAGCGCGACCAGCACAAACGCACCGCCCAGCGGCCAGTAATACAGTGACTTGACAGGCCTGAAACCGGATTCCGGTTCCTCGACGGGCTCGAGTTCGTCGACCAGGCGGTAGATTTCCTGCAGGCTGGCCGTATCGGTCGCGCGGAAATAGCGCCCACCCGTCAGCTCCGCAATCTGCGTGAGCGTTTCCTCGTCGAGGTCGGCTGACGGGTTGATGCGGCGGCGGCCGCCCACCAGCGACGACACCTCCATTTGCTCGGCACCGATACCGATCGTGTAGATTCTCAGGCCGACCTGGCTGGCGAGCTCTGCCGCCTTGACGGGTGCCACTTCGCCCGCGGTATTAGCACCGTCCGTAAGCAGCACGAGCACCTGGTCGCCTTCGTCGTCCGTCTGTTCGTGCACGCGACGCACGGCCAGTGTGATCGCGTCTCCAATGGCGGTCTTCTCGCCGGCAAGGCCGATGAATGCTTCCAACAGGAGGATCTTGACGGTCTCGCGGTCGAGCGTCAGCGGTACCTGCAGGTAGGCGCGCTCGCCGAACAGGATCAGGCCGATCCGGTCGCCCTCGCGCCGGGATATGAAGTCGCTCGCGACCGCCTTGGTGGCGGTGAGCCGGTCGACCCGGCGACTGCCGAGCGCGAAGTCCTTCTGGTCCATGCTGCCCGACAGATCGACCGCGAGCATCAGGTTGCGGCCCGACACCGGCACATCCAGCTCGTCGCCGATGCGTTCCGGCCGTGCTGCCGCAAGCACGAGCAGCAACCACGCAATGACAGCAACCCAGAAACGCCAGTTCAGCAGCTGTTCGGTATCGGAGCGACGCTCAAGCGCCGCGAAACTGCGCAGCGACGGTACCCGCAGGCCTGCCTCCGACAAGCCGCGGGCCGCCGGCAGCACGGCACGCAGGACCCATGGCAGGGGCAATGCGAGCAACGCCCATGGCCACGCCAGCGACCACATCAGGCCGTTCCCTTCAAAGGTTCGCGCAGGCGCATGCGCACTGCCGACAACAGCGCGTCCACGTCGACGTCGGAGAAATCGCCGCGCGGATTTCGATACGGAAGCTGCAGCAGGCTCTTGCCGCCCTCGGTGTAGAAATACGCCAGCGGCATGCCGCGGTCCAGCCATTCCAGCCAGGCATCGCCGGTCAGCCCCGCAACCTCCTGCCGCGGCGCGTAAGCCAGCATGCAGCGGCGCAGCAGTTCCGACAGCTGTTTGCCAAGTGTGACCACATTGCGGTGTTCAAGGTACTCCTTTTCGTACCGCGCCAGTTCGCGCAACGCAAAACGGCGCGGCGCGTTCTGCTGCCTGGTCCTGTACGCGCGCCAGAGCCCGTAGCCGGCGGCAACCACCGCAAGGGAGAGAAGCAGCCACCAGCCGGGCGCGAGCGGCCACCAGCCGATCGGCTCCGGCAGATGCAGGTCTCGCAATGGCAGCTGCGTCTGATCCATCAGCGACTCCTCCGCCCAAGCGCCGTTTGCAGCGTGCTGACCGGATCATCATCGGTGGACATCGGCATGAGGTGTACGCCGTAGCGCTGGCAAAACAGCTCCAGCTCGTGTGTGCGCTCCTCGAACGCGTCGTGGTATTCGCGGCGCGCCGCATTCGCGTAGGTATCGATTGCGAGTTCGTCCCTGGGCGATACCAGCCGGTATCGACCGGGCGGCGGCAGATCGCGCTCCAGCGGATCGTTGAGGAATACGGCGAGTACCTCGTTATGCCGCGCCACGCTCGACAGGTACGACTGCGCCCCGCGCGAGAAGCCGTTGAAGTCGCTGATGACAACGACCAGGCTGCCCGGCCTTGCAACTCGGCGCAGGGCGGACATGGCCTGCCTGAGCGGCTCATCGCCTGGTGGATTTGAGTGTTCACGCGTCGGCCAGTCGGGGTGGCCGACGAGTTCGTGAACGAATCGCAACGCCGCCTGCCGCCCAAGTCGTGGCTTCAGTTCACGGTGCGTCGTGTCGCCGAATATCAGGCCGCCGAGGCGATCGCCGCGATGATGCGCCGCCCACGCGAGTAGCGCCGCCGCGCGACTGGCATTGACCGATTTGAAACAACCCCGGGTCGCAAAGTGCATGTTGGAGCGAAGATCCACGACGAGCAGTACCGGGCGTTCGCGTTCCTCACGAAACAGCTTGGTGTAAGCCGTCGTACTTCGCGCCGTTACGCGCCAGTCTATGCTGCGCGGATCGTCGCCGGGCTGGTAAGGACGAGATTCGTCAAACTCCATGCCGCGGCCGCGAAAGTGCGACACATAGGCGCCCGTCTGCAGCGATTTGACCCGTAAGACATCCAGCGCGATGGCACGTGCCGGCCCGCTCAGGCGGATCAGGCCTGCCTGGCTGACGCTGACCGGCGATGCATTCTCATGAAGATGATCAAGGCGACGCACTACGGCACCCCGACACCGTCCAGAACGCCTTTGATCACAGAATCGGAGTCCACGCCGTCGGCCTCGGCCTCGAAACTTAAGACCAACCGGTGCCGCAACACGTCGGGCGCTACGGCCTGGATGTCTTCCGGGCCGACGAAGTCGCGGCCGGCGAGCCAGGCATGCGCGCGCGCCGCGCGATCGATGCCCATGCATGCACGTGGGCTTGCCCCGTACAACACCTGGCCTTCGAGCTGCGTATCGACCGCGCCCGGGTTCCTGGTCGCAACCACTACATCCACGATGTACTGCTCGAGTTCGCCGGCCAGGTACAGGTTCAGGATATCCTGCCGTGCCTGCATGATGGACTGCATGGACAGCAGCTCGGGCGGCTGGAACGCATCCCGCTCGCCCTGCTTCGCTTCGTCACGGTTCAATACGAGAATGCGACGCTCGTCCGCCACGCTCGGATACCCGACCTGGACGTGCAGCAGGAAGCGATCGAGCTGTGCCTCCGGCAGCGGATACGTACCTTCCTGCTCGATCGGATTCTGCGTCGCCATGACCATGAACAGGTCTTCGAGCGGATAACTCTTGTCACCCACCGAGATTTGCCGTTCTTCCATCGCTTCGAGCAATGCCGACTGGACCTTCGCCGGTGCGCGATTGATCTCGTCCGCGAGAATCAGGTTATGAAAAAGTGGACCCTTGCGAAACTCGAACGTACCTTCCTGTGGCCGATAGATATCCGTGCCCGTCAGGTCGGCCGGCAGCAAATCGGGCGTGAATTGCAGGCGATGGAAATCGCCCTCGATGCTCTCGGCGAGTACCTTGATTGCACGCGTTTTAGCGAGTCCCGGAGCACCCTCGACTAGCAAGTGGCCGTCGCAAAGCAACGCAATCAACATCCTGTTGATGAGGTGGGCCTGACCGATGATCAGCCCGCTCGCGTGTGCTTCGAGTTTTTGAAACTGTTCAGCGACGCTCATTGGGTACTCCGATGGAAAATGCAGCCAGCCATTTTAGTGGTGATGCGCGGGCAGGCCAACCGGTCGCAGCCTTTTTTATTCATTATTGAGGCCAGTTCAGTACTATTGGTCCCACATCGGACAACGGGTAAGCGAATACATTGCACCAATCGAGAAAAAAGGCGCGCCGCCCGGCGCTGGCGGCGACTCTCGGTTTCGCCATTCTGGGCCTGTCAGGCGCCTGCGAGCGACAGCCGGAAACCAGCGAAGCGCCACAAATGCGCGTGCAAACGCAGGAAACGCCTCCCTGCGGCGAAGGCGGCAGGCTCTCGGCAAGGCTTTATGGCAGCGTTGAAACCGAACTCGACTGGTCCGGCGCCGAACTACACTGCGAGAGCATGTTGCGGCCCGACGGGCAAGGCGTGCGACTGCGCTTCATCGGTAACAGCGGCAACGATCGCCTTGCTGTCATTCTCGCGCTGCCCGACCTGGACCGCCCCACCACGCAACAGGAAATGCCAACCGTCGTCACACTGACTGTCGAGGGCAGCGGGCGCTTCTTCAGCACGCCGAATCTGGACGCTTGCTGGTCGGATGTGACAACAACAGATCCTTCCGATGCGGAGAGCGTGGTACACATCGTGAGCGGCACGCTCTATTGCGTCGCGCCGCTCGGCGAGATCAATGGTGATGCCGCCATTTCGATTCCGGAGCTCGAGTTCACGGGCTTTGTCGACTGGAGTGCGTCATGAGCTATCGTGTCCTTACGATTCTCGTCATCGGCATCGCCCTGGCGTGCCTGCCCGCATGCCGGCAGCAATCGGCGCCACGACCGATGCAGGGCACCGGTCTGGACGAGGCGTTCGAACGGGACAAGCTCGTCATCGTCAACGACGACGGTTCCAGCCTGGACTTCGACATCTACCTCGCGCTGGATCGCGATCAGCAGCGCCGTGGATTGATGTTCGTGCGAAAACTACCGGAGCGAACGGGCATGCTGTTCGTTTACGATCGGGCGGATTTACATTCGATGTGGATGAAGAACACCTACATCTCCCTGGACCTGGTGTTTGCCCGTAGCGATGGAACCGTCTCTTCCGTCATACACAGGACTCAACCGCTGACGCAGACCCCGCACGCCGCCATCGAGCCCGTGAATTACGTTCTGGAACTGAATGGCGGCGTCGCCAGGCGCTACAAGATCGGCAAGGCAAGCCGGCTCGTCTGGAACCGGCCCGCGGCCGATCCGGACTAGTCTCGCCGGCTAACCCCTCAGAGTACCGCGGCGATCGAATCCGCGAGGTAGTTGACGTTATTCGCAGTGATGCCTGCGATGTTGATGCGGCTGGAATCGACCATGTAGACGCCGAACTCCTGCTTCAGTCTCGCAACCTGCTCGGGCGTGACGCCCAGGAAGCAGAACATACCGACCGCGCGAACGAGATGCGAAAAGTCGTGGTCCGGCGCTTTCTCGATAAGCGCATCGTTGAACAGCACCCGCATTTCACGGAGGCGGCCGCGCATAGCGGCAAGTTCCAGGCGCCATGCTGCTTTGAGTTCCGGGTCATTGAGTATCAGGCTGACGACCACGGCGCCATGATCCGGCGGCACCGAGTAAATGGTCCTGACCACGTTGTTCACCTGGCTGTAGACCGTATCGCGCGCACCGGTATCGGCGGCCAGTACGGACAGGGAACCGACGCGATCCCGGTACAGGCCGAAGTTCTTCGAGCAGGAGTTCGACACGATCATTTCCGGTACGCGCCCGGCCATGTGGCGGACGGCAAACGCGTCCGACGCCAGGCTGGTGGCAAAGCCCTGGTAGGCCATATCGATGAACGGCACGAGGTCACGCTCGACGATCACGTCAGCGATCGCACGCCAGTCGTCCTCGGAGGGGTCCAGCCCGGACGGATTGTGGCAGCACGCGTGCAACAGAACGAGGTCACCGGCAGGTGCGTGGCGCAACGTATCCAGCATCTGTTCGATTCGAATGACATGCTTTTCGGTGTCGTAGTACGGGTACGGCTTCAGGGTCAGGCCGGCGCCGCCCAGCAGCGGAATGTGGTTGGCCCAGGTCGGCTCACTCACCCAGACGGACGCATCGGCTCTTGCCCTCAGGATCAGGCTTGCGGCCACGCGCAGGGACCCGGAGCCGCCGGGGGCCTGGATCGTAAAGAGGCGCGCCGTATCGCAGGAATCGGCAAAGGTCAGTTCCTGCATTGCAGCGTTGAAATCAGGATCACCGGCGGTGCCGATGTACGCCTTGCTTTGCTGGGTGTCCACCAGCCGTTGCTCGGCCGTCTTGACGACGTCGAGCACAGGCGTCTCGCCCGCGGCCGTGCGGAACACGCCGACGCCGAGGTCGACTTTTTGCGGGCGCTTGTCGTTCTTGTGTTCGGCAATCAGGCCGAGGATAGCGTCGGCCGATGCGGGCTGCAGATTCTCAAACAAGGTAGACCTCCCAAAAACGCCGGCTGAAGAGCCGGCGTCTCTGGGCGGTATTGTAGCGATTTTTACGAGGCTTTGGGGGCCCAGACGGAACACCAGCCGGCGGCAGCCACTGTCTTGCCCGGGAAGATCTGGCACGGACGCCACTCGTCGCCGTCGTTACCCTGAATCAGTGCGCAGTTGGCACAGTTCTGCTCGGCGGCCGGGTTGTTTCGCGTAGCAGGATCTACCGACGAGGCGTCCTCGGTGTATTTCATTGCCTTGGCCATCGGATCGTCGGCCGACAGGTGCGGCAAATCGCCGGCCCGCGCCTCACGACCTGGTTGTACGAGGCAACCGGCAGCCGCCACGGCTGACAGCTGAATAAACTTGCGGCGTGCAATCTTAGTCAACGGATTCTCCTTAACTCGTTCTGTTTACCACCGACCTTCGGTCGAGGGCGAATAGTCTAAACCAAATTCGATATGCGGCGCGCATTCTAGTCCATCTACCTGAACAGCAGCAAAACGGATATGCGTATGATTTTGATGGTTTTTTGAGAATAATTCTCATTACGGCCTGCGGGCCGCATGGCTGCGATATACTGACGCGTCGTAACTCCTGTAACAGTCCTCGCATGTCCGGCAACAGTCTCCCGATAACCATCAAGAAGGTGCGCGGCGCAGCAGAGCACGCGCGGGGCGATCGGGTGGCCATCGAGGAACCGCTGGAGATCCGGCTGGGCTACGAAACATCGGATGGCCGCGTTGAGAGCAGCGTTTCGATCACCATGCGCACGCCCGGCAACGATGCCGAGTTGGCGACCGGCTTCCTGTTTACAGAGGCCATAATCCGCAACTCACGCGACATCGCATTCGTGAAACCCTGCGGTCCGCCCGCGCCTGACAGTGGCTTTCATAACGTCGTGCGTGTCGAACTCGAGTCCGGCGTCGACGTCGACCTCGGCCGCCTGCAGCGGCATTTCTACACGACTTCGAGTTGCGGCGTGTGCGGGAAAACGTCGCTCGAAGCGCTGCGCGTGTCGGGTATCGAATCCCGCCCGAACGGCAAATTCAGGCTCGACAAGAGCGCCCTGACTGCCTTGCCCGCAAAGCTCAGGTCAGCGCAAGAGACCTTCGATGAGACTGGTGGCCTGCACGCCGCTGCCGCGTTCGACTCTGCGGGCGACATCGTCGTGCTGCACGAAGACATCGGACGCCACAATGCTGTCGATAAGGTAATCGGCACGCTATTATCGCGTGACTTGCTGCCGGCCGACGAACTCGGCCTGATGGTATCGGGCAGGGCCAGCTTCGAGTTGATGCAGAAGGCGCTGGTTGCTGGCATGCCCCTCCTCGCCGCAGTGAGCGCCCCCTCGAGCCTCGCCGTACAACTCGCGTTCGAGTTCAACGTGACGCTGGTGGGTTTCCTGCGTGGCGACACGTTCAATATTTACTCGGGCGAAAGACGGATAGCGTAATGACGGCACACAGTATCGACAAAGCGACAACGAGTGACATCGTAGGGCAATTCGGTGCCAGGCCCGAGTTGCTCGTTCAGGTCTTGCAAACAATAGTCTCGCGTTATGGCTGGGTGTCCGAAACCACGATTCGCCAGCTCGCTACGGAATTGAACCTGTCGAGGGCCGACGTGCACGGCGTGGTGAACTACTACCACGACTTTCGGACCGAACCACCAGGGCGGCACATCGTAAAGATCTGCCAGGCCGAAGCCTGCCAGGCGATGGGCAGTCGTGCGCTCACAGATCATGCCCGCGAGTCACTCGGCGCGAGCCTGCATGAGACCAGCGACGACGTAACGCTCGAACCCGTGTACTGCCTCGGCAACTGCGCCTGCGCGCCCGCGGTCATGGTCAACGGGAAGACCTACGGCCGTGTCGACCAGGATCGCTTCGACGCACTCATCGGGTCGATGAAGGAGGCCGCCAGTGACGGCAACTAAGGTATACGTACCACGCGAAACGTCGGCGGTCTCGGTCGGCGCCGACGAGGTTGCCGTTGCAATCGCTCGCGAGGCCAAGCAATCAGGCACGAGTATCGAGTTGATACGCAACGGCTCGTGGGGTGCGACCTGGCTGGAACCGCTCGTCGAAGTGGAAGTCGACGGCGCGCGAATAGCCTACGGCAACGTGTCCGAAGAGGACGTGCCGGCGATGTTCGCGGCCGGGCTCCTCGAAGGCGGCGAGCACAAACGTCGTCTCGGCCCGATCATGGAGGTCGGCTACCTGATCAGACAGGATCGCTGGACCTGCTGGCGTTGCGGCCTCATCGATCCGCTGTCGTTGCAGGATTTTCGCCTGCACCAGGGTTTTAATGCGCTTGAAAAAGCGTTCGCCGAAGGACCCGACGCCGTGCTCGATTCCGTAACCGAATCGGGACTAAGAGGTCGCGGCGGCGCCGGTTTCCCGACCGGCATAAAGTGGCGCACGGTCGCCGAGACAGACGCCGATCAAAAGTACATTGCATGTAACGCGGATGAAGGCGACAGCGGCACGTTTTCCGATCGCATGCTCATGGAGGGCGACCCCCTCGGCCTCATCGAGAGCATGGCCATCGCCGGATACGCCGTCGGTGCCAGTAAGGGTTACATCTACCTGCGTTCGGAATACCCGCTGACCTACGCGATACTGACGCGGGCGCTCGAAACGGCGCGCGATTCCGGCTGGCTCGGCGACAACATCCAGGGCAGCGGCTTCGACTTCGACATCGAACTGCACCTGGGTGCGGGCTCGTACGTCTGCGGTGAAGAAACCGCCATGCTCGAAAGCCTCGAGGGCAAGAAGGGCATCGTCCGCTACAAGCCGCCGCTGCCGGCACACGAGGGCCTGTTCGGCAAGCCAACAGTCGTCAACAACGTCATCACGCTCGCCTCCGTACCGAACATCGTCAACCTCGGCGGTGAGCGCTATGCCGGCATGGGCGTCAATCGCTCCAAGGGAACGCTCGCGTTCCAACTCGCCGGCAACATCAAGCGCGGCGGCCTGGTCGAGAAGTCGTTCGGCGTCACCTTGCGCGAGCTCATCGACGACTGGGGCGGTGGCACCGCGAGCGGCCGGCCGGTCAAGGCCGTGCAGGTCGGCGGACCCCTGGGCGCCTATATCCCGGCTGCGCAACTCGACACGCCCCTCGATTACGAGGCATTCGTCGACATCGGCGCGATGATCGGGCACGGCGGCATCGTCGTATTTGACGACACGGCCGATATGGCGCAGCAGGCACGTTTCGCCATGGAATTCTGCGCCATCGAGTCCTGCGGCAAATGCACGCCCTGCAGAATCGGCTCAACGCGTGGCGTAGAGGTCATCGATCGCATGATTGCAGGCGAAAAACGGGAAGAAAACTACGACTTGCTGGTGGAACTGTGTGACACAATGGAGGACGCCTCGTTGTGTGCGATGGGGGGCATGACACCCTATCCCGTGCGCAGCGTGCTGAAACACTTCGCCGAGGATTTCGCGTCCTCCGGGGGGGATCGATGAACAAGACCCGACAGATCGACCTGGGCACTCCGGCGAGTGCAAGGTCGGAGACCGTAACCGTCGAGATCGACGGGCTGCCTGCCACCGTCAAGGCAGGCACGAGTATCCTGCGCGCCGCGCGCGAATCCGGCGTCGACATCCCCAAACTGTGCTCCACGGACAACCTGAAACCCTTCGGCTCCTGCCGTCTTTGCCTGGTCGAGGTCGAGGGCCAGAAAGGCTACCCGGCGTCCTGCACGACGCCGGTAAGCGATGGCATGAAGATACGTACGCAGACCCACGCTCTTTCCACCCTGCGGCGCAACGTCATGGAACTGTACATTTCCGACCATCCGCTGGATTGCCTGACGTGCTCGGCCAACGGCGATTGCGAACTGCAGGACATGGCCGGCGCTGTCGGGCTTCGGGACGTGCGCTACGGTTTCGACGGTGAGAACCATCTCGATGCACCGGTCGACGCCAGCAACCCCTACTTCCAGTTCGACGCCAGCAAGTGCATTGTCTGCTCGCGCTGCGTGCGTGCCTGCGACGAGGTCCAGGGGACTTTTGCCCTGACCATCGAAGGGCGCGGTTTCAAGTCCAAGGTTTCTGCAGGTATCGCCGGCGAGGGTTTTCTCGATTCGGAATGCGTTTCCTGTGGCGCCTGCGTGCAGGCCTGCCCGACCGCGACTCTCATGGAAAAGAGCATCGTCGATCACGGCCAGCCGGATCACAGCGTCGTCACGACCTGTGCTTACTGCGGCGTCGGCTGTTCGTTCCAGGTCGAGATGAAGGGCGACCAGGTCGTGCGCATGACACCTTACAAGGACGGTCAGGCAAATCACGGCCACAGTTGCGTGAAAGGGCGCTTCGCCTGGGGATACGCTTCGCATCGCGACAGAGTCATGAGTCCCCTGATTCGCGAAAACACATCCGATCCGTGGCGCGAAGTAAGCTGGGACGAAGCGATCGCATATTCGGCAAAACGTTTTCGCGAGATCCAGGATAAGTACGGCCGCAAGTCGATCGGCGGCATCACTTCCTCGCGATGCACCAATGAAGAGGTGTACGTCGTGCAGAAACTCGTGCGCGCGGCGTTCGGCAACAACAATGTCGATACCTGCGCCCGGGTCTGCCATTCACCAACGGGCTATGGTCTTAAGACGACGCTCGGCACCTCGGCGGGCACTCAGCCCTTTGACAGCGTCATGGATGCAGACGTCATCATGGTGATCGGCGCCAATCCGACCGTGGCGCACCCCGTGTTCGCATCGCAGATGAAGCGCCGGCTGCGCGAAGGAGCGCAAGTCATCGTTGTCGATCCGCGCGAAATCGAACTGGTGCGTTCGCCGCACATAGAAGCAACGCATCACCTGCCATTGCTGCCCGGCACCAACGTACCGGTCATCAATGCGCTCGCCCACACAATCGTCAGCGAGGGGCTGGTCGACGACGACTACGTGCGCGAGCGTTGCGACCTCGAATCCTTCGAAGCATGGAAAGCCATGATCCTGCGACCCGAGAACTCGCCCGAGGAAGTGGCGAAAACCTCGGGCGTCGATGCCGCGACCCTCAGAGCCGCCGCTCGCCTGTACGGCGGCGCACGTAACGGCGCGATTTATTACGGGCTCGGCGTCACCGAACACAGCCAGGGTTCGACAATGGTCATGGGCATGGCGAACCTGGCGATGGCGACCGGGAATATCGGTCGTTCCGGTGTCGGCGTCAATCCGCTGCGCGGCCAGAACAACGTGCAGGGATCGTGCGACATGGGCTCTTTCCCGCACGAATTGCCGGGTTATCGGCCCGTCTCCGGTGACGAGGTGCGCGGCGAATTCGAACGGCACTGGGGCATCGACATCGACCCCGAGCCGGGCTTTCGCATTCCGAACATGTTCGATGCCGCGTGCGCCGGCGAGTTCAAGGGCATGTACATCCAGGGCGAAGACCTCGCACAGTCGGACCCGAACACGCACCATGTCGAGTCAGCGCTCGGCAGTATGGAATGCATCGTCGTGCAGGACCTGTTCCTGAATGAAACCGCAAAGTTCGCGCATGTCTTCCTGCCGGGAACGTCATTCCTGGAAAAAGACGGCACCTTTATCAATGCCGAGCGGCGCATCAACCGTGTGCGTCCCGTGATGCCACCGCAACAGGGCAAGGGCGAGTGGCGGATAACGCAGGAACTCGCGCAGGCATTGGGTTACCCGATGGAATACGACAGCCCTGCCGAGATCATGGACGAAATCGCCGAGCTCACGCCGACGTTCCAAAACGTGAGCTTCAAATTCCTCGATGACGTGGGCAGCGTGCAATGGCCCTGCAACGAAGCGGCACCGATGGGCACGCCGATCATGCACATCGACCAGTTCGTTCGCGGCAAAGGCTTGTTCGTCGAAACGGACTACGTTCCGACCGAAGAGCGTGCCAATCGCAAATTCCCACTGCTACTGACAACGGGCCGTATCCTTTCGCAGTACAACGTCGGGGCCCAGACCCGTCGCACGGCCAACAACGTCTGGCATGGCGAGGACCTGCTCGAGATCCACCCGCATGACGCCGAAACGCGCGGCGTGCGAGATGGCGAACTGGTGGCGCTTGCAAGCCGCAAAGGCGATATCACGTTGCGGGCCCAAATTACAACGCGCGTACAACCCGGTGTTGTATACACGACGTTCCACAATCCCGAAACGGGCGCTAACGTGGTTACGACGGAATACAGCGATTGGGCGACCAATTGTCCGGAGTACAAAGTGACCGCCGTACAGGTCACGCCGGCGTCACACCGCTCGGACTGGCAGCAGGAATTTGCGGCTCGTGCGGAGCAGCAAGGCAAAATCGTCGAGACAAACTGATATGATGCATTGCGAGCATCGTTTGCACGACTAGAAAAATAACAAGGGGAATAGCCTGATTCGCCAGACAGCCGCCAGCATCGCGGGCATGATCGCGTACCTGTTACTCTCTACTCTTGCCTCGCAGGCATTTGCCGACGATCTCGTTGTGGAATCTCCGAAAGTTCTTCTCACCGATGTCGGCTTCGACGTTTCGATCAGCGGTCTCGAGGCCGGCAAACGTACTGATTTGCTCATCAATGGCGAGGTGGTCGCTTCCGGCTCGGAAACAAGCCTCGGCGCGACGGACATCGAAGTTCATCAACGCGGAACGACACAGCTAGAGCTTCGGCAGGGCGGCGAGTTGGTGGTGCAAAAGGGAATTCCGACGATTCCTGCGTGGGTTTCGATAATGCCGCCATTCATCGCGATCCTGCTGGCGTTTCTTTTGCGCTCGGTCATTCCGGCGTTGTTCGTCGGCCTGGTAGTTGGTGCATGGGCGGTCAATGGTCTTACCGGGTATGGCGCTTTCACCGGTTTTTTCGAAACAGTTACGGTTTATATCCTGAATACCGCCATCGACTCCGATCATATGGCGATAATGGTGTTCACATTCCTGATCGGCGGCATGGTCGGCGTAATCTCACGCAACGGCGGCATGGTCGGCATCGTCGATAGCATCATGCCCTTCGCCCGGTCGGCGCGACGCGGCCAGGGGGTCGTCGCCCTGTTGGGCCTGTCGATTTTCTTCGATGACTACGCCAATACCATGATTGTCGGCAATGCCACGCGACCGATGAGTGACAAGCTGCATATCTCGCGCGAGAAGCTGGCATACCTGGTCGATTCGACAGCGGCACCGGTATCGACGATTGCTGTCATTACCACGTGGATCGGCTTTCAACTTGGACTGATCGATGCCGCCGTGGAGAACATCGAAGGAATCAGCCAGACACCGTACGTACTGTTCCTGAACTCGATTCTCTACAGTTTTTACCCGTTCCTGGCAATCTTCTTCGTGTTTCTCATCGTCTACACGCGCAAGGACTTCGGCCCGATGTACAAGGCCGAGATACGCGCAAGACATACCGGTGAGGTCAGGCGTTCCACGGCGGCTGCAAGCACCGATAAGTCGGGCGACGAGTTCTATCACAAGGATAAGATACCGTGCCTCGCGAGAAACGCCGTACTGCCGATCGTAACCATGGTGCTGACAGTAATCATCGGGTTGTACATTAGCGGCGAAGGCGAGACCATCACCGATATCATTGGCAGCGCCGACCCTTATGGGGTATTGATGTGGGCGTCCTTGCTGGGCTGCCTGATGGCCGCAGGCTTGTCGCTGGGTCAACGATTACTGACACTGGATGAGACCATCGACGCATGGCTCGCCGGTGCGCGCTTCATGATGACCGGCCTCGTCTTGCTGGTGCTTGCCTGGGCCATCGCCGACGTCGCAAACGTCTTGCAGACGGCACCCTATCTTATTTCCGTGCTGGGCGACTCGCTGTCGCCATACACGCTGCCGACGATCGTCTTCTTGCTCGCCGGCGCCACGGCATTTGCATCGGGATCAAGCTGGGGCGTTATGGCAATTCTGATGCCGCTTGTCATCCCGCTGTGTTGGGCTGTCTTACAGGCCAACGGTATAGCCGATGCGGAGCATATGCATATACTCTACTCCTGCATCGCTTGTGTACTGACGGGCGCTGTCTGGGCCGATCATTGCTCGCCGATATCCGATACCACCGTGTTGTCCTCCCTCGCAACAGGCTGCGATCACATGGACCACGTACGCACTCAGCTGCCGTACGCAATGCTCGGAGGCATCACGGCAATATTAGTCGGTGTCCTGCCGGCGGGATTCGGTGTGCCCTGGTTCCTGTTACTACCGACCGGGGCAGTCGCATTGGTCGTGGCGCATCGTTTCCTGGGCAAACCGGTGGACCAGGTCGTTTAGCCGCGGCGAAACCCGGTTATCGCCAACAGCGACAACACCACTCCCGTACCGAACAATGCGTAAAGAACCGGGCGCGTGTAAGGACGCGCGAAGTCGCTCATGGCCGGTTCCAGGAAGAACCCGGCCACGAGACCGACCGGCGACAGCAACAGGACGGCCGACACGACGGCCTGAATCCCAGGTCGGAGCACCGGCGCATCATCGGAAAGATAAACGCCGAGCACCACGTTGAGGACCGCTACCAGCAATAAGTAATTGTGGCTCGAGCGATACAGCATGCGCGGCCCGTCGTCCATGCCGACCAGGTGGTTGTGGACCTGGTCCATGTACTGGCCCTGTAAGGCGAACACGATCAGGCACAGCATGCCCACAACCAGGTGTGTTTTTCTGAGCATCGGCCCTCCGACAAAATATCACGCACGGTCTACCCGCGCAGCGTAGCAGCCGAGCTTCGCATTGTGTATGTGCAGGTAGTCGACCACGTCGTTCGCCAGCATGCGGCCGAGCAACGCTTCGAGGCGCTCTCCCTCGATCACGTCGGCATCGATCATCATTCCGGAAGCATCGAACGCGCGAACCGACAGCAATCGATGTCTGAACATCCCGGGTACTTCGTTGCGGTCGGGAACTGCCTGGGTCGCCTGCTCGCGAACGAAAATCGCGTGACTCGAGCGAAACGGTGTCTGCGCGGGCTGGTGTTCGTAGTTCATCAACAGCACGGTTTCGCCCACTTCGGCATCCTGCAGGGAAACTCGACAGGGATAGCCGGGTTTGTTATCCGCAACCACGCGTTGCACACCCTGCCTGGCAAGCGCCTGCTGGTCTTGTCCGAAGAGGTGACTGAATTGATCGATGTCGAGGGCGCTGAATTGATAATCCATGACTTGCTCCTGGCGATCCACGGGCACCGATTCTAATCCATTAATTGCCCAACTCTGGCCACTTACGGACCTGTAAGCAAAGAAGAGCGAGTGCGAAATCCGGCTTGCGTGCTAGTCTAATTGTGCCGGCAACGGCGACCGGCAAGATCAGGATTCGGGAGCTACTGTGAAAGTCTACGGGGATATTCGGTCGGGCAACTGTTACAAGATCAAGCTGACGATGTCGCTACTCGACATGCCGCACGAGTGGGTGGCTGTCGACATACTGGCCGGTGAAACCAACACCCCGGAGTTCCGGGGCAGGAACCCGAACGGCAAGGTTCCCGTGCTCGAGTTGCCGGACGGGCGCTGCATCTCCGAGTCCAATGCGATCGTGAATTATCTCGCTGCAGGCTCTACCTACCTGCCCGACGATCCGTTCGAGTTGGCGCAGGTCCAGCAATGGCAGTTCTTCGAACAGTACAGCCACGAGCCATTTATCGCGGTCGCACGATTCATCGCCAAGTACCTGGGGCTACCCGACGAGCGCCGCGACGAGTACGAGTCGAAACAGGCCGGTGGCCACAAGGCATTGTCGATCATGGACGCACATTTGTCCGATGCGTCCTGGTTTGTCGGCGATCGCCTCACGACCGCGGACATTGCGCTGTACGCCTATACGCACGTCGCACACGAGGGCGGGTTCGACATTTCACCCTATCCCGCCGTGCAGCGGTGGCTGGAGCGGGTCGCCGACCAGCCCGGGTATGTTGCGATGGAGTAAGGTCAGTCGGGCATGTCGCCCGTGTCTGACTCTGCTTCATCGCCGGGCGTCAGCAGCTCCGTGTCGTCGACAGCTTTCGGCTGTGGTTGCGGCTCAGCTTCCGGCTCCGGTTCAGCTTCTGGTTGCCCTCCCGGCCCGCACTGCCAGCCGAGGCCTTCGAGCTTCGCGATGAACTCCTCCGTCTTCTTTTCGCAATAGCCGGATTCGTTCGCTGCGTGCCACAGCACCTGGCGCTCGCCAGGTGCCTCGGTGTCCTTGTAGTAATGGACTTCGCAGGGCACTGCCATGCTGGTTTCGTGCAGGATCTCGACGCGCCTTTCAAGGCCTCCGTAGGTGCACTTGTAGCTCTGCGCACCTTGCGCGTATGCCAGGACCGGTAGCAATGTGCCCAGAATGATGCTCAAGCATTTTGCGTTCATGTCGCGTACTCCCATCAGTTGCCGGCGTTACCCCGGGGCGACGCCTGTAAGACCCTTGTTGACCAGCATGTGTACCCAGATACTGAGAGCATAGCCTGCGGCAATTGCCGGTGCCCATTTGAGATGAGAAAAAAAGGTGTACAAACCGCGCGCCTGCCCCATCAGAGCAACACCGGCTGCCGAACCTATGGACAACAGGCTGCCGCCGACACCGGCAGTAAGCGTCACCAGCAACCACTGTGCCAGATCCATATCGGGGTTCATCTGCAGGACAGCGACCATAACAGGGATGTTGTCGACAATTGCCGATGCGACTCCTACCAGGATGTTGGCGATGGTGGGCCCGAGTTCCACGTAGGCGTATTGCGAGAGCTGCTCGAGATAGCCTATAAAGCCGAGCCCGCCGACGCACATGATGACGCCGAAGAAAAACAGCAGCGTGTCCCACTCCGCTCGCGCGATCTCGCGAAAACTGTCGAATGCGGCCACGTCTCCGACGCGGCCAACCTTTTTGGCTTGCTCAACACCGTCTTTGTGCGTGATGCGCAGGTAGTAACCGAACATCTGCAGGTACGCAAGGCCTGTCATCATGCCGAGAAACGGCGGCAGGTGCAGGAAGTTGTGAAACCCGACCGCCGTGGCAATGGTGCATCCGAACAGGAACATCATTACCTTTGCGCCGCGTTTCATCCGGATAACCTCGTTATCGACGGTCGGGCATTCTCTTGGCACTGCCAGAGACATGGCGACAGCCGGCACGAGATAATTGACGACAGACGGAATGAACAGTGCGAAAAACGTCTGGAATTCGACCACGCCCTTTTGCCAAACCATCAGTGTCGTAATATCGCCGAATGGACTGAACGCTCCGCCGGCATTCGCCGCCACAACGATATTGACGCAGCCGATACTCACGAATCTCGGACTGTCTTTGCCCACGGCCAGCAGCACTGCACACATAACCAGCGCTGTCGTCAGGTTATCGATGAGCGGCGAAAGGAAGAAAGCGAGAACGCCGGTGATCCAGAACAATTGCCGGTAGCTGAGCCGGCGG
>CALZMQ010000035.1 GCA_945788625.1 uncultured Woeseiaceae bacterium
GCCAAGCCAGGCACGACCAGTTTCCGCGATCTCAAGCTATCCGAACCCCTGATTCGAGTGTTGGATGAGATCGGCTATGAAACACCAACACCGATTCAAGGCCAGGCGATACCGCCATTGATGAGCGGCCGGGACATTCTGGGGCATGCACCCACTGGCACTGGAAAGACAGCAGCCTTCGCCTTGCCGTTACTGTCCGGGATTAACGTACAGAACAAGGGCGTTCAGGTTCTTACGCTCACACCGACTCGTGAACTGGCCATTCAAGTGGCCGAAGCGTTTCAGCATTACGCGTCCCACATCAAAGGATTTCATGTACTGCCTGTATACGGCGGTCAGGAATATGGCGGTCAAATCCGCCAGCTCAAACGGGGCGTACAGGTTGTCGTTGGAACCCCTGGCCGCCTGATGGATCATATGCGCAAAGGAACTCTGAAGCTCGGCGGTCTGCAGGCCGTGGTCCTGGACGAAGCTGATGAGATGTTACGCATGGGATTCATTGACGAAGTGGAGTGGATACTCGATCAGACGCCTGACAAACGTCAGATGGCGTTGTTCTCCGCAACAATGCCGAGGCAGGTCGAACGAATAGCGCGGCGCTATCTGAACGATCCCGCGGAAATCTCAATCAAGGCACGCACCGCAACGGCGGAGACCATTCGGCAACGTTATTGGCAGGTGAGTGGCTTCCACAAACTCGACGCACTGACGCGGATACTCGAAGTTGAGAGCTTCGATGCCATTTTGATGTTTGTGCGCACCAAGACCGCAACAACAGAACTCGCCGAGAAACTCGAGGCCCGGGGATATGCCGCTGCGGCGATGAATGGCGACATGGCCCAGAAGCATCGTGAACAAACCGTCGAGCGGTTGAAGAAAGGGTCAGTGGATATCCTGGTCGCGACCGATGTTGCAGCACGGGGTCTCGACGTAGACAGGATCAGTCATGTCATCAACTACGATGTTCCCTACGACACCGAGGCGTACATTCACCGTATCGGCCGTACCGGACGCGCAGGGCGACGTGGCGATGCCATCCTGTTCGTCGCACCACGTGAACGACGCATGTTGTCGGCGATTGAAAAAGCAACGCGGCAGAAAATAGAACAGATGGTGTTGCCGAGCACGGAAGCCGTTAACAACAAGCGCATTGCCGATTTCAAACAGAAGATCACGGATACGCTTAGCCTGGGTGAGCTCGGATTCATGCAGGGCCTCGTCGAGCAATACCGACAGGAGCACGACGTTCCTGCCGTCGAGATCGCAGCCGCCCTGGCGAAGATGATTATTGGCGACAAGCCGATGTTGCTGGGTCCCGACAAGGGCAAGGGCAATGGGAGGGCCAAGCCTATCCGCGATGTGGAGGGTGGCGCGGAACGGTACCGGATAGAGGTCGGTCACGTGCACGGCGTCAAGCCAGGGAATATCGTCGGTGCTATCGCCAACGAATCGGGCTTGGACGGTGAGCATATCGGCAGTATCGAAATTGAGGCGGAGTACAGCCTGGTCGATCTCCCGGTCGGAATGCCGAAAGACATATTCACGGACCTGAAGAGAGTCCGGATTTGCGGTCAGGCGATGGGTATTTCATTGCACGGCGAAGGCAAGGCTCCGCGAGAGCGAAAAGGCAAGCCGAACCCTAAAGGAAAGCCCAGAGGAAAGCCCCAAGTGAAGTCCAAAGCGAGAGGGAAGTCGAAGCCTGCGTCACGGAAGGGGAAACCGGGGAAGCGGAGCAGTTAGGGGCCGTGAACTCATGTTCGCTAGCCATATTGACGAGTCTCGGGACACAATAGCGCCTATGGCAACTAGCAGGAGTCTTTCCCCACAGAGGGTTCTGGAAGAGGTCTTCGGCTATCCTGAGTTCCGGGGACAACAGCAGTCGATCATCGAGACCACGTTGCAGGGTCGCGACTCCCTCGTGATCATGCCGACAGGCGGTGGTAAATCCTTGTGCTACCAGATTCCGGCAATGCTGAGGGAGGGAACCGGTCTCGTCGTCTCGCCGTTAATTGCACTGATGCAGGACCAGGTCACGGCACTGCGTGAACTCGGCATCGAAGCGGGGTTTCTGAATTCCAGCCAGTCGCCTGACGAGAGGCGGGAGGTGATGACCAAGCTTCGGCAGGGCAAGTTGCAGCTCTTGTATGTCGCGCCGGAGCGCCTGGTTACCGAGCACACCAAGTCATTGTTACGCAACATACCCTTATCAATCATCGCTATTGATGAGGCCCACTGTGTGTCGCAGTGGGGCCATGATTTTCGCAGCGACTATCTGGGGCTGGGTGATCTTGGTGCTTTGTTCCCCGGGGTTCCGCGCATGGCGGTAACAGCCACTGCCACTGACAAAACGCGGGAGGAAATAGTCGATCGACTCGAGCTTCACGAACCTGAAAGATACGTCGCGCCATTTGACCGGCCGAATATCGGCTACGCGGTGCAAGTCAAAACCGACGCTCGTGGGCAACTGCTGAAGTTTCTCCAAACGCATCGCGGCGAAGCGGGGATCGTCTATTGCCTGTCGCGCAAGAAGACAGAGAGCATAGCCAGTTGGTTGTGCGCACAGGGTTTCGAGGCGTTGCCGTACCATGCCGGACTTGCTGCCGAAGTGCGGGGCGAAAACCAGCGCCGCTTTCTCACTGAGGACGGATTGGTGATCGTCGCGACTATTGCATTCGGAATGGGTATCGATAAGCCGGACGTGCGCTTCGTTGCCCATCTCGATTTGCCCAAGAGTATTGAGTCTTATTACCAGGAAACCGGCAGAGCCGGCCGGGACGGCGAGCCCGCTGATGCGTGGATGGTCTACGGCCTGCAAGATGTAGTACGCCTGCGGCAGATGCTCGACGAGTCCCAGGCAGACGAGGAGTACAAGCGTTACGAAGGCTTCAAGCTCGACGCCCTGTTGGGTTGGTGCGAGGTCACCGGCTGCCGACGTCGGCCGTTACTCGCGTATTTCGGCGATTCGCAAGACAAAGATTGCGGTAATTGTGATGGTTGCTTGACGCCGGCCAACACCTGGGACGGGGCTGAAGCGGCCCAGAAACTACTGTCGGCTGTTTATCGGTCAGGTCAGCGCTTCGGTGCCGCACATCTTGTCGATGTATTGCTGGGAAAAGAGACCGACAAGGTCCTGCAACGTGGACACGATCAGCTCAGCGTCTTCGGAATTGGGAAGGACCTGCCATCGACCACCTGGCGATCGGTCGCGCGCCAGTTGATCGTTGCCGGACACTTGCGGTCTGACGCCACGCGTTTTGGTGCGCTGGTCCTGACGGAAACCAGTCGTGGTGTCCTGCGTGGAGAGACATCATTACAGTTTCGGGAAGATCCGAAACGGTCAGTCGTGGTCTCGAAGCAACCGGCCAGGGAGCGAGTTGTTGCTGACGAGGATTTCGGTCTATGGGAGGCGCTTCGCGCGTGCCGGCAGACGCTCGCGAACCAGCACAACGTGCCTGCGTACGTTATTTTTCACGACAAAACTCTGCATGAGATGCTGGCGCATCGACCCCAGACGGCCTCGGAGATGCTAGGTATTAGTGGTGTCGGGCAGACCAAGTTGGATCGGTATGGAGAGCAGTTTCTGTCTGTTCTTCGTGAAGGGGTTGGGGCTTAGGGGTATTGCCGAGGCGAGATTGGGTGTGCCGGAGGAGATACGGCGGGAGGTGCAGAAGCGGATCGATAAGGCGTTACTCGAGACCCTTCAGCGATTCGCGCTGCGGACTGGAAATCCGCGTGTCGGTGCTTTGCTCGATTCGTATCGTCAGATTGACGTATCTCAACTATCCAGGCGTCGGCCCGGCCGTCGTGCCAGCGCGTAAGTTACCCGGCGCTGGCTGGCTTCTGCGGCAGCCCTGAAGCGGGCGGCATTCGGGCAGAAGTCGTTTCCCGGCACCGTCTCACCATTCAGCCAGCGATCGCATGTCTCGGGTGCCGGGCAACACCGGCAGCGCCTGCGCGCATCCTGCATGTCTATTTCGAGAAGTTGGTTCGCGTTCCTGGCCGTCGTTTCGTCAATTCCGCAGGTCAGCATCATGCGATACATACGGCGATTGGACGCGACCGCGTGAAGCCCGTGGCGAATGACAATCATCAAGCCGACAACACCGATGATGACTGACGTAGCTGTGACATAGGATTCGACGCCGTCCATATTCCCTCCTACGTGCGAGCATGCGACAAAGCCGCGCGCCTCGTCACTATGCACATTGTCATTTGAGCTGGTCACTCATGTCTACGAAGTGGGTCTCAGTTCTTCAATCAGCTGTTCACTGGCGCGGCGTTCGCGCATTTCGTGCGACGGGCTATCGGTGAATACGGCTTGGAATCTTAATGAATTTGTCGAACAATGCCTGTTCGCGTCCGTCAGGATGTTCAATATCCGAATCCTCACTATAAGCAGGGCTCGTCATGGCTAAAGCAGGCAAAAAGAACGATTCGTCCCAGACGTCGACGATAATCTACACGCTCACCGACGAAGCGCCATTGCTCGCGACCTACTCGCTGCTGCCGATCATTCGCACGTTCACCGGGCCGGCCGGTATCGAGGTTAGCGAGTGTGATATTTCACTGGCGGCACGCATCCTTGCCGAGTTCCCCGATTACCTCGAGGAAGAGCAGAAGGTCGCCAATAACCTCGCTGAACTGGGCCGCCTGACCCAGCTACCGGACACCAGCATCATAAAATTGCCGAATATCAGCGCGTCGGTACCGCAGCTGACTAACGCTGTCGCCGAGCTGCAGTCGAAGGGCTACGGAATCCCGGATTACCCGGAAGACCCGGCTACCGACGATGAAGCCGCGATCAAGCAGCGCTATGGCAAGGTGCTCGGCAGCGCCGTAAACCCGGTCTTGCGCGAGGGTAACTCGGACCGTCGTGCGCCCGCGGCGGTCAAGCGCTACGCACGCAAACATCCGCACCCGATGGAGAAGTGGAGCCAGGCGTCGCGTTCGCACGTCTCGCACATGCACGGTGGCGATTTCTATTCCAGCGAGAAGTCCCTGACCATGGGCCAATCCTGCAACGTCTCCATGGTCCTGGAGACGAAGAGTGGCAAGTCGATCGTACTGAAAGAGAGCGTCCCGGTGGACAAGGACGAAATCATCGACAGCATGTTCATGAGCAAGAAAGCGCTGTGCGATTTCTATGAAGAGCAGATGCAGGACGCCTACGAGACCGGCGTGATGTTTTCGCTGCACGTCAAGGCAACCATGATGAAAGTCTCGCACCCGATCGTCTTCGGTCATGCGGTCAAGGTCTTTTACAAGGACGCGTTTGCGAAGCACGGCAAACTCTTCGACGAACTCGGCGTCAACGTCAACAATGGCCTGGCCAGCATTTACGACAAGATTACGACGCTGCCCGGGACGCAGCTCGAAGAGATCGTCAACGATATTCACGCCTGTCACGCGCACCGCCCGGAGCTGGCGATGGTCGATTCGGCCAAGGGTATCTCCAACTTCCATGTCCCCAGCGATGTCATCGTCGACGCCTCGATGCCGGCGATGATCCGCAACGGCGGCAAGATGTGGGGCGCTGACGGCCGTCCCAAAGACACCAAGGCGGTCATACCGGAGAGCACGTTCGCACGCATCTACCAGGAGATGATCAACTTCTGCAAAACCCACGGAGCGTTTGACCCGACCACGATGGGTACGGTACCCAACGTGGGCCTGATGGCCAAGAAAGCGGAGGAGTACGGTTCGCACGACAAGACCTTCGAGATTCCCGAGGACGGTGTCGCGAACATCGTTGATGAGCAGGGCACGGTGCTGATCGAGCAAAACGTCGAAGAGGACGATATCTGGCGCATGTGCCAGGTCAAGGACGATGCGATTCGCGACTGGGTCAAGCTTGCCGTGACCCGCGCACGCTTGTCCGGCATGCCCGTCGTATTCTGGCTCGACGAATATCGCCCGCACGAGGCCGAACTGATCACGAAGGTCCAGACCTACCTCGAGGATCACGACACCGACGGGCTCGACATCCAGATCATGTCGCAGACCCGCGCCATGCGTTACACGCTGGAGCGTGTGATTCGCGGCAAGGACACGATCTCCGCAACCGGCAACATCCTGCGTGATTACCTCACGGACCTGTTTCCTATCATGGAACTGGGCACCAGTGCCAAGATGCTCTCGATCGTGCCGTTGATGGCCGGCGGCGGCTTGTTCGAAACAGGTGCTGGCGGTTCCGCGCCCAAACACGTGAAACAGCTGGTTGAGGAGAATCACCTGCGCTGGGATTCGCTCGGCGAATTTCTCGCCCTGGCGGTCGCAATCGAGGACCTTGCCCACAAGACGGGCAACCGCAAGGCCAGGATCCTTGCCAATAATCGCGGCAGCCATTTCTATCTCACCCTGTATTGGGCGCAGGAACTTGCGACACAGGATGCCGATGCCGAATTGCAGGCGCACTTTGCGCCGCTGGTCCAGTCATTGACAGAGAACGAAGAGAAGATCGTCGACGAGATGAATTCCGTTCAGGGGACGAGTGTAGACATTGGCGGCTACTATATTCCCGACGCGGAGACGACCACGGCAGTGATGCGCCCCAGCGCCACCTTCAACGCAGCCCTGGCTACGATGCAGGGGTAAAGGCGCACATGACGCGCACCAGCAGGTGCATAAACTCGGAGGACCAGTGCGGCCGCCTACCCGGTTACGCGGAACGGACCGAATTCCATTGTTACGTTGTCTTGCCGCCCCGTGACGGGATCGGGCGCGTCGAAATCCACTTCGGGAAAGATCTCGGAACGGAACACTTCATTGCCGTGCTCCGTGATAAGGAAATAGAGGTCGGGCTTCCGCTCACCGATCGAGTCGATGGAGAGTATCTGGGATGCCGAAAACAGGAACTCGGCAACGCCGTCCTCACTGAGTGAGGCTGAACCCAGTTTGTCATCGAGCAGGCGGTCCTTATCGAGCAGCGCAACTGTGTATTCAGATCCAAAAAACGGCCGGCCTTCGGCGTTCTCGAACCTGGCGATAACCTTAAAAAATTCAGCTGGCATAGTTCTCAGACAGCTCCCGTAGCTTGCCGCAACCGGCTTTCGTGAAAATCGGTCAGTAATGGTAGCAGGATGCTATCGTAAGGGCATGCGCTCGATTTTGATACTGCTCCTGGTGACCCTTTGCCTGCCTGTCGCTGCGGACGATTTCGACCCCAGCCACCTGCAAAGTCTCGACAACACCCGGTATCACGAGGTCCGCGACGAAACGATCGGCCGCAGTTTTCACGTGTACGTCAAGGTGCCGGCCACCGCAGACGGCACGAACGTCTCGTATCCCACAATCTATGTCCTTGATGGTGGCAACCTGTTTCCGCTCATCGCGAGTTACCACGATTACCTGCGCTTAGGGCTCGCAGTGCCCGATGCAATCATTGTCGGAATTTCCTATGGCGCCAACGATTTCGCCGGTGGCAATTACCGGAGCACCGACTACACAGCACCTTCCGAGGAGCGCGACTACTGGGGTGGTGCAGAGGCTTTCCGTGATTTCCTGGAGAAGAAACTCATCCCGTTGATCGAGGACAGTTACCCGGTACGCGCCGATCGACGTGTAATCTTCGGCCAATCACTGGGCGGACAGTTCGTGCTTTTTACGGCGCAGACAAGACCCTCGTTATTCTGGGGTCATATCGTAAGCAACCCGGCACTGCACCGAAATCTCGATTTCTTTCTCGAAACCGACCCGGATGTCGACTCTGGCGCGCAGTTGTTTTTCGCGACCGCGACCGGAGACGATCCACGCTTCCGTGAGCCGGCGCTCGCCTGGATTGAGCACTGGTCCGCCACCAGTCAGAGACCCTGGACGCTAAAGGTCGAGCACCTGGCCGGCCATTCGCACATGTCCGCGCCACCAGCCAGCTACCGGCTCGGCACGCAATGGCTGTTCAGAAACGATTAGGCGCTCGCGAATTCGCACATCTGGAAACTGCTCAAAAAAGGTGTCAGACCCCTTTTTTGCTGGGAAACGACGATGGACTCAAACTCGTGATGACTGCATAAAAAAGGGGTCTGACACCTTTTTTGGATCCCGACGTTCATCGGCCTGAGTGCTCGATTAGCGCGTCCCGGCGCCTGGCGAGCGCTCTCAAGCGGCGCCTGTCCAGCACGTCGCCGAGTTTTTTGCGAAGTCTTTCGTCATCCAGTTCGAGCAGCGCTGTACGCCATTGATCGCCAATCGTAACGTCAACGTTTGCCAGGTAAGCTGGCCAGTCCTTCCTGGTGTTGAACGATTGCTCGTGGTCTACCAGTATCAACTGCCAGTCATCCGGACTGTACAACATGGATAGCGGCGATCGTGCCGGGTTGTGGATAAGCGCATCAAAGACATGCATTGCGCGCCATTGCTTGTCCAGCGAACACGCCGCACCGCCTCCCATGCCGTCGGCGACACGATCACGTTCACTTAGCGCCGCCGCCGGCACAAACTGCAATGTGCCTTGTACGCCGGCGATCTCACGACGTACGGTCACAGGGACCATGTCCTGGCCCAGCATGCGATCCAGCCTGTATGCGGCCAGTTCGGGCGCGAATGTCGTATCCTTCGGCAGCGCGTTGAAATAGGCCAGCACCGTCTCATTGCCGGACTCGACTTGTACGAATCTCCAGGCCCCATCGTCCTGACCTACATTGGTGACAGCCCCGCTAGTCAGAATGTCTGCCAGTGCATCGTCATCGATAGTCCTGGACTCGTAACCAACGCGTCTTGGCGCAACGACCGGCGACAAACCTGTTTCGCCAAGTTCACTGATGACAGAGAGGGCATTTCCCTCGATAACCAGTGCATACCCGCGCCCCCCGTAAACCGGCTCCAGAATTCCCGTATTGATTTCGAGAATTCGACCGTTGATGCGCTGCTGCACACGACGTGTAACTGTCGTCGTGTGTCCGATCGCCGCGCGCGTTGCGCCGACTCTACTCAGCGCCGTATCCAGTGCATCTCCCTCAATGAGACCGCTGCAAACCGAACTACCGCGATACCACAACGGGCCGTCCGGTGTATTTAAGGGTGAGTTTCTATGGTCAATGACAATTTGCGCAGCCGTCACAAGCACATCGTCAAACTGTCCGGCCTCCATTTTTTTCGCGAGTATCGCTGGCTGGTCGCGGAACCGGTCTGTCGGGCTCAAAATACCCGCGTCCTCCACCGTTGACAGTGCGGCCATGAAGTTGAGCAAATCCTCTTTTAGCGTGCCGTTGACGCCGGCAAGCCCATATTCGGCAACATACGGCGGCACACCGCCGTGCACGAACGCGGTATCGTTGATCACGACCATCAGCGGTTTCTGCAGCAGCCACTTGCCGTAGAAGCCGTTTATTCGAAACGCACGTCGATGCCCGAAGAACCCCGGTGGGGCCTTCTCATCAAAGGCAGATCTCACAGTCTGATCGTCGGCGTCCGCCGGTTTGCCGGCACGAAACCGCTGGTACCAAAGTTCACGTTCATCGACCGATTCGCCATCCAGAAACGCAGCGTATTCTTCATCGGAAACATAACGAAGATCGCCAATCAGGTTCATTACCTCATGATTGCCAAGTAGTTGATGTACGCGACCGCCGGCACGAGGCGCCTCATGCTCCAGCCGCATGATGAGGTCCATCGTACGGCGCGAGTCCGGACCGCGGTCGAGCAGGTCGCCCGTAATTACGAGGTGAGTCTTGCCACCGCTCCAGGCAAGGCTACGATCGATTACATTGGATTCTTGAAGCGTCGTGACCAGCGCATCGTACGCGCCGTGAATATCACTGACCGCAACGATTCGATCGACGTCCGTAAAACGCCACTCATCCGCTTGTGCCGATGGCAGTGAAACGCAGAAAAAAAACAGCCACGCAAGCAAAGGCACACCGGACCAGTTGCCTGGCCGATGTGCCCTGCAGACTCGACTCTCTGCGTCGAATACGCTAATCGTCAAACCGCATTTCTACCCCGGCATAGGCATAGCGTCCGATACCGCCGCCGAATTTGCTGTCGTAATTGCCGATGCCGCCTTCATAGGCGTCGCCTGTACGCGGTACAAACGGGTCTTTGTCAAACATGTTTCTGATACCAGCAAAGATGTTCAACGTTGCACCACTGTCCAGCGTCATGTCGTAGGCCGCTGACATGTCGTGCCTGACGTATGACGGATAAAAGAGGTAAGCGGGCACTTCCGGATTCGTCACACAGGCAGGATCGCCAGCGGCGCACCGCTCGTCGTTCACTGCAAAGCGCGCCAGGTAGTCTTCGACCCGGTCGTTGTGATCGATAATCGGGCCCTTCCATGTGGTACGCCAGCGAACACGCCAGTCATCGTACCGCCAGACAAGAGAGGTCGTCGCAACGTCCTCGAAGACGCCGAAATCAAGTTGATTGTTGAAGTCAACGACCTCCACGCCATCAACACCGTCAAATTTCGACTCATGGCTGCTGATATGCGTGTAATGCGTTGTCAACTGAAACTCGCCAATGCGATCTGTATCGAACGCGTAGTCCAAAGCCACATCGAATCCGCTCGTGCTGAGTTCATTGAGATTCAAGTCACGTTGCAGGACTTCGATGAGCTGACCCTCACTGTCACGAGTAATATCGTCACAGAACGGGTTCGGATCACCGAACGTCACTGATGACGCATAACATTGATCCAGGATCTCCGAATTCTCAACCGATGTGATCGCGTCGTCGATCGTAATGTCGTAGTAGTCCACGGCAAGACGGAGACCTTCGAGGAAGGAAGGCGCAACACTGAAACCGACGGTGAACGTATCGGCTGTCTCCTCGAACAGCTCTTCATTGCCGGCAGACGGCGAATAACCGTTGTTGTCATCTTCGAATACGGTCCCGTCGGCGATTACTGCGGCAATATCGGGGTCCAGGCGACAATTATCGTGACCGCGCTCCGTCGAAGTCAGCGAAACTTCATCGCAAATATCGTCGAAGGAATCATAGTCGCCGCGCCGCGGAGACAGTAACTCTGTAATATCCGGTGCCCGCTGCGCGCGAGCGAAGTTGGCGCGAAGAATATAACCGTCAACCGGTTCCCAGGTCATGCCGGTCGTGTGGCTGAATACTGTACTGATGTTCTTCATACTGTAGTCTGCGACACGCATTGAAATATCCGCTTGAAGCCTTTCTGCCAGCGGGAATGACATCTCGGTAAACAGTTCCGCGACGTCAAAGTCACCCTTGATCGGTGGCACGAGGTTGAACGTGATGCCGCCATACCTGGGTCCATCACTGACCCTCAGGTCCATGCTGTCACGACGCCATTCGAAGCCAAATACAGCACCGACCGATCCAGCCGGCATTTCGAATAGCTCACCATTCATGTAGCCCAGCACATTGACGAGTTCGACCGTCGGATTGATTATCGGGTTTACGCGAATCCAGTCAGCCATCTCAGGCGTAATTGATCCGACACCGAATAGATTCAGCGGCACGCAGCCAGCCGCACGAGCGGTAGCGTCGGCACACTGAATCGTAACGCCGTCAGCAGCGTATTCCGCATCAAGCGCCTGAGTTACCTTGGTCACGTCAAGTTCGTTCGACCGAACCTGGTACTGCTCGAAATTGCCGTATCCAACGGAAAGATCCCAGTCCCAGTTATCGCTGAACATGCTGCCCTGGAGACCTGCCCAGGTACGCCAGGTCGTACGTTCGTTGTCGGTGGTAATGTTGCCGACCTCGAAGAACCGACGGTCCCAATCGCCATTCCAGTTCGCGGGAAAATTCGGATCGCTGGCAATCGCAGACTCGAGGAGAAACGGGTTATCGACCGCGATGTGGCCCGGCCTTACTTCACCTGGCAGGCCCGTTACCCGGTCAATCGTCGCAACATCGCTGGCCTCACTGTCGTCTTCCGGCGATTTGAAATTGAACGACTCGTTCTTGCTGTACTGCACCTGGAAATAGGCCTGGGTTACCTCTGACAGATTGTAATCGACCTTGAATGCCAGCGCGGTCTGATCGTTGGGAATCTTCACCACGTCCCAGACTCTGCTGAATAGGCCGTCCCGTTCTTCTGACCAACCGGTCTGCAGGCCAGCTTCGTTGTACCACCACCTGCCAGGCCCTTCTGAGAACACGCCACCGGCCGTACCATCGCTGCGATCACGGTAATCAGAAGGCGAGGCGATATCGCGCATGCACTGATCGCCGGTTTCGGTCTGCATTTCGTTGCACAACAGCGTCGTGTTGTAGTCGTAGTCGGCTTCGATTTGAGCTCGGTCACGATCCTTGTTGTCGATGCCGTATTGCTCGTCATACGTTGCAGCAAAGAACAAGTAGCCCTTACCGTCAGCAAACGTTGTGCCATAGTCTGCGTTAAGCGTTACTTCCTCACCGCCACCCTCGGTCGTGACGCCGTAGCGGGCATCGAAGCCGAAGCCTGTCTGTTCTTTCTGAGTAATGATGTTGACCACACCCGAAACAGCGTCTGAACCATACGTGGCTGAGGAGCCACCCGTGATGACTTCGACACGATCGACCATTCCAGTGGGAATCGTGTTGAGACTGACAGTCCTGCTACCGTAGGCGGTCGAGACAACGCGACGACCATCCAGCAAGACCAGGGTCCTGTTGGAGGACAATTGACGCAAATTGGCGGACGTCACGCCGGTGTTGCCGATCTGGGACTGCGAATTCATGTTACTGGTCGATTCGTAGAGCTGTGGCATTTCATCGATCAGAATCTCTGCCAATGCGCCTACGCCAGCATCCGTGATTTCCTCAGTTCCCACGGCAATTAGCGGCGTGGATACGTTGAAGCTGTCGCGAGGAATTCGCGATCCCGTAACCAGGATTTCCTCGATCTCGTCAGCTCCGTCGTTAGTGTCCGCGACGTCCTGCGCGCTGACACCGGTTGCAATAAACAGGCCTGCGAAGAATGTGCCTATTCGTCTGCCAATCGGTACTTTTGCTACAGCCATTTCCCCTTCCTCCTGATTGCGCTCAACCGGCTCGTCCAGAGCGATCTGAATCACGCGTTTGTCGGAAAGGCCACTTGAGAGTCCGGAGTCTTTGAGCAGTTCGCCCAGAGCGTCCATCAGCGTATAGCGACCGAGCACCGCATTGGCTTGCCGGGATTCGGCAATATCGTAGGGGAAAAGCATGATGGCGCCGGTTTGTTCGGCTAATTGGTTCAGCGCCTCAGCAGCATTTAGCGACGGTATTTCAATGTCGTGCAGCTGCTTATCGGACGGGTCACTGGCTGCATACGCAGCGCTACTCATGGCCAACATTAACCAAACGACGACTGCATACACCGCATGGGTCATCCGGTGTTGCATTTCCCCAACAATCTGCGTGCTGTGCAAGGGCGATGGCCGTCCTTTCATAGCAGCCTTGTCAGTTAAATAACTGACGTAACCGCGAAACCCGTAACGGAAATCGGCGATATTCCGGATTTTTCGTCGCGCGTTGCAAAAAACCAACGATTTTCACCCCTGTCATTGAGGATAGCAGTTCGCCTGGCATGTTTGACTATCAGGGATGATACGGACCCGGGCTATCGTGCCGGCAGGGCTGCCGGCAGAGGTACTCTCTACTCTTCTGCGGCAGACACCAGCACGCGATCGTGGCTCAAGCGGGTTACGCGAAGCCCAAAATTGGTTTCGAGTGCATCAAACATGGCGTCGGTTTCACCGATGGGGAATCGTCCGCCAATTCGCATGGCCCTGACGAGAGGATCGTCAATTTGGATCGAGATGGTTGTGTAGCGACTGATTTCGTCAACCACCACCACCAGAGGATCGCCGGCAAAAGTCAGCACACCCTCTCGCCATGACAGTCGTTTCGCCATCTCTGGCGCCTCGACAGTCTCGATGGCATCAAATTTGCTGACGGTGTTAGCGGCGGGGGCACTCTGCAAGGTGGCGCTCTCACCCGCCTTTATCGTACCCAGTGCCTCGACGAAAAGGCCGTCAATCGTCGCGATCGAACCCGATGATCGATCGCTTCCAATCGACGATTGCTGTTCTGACGGCCCATTCGAAGCCGGACGACCAACGGCGGCCAACGTAACCTCGCCTTCTGTGACGGTTACATCGATAGAATCGTCTTTGAGATACACACTAAACGCCGTTCCCACTGCCTGAACCCTTCCATTTCCGGCGTAAACCCGAAACGGACGGGCACCGTCTTTCGCGACGGTAAAATGCGCTTCGCCCTGCAACAGGCGAATGTTGCGGAATTCGCTATCGAATTCCACTTTTAACTGGCTATTGGTATTGAGCAGAACAACTGACTGATCGGCAAGCGTCGTCGACTCTTGTTGGCCGACCGCAGTCGAATAAAGGCCATTACCGCTCAGAAACGGATCCGGCCGAGACGACAACGTGGCAGCAACGCCAAAACCGACAACCGCGATTGCCGCAGCAAGTACGGCAATTCGAATCTGCGGAATCGTATGGCGAATACCCCTGGCAACGCTTCGATTCGGGCCACTTTTGGGATGACCGAGCGGCACCGCGAGTTCGGTTAGCACATTCATCCTGCCCCACAATTCGGCGAGACTGCTGAGCTGCTCGCGATGCACGGGACTGCGCTCAAGCCACTCGCGTAGCGAAGCGAGATCCTCGCCAGACGGTGCTTCATCCCCATCCAGTTTGATCAGCCACGCGCCTGCCTCCTCTTCAATGGCTTTACGGTCCGGAAACTCGACAATGTTCTTGCTCATTGTCTGCCCTCATGTTGACCGCTGCCGGCTTCCACCGACACTTCCTGGCCCGGCAGATGACATCCGCGTTCCTGTAAGAAGGCTTTGCACTCCAGTACGCCTCTGAGTAGATATTTTTCCACTGAACTCACCGACAATGACATGCGCTCCGCGATTTCCTTGTGGGCCAGACCATGGACTTTTCGGAGTAAAAACACCTGCCGGCATTTCTCTGGCAATGCAGCAACCGCTTCACAATAAAGTCCCAACGATTCCAGGGCCTCTGCCTCGCTATCGGCAGCAGCACCATACTCTAAGACCACGGACGTCCCGCATTCCTCAAGATAATCGGTGATTTTTTTCGATTTTCTTGTGAGTTGAGTAAGCGCCACGTTCCTGGCAATACGGAACAGGAATGCTTTCGGCTGCTCGATGTCTTTCTGCTGTTCAGCGACATAGGCTCGAAGGTACGCTTCCTGGGCCACATCCTCGATGTCCTGGCGGCTAGAGAAAAACCGCGCCAGAAATCGCTTGAGGAAAACGTAATTCTCCAGGAAAGCGGCCGAGACCGCCGACAAATGCTCGCGACCGTGTCTCCCTGAACCGCCTTTCTGAGTCATAGCATTTGTATTATACCCCTACCGTCCAGGTAGTTTCTCGAAACGAGACGAACCACAATTGTCTCGCCCTAAGGTTTTGCCAACGGCGGTTTCCGACCGTAGCCGGCTTGTTCGAGCGCGTAGGCAAATTGAATGATTTTCGCGTCACTGAACTCGGCCCCAATGAACGAAATACCGATCGGCAGGCCCAGTACGTCGCCGGCCGGCAGCGTAATGCTGGCATAGCCGGACACCGCGGCCAGCGATGAACTCGAAATGCCGGAAGAATGGTCACCATTAACATCATCGGTCATCCAGGCAGGTCCCCGCGTAGGTGCGATCAGGGCGTCCAGCATGTGCTCGCGCAACGCCAAATTGATGCCTGTCTGCGCAATCCGTTTGCTGGTCGAGAGTGCTGCAACGTACTCAGGATCGCTCAGCGGTCCTTTTTGCTGGGCCTCGAGCATGCGCTCCTGGCCAAAAAAAGGCATCACGGTCTCGGCATGGGATTCATTGAACGCGATGATTTCGGCGAGAGTCTTCATCGGCGCGCCAGAGGCCTCGAGATAGTCGTTCAGATCCGCCTTGAACTCGTAGTAGAGGACTTCGCGTGAAGCATCGCCCATGCCTTCCATATCGATCTCCACCGGGTCCACAATTTCGGCTCCCAGGGCCGTTAACGTTGAGATGGTGTCGGCAACGATCTGATCGACGCGCGCATCGTTACCGGCCCCACGATGGTTGCGAAGTACGCCAATGCGTTTTCCCCTGAGAGACTCCCTGGACAGGACGCCTGCAAAGCCCGGTAGTGCCTCCGGATAATTATCCGCAAGCGGGTCCGCAGGGTCGGGCCCAACCATGGCGTCCAGAAGGATGGCCGCATCTTTCACCGTACGACCCATTGGACCTGCCGTGTCCTGGCTGTGCGCAATCGGGATGATCCCGCTTCGACTTACCAGCCCCAGCGTTGGTTTGATGCCGACAATGCCATTCACACTGGATGGGCAAACAATCGAACCGTTGGTCTCTGTTCCCACAGCCACGCTCGTGAGACTGGCTGCGACAGAGACGGCCGAGCCACTGGACGAGCCACAAGGATTGCGCATTGTGCCGTACGGATTCTTCGTTTGACCGCCAATGCTGCTCCACCCGCTGGACGAACCGGTTGAGCGGAAGTTTGCCCATTCACTGAGATTGGCCTTTGCCAGGATCACGGCGCCGGCGGCGCGCAAGCGTTCTACGATGAACGCATCCGTTGGTGGACGATGGCCCTTCATTGCCAGGGAACCAGCTGTCGTTTCCATCGAGTCGGCGGTATCGATATTCGCCTTCAGAACAACCGGAATTCCATGCATCGGACCGCGCGGCCCGGATTCCTGTCTCTCCGCGTCCAGTGCCGTAGCTATCTCGATAGCCTGCGGGTTTACCTCGATGATCGAATTGAGCTTGGGGCCATTTCGATCGATTGCGTCGATTCTGTCCAGGTAAAACTGAGTCAGCTGGCGGGAATTGAGGTCGCCTTGCTGCATGAGTGACTGAAGAGTTTCAATGTCGTATTCGGCATAGTCGGGCCGACCGTCGTCAGTAGTGCAACCGAAAAGCAGCGATAGCACGGACAGGCCGAAAACGAACAGAGTAGTCTGGACGAGCGAGCTTGACTGCTTTGGACTCATTGCTTTCCCCGGCCGAAACAAGCAGGAACAACTTATTGCCGATCGACAATATCAACCACGCCGACCGCCTCACGATATTCAAGGTCCGCACTCGAACCCTCACTATGATGACCTGTCAGGCGCTGAAATCCGCAATCAACACCAGAGAAGAGCCAATTCGGTAACAACGATAAACCCCACATTCGACAATATTCGTCAGGCAGTCCATCTCAAAGAATCGACCCCGGTTTTTCGCTTTTTTGGGTTAGACTCGCATAAAACAACAAGAACAGGATGCGCACATGGTGATGACGCGAGGTTCGGTACTGCCGTTGATCGCATGCTGCTTCGTTGCAGCTTGCAGTGACTCGGCGGACCGGTCAACGGCCGTCGCGTGGGACGAACGCCCGAACATCCTGCTGATTGTTGCGGACGACCTGGGCTATGCCGATCTCGGCGTGTACGGCAGCGATATTCGGACGCCGAATATCGACGCCCTTGCCGGAGAGGGCATGCTGTTTACGCAATTTCATACTGCGCCTATGTGCGCGCCGACGCGTGCGATGCTGCTGAGCGGCAACAACAATCACGTGGCCGGTATGGCAAGGCAGGGCGTTGCCGGATTGTCCGATTTGCCGGTACCGGGTTATGAAAACAGCCTTTCTGATCGAATCGTGCCGTTCCCGCGCCTGTTACAGGAAGCCGGCTATCACACCTACACCGTGGGCAAATGGCACCTGGGCCTGGAAGCTGAGTCTAGTCCGCACGCGGCAGGTTTCAGCAGGGCGTTCAATCTGCTCGACGGCGCAGGCACGCACTTCGATGGCGTAGGTTTTTTCGAGGGAGGCTCCACCTATCGGCAAGATGAGGATCTCGTCGAGTACCCGGTCGGCCGCTACTCGACGGACCTCTACACCGAACGATTGATCGAGTTCATCGACGCCGACAAGGACGATGGGCGCCCGTTTTTTGCGTTAGCCTCCTACACGTCACCGCACTGGCCACTGCAGGTACCGGACGAGTACCTGGATTTGTATGCCGGTTACTACGATGACGGCTACGATGCTCTGCGTGAGCGCCGTTTCGACTCGCTCAAAGAGGCAGGCATCATACCGCTGTTGTCCGAGCTGCCGCCACGAAACGAGGCCATCACGCTGTGGGAAGACCTGTCTTCGGACGAGCGTCGTCGTGAATCGCGCAAGATGGAACTATATGCGGCAATGGTCGATAACCTCGACGATCACGTCGGTCGCTTGCTCGACCACCTGAAGAACAACGGTCTCTATGACAACATGCTTGTTCTTTTCATGTCCGACAACGGCGCGGCCGGCGAGGACTTTTACAATCGCGGACCGTACAGCGAATTCGTGCAGGCCAACTTCGACAATGCCTACGAGAAAATGGGCACAGCGGAATCCTTCGTCTCTTACGACGAGGAGTGGGCGGAAGCGGGTTCCGCCCCGTTTCAGCGCCGCAAACGATACACGCGCGAGGGCGGTATCGTCGCGCCGATGATAATCGCGGGGCCCGGCGTTGCCGCTCGTGGCGTCATCGACTCGACCTATTTTACAGTGATGGATCTTGCGCCCACGTTCCTCGAGATTGCCAACGCTCACTACCCGGATGACGACTCGGTTCGCCCGATGCATGGCGAGAGCCTGCTGGCCTTTCTTGCAGGTGAGGCAGACGCAGTCCACGACGACGACTACGTGACTGCCCTTTATCACGCAGGGCGCGCATTTCTCCGGCAGGGCAAGTGGAAGATCTCGACGCTGGATCCACCGTTCGACGAAGCTGCATTCGAGCTGTTCGATCTGTCGGTCGATCCGGGCGAGACCGTCAACCTCGCGGAGGAAGAAGCGGAGAAGTTCGCCGAACTCATCGAATTATGGCGCGAGGAACGCAAGAGGCTGGGCATCATCCTGCCGCAGGATCTGTAAGAAAAGGACTGCTCCGGACGACTCGCGGTCGTTCATGCGTAGTACCGAATCTCAATGACATTGCCGTCCGGGTCGTTGAAATACTCCGAGCGTTCAGCCGGACCCCGGGCGCCGAACGACCGCTCGCTTCCTGACGTGAGCTCAACTCCCGCCGCAATCAGTCGCGTTCTCAGCGCTGCATAGTCTTCAGCGCTCATCGAGAGGCAGAGGTGATTGATCGGTGCGCCGCCACCGTTGCTGCCGCCGGTAAAGTCCTGCACCCCCGACAGCATGTCGTGGCTCATCAAGTCGATAATCGTGGCATCGTTGAGGCGAACGCTGGGGAAGGGCGCGGTTCCTTTCGCGTATTCTTGCCGGCGCACAGGCCGCATGCCGATAACGTCGACATAGAAGTCGAGGGAAACGAACGGGTTATCCACCCATAGCACAATATGATCAATGTTCATTGTGTCTCACGATCTTGAAAACCAGGGGTGGCGGCCGAATTGATTGCGTGGCACGGGCTCTCCGCGCACCACATACCATTCGAAGCCCCTGACCACGGAATCCAGGTAACTTTTGAGCATCGGTCGAAGCCGAAACAGGTGCGGGATCCAGCGAAGCACCGTCGGCCAGGTCTGCAGGACGGCCGGACAAACCGTGATACGAAGGACGCAGCTGTCTTCATCGACAGGCATGATCCGCCAGGACACGAAGGACTTGCTGCCGCCGCGTCGGCCGACCTCCAGATCGTAGCCGCTACCCTCATGCCAATGCAGGAAATGACGCTCGTACACCCAGCCGCTGAGATAGTGCACCTCGTCCCGCGAACCCGGTCCCGGCCATGCGTGTACGGGATTGCTCGCGCAAAACGGATGGCACATTTCGAGGTTGCCAGGTGCGGATATTGCGTCCCACACGGTCCGCGCAGGCGCCGCGATGGTTCGCTCCATCGCAACCGGCCATTTGAAGCCCTTCTCGCTACGAGTCATTCAACCAGGTCCTTGTGCATCAACGCGTTGGGAACCGCTACACCGCGAACTACCGGCGACCGTTCTTCGACGATAACGAAACCGAACGTCCGGAAGAACGGTTGCGCGGTGCGACTGACGTTCGAGGTTAGCATCTTGATACCCAATGCGTTGGCTGTCTCGAGAATGTGATTCATGAGCAGGGTGCCGCAGCCCTGCCTGGCGCATGACGCGGCAACGTAGAAGTGGTCGATGTAGCCATCAGCTTGCAGGTCCGCGTACGCCACGATCCGACCGTCGTTTTCCACGACAAACGGATCGATCTCCTGTATGCGCTGAAGCCATTTTTCGCGGTCGAATGTCTCCGGTGCCCAGGCATCGATTTGCTCCGGCGTGTAGTCACGGCTCGCGACGCCGTGTATCGCCGAGTGGAACACCGCGTGCAGCGCCATCTCATCGCCGGGCCGAAAACGTCGGATTCTCATTGCGTTCAACAGCCTCCGGGTATTTATTCTTCGCCGACCACTACGATCGCCTTGCCGACGTTCTTGCCCTGCATCAACCGTAAGAACGCCAAGGATAGGAAATTCTATCGCGTCGTTGAGCCGCGAAGAACAGGAGACAACCGTTGAATTCTGGTGTCGGGCTGGAAGAGTGGGTGCCTTGCGGAGCTGGGGTCTTTTCGGCGTGACGTGTCAGCAGATGCACCGGCTTTGCCTGGTCAACTCGCCGAATGTCAGCGATGCGGCCATCACCAGGCCGAATGCAATCCACGGACATCGGTTCAGGCGATATCCGGTACCGGGTGATAGGCGAGGGGAATGGTCTCGCCGTCGGGCCAGGGCGCATCGCGGCCGGCGGGCGAGCGGCTCTCGGGCCGTGGCTCCCGGACTTTGAGGTGTTTTAGGATTGGTTCGATAATACCGGCATCGTCGATGCAGATTCACTCGGCCGGTTCATTACCATTCTCGACGAGCCTTCTCGCGCCCCGCGAACGGTTGGAATAGTGGCCGTAGTGGCGGTACCTAAGTGCTCGTATTTGTCGGGGATGTGGTTCACGAGCATGCGCAGCCACTTCAGAGCCGGCATCAGCTGGTAGTTGCGTTTCAGGGTGGCGTGCAGCCTGGAGCGGTAGATGACCATGCCGGACCTCTTGTCGTAGCGCATCGTCTCGAGGGCGAAGGGGCAGCGAATCATGTAACGGGCAAGACGTTGCCGGCCTTTGGCGTCGTCGGCTTTGCTACGGGTCCGGTTGTGCACCGAGAAGCCGGATTGACGCCACTGGAGCATGCGTTCAGCGAGTGCGGTGTCCAGTACGCCTTCCGAGCACAGGAAATCTAGTAGCTTGTGACGCAGCGCCTCACGAAGTGCCGTTCCCGGCAGCGGCGGCAACACCCGGAACCTGCCGGAGGGCAGGAACACGCCGGCTACTGGCGTTATGGTGGCCACGATCGCGCTGGTGCCGTTTCTCTGTGACGTCCTCGGCGACGCCGCGTGGAAGATCGCCGGCCCACATACCGGCACGTACATCGGGGGAAGTGTGAACTTTCTTGCCCTTTGGACCGGCATCGAGATCAACAACCCGGATCTGCTTGCCGCGGCCAACGCGGTCGACAACTAGTTGCCGGCCTTACCGAGCATCCTGATTGTCACGACCCTTGCGTTGATCGTGGCCCAATCAAGCGCCGTGCAGCGCCTCAAGGGCACTCGCGAGATCGGGGACCTGGCGTTTTACCTCTTATTCGCGGCGGTCGGTGCACTCATCGATTCTTACCAGGCCGTCGTGCTCTCGCCGATCGCCGAGGCGAAAGGATGGCAGCACCTCTTGCTCCCGGGGATCGTGCTCGGAATGCTCGGCTACGCGGTCGGCAACTATGCCGGATTGGCGGTGGCCTACGCGGCACGGGCTGTCATCGGGCAGTAGAAGAAAAATAAACCTGACACCTTATTCCGGACACCTTATTCCGAACAGCAAGTATGGAAACGTATTCTGCCTTGCTCCTTGGTAATGTAAGTCCGGAACAGAACAATCGCCCGGAAACTACTATGAAGCACACGTATGCCGAACGAATCGATCGCATCGTTCAGTATCTGAACGAACAAGTCGAATCGACCCACAGTTTGCTGGATCTTGCAGAAATTGCGGAGCTTTCTCCATTTCATTTTCACCGCGTATACCGCGCCGTTACCGGCGAAACACCGTCCGGAACTCTTAGGCGCTTGCGTATTGCCCGCGCCCTGATGATGCTTCGGGACAGCACCAAACCGATCACGGACATTGCATTCGACGTCGGCTATGAGTCGTCGCAAGCGTTCTCGAAGGCATTTCGACAGCTGACCGGATGTAGCGCGACTGAAGCGCGCACGAATCACGACAAACTCAACAACCTGTTGAATGAACTATCCGGAGCGCAAGGGCCGACGACCGACAGGGAACTCGAGGTCCGACTTGTCTCTGTTGACCCATTCAAAGTGGTTGCAGCTCGACACGCGGGCCCACCCGAGGGGCTATTTACGGCATTCGGGGATCTGTACAACTGGGCGGAGAATAACGGCTTATTGGAGGACTTCAGGGGGATTTACGGAATACCCATTGACGACCCCAGGGACCGGGTTGATGATGCACGCTTCGACTGCTGTTTTGATTTCGGGCCGGCGGCAGATCCTGGTGATGAATACAGCGAGGCGCGCCTGGGCGGCGGGCTCTACGCGGTCACCCGTCACGTGGGCCCTTATGAGGGAATTGACGAGAAATACGACTACCTGTATGGACCCTGGTTGCTATCGTCACAGTATGAATTGAGTGACATTCCGTCGTACAACCATTACCTGAATGACCCGGCGAACGCGCCGCCGGAGCGTTGGGAAACTGACGTATATGTACCCATAAAGGAAATAGATTGAGGTAAGCAATCATGACGAAACTCATGGCGATCTTCGGCGTCCTGGTCACTGGTTTCGCGGCCACGAGCGCCAATGCCCAGCTGCCGCTGTCCTTTTTGCACGGCGACTGGGAGGGTCAAGGGACAACATCGGGCCTGGCGGCGTCCATTCGACATACATGGCAATCCGCCCTCAATGGTCAATTCACCACGCTGCATCTAAGCAACCGGATGGTCGGCAATGACGGTCAGGTTTTCGAGTTTGCAGGAGTCGGCTATTACAAGGTCGCCGCGGAAGATACCGTTTCAGGCGTGTGGGTCGATACCCAGGGCCTGATTCGTCCATTGCGCGGCAGCCTGGATAACCTCACGCTGACCATCATTTGGGGAACGGAAGAGACGGAGCTTGGTCGCTCGGTGTATCGCGTTTCATCTGCCGATGAACTGGAAGCCGTGAATTCCGTCAGAAACGAATCCGGCGACTGGCAGGAATTTGGCCGCGCAGTACTCAAGCGTCAGTAGAAGGGAAACTGCCATACCTGAATATCGGTCGGGCCGACAACGCGGACAGGCCTTGGCAAGCGTTAATGTGCCTTCATACGGAGTTCTTGTAAAATAACAAGTTACTGGAATTACCTAAGGTGGATCCGATAGACGTTCCCGCGGTAACGTGTGATCAGTATTTACCTCTGCAGGTCTACGTCCGCGTGAGGCCTTGTATCGGGAGCACTGCCGGTGAATCTATCACGAGACCAACACGGGACAAGCCGGTCAGCCACGTCGGTCCTGGCCTGTATCACCTTCACACTTTCCGTGAGCGCCGTGGCGCAGTCTCTGGACGGCGAGACCCGAATACGCCTGGATCAAATCGCCGACATGGATGTCTCGTCCATTGGCAACAGGGTGGTTGCCGCCGAACACGCCGGGCAGATTGTCGTGTGGGATTCGGAAACCGGTATTGTCATGAACCTGATTACGGTGGAAGAAAATTTGTCCGGCGCACCGGCGTGTATTCGGTTCATCGATACCAGTAGTGCCCTTCTGTTATTGGACAACGTGGGTACCGTGACCATCTGGAACCTGGAAAACGGATCCGTGGCGCACCGGTACCACCTTTGGGACGAGAGTTTCATCACGCAATGCGACGCAAGCCCCAGTGACGACGGAGTCAATCTCCTCGTCTATACGTCGGCTGGTCACAGCATCTACCACCTGGATAATACCGTTAAACGCGTGGCTCAGTTCGAGGGCCAACCATACGGGGATACGTCCCTCTTCGCACCCGCTGGCAAGCAGCTCCTGATTGCCTCGAATAACGTTCCCGACGTCCTCTACGAAGTAGCAAGCAAGAAAAAAGTCAGAAATTTCGATTTCCCGTTCCAGGCCCACGCCGTAGCCTTTTCACCGGATGCCAGCCTTATCGCTACGGGAACGTATACCGGCACGATTGACGTATGGGATGCGCAAAGCGGAAAGCGCGTTGATGCGCTGGTTCGGAAGGTCACTCACACCCAATCCCCGAGTGACCCCGGCATGCGGGTGCATGATCTTGCTTTTTCCGGCGATGGCAAACGCCTTGCCGCCGCGCGCGGCACTATCGTCACAAAGTGGGATATTGACACGAGGCGTGAGCTTGATAGCTGGCACATAGGCGCAGGAAGTACAAAGGTAGCCTTTGCGGGTGGCGGGTCGCAGCTCATAGCGGGCACGACAAATGGCCTTGCCCTCTTAGACGCCGGCAAGCAAAAAAGGCAATTGGAGCTGCTTCAAACCGCTATGACTCGTACGACAGATCGCCTCGCGAGCTGGTCGGACCGGGTTGGTCCCTTGTTTGCTGCTATCAACGACCAAGACATGGAGAAAGTGGCAACGCTACTTGCCGACGGCGCCGATCCCAATCTCGTGGATACCATAGGCGCAACGCCGTTGTGGTTAGCGGCCGTCAAGCGCAACCCTCAAGTCGTGCAGCTGTTGCTGGACGCCGGGGCAAGGGTGAATGGCAAAAGCATCGGGAACCAGACGGCGTTATGGATGGCGGCGCAACAGCGGGACATGGAGGTTGCCAGAATCCTGATCGGCGCTGGTGCCGAGATCAACGCTCAGATCGCGTTCGGTGGTGGTTCAGCCTTGCAGTGGGCTGCCCATGTCGGACACAAAGAGTTCGTAACGCTCCTCCTTGAACTTGGAGCGGACCCGAACCTGCGGCGCGAGAATGGCGACACTGCGTTGATGTTAGCCCGGCGGAACGGGCACCAGGAAATCGTCGAAATGCTTAAGATAGCCGGCGCTGAGGAATAGCTCGCGACCGAATTTCATTACGCCCGCATAGTACTACATAAAGATCGTGACTCCAGCGCGCGAGTTGCAGGCAACCTGTCGCCGACAACGAAAATCAATTACGGAACGTGAAGTTTACGCCGAATGTCCGGGGTGCATTCAGAAACACGCCGCGTGCTGCGGTTCCAATTGGGCCAATTCCTCGCAGCGGAACGTTGAAAGAAGAGTTGTGTGTTCGTTTGTCAAAGACATTGTGACCCCATAAACCGACACTCCACTTGTTATCCGGAGATGAAATGCCGATGCCGAGATTGAGCAAAGAGTAGCCGCCCTGAATATCGTCAATCAACGGCACCAGGGTGGTCGTGTCCACGGCCTGAATACCGGTTCGATGCTCTGAGCTGAATTGCAGCGAGCCGTGCACGGTGTAGTCGAGCCGATCGGACAGCTGGCCTTCGTGCACGGCGCTGAATGTGCCGGACCACTCCGGCGCATTCGCAAGCACGTTCCCGCAAAGGGCGGAAACTTGCGGAGGTGGGGTGGAATTCGCGCCGGCACAATTACCAGGGAACTTGGCATCGTTGTATGTTGCGGCTATACCCAGTTCCAATCGATCTGACGTTTTAGCCGTCAGCTCGATTTCAACACCGGTACTTTTTGCGCGGGGGACATTAAACGTGACGAACTGAAGACCAGTAAATTCGAGTACCTGGAAATCATCCATGTCCATTTGAAACAGCGCTACATTCGCGCGCAGGCGACGATCCATCCAGTCGCTCTTCAGGCCAAGCTCCCATGAGTCCATCGTTTCAGACCGGAAACGAGGGTCTGCCCCCAAAATCGCAGCGGTGGCATCCAGGTTGAAACCGCCGGACTTGAAACCATGCGTGAAGCTTCCGTAGACACCGATATCGTCCGTGACGTGGTACATCACCTTACCGGTGTACATGAGCTCGCTGTCTTCGAATTCGCCCGCAAAGGTCGCGGGTAACGGAGCGCCGGGTATGTCCGCCGGAACTGCAAAAGGAAAGCAGGTGAAAGCAGCACCGACGAAGCCGATGTCCGACGCCGGAAGCAAGGCCGCTGCGTTGCCGAGCGTTGTAAAACAGGCAGGATTGCTGGCGCTATCCTGCATATAGGATCCGTCCTTTTTTTCGTCGATGTAACGAAGTCCCAGGACAAGATCGAGCCGCTCTGTAACGGCAAGCGTGTTGTGCGTGAATATCGACCGCGGGCTACTGTCCTGGCGATATCGGTTGCCGGCAAACGCGCCCGCCGGATCAAGCCCGCCGGCGAATGCCACCGCAGGATTCGGCGAGGCCAGTACGTCGCCAAAGGTGCCGCCGGTCGCGAGCGGAATCGCCTCGAGAGGCGTACCCGCGGTCGCCGGAATGATTAATCCATACCAGGCAACGGCGTTGACGTAAGCGGCGAAGTCTGTCCCAAGTTCGAGCGAGATGCCTTGTTCGATGTGCTCGTCCGCAATATTCAATCCGAACAGCCAATCGAGGCGTCCACTGGTGCCGCTCAATCGCAACTCGTGGTTCTGTAATGAAATCTCATCGAAAAGGCCCGTCGTGCTGTTTGAACCCGGCGCAAGGAAAACTTCCAGGTTGACGAAATCCGAGTTTTGTACTGTGTCTGATCTGTAATCGCGGTAGGAACCCAAATACGTAAGCGACGCAGTCTCGCCGATGCTCCATGTAAGCTCTGCCGATATCCCACGCTGGTCAAACGCGCTCTTGAAACCTTCGCTGTTCGAGATTCGGCCTTCGCGAGCAGCGGCACCGGTCACGGGTGCGCCGCCATCCGCCGGCAGCCCGGCTGCAGCGAACGCGCCCAGCGCAACGAGTGGCGAATCCGCCGTGATGGGGGCGTCACAACATCCCTCGTCCGCATCGGCATAGTCGGCGATCACTCGCAGCTCGACGTCGTCACTGATGTGCCAGAGAACCTGGCCTCGCAGTGAATAGCGATCGCGAGTCCTGCTTTCCGCGCCCGTCGTGCTTTTCACGTAACCATCCCGCTGTCGAACAGCGCCGCTCAATCGGATCGCGGCGCGATCCTCGACAAGCGGAATATTGGCGCCACCCCGAATATTCCAGGCGCTGAAATTTCCTATGCCCAGATCGACCCAGGACTCACGCGTCTCGAGTTGCGGCCTTTTGGTCAGAATGTTGAGTGCACCCGCGCTCGTATTCCGCCCGAACAGCGTCCCCTGGGGACCGTGCATTATCTCAACCTGCCGAACGTCGAAAAGATCCCCCAGTGCGACTCCGGGTCGACTCAGATAAACGCCATCGAGAAACATGCCCACCGAGCTCTCCATGCCGATGTTGTTCCCTGCTGTTCCGATGCCCCGCAAACGTATTGTGGACGCGCTGGTCTCCGACTGGTTTGCGGACACGGTAAGGCTGGGCGTCACTCGTTGAAGATCGCGAAGATTGTCGACGCCTTCGCGTGCAATCACGTTCGCTCCGATCACGGAGACGGCAATTGGCACGTTTTGCAGAGGTGCCGCGCGCTTCGTGGCGAATACGGTTATCTCCTCGATCTCGTCTTGTGCCGCGGACGTTTTATGCGACATTAGTACGATTAGCAACGCACAACAAATCTTCAGGAAATCTAGTATTTTCATAGGGGTACGCAGGGCTGGCCAAAATGCTCTAGAATGGAGGGTGACTCAAGTATTGGCGATCGTAAAGAGAATATTACTGCATTTAAATGCCGCGTGCGGTCGCAGAGGGGGGGTTCAGTGTACGGCAGGAGATTGACCGCTCCGGCCGCGTTAGCACAGTCAGATGTTGCGGATTACACGCAGTCGATCGATGTCTGTGGTTCAGATTTCCGCGACATCCCTCGCACAATCCACCAGACCTGGAAGACAGCGGAGATACCTGAGTGTTGGCGCGATTTTCACGATTCCTGGCAGAGGCACCATCCGACGTGGGAGATTCGTGTCTGGACCGATTCGGATAACAGGAAACTCATTGTCGACCACCACCCATGGTTTCTCGCGACCTATGATGGATTCGCAAGGGACATCCAGCGCGTAGACGCGGCAAAATATTTCATCCTGTACACGCACGGCGGCGTCTACGTTGATCTGGATTGCGAGTGTCTTGCGCCCATTGACGATCTGGTCGAGAAAGGCGGCGCTGTATTCGGGAGAACGGCAGACCGTGTTATAGAGTGTGCCTTCATGGCATCGAGCCCGGGACATCCAATCTGGCGATTGGCTTTTAATGAACTCGAGCATCCCTCCTTCATTGCACGGACACTGCGGGCGTTGCCGCATTGCATAGGGCGATACGGCTTCGATGCCGCGCACGTTCTATTTCATACGGGGCCGCAGATGATGCGAAGGGTTGTCTATAATCACTGCCGCAAATCGCAAGACGGCGGTGCAGGCGTCACTACTCTGCCCTCTCAATACTTGTCTGACCGGTCGTGGTGGGACAGGCACTCATTACAAGATCAGGCGACCGGTTACGTGTTGCATCACTACTCCAACTCGTGGATCGAAGCCGGTGAGGGGAAATTCCTGCATCGAGTCACGAGGACTTATCTCATTCGGGTGGTTGCTGGATGTATCGGGCTGATCATGGTGACGGCAGTCGCCGTCTCTTTGTTGATCAGTTTGTGACCACACAATCAGAGACCAGGGACTGGGCATCCCTCGCGCGTCAAATCGACGGCTTGAGGCTTGACAGGTCGGTCCGCAAGAAGGCATCGCAGGATTTTGGCGGGGTCGTGCGAAGAACCCCTGCCGCGATTGTCGATGCGCGTTCTTCGACGCACGAACAGCAGGTTATCGAGGAGTGCCGACGGCTACGTATTCCATTGACGATCCAGGGATTCGGTGGCTCAGTGAATGGACAGTCACTTGTCGGGTCGGGCATTTTGTTGCGGCGCAAAGAGAAGACACCAGCCCCGGTGCGATTTCTCGATGATACGCGCGTCGAAATCTCGGGGCGCAGCCGTTGGTGGGATGTTGAGAGGCGCCTGCACAAAGAAGGAATGTGTATCCCCGTTCTGGCGGATTTCCTGGGCCTGACTGTTGGTGGGACACTGTCGGTGGGTGGTTACGGTTTCGACTCGATCAGGCACGGCGCCCAGGTCGACCAGGTCGAACGATTGTCTTTGATCAAACCTGACGGCCAAATCATTCAGTGTTCGGCGCGGGAAAACGCGGACCTCTTTTCATGTGCTTTGGCGGGCCTGGGCCAGATTGGTCTTATCGATAACGTAGTTGTGCGTACGATCCCACATACGCGATATACCGTCATGTACAACTTCGCCCACAAGTCGATGATCGATATGGCAAAATCGTTCCGGTGGATGGCAAATGGGGATGCCGGACCGGACATGTTCAAGGGCTTGTATTCGCGAGGGCGTGCTGTTTCAACCTACGGTGTGGGCTGTGGGACACTCGGCGAAGTATCGAACGCCGAACCGCCGGTTGACTTCGGGCGTAATCCTCGACGATTCGTAATTCCGCAGCATCGATTTGCCAGGAGTCTTCTCGTATCGGCATGGGTCGCGAGCTTTGGGCGCGCTTCACGCATGTGGGTGGATTACGTCCTCGACTATGACGGCCTCCTCAGCTTCGTCGACTTTCTTTCGACCCAGATAGGGAACGACGCATTCGGCGGCTATCTCAAAAGCGTTTACATCCTCGGAATACGTCGCAAGAAACGACAGCATCGGATTCCGCTCGAGGCGTCCGGGGCAATTTCCGCTCCGGTTGCGTTCGGTGTCGGCTTGTACTCGATGGTGCCGCGTTCCGACCAGAGCGGCGTCGATCATCTTCGTGCGGCGCACGCAACGATGCTCGAAAAATGTGTTGCGCTGGGCGGGCGACCGTATCTGTATGGAATCCACGAATTCGATGAGAACATACTGCGGCAAATTTACGGCGATGACTATGTGGCCTTGCAGCAATTGAAAGCGAAACTGGATCCGGACGGATTGTTTCAGGCACGCAAACTGATCGATGAGGCTCGCGCGCTATGATTTGCGCATCCTGCAATTTCCGCAACGAACCAAGTAACAAGTTCTGCGGCGGCTGCGGCAATCCGCTGGCTCGGAAATGCGGCAAGTGTGCTGCCGACCTGGACGAGGATGCGCTTTTCTGCGGTCAGTGCGGGAGCCCGGTGGTGGTGGCGGAAAGACTGGCGCCCGACATCGAGACGGAGCGACGCTTCGTGACCGTCATGTTTTGTGACCTTGAGGGTTCTACGGAGATGTCCAGCAAGCTCGACCCCGAAGAACTGCACGACGTTATAAAGCAGTACCAGGCCGAGGCATCGCGCGTGATCGATCGTCATGAAGGATATGTCGCGCAATACCTGGGCGATGGCATTCTTGTCTATTTTGGCTATCCCGTAGCGCACGAGGACGATGAACTGCGCGCGCTTGCAGCGAGTCTTGAAATCCTGGATCGAATCGCCACGCTCAGCGCTCGCTTGCTAGAAAGCCATGACGGTCTGAAACTGGCCGCGCGTATCGGAATCCATAGCGGGCCGGTCGTTGCCGGCGAGATAGGTGCCGGCGCCAGCCGCGAGAAACTGGCCCTGGGCCAGACGCCAAACATCGCCGCACGCCTGGAGAGCATCGCTGCGAGTAATACGGTGGTGGCGAGTAAAGCCACACGAGACCAGGTGGATGACAGTTTCACGTTCGAGCCGCTTGGCCTGAAGTCACTCAAAGGCGTTCCGGACGACATCGAAGTCTTCCGTGTATCCAAGAACATCGGAGATGGAGAATATTCGGATTTGCCTACCGGGCAGTCGCGCACACCGCTCGTTGGCCGACAGGAAGAATTACGCGAATTAGTCGATATGTTTAAAGCGGCGCAGGCTGGCAATGGTGCTGTGGCGGAGTTGATCGCTGATCCGGGGCTTGGAAAATCACGCCTCATGCGAGCGTTTCTCGATTCGAGTCGAGATACAACTCATACAGTCGTTTACGGCCGGTCGGCGGCAATCGAATCGACAACGTCTTTTAGCGGATTGTCGGATTTGCTGAAGCGTCGCTTCCAATTGAGTGACTCCGATTCAGACCTGACTAAGGTATCCAAGATCGAGGCCCAGCTGGTTCGTCACGGTGTCGATCCCAACCGTTTCCTGCCGATCTTCGCAAGCCTGTTGTCGATCGGACCGACGCCGGAGTACGAAGCTACCGGAATTGCCGGTGCTGAGCTCAGGAGTGAATCGGTGGAGGCCGTAATTGAATTCCTGATGGCACTGGCTCGCGAACAACCGCTGTTGCTGGTCTTCGAGGATCTCCATTGGGCGGATTCGTCGACCCTCGAGGTTCTCGACAAGCTGGTCGGCCTGGCCGATAAGCACTCACTGTTTTGCCTCATGACAACGCGGCCTGTTTTTCAGCACGAATGGTCCGGAGAAATTCACCGCATAGAGCTACGACCCTTGCAGCGTCCTGAAGTAGAGGCGATGGTGACCGCGATCTGCGGTGGCAAAAAGCTGCCGTCCGACCTGATGGACAGGCTGGTGGAAAAAGCCGATGGCATCCCCCTGTATGCCGAGGAAGTAACCAAGCTCGTGTTGGAATCGCCGGTCCTGATTGACCGTGGCGACAGTTATGAGATCGAGGGCGGCGTTGAGTCGATTCTCATTCCAACTACTTTGCATGGGTGGCTGACCGCGCGCCTGGACAAGCTGGGCACGGTAAAAGAGCTCGCGCAAGTGGCCTCGGTGTTGGGTCGTGAATTCTCGGTTGAAATGTTGTCGGCCATCGCACCGGTCGATGAAAAATTGGTGCGGCAGGGTTTGGCAACGCTGGAGGAGGCTGAAATCGTCTATGCGAACGACGACCAAACGAGCTACATATTCAAACATGCCCTGATCTGTGACGCTGCGTATAGCCTGCTTCTGCGCAGCACGCGACGCCAACTTCACGGTTCCACGGCACGAATCCTGGTTGAGCGTTTTCCGCGACAGGTGGCGAACGCGCCCGAATTGGTTGCGGGACATTTCGAAGCCGCGGATGAATGGCGCGAGGCGACGACGTATTGGTCCATGGCAGCGCGCAGCGCCATGCGTCAGGGTGCGACCGTCGAGGCCGTGCGACACGTTCGTTCCGGACTGGCTTTGATTCAGAAGCTTGGCGGTGACGATGACGTCAACCAACTCGAAATGGGCCTGCAGACCTTGCTGGCAGAATCGCTGGCCGCAACTCAGGGTTACGTGGCACCCGAGGTCGAGGCTGCCTACGCGCGTGCGCAGCAGCTTGGCAAAGACGTTGTCAGGAGCGAGGATCAATTCTGGATTCTTCTCGGAATCAGTTTTTTCCATATTGTCCGCGGCGACCTCGTCTCGGCCGAACAGGTTTCCGAGCAGTTGATCGGCATCGGGAGACATCTGACGCGAGCGGATCTCGAGTGCTATGGCGGCAACAGTCTGACGTGTACGCGGTATTTTGAAGGGAAGTTCGTCGCAGCGATGAACAGCCTGGACAGGTCTATCGCATTGGTATCGCCTGGCGATACGCTTTTCAGGGAAAGAACAGGATCGGATATTGCCGTAAATCACCTCTACTACAAAGCCCTTCTACTCTGGCATCACGGATTTCACGACGGTTCCCGCACTACGGCAGAGGAGGCCGTTCGCATGGCGCGTGAACAGCAGAATGACTATTCGCTGGTGACTGCGCTGATATTCGCTGCCATTGATTTGGGCCATACGCGGCGCGACTACGCCGAGGTTCTCAAAGCCGCGCGCGAGGTCATCGATCTCGCTACCGGCCAAACTTTCGGAGTATGGGCGTTGCATGGTCAGATGTACGAGGTCTGGGCCCAGCTCGCGGACCCCGAGGTCAGGAAAGGGATCTCCATGCCGGAGCGCGTTGAGTTATGCGAGCGATTCGAAGCGGCGCTGCAATTGTATCGGGCCAGCGGCGCAAAACTCAAAGTGCCAATTCAGCTATGCATTCTGGCGGAGTCTTTTTTGCACGCAGCGCTGCCTGATCGCGCATGGGAGGTAGTCAGCGAGGGAATATCTCTGGCCGAGTCAGGCGCAGATCAGGTGTGGCTGGTCGAGCTCTATTTGCTCAAGAGCACATGCCTGCGTGCAAGAGGCGGCTCACAAGACGAATGTGAACAAGCTCTTGCTCATGCCGTAAAAATCGCTCGTTCACAGGGTTCGGTTGGATTGGAGCGGCGCGCTGCAACGAAACTGGGCGAAGAGATGCGCGACCAGGGGCGGGAAGACGCTGTTGTCGAGCTGCTTGCTCCGCTGGTCGCCGAGTGGCAGGTGGATAGGAAGTCACCCGATTATCGCGCGGTCAAAGACCTGCTGGAAAGTTGCACTTTATGAATTCCAGTCAGTTCGAAGGACGTCTTGGACGCCTCTATCAAACCTCGGCAACAATTGTGGCCTACATGGAGTTGTGCCGCTTGCCACAAACGATAGTCGTGGTATTGGGAACGCTGATCGGTGCCGGTTTGGCCGGCGTCAACGCAACCGTCGAACTACTGCTCACCGTCTCGCTATCCAATGTGTGTTTGTTTATGGGTGCTATGGCGTTTAACGACTCTCGCGACGTTGCCGAAGACACTGTCAACAAACCGCGACGACCCGTGCCGTCCGGCAGGATTTCCGCGCAACATGCGCTTTGGTTCGCCATCGCCTGTTTCGCTGCCGGAATCGCTTTTGCAGCAACGGTCAACGTGTTGCTCGCCGTCGCCGCAGCAATGATCTGCTTACTGAGCGCTGCTTATACTCTTGCGCTCAAACGCATACCGTTCCTCGGCAATATTTTGGTCTCGGCAGTATCGGTCTACCCGCTCTATTGCTGGATCATCGGGCAGTTGCCACTTGGCCAGGCGTTTTTCTTTGTCGTAGCCGCTGGATTCCTGATTCGGGTTGGAGCGGAACTCATCAAGACTGCGGAGGACTGCGTGGGTGACGACAAGGCCGGAATCCAAACCGCTGCTACTGTCTGCGGCACTGCGTTTGCCTACCGTTTCGGAAGTCTCTTGATGTGCTCCGGGCTCGTTGTGTTGTGGAGTGCGCCCGACCTGTTCAGGGTTGTCAAGGTCGGATTGGTCGTGTCATCGGCTCTCGCTGCCTTGGCAATCGTGTTGTCGTTTCGGGCCGCAAGCCGCGAGCAGGGTCATCAGATGGTGCTTATCGAACGCGCTATAATCAGTATTGTGGCTTCTGTGTTAGCAGCACAAGTTGTTTTTCCGCAGTTGGCGCACTAGAGCGCAGACTGACAATAATAACAGGCGTGGCGATCTTGGGGGTTGGACGAAATGAACATAGCGATTAGAGCGTTGGTCTGCCTGTTGGCAGTGTCTATCGGGTCCGTCACTCTGGCCGCGCCGATAAAGAAGTATTCCTGCAATACACCTGTAGCCCTCAATTCGACTGGCAGTGTCTACAGCAAGGTCATCGTGCCGACGCCGGGGAAGATCAGAGAAACCGAGGTCGGCATCCTGGTCGACGCTACAACGGACGCTCCGTATGCCATGCAGCTCATCTACGGCACGTCGCCTCTGTACCTGGGGGAGTTTAAGAATGACGTGTATATGCGTCTCGATCAGGACGCACCACAGGCCTGTGCGGATGTTTGCAAAAATGGCTGCGGCTCCCTCGAGAAAGGGCCGCAGGCGTGCAAGCCCCCCGTGGGATTCGACTTTTACCAACAAGTGAACCCCGCGTACCACCCCTGGTTGCTCCAGGTGAAGGGTGGCGAAGGCGCTCTGACCGAATGGTTGCTCCACGTAGATATGGAAACCGGTGGCGTAAGCCCCACTGAGAAAAAGTGGGGGGGCATTGCGGTCGGCGTTTCCTACCTGATACTGACGCTTGCGTATGTCATCATGTTGATACAGGGTTTTCGCCATCGAAGCTACGGCATGCCGCTGGTTGGCCAGGCGGCAATGTTGGGAGTGACGATTCTGGTCGTGGGGCCTGGGCCGATGTTGCAGCCCTGTCTCTTCGATGTCTTCATCCGTGTGCCGACGAATTTCGAGCCCGGCACCCTGGCGAACATTACTGCATTCATGTCCGGTTCTACGTTCGCCGTGTGGGTCTGGCGAATCGGCCTGGTCATTCAGGGGCTCGTATTTCTTCAATACCTGATGTGGGGGCGCAGCCATACTGATCTGACCGAGGCCAAGCGCAAGCATTTCTACGCGATCGCCTTTGGCGTCTTGGCACTGTTTACGATCATAGAATACCTGTACATCGTGTTTTATCAGGACTATTACGTGAACGAGGTCTACCTGGTCGCGACGGCTATTATGGCAGTGTCATATCTCGTCGCCTTGTTCACAAAAACACAGCTGCGGGGATTCTCCGTATCTGTCGCATGGTGTTGGGCCATCGGGACGCTGCTTCTCTATACGGGAATCGTCATTGGGCATATGAATGAGGCTTTTCACGACCACCTGGACACGGGCTTCGGTTATATCCACGCGCTCTACGCGATAGCGGTCGCGACATTCGTCATTTACGCGATTGGGCTCACACGGCGCTTCCGTTCAACCAAGCCAGGCCTGCTCCGACCCTCGGCGTAGAGACCTATGCTGCGCTTGCGGACTTTACCGCCGAAAAGTAGCCATGCACGATGTGCCCGTCGATGAGTCCCTGGCAATAGGCTTTGGACGCTTTGATATGGCCTTGCCTGTTATTGCGCATGCGCGGATCAAAGCTGTACACGATCCAGTCGATATGAAGCTTTGCCGCCAGGGCAGGCAGGCGGCATTGGCGCAAGATCATCCGAGCGCATGGCAAGACGTTTTCGGTGACGTCAGCCGTATTGATCTCTTTGAAACCGAGGTCGTCGAGAATTTCGACAACCTCGGTGTTCGTCGGGATATACGGAATATGCCACCCCTCCTGGACGTCGCGGTAGGCCAGTTTTTCTGAGGGCGATAGCGGTTCTTCCTGCAACAGGTAGTCAATAGCGCGCCAGTAGCCGCCCGGCTTCAGGATACGCTGCACACCTTCGAGGAATCTCCGGTTGTCGGCGGAGTGGCACATTGTTTCCTGATTTATGACGATGTCGAACGATGCATCGTCAAAAGTCATGGTGTCCATGTCCATGACGTGGAATTCGCACAGATCAGCGACACCCTTTGACGCTGCCAATTCGCGAGCAAGCAATATATGTTCTTCCGTTACCGTGATCCCGGCGACGTGACACCCGAATTTGGCTGCAGCCCATACGGCAAGGCCACCGATACCACAGCCGACATCCAATACGCGCGTAGCTTTGCCGGGATTTGTGCCCCGAAAGAGAATTTCGTTCGAGCGTAGTAAGGAATGTTGAATCGACTCGACGTCGTCTTCCCAAAAGCCGAAATGCCAGCCGTTCGAGTCGCCCGCGTAGTATAGATAATTTTGCGTCAAGTCTGCGTAGTAAGCCGGGATGTCCACGTAATTCAACCTGTTTCGTAAAGGGTGCATGAGGCTAACAAGCACTGAGCACGCAAAGCAACTTTTGCTCCGGCGCGTGTTGAGCAAGGGAGTCAAGCGATGCAGAGAGATTTATTAACACTGCTATGGTCCAAAAGTAACAGTGGAATCGTTGAGATTCGCTACCGTACGTAGGTGGATCATGGTCACGACATGAGCGCCGCCAGGAATCTGAACGCGTGCTGCGTTTAATTATTGGTTAGTATTGACACAAAGTAGCGGGCCAGGGCCGATATGCCACACGTAATTGAGGAACTCAAAAGACGCAAAGTATTTCAGGTGGCCGCATTATACGCGGTCGTCTCGTGGCTGATATTGCAGATCATCGACGTCGTGAACGAGCCGCTGAAATTGCCTGACTGGTTCGATACCGTTGCGATCGTGTCGCTTTTTGCAGGGTTTCCCATAGCGATGATTCTCGCATGGGCTTTCGATATTACTCGACAAGGAGTGGTTCGGACGCCATCGAGTGGAGAAAATGCTGGCGAAGGCAACGGCCCGGAAGACACTGATGGCACGGCGCAGCGTGTCCTCGACAACTCGGTCGCCGTCCTTCCGTTCGAAAACATCAGCCGGGACCCTGACAACGCGTATTTCGCTGCGGGAATCCATGACGAGATTCTGGCGCAACTTGCGAAAATCAAAGCCCTGAACGTCATCGCTCGCACCTCTGTCCTCCAGTACGCGTCCGGCCAATCATCTATTCCGGAGATCGCCACGGCCCTCAACGTTGGAGCGATCATGGAGGGCGCCGTTCGCTACGATGGGAATCGCGTTCGAATCACCGCTCAACTCGTAGCCGCAGATCAGAACACCCGGCTATGGTCCGAGACTTACGATCGCCAGCTTGACGACATATTTGAGATACAGACCGACATCGCAACGCGCATCGGCAAAGCCCTCGAGGTAGAACTGACGCTCGGTGAGAAAGAAAGCCTTGAGAAACGGCCAACCTATTCCACGGACGCGTATGAGCCGTTCTTGAAAGCAATGGCGATTTACCGGGAGGGGGATGCCGCCGTCGGAGTTACAGCCGTACCGGGAAAACGTCTGGGAATTCAGGACTACCTCGACGAGGCGCTGGCACTGGATCCCGAGTTTGCCCTGGCGCATGCCTGGAAAGCGTGGCTGTACTCCTATTCGCGCGCCTATGACCCGATTGAAGTCGAGGACTGGTTATCTCGAAGTGCGGAACTCGACGCCCTCGTCCGCCGACATGCGGATCGGGCATTGGCCGCAAATTCCGAGATCGGGCTTGCCCATGCGGCGCATTCCAAGACCCACCTTTACAATTGGTCGATTGCGGATGCCGAAATCGCTGCCGAAGAGGCGCAGCGGCTGAGCCCCAACGATTCCGAAGTGCTGCGATGGTGCGCCAATATCAAGTGGTTTGGCGAACGGCAACAAGAGGCTGTGCAGCTTGCCGAACGCGCGGTAGAGCTAGACCCCCGCAACGGCTTTTACTATGACCTTTTGGGGAGAATCTTCCATTCGGCAGGAAATTACGACGCAGCCGCCAATGCATTCCGAAAGAGCATTGAAATCGATCCCGGAACGTCAGTGAACTACGTGTCGCTGGCACGGCCGGAGCTTGCGTCAGGCAACGAATCGGCAGCCCTGGACGCTCTAAAGACTGCTGAAACACTACTGACACGCGATGCCTCACCTGGCATATACGCGGATCTCGCCAACGGTTACGCGCGCCTCGAACGCCACGATGATGCGAAGAGGACGTTTGAGTCAATGAGTGAGGTGGCGTCCAGCCGCTATGTTGATCCAGCGGTATGGGCATTCGGTTTCCTGGCTGTAAACGATCACGAAAAAGCGCTCGCTCGGCTGGAAAAGCTGATTGAAAAACGTGCGCTGCTTTCGAATCCGTTTACAGTGATGTTCATTCGGGAAAATGCATGGTCCGACCCCGCCTTGGACCGTCCGGATTTTTCAACACTGCGCGATAAGCTCAGCTTTGCCAGGTAGCAAATTTTTCAAGCATGCTTCCAAACAGCCGGATCGACACAATAGACTTTGTTTAACTGAAGGTTAGGCATTTCTATCGCGTCGTTGAGCCTCGAAGAACAGGAAACAACCGTTGAATGCTGGTGTGGGGCTGGAAGAGTGGCTCCCAGACTTCAAGGTGTTTCAGGATTGGTTCGACAATACCGGCATCGTCGATAGCGAAAGTGCGGTTCGACCCCTATTCCTCTTGATCGAATCGGAGGGTGACCTGGGCGTGGGTCGATTCCTGGCGAGCCTCAAAGCGCCATTGGTCTATTGCATTTACCGCACTTTGCGAAAACACATTCCCCGGCTCGGAATGAAGAACCTCTATGGATTCTGTGGTGCCGGCAGCATTGATGACAAATCTGACCTCGACCATGCCGCTGAGATTACGCCGGACCGCGCGTAGGGGAAACCTGGGTGCTGTGTATTCTTTGATACCGAGATCCTGCAATGATAGGCGACGAATTTCTGAGTCGGCAGGAGTCGTTGCGGGTTCCGGACTTGCCTCCTCTGGTACTGGCGGTGTGCTCTCGGACGACTGCAGCGAGGTATCGTCGACTTGTTCTTCGATGAATTGCGGAGTCTGCACGTCTCCCCAGTCAATAGCATCGCCGGATTGTTCATCCGCGACCTGCGGTTCCGGCGCCTCCATTGTTTCGACCGCGTTGTCAACTTGTTCATCCGCGACCTGCGGTTCCGGCACCTCCACTATTTCGGTTGCGTCATCAACGGCGGTGAGCGATGAACGCACGGCCTCAACCTCGGGCGTCAGCACGCCCAGCGCATCGACAGCGCCGAGCAGCTCGTGTGCTTGCGCGACGTCAGTGGCCGCTGCGGCGAAAGCCGCACGAGTCAGGAGGCGCTCGCCCAGCCGCTCCTTTGCTGCGACCAGTCTCACATCCTCACCGAATTGCCCCTGCAGCCCCAGTATCAGCGCATATGCATTCTCCCCTTCCGGCAGCAACAGTCTGTCCGCCTCTATGAGGGCATTGGCCGCGGCGAGACGGGCAAGCAACAGATCGCTTCGCTGGCGCTCGTCGATCTGCCGGCGGAGCTCCTGTACTGCTACCGGGTCGATGTGTTGATACTGCTCTGCTCGAGAAAGCTTCTGCACAGCGACATCGAGATCGCCAGTCGTGACCGCCAGGCGCGCGTCCGACAATTCTCCATTGCCTTTCGCAGTCAGCAGCTGGTCCACGATTCCGATTGCTGGGTTAGCCGCATCTGTCTCGTTCGCGACTGTCAGCGCAGCATAAGCTGCAATCGGATCTTCCTCGCCAAGTGCCTCATGCGCTTCTTGCACGAAGTTATCGCTGATTGTCCGCAAGCCGCGGAGCGCCCCGGCATTATCGGAATCAAGCACCAGCGCAGCCCTGAATAATGCTCTGGCGTTAACCTCAGCAGGCTCTATGAGTTGCCCATCTCTCAGCCTTTGCGTGGCTGCGATCACGAGCGCCTCGCTGGCCGAGATTGCTGGTTCTGCCGCCGTTGTGTCCTCTGGTAATGCAGGCTCGACCCGCGATGTGGTCTCGTCCACCGTGCCGCGCTGGTACAGCCACGTGCCACCAGCCAGAATGACGACCGCGGCGGTGGCAGCGAGCCACATCCAGTGCGGTGGCATGAGTCGCCGAGCCGGATGAACCGCGGACTGGTCTTCCCCGGCGACACCGGCGCCCCAGGAAACGAACTCGCCGACACCCTCCGGCCGATCCGATCGCTCGTAAGACAATGCCCGACGCAGAGTCTCCCACTCCCTGGCGGGGAGACCGGCTACCGGCTCGACCGTCAGGCCCTTGTGCCTGGCAACCAACGACAGCGTGCCCCCGAACGGATGTTTCCCACTCAGCAGCCGGTAGACGACACACGCCAGCGAAAACACGTCATCCTCGAAGACCGGCGGCATCCCGGACAACACTTCGGGGCTTGCATAAGTTTGTGTCACAAACCCGAACCGGCCTTCCTCCGATTGTTCCGATGCGCGCGCAGCTTTTGCGACACCGAAATCCAGTAGCTTGATTTCCTGAGTATCGGTTATGAAGATGTTCGACGGGTTTATGTCCGCATGTACGACGTCGTTTCGATGTGCGTGCTGCACAGCGGTTGCGGCAAGCGTGATCACCGTCCGGGCAAGACCTGCCTCAACCCCCTCGCCGCTCGTGCGGCGCAGCATGGCGTTTACGGACTCGCCATCCAGCCACTCCATCACCAGGAAATACTGTCCGTCGTGATCAACGAAGTCGAAGATGTTGACAATATTGGAATGCGACAAGCTCTGCGCAACGGCAGCTTCTCGCTCCAGCGTAAGGCGAGCTCGATCATCAGACGCGATTGACGGCCGCATTATTTTTATTGCGACATATATATCGTCCGAGTCTTCCGAACATCGAAGTTGATCGATCGCCTTGTAGACGTGGCTCATGCCGGCGGCGTGCACGAGTTCGATGATCTCGAAGCGGTCCGTCAGGAGGAATCCGGGCGGTAGGACCTCGTCGCTTTCAGGTTTGACATATTCCCTCAACGACACATCGGTGATGAAGAGATCGCCGGGATCCCCTGTTTGATGCTCGTCGAAAGCCTCCGTCAGATCGTCGAGTATGTCCGTCGTTACCGCATCGTCGAATTCGTTACTTTGCGATGACCGACCCAGTACAGAGCCAGCTTTCCGTCCGGGCTGATATTGATTGCTTTTGTTTGCCACGGCTGAAAGTTGTTATTTTATCGAATTGTCTTAACCAGTATGCACGATTTGGACAGGTGACGGCAATGCCGTCCGGGGTCAGACCGCACTTTTTCTGCGACCGATCAGATTACACTGCAGAACATCGCTGCCGAGTTTATCCAGAAGAGCCATATAGCCGCGGTAGACGTTAGTTACGACGTCACACCGGAATTCACGGTTGGTGGTAAGTACGCTTACCGACTTGGCCAAGTCAGCTTCGATCACCACGGCGTCTTCCTGAACCTGATCGGATCCATGTAGGCCTACCGAAGCAGCTTGCAGGTCGACGATGTGACGTCGAATGAACTGCAGTAACGACTTGCGACGGCAGACGATCGGAATTCTTTCTGACCACACGCCATCAGTGTGGGGCTTATCGATGTCGTCGCCATGCCCGTCAACAGTTCCCTGCGATTCCTGACGTGCCTGCCGAATTATCGCGCTTCGGGTCTGCTTCGCGAATCGGTTCGCCCCTATTTTCCCAGGCCCGACTTAAGCACGAGTTCGCCTATCGTTCGACGATTTCAACGCGACGGTTTTTGGCGCGCCCGTCTTCGGATGTATTGGCGGAAGCCGGCACCAGTGGGCCCACACCGTGGGGTTCGAGCCTGCTTCGATTCACACTGTGCTGCGACACAAGGACCTCCACCACCGCAGCGGCCCTTAGTCGAAATCCCCGACTGAGTCGGTGTGTCCGACAACGAAGATCTTCATGTCAGGATCTTTCCCGAGGAGCTTCTCGATCTCCGCGAGCGCCGGGCCGGACTCGGCTTTGACCGCCGCTTTGCCCGTGTCGAAGTAGATGCCGTGCACGGTCGCCTTTCCGGTCAGGCTAATTTCCTGACGCAGGGCGTCGGCATCGGCAACGATGAACTGCTCCATCGGCTTTTCTTCGACGATATATAGAGTCACACCTTGCCCTCGATTCCATATCCCGACCCGTACCCAGGTGACCTGGCCGCCTTTGTCGAGGCTCATGTGCACATTGTATCCGTCCTCGTATTGGACAACACCGCCGATCCTTTTGAACGCCTCGCTGTAGTTTCTCTTGATAGCCGCCTCGCTCAGATATTGCTCGCCTTTTACGACGTAGTAACTGAAGTAATACATACGGCCTTCTACGGTCTTTTGGCTGCCGTCACTGGCTACGAATTCGTCATACACATCGAACTCGCTCTCCCTGTACTGTTGGATTTCGTAGTTGGGCAGGCGGTTGAACAACGGGTGGTCAGGGTCATTCATTATCAAACTCCGAGAAGTTCACTTGCTTAGTAAATCTTGAAAGCTGTCTGGCCGTCAATTCGTACTTGCCGAGTTCGCGCTTGGATACCCACGCATGTTGCTCTTGCCAATTGCGTGATTCAATCACCACGCGGGCGGGAGCAGGAGAATAATGATGCAATTGAAAGTTACGAATTCGATTTTCATCTGTGCCACGGTGCTGCTGGTCGCCGTAGCGGGAGCAGCATGGGCGGCCGACGGCGACGACCTGGTGCAGAAAGCCTGGGCCGGAGACCTGGAGGGTATCTCCCAACTCATTGATGCCGGCGCGGACGTCGACGCGAGGGACGAGGCCGGCTCCACCGCGCTGGTGCTGGCCGCCTCGTTCCGCGACTACGAGGACGTGGTGGAGCTGTTGATCTCGAAGGGGGCCGACGTCAACGCCCCGGACGGCAAGGGCCATACCCCGCTGATGGTAGCTGTCTCGGTGTCGAAAAAGGGCACGGAGCTGCTGCTCTCCAAGGGCGCTGACGTCACGCCGCGATGCGAGGACGACGCCAGCGCGTTCCTGCACTGGGCGATGGGACATCTCGAGGGGCAAGACCGGATCGACGTGGCGGAGCTGCTGCTGGCCAAGGGAGCCGACATCAACGATGCGCTCGGCGGAAGCGGAGGCACCACGGCATTGATGATCGCGGTCCGCAGCAACGATCTGGAGCTGGCGAAATTCCTGGTGTCCCGGGGCGCAAATCTCGATGCCACGCGGAATAGGGACGGCAAGACCGCCCTGGCTCTCGCTGAGAAAGAGGGCAATGCCGAGATCGTCGCATTCCTGAAGGAAGAGGTAGAAGGCCAGGCCGATTCGAAGGAGGGTACGTGATGAAGGGCAGAATTCTATACGTCCCGATGATGGTGACGCTGATTGGTGGTCTGCTGGCGGTGCCCGCCGCGACGCCGCTGCTGGCGGCGGAGTTCTCGGCCGACCTGGTGCGGGCCGATGAATACGGCGATGAGGAAACGGCCCGCGTGTATGTCAAAGGCGAGCTGCGGCGTGAGGAGATCATGGACGAGGGCGAAGTCGAGGGCTGGGTGATCTTCCGGCCGGACAAGGGAGTACTGTGGAACGTCTCGCCCGACGACGAGATGTACGTCGAGGTTCCGCTGAACATAGGCGGCAACGATGTACTGGAGCAAGTGAATCGTCTCGAAGGATCGACCACGCGCAAGTCCCTCGGGATGGAAAAGCTCAACGGCTTCGATTGCGAAAAGACCCAGTACCAGTATCAAGAAGGCGGCCAGGGAGGCGTGCTGGTCTGGTACTCGAAAGCTCTGGACTACCCGATCCGGATTATCCAGCAGGATCTTGCGGGTAAGGCAATGCAGACCGTCGAAATCAAGAACGTCGATCAGGGCCCGGTCCCGACCTCGAAGTTCGAGATTCCGGGCGGCTACGAGAAGATGACGATGCCGGCAATGCCGGAGATGCCGGAGGGGATGCCCGAGGGCATGATTCCGGACTTTCCCGACATGGGTGAAGGGGGCGACTGAGCCTTCAATATCGCAGGGAGAACCGAGATGAAAGCGCACCTCCCGGGATTGGCCATAGGGTTGCGGGTTGTTTGCATCTCGCCGCTCCTCATCGGCGCTGCCGTGAGCACGGTTTCGGCACAGGAGTGGGAGTGCCAGCAGTGTCCAGGGAGATCCGTAGCAGTTTTCGACGTGGCACACCCGGAGCCAACGTCCGACGTCACGCTGCTGACCGGCGAGTACCTCGGCATGCAGATGGCCGACGGCGGGCTCCTCACACACCTGTTGCAGAAGGATCCGAGCCGCGAGTGCATCAATTTCACCTCCGCCGTCTTCACCCAGACGGACGCCTCCGGAGCAGACAACCACAACTTCGGGCAGGGCGGCGTACCCGGGCTGCCGCCAGGCGCGGTGCCTGGCGCGGACTACGTGGTCAGCGGGGAGATCGCCGCCGATGATGACGGCAACTACGTCCTGACCGTCAGGCTCCAGGCCGGCGGCACGCGCGAAGAGGTCGCCTCCGGATCCGTGGCCTGGGACCTCGAGGCGGGTGCGACGGTCAGCACCGCGCAAGCGGCCGAGTCGCTGATGCCCCTGATGGCGAAAATCCGGGCATTCGAGAAGCGCAAGCGGGATACGATGACCGCGGTGGCGATCAGGCCGGATCGCGGGATGGACGTCATTCCCGACCCACAGGTGGTCGGTCGGGGCGGTACCTCGGAGGTAACGATCCGGCTCACCGACTGTGACGGCGTCCGGTTGAAGAACCGCATTGTGGCCCCCACCGGCGCGGGGGGGATTATGGTTCCTCCTGAAATGCCCGTCACCGACGGCAACGGCGAGATGAAGGTCTCGTTCTCGCTATTTGACACGGAAAAACGAGGCACGGTTTTCGCGGAGCACCACTACGTTCCGCCCTTCTCTGCCCGGGACGAGAGGGGGGTAACGGCTGAGACGGTCATTACGGCTGGCGAGAATCTTGTCTGGGTCAGAATCCGCAAGCAGCTGAAGATAAGGCGCTGGCATGATAATCGTGGCAAGCGCATGGACCAATGGGAGAAGTTCTCGCGTGGGAGTTCCGAGGAGGTCATCGACGTGGAAGTGCAGATGACGCCGGATTTCACGACCGTCGAGGTTGAGAAGGAGTTTGATATCGCGAACCGGCGATTCATCCCCCGAGAGTACAGCTACGAAGTAGTGGAAGAGGATCCTCCACAGATTACGCGGAACATATTCCGGACAGCGTATACCAACTACGAACGGTCCTGGGACGGCAAGGATGTTCTTGATTCGAGCGGTCAGAGCTTCGGCCGGTTCAAGCTGGACGGCATGGGGAGTAGGCGACTGATGTTCCGGGTGGACGCTTCAGGCCAGGTGACGCACGTCAGCCTGCCCGGTGTTGCGCTGATATCGGACTATGAACATCACACATCCTGCACCAAGATCGTGAATGGCGAGACCGAGGACTGCAGCAACTCTGCCAAGTACAGCAAGCTGCTCAGTATGGGCCCTGACCATCCGGAAGACGACTGCTACGTGCCGAAAGAGCAAGACCGGGTGCGTATCGCCGGCGGGTGCCGCTGGGCCCGGAGCGACGCAGGCAGAGGCTGGCGCGAGGAAACCGAGTGGGACTGGTCGGTCATAGCCTGGGGTCGCCAGCAATGATCGAATAAATCGGTAATGACTGCGATTGCAGCCACCCTGGTACAAGATTATATATAGTAAGAACGGCTCTTTATCACAGCTGAAAAAAGCTACAAACAGGTTAGCAGAATGCAAATCGAGCGAATTCGCGCCCAAATCGAAGATGGGAAGAGCATCGAACAGGAGAAAGGCACACTGCATCGAGCGGTCATCAACCTGGCCAAGCTTAACGGCATGAGCGCTACCGAGTTGGACGTGGAGAAGGTAGTCGACTTCGTTACCGAGTATATTGAACATGCGCCGGCACTGATGATGATCATTGAAGAAGCAGCGGCAATGAACGGCGCACAGCCCGATGTCCAGCCAATCCTCGACGCCACTGAAGAATACTTTTTCGCGCCAGATGACATTATTCCCGACCATTATGGTCTGGTCGGATTGTTGGACGATGCGTATCTGACTCACACCCTGATGGAAGCGATCTCTGACAGGTACAAATCGCAAACTGGAAAATCGTTATTGCCGATAGGCGCGCACGAGATGAACACGTTTATCAGAAGACTGATCGGAGAACCGTTTGTCAGCCTCCTCGACGAGCATGTATCGACGACGCTTGATGGTTTAAGCGGCGAACAAGACATGAACCAGATCCTGGTCGTACTTGCTCAATTGAATTTGTCTTCAGTTCCAGACCCAATATGGGGAAACGCGCAACTAACCGAGATTACCGGCTCACGAATTGAGGCACTGGGCAAATTGTGAGGCCAGAAGAGCCTATTCGGGCTTCTTCGCCACAATGAACATGCCTTTCCCAAGCCCATCGACGGCGAACCCGCTTCCGCCGATTCACGCCCTCACGTGGTTCGGGATCCACCGCAGCGCCAGCCGGCTCCGCAGACCCGACCGTCCCTGGCCATCAATGCCTCAATCCATAAAGCCCCGGTGGCCGCTGAAAAAACCTCGGTTCGACCCCGGTTTCCTGGCATTGAGACCGGCATGATAGATGCTCTGTGCGCAGCTCGATCAAAGTAGTCCGTGGCGCGCCAACCGCGCCATCCGCATCAAGTATGCGCAGGCCCTCCTGGACTGGCGCCTTATGCGACTTGTTTCTTCGAGGCGGCCTCGATCAAAGCAACGATGATCGATGCGGCACCTGTGATGGCGGCGGCCACGATGGCACCACCTGCGGTAACCACCGCCGCCATGACCACAGCATCGTCCAGCCCGACTACCATCGGTATCGCGATCGTCATGGGTAGATCGATATAGAGGTGCTCCGCGTCTTCCTCGAACACCTGCACGGTCACGTTCGCCGGTACCTTGACGCCGAACTCCTCCTCGACACACCTCACGGGATCGTCGACCAGCGCCCGCCTGTAGGCGTCGTCCTTCCAGGCCTTGCCCACGAGGACGAGCCGTACGCGATAATGAATCTTCCGCTCATCGCTCAGCGTCGGGTCGGCGAGGATCTTGTCCATCGTGTCCGGGAATGACGGGTCAAAGTCGTCCGCCAGCCCCGGCGGTCGCTGGGGTATGACGATGTTCATGGTTTCCGCATCGCTGCGCACGACATGAATGTTGAGGGCGGCGGGAAGTTCAGTTTTCAACTCGCTGCTGAGGGTGCCCTTGGGGTCTGCCAAGAACCTCTCGCAGAGGCTCCTATCCTTGAGAAGCTGCTGAACAACCTTGGCCCGGTTTTCTCTGCTCAGTGAGAACTCGGCCATATGGTTTCTCCTCGGTTGTGTGGACTTCACGTAAGTCCTCGATAATCTTCGTCCTTCCCCCACAGGCCGTCAATTACGGTTTCCCTCAAGCTACCGGTGACTTGTTTCCTGTGAAACGAGGCCCGTGTAACGCCAGCCGACGTAAAGTGGGTGCCGAACGACCCGGTAAGAGAGCGACTGCTTTAAGGTCGGCGGCTCGTAGTCGAGGCCGCGGGCATACCGCCGGGTCTGGCGAAGGCCGAAGAGATCGAAATGACCGATGCGTGAGATGCGCATGCAAATGTTGCACGCGGTTGGCACAGCGAGGCTCCCGAAAATTACGGACGCCGCGGTAACCGATTGAGGCTGAAGGGCGGAATCGAACAACTGTCGGTCTGAAAATCCGCGTGTCGGCAGTTCAACCGAGCTGGCGTAGCCAGCGTTCCATTCCGCCCCTGTTCACCAATTCATTCCTAAATCACTGGATACCCAGAGATCGGCGTCATTCCTGCGCCGTTCATTTGGTCAGGCGTATCGTCCAGTCGGCGCCCGCCCGCACCTTGAACTGCTCTGCAAAGTTGCCGCTGTTGACGGCCAATCCTATTGTCTGTAACGAGTCGGAGTAGAGCAAAGGCGATCCCGGATCGACATGGCCAAACGATTTGGCGTAAGGAATCCTCTGTTGGAAGACCTGTCTGTCGGCGTGAGAGATTTCTACGAGCACCGCGGGGTTGTCTTGCGGCGAAAGGCCCAGAGCATCGACGAGTGATTTGGGGATGTTGGTTACAACATTGCCAAAGGGTGTTTCTATGTGCGTAACGCTTCCGACCACGCCACCATCGTCCAGCTTCTTTGCTTGCTGGTAGGGTAATCTTTCGATCTTCGGTTCCAGCAGCGGGCCCACCTCTTCAAATCGAATAACAGCAGCCGCCAGCCGGGCACCCGTGTACGCATAGACATCCCGTCCGTGAAACGTATGTGAGTTCTCAGAGCCGGGCCTGCGATTGACGGTTTCGTCGATTTGTCGGATCTCCCGAATTCCCTGGTTGTCTGCGACCAGTGTCAGGCTGCCATTGTCCGGGGTAACCACGTAATGACCGGTGCCTGTTTTTGCAACTACAGACTTTCGATCCGTGCCGACGCCGGGGTCGACGACGGACACGAAAACGGTTCCTTCAGGCCAGTAGTCGATGGTGCCGGCCAGCATGTAAGAGGCCTGCCACACATTGAACGGCTCGATGTGGTGCGTCAGGTCGTGGACCTGCAGATTCGGGTCGACGCTTAGCGCAACGCCCTTCATGCTGGCGACAAAGCGTTCCGTTGTGCCGAAATCGGATGACAACACCAGCGCTCGCTGCGACTCGTCGGCAACAGCGCTGGTTGTTAGGGCTATAATAATTGCACAGGCGGCAAGTTGGCCGAGCGTTCGAAACATTGGGTGTGCGCCTCTGTCACAATACGAAGAAACTCGAGGGGGACAGTATATGAAGAAACGTCTGCAGTCGGACTTTGGCGTCAAAGACGCAGCGGTCGCTTCGATGAAAGGCGTCGCGGTCAGCGTTTCCCGGGATCTCGACATTTACGATCTGACGCACGAGGTTCCCACGTACGATATCTGGGAAGCTTCCCTGCGACTGGCGCAGGCGGCCGGGTATTGGCCAAGCGGCACGGTATTCGTGTCCGTCGTCGACCCCGGCGTCGGCACGGAACGCAAGTCGGTCGTCCTGAAAACGAAATCCGGTCATTACTTCGTATCGCCGGACAACGGAAGCCTGACCGCAGTCGCGGAGCAACTTGGTGTGGAGGCGGTCAGGGAAATTGACGAAGCCGTCAACCGCCTCGCAAATTCGGAAAAGTCCTATACGTTTCACGGCCGCGATGTGTATGCATACACCGGCGCCCGCCTTGCGGCCGGTGTGATCTCGTTCGCGGAAGTCGGGCGTGAACTCCCGGCCCAAGTGTTGTCGATCCCCTATCAGAAAGCGCGGATCCAGGAGGGGCGCATATTCGGCAATATCGAGATACTCGATCCCCAGTTCGGAAACATCTGGACCAACATCGATCGCGAGACGTTCAAAGCTCTCGAATTAAGCCCAGGTGACAGCGTCCGGATCGCAATCTTCAACGACGGTAAAGAGGTGTTGACGCAAGAATTGCCTTTTTTCCCGACATTCGGTCGGGTGGCCGTCGGCGAACCGTTACTTTATTTGAACAGTCTCAATAATGTGTCACTGGCAATCAACCAGGGAAATTACTCCGAAACATTCGACATACAATCCGGTGCGAGCTGGAGCATAAGGATAGAAAAATGAATCGACTAAACAGGCGCAAGGTTTTGGGCATCGTCTCATTCCCATTGGTATTACTGACAATCAATAGCGCTTTGGCGCAGGCTCAGGAAGAGGCGACTGAAGAGATTGTTGTGGTCGGTACGCGCGGTGACGCGCGTAATCCCCTGGAGAGCGCCGTACCGGTCGACCTCATCAGTGCCGATGAAATTGCCTCGGCGCACTCCTTTGGCGGGGAACTGGGCGAATTGCTGCAAGCGTTGGCACCGTCATTCAGCTTTCCCCGTCAGTCCAATTCGGGTTTGGGAGACCACGTGCGTGCGGCACAACTTCGCGGCATGAGCCCGGACCATGTGCTGGTGCTGGTCAATGGCAAGCGGCAACATACGGCTGCCGTAGTCTCCCTGGAAACAAAGATCGGGCTGGGCACGAACCCGTTCGACTTCAACACGATTCCCCTGATCGCCATCGAGCGAATCGAGATTCTGAGAGATGGCGCAGGTGCACAGTACGGGTCGGATGCAATCGCCGGCGTTATCAATATCGTTCTTAAGGATGCCGCCCAGGGTGGCTCGGTTGTGGCGTCGTACGGACAGCATCGAACCGATTTCGAACCGATTGGCGATGATATCGAAGACGGGGACACCTTCTCGGTGGCGGCGGATTACGGATTTGCCATTGGTGATGGTGGCAGCGTGCGAATTGGCGGTGAATATCGCACTCGCGATGCGACAAACCGTGCGGGCATAGGTGTACTGCCTTTCTTCGAGGACCAGACGCCCGCCAACCAGGCGCTGGATCCCGCGCGTGTTTTCGCGCCGGGTGACGGTGGCGCTGACGACATTTACCTTTTTTACAATGCGACGATTCCGGTCGGCGAGCGCGAATTCTATTCGTTCGGTCGTTACTCCAATCGCGATACCGAAGGTACGGGCTTCTTCCGGTACCCGGACGGATTCACCAGCCTGCCCAGTGTTCACCCGAACGGTTTTCGGCCGATCACCACTGGCGACAATACGGACAGTTCGCTCAGCCTGGGATTGCGCGGTAACAACTTCGAGTCTGACTGGGATGTGAGCCTGACGATTGGCAAGAACGATTTCGACTCGGGTGTCGAGAGTTCCGCCAATCCCTCCCTTGGGCCGACCAGCCCCACGACATTCAATCTCGGCGGCTTCGAGTTTACGCAGACGACGCTCAATGCCGACGTTGTAAGGGAGTTCGAGCCCGCCGCGCTCAATTCGCCATTGACCTTCGCCTACGGCGCAGAGCTGCGTTTCGAAGACTACGAAACGAGTGCCGGTGACCCGGCATCCTACGAAGCCGGACCATTCATTGCGGGTATTGGTGCGCAAGCCGGGCCAGGATTGCCGGCCGATCGCGTGGCAGATGTCGACCGCAGCGTTTACGCAGCTTACGTCGACGTCGAGGCGGACCTGTCGGATCAATTCAGCGTCGGTGCTGCGGCACGTTTCGAGGACTATGACGACTTCGGCAACGCGTTGACCGGAAAGCTGATGGGACGCATCGAGGTTACAGACACTTTCGCAATACGTGGCGCCGCCGGAACCAACTTTCGCGCACCGTCGCTGGCGCAGACCGGGTACGAGCGCGCGACCACCAATTTCGGGGCCGGCGGCATGCTGGAGCTCTTTCGCCTGCTGCCGGTATCCGACCCGGACGCCATTGCAGAGGGCGCGGTTGCGCTGCAGGAGGAAGAGTCGACAAACCTGAGCATTGGATTCGTTTATGACTCCGGCGCCGCTTTCCAGCTTACGCTTGACTATTTCCAGATCGATGTCGACGATCGAATCACGCTCATCAATGCCGGAAACAACATTCAGTACTTTACCAACCTGATCGATACGGAAACCGACGGTTTCGACATCGTGGCCTCCGGGGTAATCGAGGCCGGTGCAGGCGCAATAGACTGGCGTGTTTCCTACAACAAATCGGAAACGGATGCGAAGAACCCGAGCGTGCTCGGCGTGGAAGACCTGAACACCGTCGAAACCGCTGCACCGGAAGACAAGCTCATCCTATCCGGCAACTGGACGGCTGACCGATGGTCAGCGCTGCTTCGCCTGACGCAGTACGGCGATACCACACGTGTGTTCGATTTCGGTGGAGGATTCGAACCGAACCAGACCTATGGTTCTGTGTGGTCCGTGGACGCAGAGTTTGCAGCCGAGATCTCGGACGCCTGGACGGTCGCTATCGGTGCCGATAACCTGTTGGACGAATACCCTGACCGCTCCAGCGATGACATCAATTACTTCGGGCATTTGCCATACGACGTATTATCGGGGATCGGTATGAATGGCCGGTACGTGTACATTCGCACGCAGTATGATTTCCAGGGCGGCTGGTGACAGACTGAAGCGACGGTAATCGGCGCACTCGCAAAGTGCCAGGCGGCAGCAACCGCAAGTTTCGCTTTACGACCGTCACCGCGGTCGTAATTGCGAACATGGTTGGTACCGGGGTGTTCACCAGCCTCGGTTTCCAGCTGCTGGAAATCCACTCCGGCTTCGCGTTACTCGCACTCTGGGCGGTCGGCGGAATATCCGCCCTGTGTGGGGCCATGACCTATGCCGAACTCGGCGCCGCGCTGCCACGCTCGGGCGGCGAATACAATTTTCTTGCCCGCATATTCCACCCGGCCGCCGGTTTCGTTTCCGGCTGGGTATCCGCAACGATCGGCTTCGCCGGGCCTTGTGCGCTTGCCGCAATGACCTTCGCCGCCTACGCAACGTCGGTGTTCGACACGGGTACCTCGCCCTGGGTGCGCCCGGCGCTCGCCGCGGGACTGGTGATCGCCCTGGGCCTGACACATGCCTCGAATCACCGTACCAGTGGCGGGACCCAGGTCGTATTCACTGTCCTGAAGGTCGCCGTGATCGTCGTTTTCTGTGTGGCTGCCCTGATGTTCGTCGGCGAACCGCAATCAACCAGTTTCCTGCCGGTAGCCGACGATGGCGGGACACTCTTCAGCGCTGAATTCGCCGTGGCCCTGATCTATGTGAGCTACGCCTATACGGGCTGGAACGTCGCGACGTATCTCAGCAGCGAACTCGAGGATCCGCAGCGTAACCTGCCAATCATTCTCTTCAGTGGCACGGCGGTGGTCATGCTGTTGTATGTGGCTCTGAACTACGTGTTCCTGAGCGTCGCGCCGATGGAGGCGATGCGCGGCGAGGTCGAGGTTGGCTACATTGCGGCGCGCGCGGCTTTTGGTGACGTTGGTGGCCGGCTCACCGGACTGGTGCTGGCCGCGCTCCTCGTCTCCACGGTGAGCGCAATGACGCTCGCCGGTCCCCGGGTCCTGCAGGTCATTGGCGAGGACTTCCACGCCCTGCGTTTCTTCGCGCGCACTAACCGCGATGGCATCCCGACGGTCGCGATTTACACTCAGACGGCGTTATCGGTGATCTTCATCCTGAGCGCGGGCTTCGAGTCCGTCCTGGTCTTTGCCGGCTTCACGCTCGCGCTCAACAGCTTCGTCACCGTGCTCAGCGTATTCGTCCTGCGCTGGCGGCAGCCGCGGCTTCCGCGACCCTACCGGACTTTCGGCTATCCGGTGACGCCGCTGTTGTACCTGGTGCTCACGGGCTGGACGCTCGCGTTCGTGCTCGTCAACAAGCCGGTGGAGGGCCTGTTCGGCTTGGGTGTAATTGCCGCCGGCCTGGTCTTCTATCTCGTGTCCGCGCGCGCCAGCAGCGCTTCGCGGTCGTAAAACACTACTCATCCTGCAGGGCAAGAAAACGTTCCATCGTCTGTGGAAACCGCTTCAGCTCAAAGCCAAAACGAATAACCAGTACCTGGGCCATAATCAGGCCATCCGTGCGGGTCAGTATTCAGTGCAACACAACAGGGATCATGAATGATCCAACTCGACAATAAATCAAAGCGCCCGATTCGGCGCCCTGCTAATTCCACGGTGATGATTGCGGCACTCTTTCCCGTGTTCATCGCCTGTTCTGCCGAGACGCCTCAAAACCTGGCTGAGTCGGTTGCCACGCCGGAGGCGGTCAGCCCCTTTTCAATGCTGGTGGATCCCGGCGGCTGCGTCATCGAGCTGATCACCACGGCGAATCATGACGAGTACCAGGTGCAGGGGGCTTCCGCGGATGGAAGGTTGCTTTCCATGGCCGCCCGTCTAGAGGGAGCGACCGAAGACGATCCAGTAACGCAAGTCTATGAAATGGACCTGGCAACCGGGGAAAAGACGGATCTCTCCCACATGCTCCAGAATTCGGGAGCATTTTCACCGGATGGCAGATTCATCGTGGTGGCCCAGGAAACCGACAACGGCAAGACCGACATCTTCGAATATGAACGGGCAACCGGCAAACTGCGCCCGGTGGCATCGCACGAGGATTGGGACTGGCTTCCGAGCTACTCGCCCGACGGGCGGTTCATCCTGTTCAACTCTTACCGCGTGGAAGGGCAGTCGGATATTCACTTGTTCGAAAAATCCACCGGAACGCTAAGGCGTCTCAGCGAAGACCCCGGCTACGACGCCCACGCGAAGTTCTCCCCTGACGGGAAACGGATTCTCTATCATCGCCAGCAAGGCACGCGGGACGAGGGTGGGTACATTTTCGATCTGATCGTTTATGACATGGCAACCGGCCAGGAGACACAGCTGACGGATGGCGACTACGAGGAAAGCTATCCGGCCTGGGCGCCAGACGGCCGTCACATCGTTTACAGCTCCGACATCGGCGGGAAACACGGGAAGCACAACCTCTACGTTCTGGCCCCGGACGGTGAGACCACTATCCGGCTGACCCAGGGAGACTGGATAGACAGATACGCGTATTGGAGCCCGGACGGGAAGTTCATCTATTTCAATTCGGACCGAGGCGGTGCAACGAACATCTACCGTATGCTGATGGATGGCGTGGAGTGTGTCAGGGAGGAGGTTTAGCTCGATAGCGCCCCTGGACTCAAACTCCTGACGAAGTTACTCGTCTTCGGTTTGATCTTGAATCCTGTTCACTGAAAATCCGTGTGTCGTTGGTTGGTTGCGCCTGCTCACTGTGTGAGACGGTGATAGCGATTGATTGTAAGTTCGTCGAGCCGCTCATGCTCGGTTCCGCACCACCGCACATCGACGGAAACTGTGCCGAAATAGCTGCCCAGCCCGAATAAGAGCCGCTTGTCGCCCTGGGCAGAGAACCCATTCGCGGAGGATACCTCGCGATACTGCACGGGCATCCCGGGCGCATCCGGGAATTCCAGCCGAACGCGCGTGCCTACCGCATCTTTATTGCAGGTCGTGGAGTTGCCAATGAACTCCAGGCCAATCCAGGACTTTGGCGGCCCGTCATTGCGGTACAGCGACGCGGGATCGAACTGATGCGTGACCAAGACGTCGAGGTCGCCATCGTTGTCGAAGTCAGCCAGCGCGATGCCCCTGGAATTGTGACCTTCGTCCCAGCCGACATCGGCTGCCACGTCCACGAAACTATCGCCCACGTTGAGATATACGCGGTCCAGTTCATCCGGAAATATGCAACGGCCACGCAGGTCTGCCCAGCGGTCGGCATAGCCATGCACGTCGGGCGGGGTCAGCGCAATCTTGTCGTTCCAGAACCAGAAATCGGGGCAGCCGTCATACTGATCGTCATAGCTGTCGTCGACCATGCCGTTTGCCTGCAGGATATCTATGCGACCGTCGCGATCCAGATCACCTACCGCTGCGCCCCAGCCAAAACGATGCTCGTTCAGCGCATTGAATGCGACCGCCTTGTCATCCATAGCGTCGGCGCCCCTGGTTCCCAGGGTGCCGTCATTCAGCCACAGCAAGCTGCCTTCGGGCTGCAGGATATGGTGGACATTGGATACATAAATGTCCGGGTGACCGTTTCCATCGATATCAGCGATCGACGCATTCATGCCCTTGTACGTGTCGCGGCCGAGTTCACCGACCAGGTTGCCGCGTATCTCTTCGAAGCTCTCGCCCTGCCGGTTCAGGTACAACTGGTCCGGCCCGAAGTCATTGGCAAGGTAAAGGTCTGTCCAGCCATCGTCATCCAGGTCCGCGGCACCGATTGCGATCGTCCAGCGGCTTCCTGTAAGTCCCCAGGACGTGTTATCGACTTCTTCGAAGACGCCGCGGCGATTCAGGAAGAGACGGTTTTCCCCGCCATTGTCGGCGTCATGCCAGGTCCTGTGCATGATGTTGAACATTCGCCGGTCACCCTCGTACTCGGGTTTCGGGAGGTCGAAAATATTGAATCGCGTCGTCTCATCGTAATCGGGAAGAAACGGGTTTATCGAATTCCCGACCAGCACATCCAGCAGGCCATCACGGTTTACGTCCAGCGCAATGGCCGCCTGGCTGATCGTGTAGGGGTACAACCGGGATTGAGCGCCCGTGTCGACGAATTCGACTGTGCCGACTTCGGACAGGCGGTTCCGAAGCAGCCGCGTATGTCCATAGCTGACCTGCAGCAACAGGTCCTGGTCACCGTCGTTGTCGTAATCCAGAAACAGGGCGCCTGACGGCAGACCCTGGTCCAGCGGATTGTCGAGGAACTCGTCCAGCGCTGGCATCGGGTGACGATCGAAGCGAAAATCGCCCTTGTTCAAATACAGCGATGCGCGACTGTCCCTGTCTTTGAGTGGATACGTCAGGAAGATGCAACAGCGACCGCATCACCGACCGACATCAGCCATTTACCAACATGCGCAATGCGCGGGTCGACCTTGTCCATGATGTCACTGGGTTTTGCGTTCAGGCCGCTCGCCTCGGGCGACACCTCGGCCAGGTAAAAGTCGGCACGTGCGGACCGCGCTTTGTCAGAAATAGCCGCGTGCGCCAGCGCGGCCGAACCGCCGATCGCAACCACAATCGCGGCGTGCCGAAGTGCCCACCTGGAGCGAGGCAGGAGGCTGTTTGGCGATCGCCGCAGGGACTGTGCCAGGCGCCACAAGAACATGATGCTGTAAACGATGAA
>CALZMQ010000036.1 GCA_945788625.1 uncultured Woeseiaceae bacterium
CGTTGTTTGCGGAGCAGCGCATCATAGAGTTGCGGCTGCCGACCGGAAAGCCGGGCCGCGCCGGAGGCCAGGCAATCGTCGACTTCGTGGAGCAGTGCGCGCCGGACACTCTGTTTGTCGTTACGGCGCCGAAGCTCGATCGCAGTGGTGCAGCGTCGAAATGGGCGAAGGCGATCGACCAGAAGGGCGTGAGTCTGCCGATCTGGCCGATCGGCACGCGGGAGCTGCCGGGCTGGATCGCCAACCGCATGCGCAACGCCGGTCTGGTGCCCGAGCGTGACGCTGTCACGCTGATTGCCGATCGTGTGGAGGGCAACCTGCTTGCGGCCGGCCAGGAAATCGAAAAGCTGCGATTGCTGCTGGGCGAAGGGACCGTCAGCGCCGAGGATGTCACGAATGCGGTCGCCAACAGCAGCCGCTACGATGTCTACAAACTCGCCGATGCGGCGCTGGCAGGCGATGCCCGGCGCGCAGTCAGGATTCTCGGCGGCCTGCGGGCCGAGGGCGTCGAGCCCGTCATAGTGATGTGGGCACTGACCCGCGAGCTGCGCACGCTGTCGGTGCTCGATGACGTCGTTCGACAGGGTGGCGATCTCGGCAGCGCGATGCAGAAAAACGGCGTGTGGCGCAACCGTCAGGGGCTCGTGCGCAGCTGCATAAGCCGGCATCGCGAGGGCGGTTTCCGGCGCATGCTGAAAGCGAGCGGCCGTGCCGATGCCGCGGCGAAAGGCCAACGTGCGGGCGACCCGTGGTTGATGGCCACCGATATCGTTGTTGGTATGGCGTGTCCATGATGCCCGTGGGTGTTTTCGGTGGCACGTTCGATCCGATTCACTACGGCCACCTGCGCACCGCGTTCGAAATGCTGCAGGCTCTGCGCTTCGGCGAGGTACGCTTTATTCCGTGTGGCGATCCGCCGCACAGGGGCACGACGTATGCCGACGCGGCACAACGGTACCGTATGGTCGAGGCGGCCATTCGGGAGCAGGAGGGATTCGCAGTCGACGATCGGGAGCTTCGCCGCGGCGGGCCATCGTATACGATCGACACATTATTTACGTTGCGAGAGGAATTTCCCGAGCGTCCATTGGGTCTGATTCTCGGAATGGATGCGTTTCTCGGTTTGCACAGCTGGCACCGCTGGGACGAGTTACTCGATGTAGCGCATATCGTTGTCGCGCACCGGCCCGGTTGGAAAGCACCGGACATCGGCCCGCTCGGTGACCTGATTACCGAGTGCGGCACGCATCGAGTCGACGATCTGCACACGACCTTGTCCGGGCGCATACACATTCACGCGGTGACGCAGCTCGAGATCTCATCGACTGAAATACGCGATCTCGTTGCGGCGGGCCGCGACCCCAGGTTCCTGATGCCCGATGCGGTCAGGGACGAAATCGACAAGAGCAGTTGTTACGCCTGAGGAGGCAACATTTGAAAAACTACGAGAACCACGCATGAACAGTGAAACGCTTTGCACCGTCGTCATCGACGCGCTCGACGACACCAAGGGACTGGACATCGTCAAGCTGGACGTCCGCGACATGACGACCGTGACCGATTTCATGATCGTTGCCAGCGGCAGGTCCAGCCGTCATGTGAAGGCACTGGTGGAGAATGTCGCGGAAAAAGTCAAGAAAGCCGGACAGCGGCCGGTGGGAATCGAAGGCGAGGATGGCGGCGAGTGGGTGCTTCTCGACCTGCAGGACGCGCTGGTGCACGTCATGCTGCCGAAAGTGCGTGAGTTCTACAACCTGGAGAAACTCTGGTCCATAGTCCCGGCAGGGGACGCGACGGCAACCGACGGGTGAGCCGTGCACATACGACTCCTGGCCGTTGGTGATCGCCAGCCGAACTGGGTGGATGACGCTTTCAGCGCGTACACCGGCAGGTTTCCGCGCGAGTGGAAGTTCCGCCTCGACACGATCGCCACTGTACGGCGCAACAAGAACGACAGGTCACGCCAGGCTATGGCGGCAGAGGGAGAACAAATACTGGCGAAAGTCGACTCGGCCGAGCAGGTCATTCTGCTCGATGAGCGGGGCAAACAACTGAGCAGCAAATCGCTCGCGGAACGCCTTTCCGGCTGGCAGGCCGACGGTCGCGATCTGTGTTTCGTCATTGGTGGTCCGGACGGCGTTTCCGATGCCTGCCGTGAACGCGCGGACTTTACCTTGTCGCTGTCGCAACTGACATTGCCACACGGCATGGCGAGGGTGCTGTTCGCCGAGCAAATGTATCGCGCATGGTCGCTGCAGACCGGCCACCCCTATCATCGCGAGTGAGACCATGAAGACGGCTAACGCAAGCAAGCTCAACCTGGCTTCGACGTCGCCGCGGCGGCAGGAAATACTGGCGGCGCTCGGTCTGGAGTTTTCCGTACTGCACGTCGAAATCGATGAGCGCCGCCTGGATCACGAAACGGCCGAACAGATGGTACTCAGGTTGGCGGCCGCAAAGGCGGAAGCGGTGCTGGGTGCGCCGGGCGAACTGGTGCTCGGCGCGGATACCGCCGTGGTTCTTGGCGACCGCATACTCGGCAAGCCTCGAGACGAGGCGGATGCCGTTGACATGCTGACGGCGCTCGGCGGGCACATGCATTGTGTTGTGACGGGTATTGCGCTGCGGGGATCGCAGGAGACCCAAACGGCGCTGTCCGCGACCGAAGTGTACTTCCGCAACATCAGTCGGGACGAGGCGCTCGCGTACTGGCAGAGTGGGGAACCGGCGGACAAGGCCGGCGCCTATGCAATCCAGGGTCTCGGAGGTGCGTTCGTCGAGCGCATGGAAGGCAGTTACTCGGGTGTCGTCGGCCTACCCGTATACGAGACCGTGCAGTTGCTTCGCAATGCCGGAATCGACGTGCTGATGAAGCGAACAGACCATGACTGACGAGTCCTTAAAAGAAGAAATCCTGATCAACGTTACGCCCAGCGAGGTTCGCGCGGCTCTGCTGGAGAACGGGGTATTGCAGGAGGTCTACATCGAGCGGGCGGCAAGACGTGGCCTGATCAGCAATATCTACAAGGGACGCGTCATGCGTGTGTTGCCGGGCATGCAGGCCGCGTTCATCGATATCGGCCTGGAGCGCACCGCGTTCCTGCACGCCTCCGACATCGCCCAGACATCGCCGAAGCGAGAATCCGACCAGGCGCCAGGTATCCGTGACCTCATCCGTGAGGGCGACGAAATTATGGTCCAGGTCGTGAAAGACCCGATGGGCAACAAGGGCGCGCGCCTGACGACCTACATGACTCTGCCGTCACGCCACCTGGTGCTGCTGCCGCGCGGCGACGCGGTCGGGATATCGGCCCGCATCGAGGACGAAGCGGAACGTGAGCGCCTCAAGACAGTCGTCGAAGAGTTGCTGGCCGAGCGAGGCCTCGAGTGCGGGGCTATCGTGCGCACCGTCGCGGAGGGCATGGACAAGCAGGCATTGGAACCGGACCTGAAGTACACATTGAAATTGTGGGAGGTCGTTAAGGAACGGTGCAGCAAGACCAGTGTAAAAAAGCTGGTGCACGAGGATTTGTCACTGCCCCTGCGCGTGCTGCGTGACATGGTGACCAGTGACATCGAGCGGGTCCTGGTTGACTCGGAGGACGATTTCGCCGCCATGCAGGCATTTTCAGACACTTATTTGCCCGATATCGAGCCGCGGCTCGAGTGGTACAAGCGGCGCCGGCCGATTTTCGACCTGCACGGCATAGAAGACGAGATTCGACGCTCGCTGGACCGAAGTATCCCTCTGAAATCAGGTGGTTACCTGATTTTCGATCAAACCGAGGCGATGACGACCATCGACATCAATACCGGCGGCTACGTGGGCCATCGCAACCTCGAGGAGACCATATATCGCACCAACCTGGAGGCCGCGGTCGCGATTGCGAGGCAGCTGCGACTGCGCAACCTGGGCGGCATCATCATCATCGATTTCATCGATATGGAAGAGGCCGACCACCGTGACAACGTGTTGCAGGTGCTGGCGCAGTCGTTGTCACGGGACCATGCGCGGCACCAGATTACGCCGGTTTCGCCGTTGGGCCTCGTTGAAATGACGCGCAAACGCACGCGCGAAAGCCTGCAACACATACTGTGCGAGGATTGCCCGTCCTGCGCCGGCCGTGGCTTCGTAATGACCGCGGAAACCGTGTGTTTCGAGATTTTTCGCGAGATAATTCGCCAGTCGAGGCAATTCGAGTTCGACGAAGTACTCGTGCTTGCGCACCAGGACGTCATCGAATTGTTGCTGGACGAACAGGCCCGCAGCCTTGCGGAGTTGGAGGAGCAAACAGGCAAGACCACCCGGCTGCAGACCGAATCGCTCTACCTCCAGGACCAGTTCGACGTGGTCCTGTTGTAGGTGGCGGAGAGACCATAAGAACGTGAAAGCCTTCCTGCAACGCCTGCTCAAATTCGCCGCCTATACGGGTGCCGGCGTCGTAATTCTGCTTGCGATCGCCGTTGGCCTGTTTCGGCTGTTCGTGCCACGGCTGCCGGAGTACCAGGAAGAAATCAAGGGCTGGGCGAGCGCGGCGATCGGCATGGAGGTCGAATTCTCGGGCATGGATGCACGTTGGGGCCTGAGCGGCCCCGAACTCGAGTTCTATGACGCCGAACTCATCCGTAACAGCACCCAGACACGCATTGTTGCGGCCGACGAGGTACGAGTCGGTGTTGCGCTTACCCGCCTGCTCGTCGACCGGACGCTGGTCGTCGATCGCATCGTTATCCGGGACACCAGTATCGAGGTACGGCAACTCGAGGGTGGGCGCTGGTGGATACAGGGCACACCGTCTGACGAATTATTCGGGACCAAGGACGGCGGATCGGAGACGATGTCCGACGTCGAAATCATCGGTGAGGATCTCGAGATCAGTTTCCTGCAACCGGGCGACGAGCGGCCCCGCTTTTTCGAGATACCGCGCGCCGTCGTAAGCGTCGACAAGAAGCGGCTTGCAATCGATGCAGACGTACGCCTGCCTGACGATCTCGGGCGGCAGCTCAGCATCTCCGCTACGCAACTACTGGATATCCCGCAGGAGGAGCGGCAGTGGGATATCGCCGTCGAAGCGGACGACATCGACCTTGCCGGGTGGTCGGAACTGCAGACGAGCGAAGAGCCACGCTTCCTGACGGGCAGCGGCGATCTGGATATATCCGTCGCGTACGCCGAGGGCAGGGTGCGTAATGCGAGCGCCGAGATCAGTATCGACGACATTGCATTGCAGCAGGACCAGTCTTTCGACGTCGACGGCAGACTCGAACTGAATGCCGCGGACGACGGCTGGCTGGTCGCGGCCGAAGAATTCCAGATTGCGACGGACGATCATGAGTGGCCCGAAGCATCATTGCGCGCCGAAGCCAGCACCGATGCGGACGGGCGCGTGGTCATGCTCGATGTGCGCGCCTCGTACGTGAACCTCCACGATGCCGTCCTGTTCGTGCCGTGGCTGAGCGACGAGCAGCGACGGCAGTTCGAGAACCTGGACCCGAGTGGTGCGGTTCGGAACCTGGTGGCGACGGTCTCGGACGTGGATACCGAGAAGCCGCGCTTCGATATTGCGGCCGAATTCGAGAACGCCGGCATTGCGACCGACGGAAAACGGCCCGGCATTCGCGGCTTCTCCGGTCTGCTGCGTGCCAACCGGCTCGGCGGGCGCCTCGAAATCAGCTCGGCGGACGTGGTCGTGGAACTGCCGGCCTACCTGAACGATTCCATCGAGGTCGAATCCGCGGAGGGTACAATCATCTGGCGCAGCACCGACGATCGTACGACCGTACTGTCGGACAGCATCCGGATTCGTAACGACGTGTTCGACAGCCAGAGTAACGTGCAACTGACGATCAACGGCGATGGCTCGTCCCCCGTTATCGACCTCGCGAGTACCTGGAGTATCAGCGACGTCGCTGACGTAAAGCGCTATATCCCGCAGAAAATCATCAAACCGAAAATGTACAACTGGTTCCAGTCTGCGCTCGTCGAGGGCTCCATTCCGCGCGGCACGACGAGGTTGAATGGTCCACTGGACAAGTTTCCGTTCGACAATGAAGAAGGCCGATTCCTGCTCGAGGCGTCGGTGCGGGACATGGTCTTCAAGTATCAGCCGCGGTGGCCTGCTGCCGAGCAATCCGACATGGAGGTCGTGCTCGACAATATGCGCCTGTACTCGGAAGAGAATCGGTCGGTCAGCGCGGGCAACCGGACCGTCGACGCCAGGCTCGAAATCGCCGACTTGCGAAACCCGGTGCTGACGATCGACGCGTTTTCCACCGGGACGCTGGAAACGATACGCACGTTTTCCGCGCAGAGTCCGATCGGCGACGTCTTCGGGGGCCAGCTGGACCGTATTTCCGTGACCGGCGAGGCTTCGTTTACGCTCGATCTCAAAGTGCCCCTCAAGGACGCGAAGGCGTATGAGTTCACGAGCCGGATCAGGAGCAACAACGGAACACTCGCGATCGAAGGATTCCCGGCGCAGATTTCCGACCTCATTGGTGAGGTGACCATCGCGCGCAACGACATATCCAGTGAGTCGCTCGGCGCGCGGTTTCTCGGCAATGATGTCAGCGTGGAGTTGACGCCGTCCGACGATCCGAGATTCAGTGTCGAAGCCAGCACGAGCGGGTCCGTTACCGCTGCCGCACTGGTTGAGGAGCTCGGCTTGCCTCTCGATGGCCTGATCGACGGCGCTACCGACTACACAACGCGCATCCTGTTTCCGCGCGGCAAGCTGGAGACCCCGTCACCGCTTACGATCCTGATCGACAGCGATCTCGAGGGGCTGGGCCTCGAACTTCCCGAACCGGTCGGCAAGTCGGCCGATGCGACTTTGCAGTTGCGTGGCGACATACGTTTCATGCCCGGGGGAGAGGCGATAGAAAGCGCCGGATTCGCCGAGGATGGCACAGCCTGGCAGATCGCGTTCGCTCGCAGCGATGGCGCGTGGGACTTCGACAGGGGCGTCGTCACGATGGGTGCAGACGTGATGGCGCCTGCGGAAACCCGCGGCCTGCACATCCGTGGCAATACAGGTACGGTCCGCCTGCAGGACTGGTTCGACCTGTCACGCAGCGGTGACAAACAGGTTGGTGCGGCCGACCGGATACGCTCGATCGACCTGGTGATTGACGACTTGTACGTCTTGGGCCAGCACCTCCAGGGTCATCACGTCAAAGTAGACCGAAGCGCGCGTGACTGGCTGGTGCAGCTGGACGGCGAAGACGTTACGGGCTCGGTTTTCGTTCCCTATGACTTTAAATCCGATCGCGCCATGGTGCTGGAAATGGAGCGCATGCGCCTGCCCGGCGACGAGGAGCCGTCGGACGAACCATCCACGGTCGATCCCAGGACCTTGCCGCCGATTTCGCTGAAGGCCGCCGAATTCGCTCTTGGTGACAGGCACTTCGGCGCCGTCACGGCGGAGCTGCAGCGCATCGAGAACGGGCTGGAAGGTATGGCGATATCGACCAAAGACGAGACCTTCGAGATCGTTGGCACGGGCCGGTGGATTTTCGATGAGTCGGAGCCGTTCGGCAGCCGCACGTACACGACCGCGACGATCTCCAGCACCGACGTACTGCAGACGATGACGCGGCTCGGGTTCGCCCCTGGAATCGTCAGCGACCAGATGAACATCCTGCTCGACCTGAGCTGGTCGGGAGGACCGCGGGCGGACTTTTTCGACGTGCTGGACGGGGACGTGCAGTTCCGCTTCGGCAGCGGCCAGCTCGAGGAGGTCGAACCGGGCGCGGGCCGCATCGTCGGGCTGATGAGTTTCGTCGCACTCCCCAGCCGCCTGTCGCTCGACTTTCGTGACGTATTCAGCAAGGGTTTCGGATTCGACCGTATCACGGGAAGTTTTCGCATCGTCGATGGCGAGGCGTATACCTGCGATTTGTCGCTCGACGGGCCTGCCGCGGACATCGGAATCGTCGGACTCGCCGACCTGAGCGGCCGCAACTACGACCAGATCGCCGTGGTCAGCGCCAATGTCGGCAATACGTTGCCGATCGTTGGTGCCGTGGTCGCAGGCCCGCAGGCCGCGGCCGCATTGCTGATTTTCTCGCAAATATTCAAGAAGCCGCTGCAAGAGGTCGGCCAGGTTTACTACGGCATCAGCGGTTCATGGGACGAGCCGGCGATCACTAACACCGATGCCGATAATTTCGCGCGCCACAGCGAATTCGCCGGCTGCCTTGCCAAGGTCGAGTAATTCATCGGATACGGGAGAAAACCGAAAAGATGCGTGTTGCAGCAATACAGATGAACAGCGGGGCCGACGTGTCGGCAAACCTGGACCTCGCTGACCGCCTGCTCAACGACGCGGCGGGCCAGGACTGTGCGCTGGCGGTATTGCCGGAGAATTTCGCGCTCATGCCGGATCGCGCTCGCGACAAGGCGCAGCACGCGGAAGCCCCGGGCACGGGCCCCATACAGCGTTTTCTGAGCGACGCAGCGAAGCGCCATGGCCTCTGGATTATAGCGGGTAGCATGCCGCTGGAGTCCCCGGAGATCGCCGCTGAGCGCGTCTATGGCGCATGTCCGGTGTACGATGCGGACGGGGAGGCCAGGGCGATCTATCGCAAGATACACCTGTTCGACGTCGACCTCGTCGACAAGCAGGAGTCGTATCGCGAATCGCACTCGATGTACCCGGGCGACGAGGTCGTCACCGTGGATGCGCCGTGCGGCCGGGTCGGACTGACAATCTGCTACGACCTGCGCTTTCCCGAGATGTTTCGGCGTCTGGTCGACGAAGGGTCGACCGTATTTACGGTGCCGGCTGCATTCACCGTGACCACCGGCGAGGCGCACTGGCACTTGCTGCTGCGGGCCAGGGCTGTAGAAAATCTGGCATATGTCATTGCCCCGGGGCAATATGGCCAGCACCCCGACAGTCGTTCGACGTTTGGGCATTCGCTGATTTGCGATCCCTGGGGCCGAATTCTGGCCGAACAGGCCGAGGGCAACTGCGCAGTGGTGGCAGACATCGATCCGGATCTGCCGGCGAAGCTGCGCAGCGAGTTCCCGGCCTTGACGAATCGTCGTTTGTGACGGTCGCGAGGTAATTGTGGCTGATGGCTAAAGAAGAGGCAGGCAAGCTTGAGTGACAGCAATCACAATTCGATCGACGCGGTCATGACTCGGTTGCTCGAGCCGGCAGGGCTCGGCGAGCAACAGCTCTCCGCCACGCTCGGTTCGGTCATGCGCGGCGGCGTCGACTACGCGGATCTGTATTTCCAGGTGAGCCGGCAGGAGAGCTGGACGCTCGAGGACGGCATCATTCGCGAGGGCAGTTTCAGCCTGGACCAGGGCGTTGGCGTGCGCGCAACGAGCGGCGAAAAAACGGGTTTCGCGTATTCCGATGAGCTGGTATTGCCGGCACTGCAGCAGGCGGCCGGCGCCGCACGCGCGATCGCGCGGCAGGGGCAGGACAAGAGCGTCCAGGCCTGGCAGCGCAGCAACGCCGCTCAGTTGTATTCGCACACCGATCCGACAGTCAGTATCAGCGACGAGCAGAAGACGAAGCTGTTGCTGGAAATCGACGCGGCCACCCGCGATCTCGACAAGCGTGTCGAACAGGTCATCATCAGTCTTGGGAGCAGCCAGGACCTCATTCTTATCGCCGCGTCGGACGGAACGTTGTCGGCCGATGTGCGGCCGCTCATTCGCCTCAATGTCAGCGTCATTCTCGAGCAGGACGGCCAACGCGAACAGGGTTATTCCGGCGGCGGCGCACGTACGGACCTGAATTATTTTCTCGACGGCGACCTGCCGATGGATTTCGCCCGCGAGGCGGTTCGCCAGGCGGTCGTACAACTCGGCGCGCAAGCGGCGCCGGCCGGCACGATGCCGGTCGTACTCGGCGCAGGATGGCCCGGCATCTTGCTGCACGAGGCCGTAGGGCACGGGCTTGAGGGAGACTTCAATCGCAAAGGCGTGTCCGCCTTCAGCGGCAAACTAGGGCAGCAGGTGGCATCAAAGCTATGCACGATCGTGGACGACGGTACGATTGCCGATCGCCGTGGCTCGTTGTCGATTGACGATGAAGGTACGCCGGCGCAGAAAACGGTGCTGGTCGAGGACGGAATCCTGAGAGGCTACATGCAGGACAAGCTCAATGCCCGCCTCATGGGCGTCGAGCCGACCGGTAACGGCCGGCGCGAATCCTTCGCCCACGTCCCGATGCCGCGCATGACGAATACTTACATGCTGGCAGGTTCGCACGAGCCTGACGAGATCATCCGATCCGTGAAAAAAGGCCTGTACGCACCAAACTTCGGTGGCGGCCAGGTTGACATTACGTCCGGCAAGTTCGTGTTTTCCGCGAGTGAGGCGTACATGATCGAGAACGGCAAAGTAACGACACCGATAAAGGGCGCCATGCTCATCGGTGACGGGCCCGAGGCGCTGCACAAAATCTCGATGGTCGGTAACGATCTCGAACTCGACACCGGTGTAGGCACCTGCGGCAAGGAGGGGCAATCCGTGCCGGTCGGAGTCGGGCAACCCACGTTGAAGATCGACGAGATTACGGTCGGCGGCACCGCGTAGCAGAACGCGGGTGCGCAACGCGACCCGTGCATTTCACATAAGTCCGAAAGAAGTCAGTTCACATCGCACAGTGTGAGATACCTCACTTCATTCAACATATCGTTAATGTAACGTCGATTTATCTCTAAGGAGGGATAAACGATGGCTTTCGAGAACACAATTACAGAACACGATATGGATGCCAACTCGCAGCAATTCGTGCAGAGCTTACGCGGTGACGCAAGCGATATTGAACCGGATCTGGCGGTGGACGGCCTGTCCGAATCGATACTTTCGCGACTCCTCGGGCTGTTCGGCGTCGGGCGCTCGTAAAGCCTCTCAAGGGGCTAGAATCCCCGGCCTACCGAGCGATTCGTATCTGAAACCCGGCCAATCGGCCGGGTTTTTTGCGTCGCGGCACTGGACAATGCGCCGCGGCTATGGAAAATGACTCGGCCCGGGGCAGAATATACAGCGATATGTGGGTCTCAAAGCCAATCTACGAAAGCCTGCCGTACTTCTACCTGCTCGTTGGCGCGATAGCGCTCGGTTCCTCCATGTACGTCAATCACTGGCACTGGCCGACGATTTGTTTTGTAACAGGATTGATCTGCCTTGTCGCGGGGCTGGTCGTCTTGCTGAAGCGGCGTGACTACCGGGTTAACGATCGGCGTGTCGGGCAGCGGCAGGACTACTAGGCCCTAGTCAGAAATTGCGCGCTGCTCGTTGACGGCAGATTCCTGGTCGTCGTCGACGTCCTCATCGATATCATCCGTGATCTGGTCTTCAACAGGGCATTCCGTCAGCCTGAGATCGTAATAGACGAGTTCGTGTACGCCGAGTGAAATCCGGTCACCGTCGCGAAGGCGATATTTCTTGACCTGTTTTTCGCCGAGAAATACACCGTTCGTACTGTTCAGGTCTTCGATTACGCAACCAGTCTCGTCGCTCACCAGTTGCGCGTGGTGGCGGCTGACGAACTTGCTCTTCACGTAAATTTCGTTGTCGGGTGAGCGCCCCACGATGATGCGTCCCAGCGGAAACACGTGTTCGGAGATCACCTCTCCATCGGCGCGTACTTCGATCCTGGTCACGTTCTGTTCGGGAGAGACGCGATGCTGAATCTCTTGCAGTTTCTTGTGTATGCCCGTGTTGCTCTCGTGTTCCTGCCAGCTCAACTCCTCTACCGCAGACATGATGTCGCTCTCGTCGATGACCTGTTTGTCATCGGCGAATGCGCACAGCAGGACAGTGTCGCAAAGCGTATTGATGAGCCGCGGAACTCCGCCCGTGTAACGATGAATAATGTCGAACGTGGCATCGCCGAAGAGGTTTCTGTTTTCGCAACCCGCGATCGCCAGGCGATGTTCGATGTACTCGCGCAACTCACGCCGGTCGAGCGAGCCGAGGTGAAAGCGGAGCCGGACGCGTTGCACGAGCTGCTTCATGCTGGGTGAGTCCAGTGTGTCCCTGAGTTCCGGCTGACCCGCCAGTATGATTCGAAGCACCTTTTCCTTGTGCGTCTCGATGCCGGAAATCAAGCGAATTTCTTCGAGCACTTTGCGCGTCAGGTTTTGCGCCTCGTCGACGATCAGAACGACCTTTTTGCCACTGGAGTACTGCTCGATCAGGAACATGTTGAGCATGTCCAGCAACTCGACCTTGCGTTTGTTGAATGGCTTGAAGCCGAACTCGGTCAGCACCGATTGCAGGAACTGTGTCGGCGTCAGTTGTGTCTGCGACACAACCGCGTAAACGACGTTGTCATCGAGTTCGGAAAGGAATGACTGCAGCAGGGTCGTTTTTCCGGAGCCGATTTCGCCGGTGATGACGACAAATCCGTCGGCGAGCCAGATGGTCGATTCCATGTACGCCTTCGCGCGTGCATGCTGCTTGCTCCAGTACAGGAACTCCGGGTCCGGCGTAAGGCGGAACGGTTGCTCAACCAGGTTGAAGTGCTTCAAATAAGACATATCGCTTGAGTTTACCTGCTTTTCCCGCCTCCGGGCTATGTCACCGTCTCAGGTCCAGAAGTCGATTGCGTCACACTTTCCGCGATTTTTGAGACAAGGGCATCACGATCTTCGGCCGAGTCACTCACGACCGTAATATGACCCAGTTTGCGGCCGGGGCGCGGCGTCTTTCCATAATCGTGCAGATATGCCGATGTTAGCGCCCTGGCGGCATCCGGAATATTGCCGATCAGGTTGATCATGCCTGCGTGGCCTCGACTTGCCGAGGAGCCCAGCGGCAGATTCATGACGGCCCGCAGGTGGTTCTCGAACTGGCTGGTAGCGGCCCCCTCGATGGTCCAGTGTCCGGAGTTGTGCACTCGGGGCGCAAATTCGTTGGCAAGCAGGCAACCGTCCTTTACGAACATCTCGAGCGCAAGGACGCCGACGTAATCGAGGTGCTCCAGCAACTGTCGCACATAGTCCGCCGCACTATTCGATAGCTCGGGTGCGTCGACGGGCGCACGCGAGACGCGCAAGATACCATCGTCATGTTCATTGCGACTCAACGGGTATATGCGGACATCGCCATCGGCATTGCGCACGCCGATGCACGAAACCTCGAAATCGAAGGGAACCCATTGTTCCGCGATGAGCGGCTGAACGCCCAGCGAGTTCCATGCCTTGTCGATGTCGTCCGGTTCCAGGACAACGAATTGCCCCTTGCCGTCATAACCGAAGCGACGAGACTTGATGACCATGGGCAAGCCGAGTGACGCTGCAGCGGCCTCGAGGTCTTCGCGATTATCGATGGCGCGGTATCCGGCAAGCGGAATATCGAGTTCGTCGAACAGGCGTTTTTCATCGAGGCGGTCCTGTGCACTGCGCAACGCGGCCGCCGGCGGAAACACAGGAACCTTGCCGGCTATTTGTTGCAGCGCGGCGACCGGGACGTTTTCGAATTCGTAGGTGATGACGTCGCAAGTTGCCGCCAGTTCGGCCAATGCGTCGGCGTCGTCGAAGGGTCGCTGGATGACATCGCCGCATTCGGCGGCGGGAGGCGAGACAGACGGGTCCAGGAAACGGCATTCGACGCCGAGATCGTGCGCAGCATGTCCGAGCATCTGGCCGAGTTGACCGGCTCCGATAATACCGATGCGCATCGTCGCTATGTACTGGGGTCGCTTGCAGCCAGGACCGCGTCGGTCTGATTGCTGCGATACGCTTCGAGGGCCCGGGCGATGTCCGAATTACTATTCGCGAGCATCGCCGCGGCCAGCAATGCCGCATTAACCGCTCCCGCGCGTCCGATTGCCATGCAGCCCACGGGAATGCCGGCGGGCATCTGTGCGATGGACAGCAGTGAATCCATACCGTTCAGCGCTTTCGATTGTACCGGCACACCGAGCACCGGAAGGCGCGTCTTTGCAGCCGTCATGCCCGGCAAATGTGCAGCGCCGCCGGCACCTGCAATGATCACTTTGACGCCGCGATCAATGGCCGAGTCGGCGTACTCGAATAAAAGGTCCGGAGTTCGGTGCGCGGAAATCACACGAACCTCGAAGCTCACGCCGAGGGTTTCGAGCGTCTCGCTCGCGTGACGCATCGTCTCCCAGTCGGACCGGGACCCCATGATAATGCCGACATCTGTACTCATTGCGAAATACTATCACTCTCCAATACGTTCGATCACTTGTGGCGCAGCCGCGCAATCGCCGTGCGAATCGGCTCCGGGTCCATCTGCCGCATCAACTTGCCGATGTATTGCTTCTGGCGACGCAGTGCGCCGTGCGCCTTGATCTGGCGAGCCTCGACGACGGCCGCGAGCAGTTCGTCGTCGAGCGCCATTGCGAGAAGCTCCGACTCTCTCAGCGAGATGAAGGTCTCGCCGAGTTTCTGCAATTCGAGAAACTCACGTTTTCGCGCGCTTTTGCTGGGCTTTGAATCTGTCACCGGCTAAAGTACTCCCGCGGTCGGTGCGATCATCCGCGGCGGGAGTTTAGCACGCGAAGGACGGGCCAACAGGCAGTCAGAACAGGAAGCGACGAACTATGGGGAAGCTCGCGAAACGCGAATCTTTGGGCAGGGAGGATCTGGAAGGCCTCGTGGGCATAGCGCTCGATGAGGCGCGTCGGCTCGGCGCCGATCAGGCGGAGGTAGCGGCCAGCCACGATACGGGATTGTCCGCAACGGCCCGCCTGGGCGACGTCGAAAACCTGGAGTACACGAACGATCGCGGCATCGGCATAACGCTGTACAAGGACTCGCGCAAGGGAAGCGCCAGCACCTCCGATATATCGCCGCAGGCGATAAGGGAGGCCGTAGCGAAGGCAGCCACATTCGCTAGGGTTACGGCCAGGGATGAGTACGCCGGACTGGCAGACGCGGATCTGATGTGCACTGACGTCAAGGATCTCGACCTCGACCACCCGTGGTCCATCGAAGCCCCGGACGCGATTGCGTTGGCGATCGAAACCGAGGCGGCCGCCATGCAATTCGACAAGCGCGTCAGCAATTCCGAAGGCGCTACCGTCAGCACGAATCGCGGCGCGCGCGCGTACGGAAACACACATGGCTTCGTTGGCAGTTATTCACGAACCAGTCACAGCATCACCTGCGTCGTACTTGCCGAAGCCGACGGTGTCATGCAGCGCGATTACCATTACACCTCGGCACGCGATCATGAGGGCCTCGACGAGGCGGAGCTGGTAGGGAAGACGGCGGCAATGCATGTCGTGAACAGGCTCGGTTCACACAAGATCAAGACGACTCGGGCACCGGTTCTTTACGTGCCCGAAATCGCGCGTGGCTTCATCGGCCACGCGATCGGCGCAATTGCCGGTGGCGCGCAGTACCGGCGATCGTCGTTTCTTCTCGATGCGATCGGCGAGACAATATTCCCGGACTTCGTCAACATCGAGGAACGTCCTCACCTTGCAAAGGGCATGGCGAGTAGGCCTTACGATGCCGAGGGCGTAGCGACTTACGATCGCGACATTGTGACCGGCGGCGTTCTCCAGGGTTACGTCCTGGGCAGTTATTCGGCACGGCGACTCGGGCTGAAAACTACCGCGAACGCGGGCGGCGCACAGAATCTCATCGTGCCCGGCGGCGGCAAGGACAAGGAGCAACTGATTCGCGAAATGGACAGGGGGCTGCTCGTCGAGGAACTGATCGGCCAGGGCGTAAACGGCGTAACCGGGGATTACTCACGCGGTGCGGTCGGCCAGTGGATCGAAAACGGCGAGATACAGTACCCGGTTCACGAGGTGACGATTGCGGGTAATCTGCGTGACCTGTACCGCCGTATCGCGGCAATTGGCGACGATCAGGATTTGCGAGGCGGCATTCGCTGCGGTTCGTTACTGGTCGAGGAAATGACGATCGCGGGCAGCTAGCTCCGGGGTCTGATCCAGCAGCTCGGCCAGCGTCGTATCGCCAAGTGTCGACGCAATGGCCGTGTCGAGTTCGTCGCCGATGTCCTGGATCGCCGACGACCACTGCGGTTTGCCGATAGAACCGGTTTCCCCGAATTCGCGCACGACCGCCAGAACGTCTTTCAGTGCAATACGCGCAGTATCACGCCCGGGAACCAGGTTTTCCGATTCAGTCAAAGTCAGCAAACCGTTCTTTTCGAGACTGGCGACAATGGGCTCGAGCGTTATGGACGGGATTCCGAGACTGTCACTGAGTTTGGCGAGTGTCGATGTCGCCTGCGAATTGCGAAAGGCACGCCCGACGAGCAACATGATGTTGAGCGCGAGTCGTTCCCGCGTGCTGCTGGACAATCGAGGCTCACGCCTGCCGATGCGCAGGTAGGCCGGGTTCTGGTGGTAATAGGCAAGCTGCGCGCCGACCAGCAGCACGAGCCAGTTCAGGTACAGCCAGACGAGGGCGATGATGGCGATTGCGAAGCCGCCGTACACGCTCATCGTCCGCGCCGAGTTGACGATGAAGGTCGCAACGACCACGCCGAGCGTCGCCCAGAGAAATCCGCTCGCAATGCCGCCGACCAGTGCCGAACGCACCCGGACCCGGGTATTCGGCATGAACCAGTAGAGGAAGGCGAACGCGCCTGTCACGAGCACGTATGGCGCCACTTTGCTGGTCGCGACAAATAACGGTCCGACAACTTCGTTTTCGAGCAGGTATTTTACGAGTCCCTCGTCCTGCAGGGAGCCGATCATGCCGAGTGCGACGACGACAGCAACGGGGCCGATCGTGAGGACGAAAACGTACTCGGTGAAGCGACGCGCGAAGCTTCTCGGTTTGCTGACGTACCATGCGTAGTTGAATGCCTCCTCGACCTTTTGCACCATCGAAATCGCGGTGTACAGGAAGAACGCCAGGCTGACGCCGCCCAGCAGGCCGCCGTTGACGTTCTTCACCAGCCGCATGACGTTGTCTGTAATTTCCCTGCCTCTCTCGCCGAGCGGTTCCAGCAGCAGATACATCTTGTCTTCGAGCAGCTCGTCGACACCGAAGCCCTTGAGGACGGCGAAACTGAACGCGATCAGCGGCACGACCGAGAGCAGCGTCGTGTAGACCAGACTCATCGCGCGCAGTGTCAATTGCCCGGCAAACATGTCCCTCAACACGGCGTACAGGTACCGCAACACGTTCGTGAGGAGTCGTCCGGGGAGCCCGTACCGAAGCAGAGCATCGGTCCAGACGACTTTCTCGAAGTGGCTGCGCAAGTTGCTGATCATGCTGGGCATTGTACATGCGTGCGGGCGTTACACGATGTGTTCTGCGTCACCAGCCACCGTCTCCATCCCCTCCACCAAATCTCGATGCGCGCCGATCACGGGGCATGTCCGTAGGAGCGCCTCCCAAGGCGCGATCACAGGAGCCGCAAATTAAGGCGGGCGGCCGACATATTTGTTGGCGGACGGCGCCGGCGATCGCGGGGTATGTCCCAGTCGCTCGGACAATCTGCGATAACTCGCTTTGTGTGACACACCCCGCACTCGCCGTCGCCTTCAGCGTCGTGCGGTGGGAGGTGGGTGGATTCAGGTCCCCGTCATGCGCTCGAGCGCTTCCTGGTATTTCTCGGCCGTCTGACGCAGTACTTCGGCGGGCAGATCCGGACCTGGCGCCGTCTTGTCCCAATCCAGCGTATCGAGAAAATCACGAACGAATTGCTTGTCGAAACTCGGCGGACTGATGCCCGTCTCATAGCCATCTACCGGCCAGAATCTGGACGAATCCGGTGTCAGTACCTCATCGATGATATACAGGCGTCCCTCATCGTCCAGACCGAATTCGAACTTCGTATCGGCAATGATGATGCCGCGCTCGAGGGCATACTCGGCAGCACGTTCGTAAATTCGGATCGAGACGTCGCGCACGCGTGTAGCCAGTTTTTCGCCTACGAGGTCGACGACGGCCTCGAAACTGATGTTCTCATCATGATCGCCCGCTTCAGCTTTGCTGGCCGGCGTGAAAAGCGTTGTCGGCAACCGCTGTGCCTGCTGCAGCCCCGGGGGCAGTTCGATACCGCAGACCATGCCGGTCTCCTGGTAGTCGCGCCAGCCGGAGCCAATGAGGTAGCCACGCACCACCGCCTCGATGGGCAATGGTTTCAATCGCTTGACGACCAGAGCGCGGCCGTGCAGCGGCTCGCGAATTTCACGATCCTTGACGACGTCTTCGATCGTGAGGTCCGTAAGCTGGTTATCGATGATGTCCGTCATCATGCGGAACCAGAACAGGGAAATGCGGGTCAGCACCACTCCCTTGCCTGGAATCGGGTCCGGCAGCACGACGTCATAGGCCGACAATCGGTCCGTGGTGACGATCAGCAGATGATTGGCGTCAACACTGTAGATGTCGCGCACCTTGCCACGACCTATCAGCGGCAATTCAGGAATTGCGGATTCGAATAACACGTCGGTGGCGCTCATAGTCGCTGTTGCTCTTCAGTTCGTGTGTCCGCAGCGGATGATCGCCTCTCCGCAACACGCAGGCAAGCGCCGAGCATAGGAATGGCGGCGAACAAACGTTACGATTGGAGTTCCTTACGCTGCCCGACGGCGAGAATTCGTATTGTACTGGGGCAAGATCATTGGCACGTTGGCGGGGCTGGCAACGCTGAAGCCCTGGTTCGCGGTTCTGGGCCTGTTTCTGGGCCACCAGTTCGATCGTGGCTTCGCCGATCGTTTCCGCCGCTTCGAGAAAGAAGGCGCGGACATCGGCCGGGTTTCTGTCGATTTCGTCCGCGCGCTGTTTCAGACCATCGGGCACCTGTCCAAGGTAGACGGCCGTGTTTCAGAGGACGAAATACGCGCAGCTCGTATGGTCATGCATCGCCTCGGACTGAGTCCGGCCAACGTCCGCCACGCAATCGGCTGGTTCGATGAGGGCAAGCAACCCGGCTTTCCGCTGCTGCAGACCGTTCGCGAGGCGCGGCGCGGGAGCGCCCGGAGCGCAGCTAAACGAACGATGTTCGTGCGCTTGCTGCTGGAGGTGGTGCTGGCGAAGGAAGCCCTGAAAAAAGAAGAGCGTGCATTGATCTGGACCGTATGCAACGAGCTCGATATCGGCCGCGTCGAATTCGCGCAGCTCGAAGCAATGATCCGGGCGCAGAGAGGATTCAGGCGCTCGCCGGCGGGCGATGCGGATGCAGCACGCGTGCGCGATGCCTACGCGGCGCTCGGCATGTCGCCGGAGGCGAGCAATGACGAAATTAAGACGGCCTACCGGCGCCTGATGAACCGCAACCATCCGGACAAGATTTCGGGCAGCAATCCCGATGCCGTCGTTCTCGCCGAGGCACAGCGGCGCACGCGGGAGGTACGCAGCGCCTACGAGATGTTGAAGGCAAGACGCTCGATCCGATGACCTGCCCCAAGTTACTACCCCGATTCAGATTCGCAGCATACGCAAAGGACCCATTGTGAAACCACTCATTGCTCCCTCTATCTTATCCGCCGATTTCGCACGCCTGGGCGACGATGTCAAAGCCGTGCTCGACGCCGGCGCGGACATCGTGCATTTCGACGTGATGGACAACCATTTTGTGCCGAACCTGACCATCGGTCCTTTGATCTGCGATGCGCTGCGGAGCTACGGGATCGATGCGCCGATCGATGTGCATCTCATGGTCGAGCCGGTCGACCGGATCATCCCCGACTTCGCGAAGGCCGGCGCCAGCTACATCACGTTTCATCCGGAAGCCAGCCCGCACGTGGACCGCTCACTCGGTCTCATTCGCGAGCAAGGGTGCAAGGCAGGGCTGGTGTTCAACCCCGCAACACCGCTCGACTGGCTCGAGTACGTCATCGACAAGATCGACATGGTGTTACTGATGTCGGTGAATCCAGGCTTCGGCGGGCAAAAATTTATTCCCGCGTCGCTGAACAAGCTGCGCCAGGCGCGGCAGATAATCGATGCGAGCGGCCTGGAGATTCGCCTCGAGATCGATGGCGGCGTTAAAGTCGACAATGTCGGCGAGATCGCGGCGGCTGGCGCGGATACGTTTGTTGCGGGATCGGCGATCTTCGGCAGCGAGGATTACGCCCAGACCATCGCCGCGATGCGATCTGAAATCGAAACAGCGAATCGCGGCTAGGAGCCGCTCTTACAGTTTGCGGTTCGGCCGGGCGCCGTAGACGACTATGGTCTTGCCGCTGGCCGACACCAGTCCCTGCTCCTCGAGCACCTTCAGTACGCGGCCCGCCATTTCCCTGGAACAGCCTACGAGGCGGCTGAGTTCCTGGCGGCTCACCTTGATCTGCATGCCGTCCGGGTGAGTCATCGCATCCGGTTCATTGCAAAGATCCATGATCGCGTGTGCGACGCGGCCAGTCACGTCCACGAAGGCCAGGTCGCCGAGCTTGCGGTTGGTGCGATCGAGGCGCGTGGCGAGCTGCGTTGCGAGTTCGAACACGAGTCCCGGGCTTTCACTGGCAATCTGGCGGAAACGCGGGTAGGTCATCTCGGCGATTTCGCATTCGGTGCGCGTGCGTACCCAGGCGCTGCGGGTGGGCTGCTCGTAAAACAGGCCCATCTCGCCGAAGAACTGCCCCTTGTTCAGGTAGGCGAGCACCATTTCATTACCGTCTTCGTCCTCGATCATGACTTCGACGGATCCGTCCACGATGTAATACAGCACATCGGGCAAATCGCCGGCATGAATCATCACGGTCTTCGACGGCACAGTCCGTACACGGCAATAACTCAGGAATCGATTGATCGCCGGCACATCGCTCAGGTTTTTGGCTGTTGTCTGCATTGATTGATCCTCGCCCCTATTGCGCACCCTTTTAATACAGATTGCCCCTTAGGGCAAGCTAAGTCCGTGTTTTACCATGCATTCTCGGGCACTACACCCAATATGCAGTTCGCGTCATCACTTTCGCCGTCATTTCCATGAGGCGCTTGACGGGTTCCGGCAGCTCAGCGGCACCGGCTTCAATGGCATTCTCCCCGTGTTCGGCTTCCTCGTCGCGCATCTTTTCGACGATGGCGCGACTCTTCGCATCGTTTTCGGGCAGCTCGTCGAGATGGTGGTCGAGGTGGGCACACACCTGGCGCTCGGTCTCGGCGATAAAGCCGAGACTCCATTTGTCGCCGAGTATGCCGCTGACCGCACCGATTGCATAGGCGCCGGCGTACCAGAACGGGCTCAGGCGACTCGGCTGCTCACCGAGTTCCTCGAGGCGTTGTTCGCACCACGCAAGGTGGTCGAACTCGTCGTCGGCGGCGCGTTGCATCTGCTGCCCGATTTCCTTGTCCCGCGCGACCGTCGCGTGACCCTGGTACAGGGCCTGCGCCGCTACCTCTCCGGCGTGATTGATGCGCATCAGGCCTGCGGCGTGCGACTTCTGGCTGCTGTTGAGGTCGGTCTCTTCGATGGCCGCGGCCGGATTACCGCGAGCGGAGCGCCCGGCCGGTGCCGCGACCGTGCGCAGCGCGTTGTTCGCGCTGGCGAGCAATCGGTCGATTGGGGAGAGTTCACGATTTGTCACAATTTGATTATAGCGAACCGTCGCGGCGGGACGGTATACTTCGCTGCCTTTTTTGGTGGCAAACGAACACACTGAGGAGAACCTGCATGAAATTGCGACTGGCACTCATCGTTGCGGCGCTGATCGCTCCCCTTTCGTCAATCGCCCAGGAAGAAGCAAAGAGCCCGTGGGCAGGCAAGGCAACGCTGGGCTACCTGGCCACATCGGGAAACACCGAGAATTCGACCCTGAATACAGCCTTGGAGCTGGGGTTTACCGCGGGCAAATGGAACCACTCGGTGGCGGCGCTCGCCATCAATGCAGCCGAAAACGACGTGACGACGGCCGAGGCGTACGAACTGGGCTGGAAGAGTGAGCGCAATTTCACGGATCACGACTTCCTGTTTGGCCGGCTCGAGTGGCGCAAGGACCGATTCGGCGGTTTCGACACGCAATTCTCGCAAACAGTGGGCTACGGTCGCCGGCTGATCAACGCGGACAAACACAAGCTGAACGCCGAAGCCGGCGTCGGTGCGCGCCAGTCGGACCTGCGCGACGGTACGACCGAGGACGAGACGATCTTTCGCGGTGGCCTGTACTACACGTGGTTGTTCAGCGAAACGGCCCAGTTCCGCCAGGACCTGACCACGGAGGTGGGCGCTGAGAACACCTACTTCGAATCGGTCAGCGCGCTGTCCGCGAAGCTGTTCGGGGACCTGGCGCTGGTGGCCTCGTACACGATCAAGCACAACACCGACGTGCCGCCGCTGATCGAAAATAGCGATACCTACACGGCTCTTTCGCTCGAATACGCCTTCTGATCCGGGACAGGGCACCGCCGCGCCGGACCGAAAAACCTTAAATTATTGAAAATAAACGATAATTTTTGGAAAGATGGGCGCATCATTCGTGTCAAGAAAATCCCCCGATTGTTTGCATTGGGGCGGGCGCTACAGTAGAATTTCGCGCCTTTCGCCGATCCAGCGAACGTTTTTGCGTGCGCGGCCGGCATACGGGGCACTCGGGTCAAGCCAAATCCCCGAAAAACAAGATTATTCCCTTACGGAAACCTTAAATTATGAAGACGTTTTCTGCGAAACCGGCAGAGGTTCGCCGCGACTGGTACGTGGTCGATGCTACAGGCAAGACCCTGGGTCGCCTGTCAACGGAGATCGCGCGACGCCTGCGTGGCAAGCACAAGCCGGAATACACGCCGCATATCGATACGGGCGATTACATCGTGATCGTCAACGCGGAAAAGATCCGAGTGACCGGTAACAAGCTGAAAGACAAGATGTATCACCGCCATACGGGCTACATCGGCAACTTGAAATCGATCTCGCTCGAGAAGCTGCTCGACGAAGCGCCGGAACGCGCTGTGCAATACGCCGTCAAGGGCATGTTGCCGCGCGGACCGCTGGGGCGCCAGATGCTGACAAAACTGCGCGTTTTCGCCGGGCCAGAGCACAATCACGCTGCGCAGCAGCCTATTCCCTTGGAAGTAAATGCCTGAGGCAGCGCCCTCCTGCATTGAGACGAGATTATGAGTGATACATTTTTCTACGGTACCGGTCGTCGCAAGACTTCGACTGCACGCGTGTTCCTGAAGCCGGGCAACGGCGAAATTACGGTCAACAGGCGCCCGCTCGACACGTTCTTCGGTCGTAAGACGGCACAGATGATCGTCCGCCAGCCGCTCGAACTGACGCAACTGACTGACAAGTTCAATGTCAATGTCACGGTGAAGGGCGGTGGAACGACGGGCCAGGCCGGCGCAATTCGCCACGGGCTGACGCGTGCGCTGATGGTGTACGACGAGTCGCTGCGACCGTCTCTTCGCAAGGCGGGTTTCGTGACTCGCGACGCACGCGAAGTCGAGCGCAAGAAAGTAGGCCTCCGCAAAGCACGTCGGGCAACGCAGTACTCGAAACGCTAATCGCGGAACGTCCGTACCGACTCGCGTTGAGAAATCCCTGGGGGATCGTCTAGCGGTAGGACTGCGGACTCTGACTCCGCCAACGGGGGTTCGAATCCCTCTCCCCCAGCCAAAGAAAAGAGAAGGGCCCCTTTACGGGGCCCTTTTCTTTTCTTAGCCGTGGGGAGCTCGGGACTTGAACCCTGTTCGACGGGCGCAGCGGCGTAGCCGCATGCCCGGTCGCGAAGCGACCATCCCTCTCCCCCAGCCAAAAAAAATCAGGGGCCCCGCCGGGGCCCCTTCCTATCCAAGAGGTTTTTACCTCAGGCGCGCATTTCCCGAACGCCGGTATCGCTGGCAACCAGCAAGATATCGGCCGGCCGGTCCGCGAAAATACCAACGGTCACGACGCCGGGTATGCGGTTGATGCGGGCTTCCATCTCCAGAGGATTGGGAATCTGCAGGTCGTGCACGTCCAGGATATGGTTGCCGTTGTCCGTGATGAAACTATCCCGCCAGATCGGTTGCCCGCGCATTTTGAGGAGACGACGGGCGACCATTTCCTGTGCCATTGGCAATACTTCGATGGGCAGAGGAAAGCTGCCGAGCATGCCGACGAGTTTCGAATCGTCGACGATACAGATGAAACGACGGGCCGCTGCAGCAAGCACTTTTTCGCGCGTCAACGCACCGCCGCCGCCTTTGATGAGTTGCAGGTGTTTATTGCTCTCGTCGGCACCATCGATATAGAGGTCGATCTCACCTGTTTCATTCAGGGTCCGGACTTCGAAACCGCGCTCCCTGAGCAGCGCAGTGGATGCTTTCGAACTCGAGACAACACTATCGATTCGATCGCGCACATCGGGCAGCATCTCGATAAGGAAGTTGACGGTGGAACCGGTACCGACGCCCAGGACGGTGCCAGGCTCGATGAACTCGATTGCAGCCTGTGCAGCGCTGCGCTTTTTCTCAGATGCGTCCATAGGGGCGTACTATAGTCAAATCATTGCCGATTGCACATACGATCAGCGCACAATTCTGGCATACGAAAAGAGCCCGCCGAAGCGGGCTCTTTTACTGGCTTTGGAAGAAGGCCTCTTCCGAAGCGACCTGCTAGCTACCGTTTTTTCTTGCGGCTGGCCTTTTTCTTGGCTTTCCGCTTGGTAGCTTTCTTCCTGGTCTTGCGCTTGGCTACTTTCTTTTTAGCCTTTTTCTTGGCTTTCCGCTTAGTAGCTTTCTTCTTGGTCTTGCGCTTGGCTACTTTCTTTTTAGCCTTTTTCTTCGCTTTCTTCTTCGTCTTACGCTTAGCTACTTTCTTCTTCGCTTTGCGTTTGGCCTTCTTCTTTGTTTTACGTTTGGCGACTTTCTTCTTCGCCTTCTTCTTGGCTACCTTTTTCTTCGCTTTACGCTTGGCGACCTTCTTCTTTGCCTTGCGCTTAGCGACTTTTTTCTTCGCCTTTTTCTTAGTAGCTTTCTTCTTCTTCGCTACTTTTTTCTTTGCCTTTCTCTTTGTTGCCTTTTTCTTCGCTACGCGCTTTTTAGGCGCGGCTTTTTTCCGTGTTACCTTGCGCTTCTTAGCGACTTTTCGCTTCGAAGCTTTCTTGCGAGACTTTTTCTTGGTAGCCATAAGTTTTCTCCGTGTCGGGTACCCGGCGTTGAGTATATACAACAATCGTAAAAAATCCAGAAAGTGACGCCGTCTTTAAATAGCGACAAAAACGAAGCAAGTGAGCGAAAAGGCGCACTGAATTATTCCGGAGGAAAATTCACGCGAATCGCAACGACGTTGTTGCCCGAGAAACGACTGTAACGGGCGTCAATTTCGATCGCGGAACGTCGAATTGAACGGCGGCTGCGATGTTGTATCGATTGTCGTTACAGTCGTCGAACCGACGGCTTGCAGCGTTGTATCAGCGAGATAAAAAGCTATTCTGTACGCGAATTCGAGCGTTACCGGGTTTCGGAAATAACGCGATAAAGCCGTATATCCCAAGTATTTGGCGATATTTTCTCGACTTTCTGGCATTCGAACGCGACACCGATCAGTTTCGGCCGGAACCAGTGCTTGCGATTGCGCAAAAACGAAAAGCAGCGATCGTAGTTGCCACCACCCATTCCTATCCGATTGTTTTTCGCGTCGAATGCAACCGTTGGCACAATTGCAATGTGCAGGTCACGCGCAGAGGTGAATGCGCCGCTCGCAGGCTCCCAAATGCCGAACGAATTTCTTTCCAGGAGCGACTCGGGGTGAATTTCGCGAAACGACATTTCGCTGCGCTTGCGCAAAACCGGTACGAAAATGCGCTTGTTCGCGCGCCAGGCGCGCTCGATGATCGCGCGAGTATCGACCTCATCCCGCATCGGCAAGTAGCACGCGATCAGCTTGGCGGAGGCAAATTCCCCGCAGCGAATCACGCGATCGCAGATCAACTCGGAAGCAATCTCCCGTTCGGCAGTGGGCATTTCTCGTCGCGCGCGCAACGCAGTTGCACGAAGATCTTTCATTGCATTGCTCGTGATCGATCGGCGGGTGAAGGAGGCGCCTCCCGCCTGTGCCGTTACAAACCATCGCTCTCGAACCGGAGCAACAGGTGGGGCCAGTCGTGGCAGCAACAGGCTTACCGTCGAAACGGCCCTGCTCAAATGCTGCCGACAGTACACGGCCCCGAGGTAAAAATTTAGGGTCGAAAGGTATCCAGGTCGGTATCGAACACTGCAGGAGGCGCCAATTCAATCATTTTCAGTTCACGTGCCACATATCAGAGGTCGAGTTCTTGCGTGCCGCTCAGAACGTGGTCAACGCGGTCGGTAATAGATTTAAGGCGATCGCTGATATCGCCTTCCAGTGCCTGATCGCGCGCCTTCGCATGGATCAGGTCATTCGCCATATTGAGCGCAGCCATCACGGCAATGCGATCGAGGCCGACGATTCTGCCGCTGTCGCGAATTTCACGCATCTTCGCGTTCAGTATCTCGGCAGAGTCGAGTAAATCCGTGCGTTCATCGACAGGGCAGGCTACCTGGTATTCCTTGTCCAGGATCCTGACACTTACCTGCGCGAATTGATCGGTCATCCGGTGTACTCCGTAGTCCTGTTGCGCGATTTAATCAAGAACCCTGCTCCATCGCCTTGAGGCGACCGATCATTGCTTCAACACGGGCGCGAACCTGCTCGTTCTTTTGCAGGAGATTGGCGCGCTCGGAAGTCAGCGTGTCCTGGCGTTGCTTCAGCGACCGATTCTCGTCCTGCAACTTATCGCAAACGCTTACCAGGGCATCAACGCGCTTTTCAAGGCGTTTGAGCTCGTGTTCGAAAGTTGAGTTGATGTTGTCATCCATAACACTGAATATAGTCAGGCCAATCGGCAGAATCAATTTTCTCGGGCGCCCGGGCAATTCCAGCATGGTCTGAAGCGGCGGTACATGGGATCATAAGGGTTTGGGAAACCTGAAAAGGTTGGCACCGGGATGGATGACAAAGTCGACCATGATGCTCTCGACGATGCGCTCAGACGCTGCGGCGCAAGCTGGGGCGCCGCGCAAACTCACGGCCTCCTGACCGGCCGTTTGGCGGTCGCAGGTGTGCCCGCCGGACCAGATTGGCTTACCCAGGTTCTGGAAGGTACCGACGAGTCCAATGCAACGCGACTCGAGTGCCAGAGAATGCTCGATTCATTATACCAGTCGACTTACTGGCAGTTATCCGAACGGCTGTCGGAATTCGTACCGCTACTGCCTGACGATCACAGCGATGCAGGCGAACGAACGGCGGCGATGGCGCACTGGTGCGAGGGCTTCCTTCACGGCCTGGTGTCCGCGCAGCACGGCGACGCGCTGAGGGATCGCCTGGCGGCGGAGCCGCTGGCAGACATCATTCGCGATATGCTGCAGATCACACGTGCCGAAGTGGATGCCGCCACGGACGAAGAGACGAACGAGGCCGCTTACGTGGAACTGGTCGAATACATGCGTGTCGCAGCACAGCTCACTTACGAAGAACTCGCCGAAATCCGGGACGGTGCCGATGCACCGCCGGACAAGGGTCGCGAGACCATGCACTGACGATGAACAGAAAGGAATTCGAACGCCGTCGCAAGCAACTGATGCGCATGGTTGGCGCCGGGGGAATTGCCATCCTTCCGGCCGCCCCGGTTCGCACCCGCAGCCGTGACGTCGAGTATCGCTACCGTCAGGACAGCGACTTCTATTACCTGACCGGTTTTGCCGAGCCTGACGCCGTTGCCGCGTTGGTGCCCGGCCGCGAAAGTGGCGAGTACCTGCTGTTCTGTCGCGAGCGCGATCCCAAAAAGGAAATGTGGGACGGCTCCCGCGCCGGTCAGGACGGGGCGATCGGCGAGTACGGCGCGGACGACGCGTTTCCGATCGACGATATCGACGACATTCTCCCGGGCATAATCGAGCCCTGCAGTCGCGTCTATTTCACAATGGGAATGTACTCCGAGTTCGACTCACGCATTGCGGACTGGGTGAATTCCCTGCGCTCCGGCCTGTCCCGCGGCGTACACACTCCGCAGGAATTCGTCGCCCTCGATCACCTGCTGCACGATATGAGGCTGTACAAGAGCAGGGGCGAAATTTCCGCGATGCGCAAATCTGCTGCTGTCGCTGTGAACGCCCACAAACGCGCCATGCGAATGACGCGTCCGGGGCTCTATGAATACGAAATCGAGGCCGAGTTCCGTCACGAGTTTCGCCGTAACGACGCGTGGGCGTCCTACAACCCGATCGTCGGCGGCGGCGCCAACGCCTGCACGTTGCACTATGTCGATAATGACGCCGAACTCCAGGACGGCGACCTGTTACTGATCGATGCCGGATGCGAACTCGATTACTACGCCTCCGACATTACTCGAACGTTTCCGGTGAACGGGAAGTTCAGTCCGGAACAGCGCGCCATCTATGAAATCGTGCTCGACGCCCAGCTCGCCGCAATAGAGAAGACCGTCAAGGGGAATCATTGGAACGACCCGCACGATGCCGCCGTGAGGGTGGTCACGAAGGGGCTCCGCAAACTCGGGCTGCTGCAGGGTTCGCTGCCGAAGCTGATCAAGGACGGTGCGCACCGCCAGTTCTACATGCATCGCACCGGGCATTGGATCGGCATGGACGTGCACGACGTCGGCGACTACAAGGTCGGCGACGAATGGCGCGTTCTCGAGACCGGCATGGTAACGACGGTCGAACCCGGTATTTATATTCCGGACAAGAGAAACATCCCGAAGCGTTTCCGCAATATCGGCATACGTATCGAAGATGACGTGGCGGTGACCGCGAAAGGCCCGGACGTGCTGAGCAAGGGCCTGGTCAAAGACCCCGATGAAGTCGAGGCATGGATGCAAAGCTCATGAGCGATGCCTTGCGTGACAGGCACTACGATATCGTGATCGCCGGTGGCGGCATGATCGGCACCAGCCTTGCGCTAGCGCTGGCGCCGCTTGGCTTGCGCGTTGCCGTGGTCGAGGCGATCGCCCGTAAAGCGGACGCACAGCCCAGCTTCGACGATCGATCGACTGCGCTGTCACGCAGCACGCAGCGCATGTTCGAGGCGATGGGTCTGTGGGACGAGATCGTTGCTGCGTCGACGCCGATTCGCAGTATCCACGTGTCCGACCAGGGCCGCTTCGGTTTCTCGCACATCGACGCGGAGGAGCAGGGCGTCGAAGGGCTCGGTTACGTCGTAATAAACCGTGTCCTGGGCGGAGTGCTGCAATCGGCAATGACTGGAATCCCGGGCGTGGACGTGATTTGCCCCGCCCGAATCGTAGCCCTCGAGCTGGCGCCTGACGAGGCGCGAGCGAGTATTGAAACGGGCAACAACATGTGCCGCACCCTGCACTGCAATTTGCTCGTCGCTGCCGACGGCAGTAACTCCGAAGTTCGCGAGATGATGGGGATCACCGTGCAGCAGAGCCACTACGGCCAGCGCGCCGTCATCGGCAACCTGCTGCCCGAAAAAAAACTCGAGCATCGTGCGTTCGAGCGCTTTACGCCGCAGGGCCCTCTGGCTCTGTTGCCCGTTGCCGACGAGCGGGCCGCGTTCGTCTGGACCGTGTCAGAGCAGGACGCCGAACGGGTAATGGCGCTGGACGATGATGCGTTTCTCACCGAGCTGCAGGAGCAGTTCGGCTATCGCCTGGGTGCTTTTTCGCGTGTCGGCAAGCGCGCGTCTTACCCGCTTATGCTGAGCAAGGCATTGCGCCTGACAGCTGCCCGAAGCGTGCTGGTCGGCAACGCGGCACATGGATTGCACCCGGTATCGGCGCAGGGATTCAACCTGGGCATGCGCGACGTTGCAGCGCTGTGCGATTGCATCGCAGACGCCCGTGACGATACGCAGTCTCTCGATCCGGGCGCGAGAGAACTCTTGCAGCGCTACACCGAATGGCGTCGCTCGGATCAGAAGAAGCTGGTGAGGTTTACGGATGGCCTGGTGCGCCTGTTCGGCAGTCCGCGCCGACCACTGCGTACCTTGCGAAATTTCGGAATGCTCGGCTTCGATCTCATTCCCGGCGTGCGCTCGATGTTCGCGAAGCACACGATGGGGCTCGCGGGCCGGCTGCCACGCCTGTCTCGGGGCGTGCCGCTGGAATGAAGCAGCGCTTCGACATCGTCATCGTTGGCGGCGGCGTCACCGGATTGACGACAGCGGCATTGCTTGCTTGCGGGCCGCAAGGCAATCGGCTCGACATCACGCTCGTCGACGCGGCAGAGCGGCCGCGGTTTTCGCCGGATGAGGACATTGCCATACGCGTATCGGCGGTCTCCACCGGTTCCGCGAATATCCTCGACACCATCGGCGCCTGGCAGCATGTGAGAGAGGCGCGGCACAGCCCCTACGAAAGCATGTGCGTCTGGGACGAGAACGATACGCCGGACGGCGCCGCCACGTTGCGATTCGACGCAGCCGATTTCGCGGTTCCGCAGCTGGGTTTCATCGTAGAAAATGTGCTCATGCAGGACGCGCTGTTGCGCCGGCTCGACGGTTCCGATGTTGCACTGCGATTTGCGAGCCGCATACGATCGCTCGGGCAGTCGGGGCGGCAATATCGCGTCGACTTTGACGACGGCGAATCGCTGCTGGCTGACTTGCTTGTCGGTGCCGACGGTGCGCGTTCGTTCGTGAGGTCTGCGCTCGGTATTGAAACGAACAAGTGGCCCTACGACCAGACGGCACTCGTGACGCACCTGCGGCCGGAGCGGCCGCATCGTGCAACGGCGTGGCAGCGCTTCCTGCGCGAGGGTCCACTCGGCATCCTGCCGCTGGCGGACGGCCGCGTTTCGGTCGTCTGGTCGACGACTCCCGAGATTTCGAATCGCGCGCTCGAAGCCAGCGACGAAGTACTGGGCCGTATGCTGACCGAAGCCTCCGATGGTGTGCTGGGCGAACTCGAGGTGGCAGGACCACGCGGGGCGTTTCCTCTTGCCGCGCAGCACGCGAAACGCTATGTGCTGCCCGGTGCAGCGCTGATCGGCGATGCGGCACACGCGATTCATCCACTGGCCGGGCAGGGCGCGAACCTCGGGCTACAGGATGCTGCGGAACTCGCTCGCGTGATCGATACCGCGCTGGAGCAGGGATTGCATCCTGCGGATCTACCGGTGCTGCGGCGCTACGAGCGTGCCCGCAAAGGCGCAAATGCCACGATGTTGCACTTCATGACTGGCCTCAATCGTCTATTTGCGACAGACTCCCGGTTCGTCGGAGAACTGCGCGCGGCCGGAATGCGGGTTTTCAACCGCAGCGGCCCGCTGAGAGAACGCGCCGTTAAGGTCGCGCTGGGTGTCGGCTGACACCCTCAAGGGGGGACAATGAAGCAGCGTTACGTCTACGTGCTCGCGGCATTGCTGACGATCGTTGGCCTGTCCGTCTTCACCTATAAGTGGCAAGTGCTCGGCTTCCCGCTCGGCGAGGATCAGGAAACGCCCGTATGGACCGTCGAGTCGGCCATCAGTTTCGACAGCGGCCCGGGTTCAATCAAGGTGCAGCTGCACGTGCCCACGCTGACGCCCGGCTTCAGGATGCTCAACGAGAACTCCGTATCGCGAGGCTACGGATTCAGCCTGAACTACGGTAGCGGCGGGCGCGAGGCGCAATGGGCAATTCGTCGCGCCGACGGTGAACAGACTATTTATTACCGCATTTCGGTGTACGAAGACGACAGCGTCGACCAGTCGGACACGACGCCGCCGTTTCCGCCGCCGCCCGTGATCGATGAGCCCTTCAAGACGGCGGTCGATGTACTCGTATCGGACGTGCGCGATCACTCGGCCGACACAGCCTCTTTTACGACAGAACTGCTGCGCCGCGTAAACGACCGGTCGCCGGACCCGAACGTGGAACTCCTGATGGCAGGCGTTGATTCGAACGCGGACTTCGTCAGCGTGGTCACGACAATACTCGCGGCGGCGCGTATCCCGGCGCGCATGGTACGCGGCTTTCCGCTGTCGGGTCGGCAGCGCAGCGCAGCGCTTGTGGCATGGTTGGAGGTGCACGACGGCGATCAGTGGCTGTATTTCAATCCGGCGACCGGCGAGGAGAGTTTCCCGGATCGCTTCCTGGTCTGGTGGCGTGGCAATGAGCCGCTCGTGAATGTCGAAGGCGGCAGCAATGTCGAGGTCGGGTTCGCGATTCAGCAGAACCACCTCGATGCGGTCGCGATCGCGGAAACCCAGGCGGCACAGCGCGGCACGAGTGCCGTCGACTTTTCTCTTTACAGCCTGCCTATTCAAACGCAGGCCGTGTACAGCGTGCTGCTCATGATTCCTGTGGGTGCGTTGATCATGGTCGTCATGCGCAACCTCATCGGTATCGACGCTTTCGGTACGTTCATGCCGGTACTGATCGCGCTGGCGTTTCGTGAAACCAAGCTACTCTGGGGCGTCGTGTTGTTCACGTTGCTGGTCGCGCTAGGCCTCAGTATTCGCTTCCTGCTCGATCGGCTTCGATTGTTGCTCGTGCCGCGGCTGAGTGCCGTACTGATTGTCGTTGTGATGCTGATGCTCTTTATCAGCCTGACCTCGCATCGGCTCGGAATGGAGACGGGGCTTTCCGTAGCGCTGTTCCCGATGGTAATCATCGCCATGACCATCGAACGCATGTCGGTAGTCTGGGAAGAACGCGGCGCGGCTGATGCAATGCGTGCCGGCCTTGGCAGCCTCGTCGTTGCGATTGCAGCATACATATTCATGGGCATGCCCTGGCTGGAACACCTGGTCTTTACGTTTCCTGAATTGCTGCTCGTGATTCTCGCGCTGGTCGTGCTCGCGGGCCGCTACACGGGCTACCGCCTGACCGAGCTGCGGCGCTTCAAGGCGCTGTCGACAGACTGATGTTCGCGATCGCCAGAAAACTGCGTGGCGCCGGCATCCTCGGGCTGAACGAACGTAACGCGGACTACATCATGCGCCTGAATCCCAGGCGCCTGTTTCCGCTCGTAGACGACAAGGTGCAGACGAAGAAGCTCGCGCTCGAGGCCGGAATGGCGGTACCGGATCTATACGGCATCATCGCGAACCAGGGCGAGGTTCGGACGTTCGCCAAGATCGTCGGCGAGCGCGACAGTTTTGTCATCAAACCCGCACGGGGCAGCGGCGGCGACGGCATTCTTGTCGTGACCGGCCGCAGCCAGCGCAGGCGCGACAGTTACCGCCTGAGCAGCGGCGTTGTCGTTTCCGAAGGCGAAATCCTGCATCACATTTCCAATACCGTTGGCGGCCAATACAGCCTGAGCGGCACCCGCGACAAGGCGCTGATCGAGTACTGCGTGCATTTCGATCCGACCTTCGCCGAAGTCAGCTACCAGGGCGTGCCGGATATCCGCGTTGTCGTGTATCGTGGCTACCCGGCCATGGCAATGGTCCGATTACCGACGCGCGCCTCGGACGGCAAGGCGAATCTTCACCAGGGCGCAGTTGGCGCGGGCGTGGATCTGCAAACGGGCGAGACGCTGAACGGCGTACTCGAAAACAAGGTAGTCGACGAACATCCGGATACAGGCGCGCTGGTCGCGGGGCTGAGAATTCCCCGCTGGGACTTTATTCTCGAGTCGGCGGCGCGCGGCTACGACGTGACCGGCCTCGGCTACCTCGGCGTCGACATGGTCATCGACCGCGACCGTGGGCCGCTAATATTGGAAATGAACGCCAGGCCGGGACTCAACATCCAGATCGCGAACTCTGCCGGGCTTGCCAGTCGCATTGCCCGTATCGAAGAGGATTACAATACTTCGGCAACCCCCGCGGAACGCGCTGCCTGGGCGAAGCAAGCGTTTCCTGCGCCAGGTTAACCTCAACATCAATGCTCTTTGGCCGCTACGGCCGCGGTGAAGACGACGTCGGTCGAGCTATTCAAAGCAGTCTCCGCGGAGTCCTGCAAAACGCTGATGACGAATCCGACGGCGACGACCTGCATCGCGACGTCGTTGGAAATACCGAACAGGCCGCAGCTCAACGGAATGAGTAGCAACGAGCCTCCGGCGACGCCCGACGCGCCGCAGGCGGACAGCGCGGCGACAACGCTAAGCAATAACGCCGTGGGCAAATCGACATTGATACCGAGAGTATGCGCGGCAGCCAGCGTCAGCACCGTGATGGTGATGGCGGCGCCGCCCATGTTGATTGTCGCGCCGAGCGGAATCGATACGGCGTAGGTGTCTTTTTCGAGGTCGAGGCGCTCGCACAGGGCCAGGTTGACGGGGATATTGGCCGCGGAGCTGCGTGTAAAAAACGCGGTTACCCCGCTTTCCCGAAGCGCCGTGAGCACGATCGGGTAGGGGTTCCTTCGGGTTTTGATCCAGACGATCAGCGGATTGACGAGCAGTGCCATGATCAGCATGCTGCCGAGCAACACGGTCAGGATGCGCGCATAGCCGCCGAGCACCGACAAGCCCGACTCCGCCAGGTTGCCCGCGACAAGCCCGAATATGCCGATCGGTGCGAGGCGAATGACGATTCGAACGATGTGCGTGACCGCGTCCGCTGTATCCGCGAGCATCTGCCGCGTGGATTCGGCCGCGTGATGCAGGAAGACTCCGAGCAACACGCCCCAGACCAGGATGCCGATGAAGTTGCCGGTCAGGATCGCGTTGACCGGGTTGTCGACCAGCTTTTGCAGCAGCGCGCCGAGAACCTCCGCGATGCCCTGCGGTGCGCTCGCGTCGACGTCCGTCACCTGCAGGGCGAGCGTAGTTGGAAACAAGGTGCTCATCGTCACCGCGAGCAGTGCGGCGGCGACCGTCCCGACGAGGTACATCGCGACAATGGGTCGCATCTGCGATGTGTGGCTCTTCCTGCGGTTAGCAATCGCCGATGCGACCAGCACCAGTACCAGTACCGGTGCCACGGCCTTGAGCGCCTGGACGAACAATTTGCCGAGTACCATCGAGCCCTTGGCAGCTTCGGGCGATATCAGCGACAGCGCAACGCCGGCAGCGATACCTATCGCGATCTGCAGTACGAGACTGCCCGACGCGATTCGATTGAGTATTGTTGTTGTTTTCATTTTGTCCGGGTCCGATGTTGATGTGCCAGCGATGGCCGGGGGCAATATATCACTTCAGATTCGAATGTTATGATTTGCACTCACATAATCATTCGCGTGGTGAATTGATGAGGCTAGCGGCAGCAACAGCGACATTGTTGACAACTGTGGTAGTGATCATTCTGCTCTCGTCTGCAGGCGCTGCCGACAACCAGGTGACAGTTGAAGCGGCCGGCCGGTTCGTGGCGCCGACCAACCGATTCATTACTTACCATGGATACGTGAATGGTATCCGGGATGGAACTGCACAGTATGAC
>CALZMQ010000037.1 GCA_945788625.1 uncultured Woeseiaceae bacterium
GGCCTGGATAGTCGAATAGTTGGTGACGTCCGACCAGCCCTGGGCGTCCGACCATTCCGGGTCGTTGCTGGCCACGTTCACCCAGCGGTCGCTGCCACGATCGTAACGCAAGGTCCGCATGCCGGCATTGGCCCGCGCCAGCAGGAACAGGTCCTCGCCGGCGCCTACGGCCTGGATGGTGGAATAGTTCGTGACATCCGACCAGCCCTGCGCGTCCGACCACTCCGGATCGTTGCTGGCGACGTTCACCCAACGGTCGCCGCCACGGTCGTAGCGCAAGGTCCGCATGCCGGCATTGGCCCGCGCCAGCAGGAACAGATCGCCGCCCGCCGCAACGGCCTGGATAGTCGAATAGTTGGTGACGTCCGACCAGCCCTGGGCATCCGACCATGCCGGATCATTACTGGCTACCCCTATCCATCCGCGTGGATTGATCGCCACGAGGGAGGCTTGGGCATAACCGTTGCCGGTCGCACCCTGCTGAACCTGCATGACAAACTGACCATTGCCGGACAACAGTTGGTCGAGCTGCGGCAATGTCACCCAACTGGCGCCACCGTCAGTTGTCCTGACCATCGCCGGTGCTGGCCCCGAGAGATCGTTTGCGACTATGTGATCCGCATCCGAGGGATCGATACCGAAGGCGCCAAATTGACTGACGCCGCCACGGTTGACCCGATTCCACACGCCGGTCGTCGTTGCGCCGTCGAGTCGCCAGAGCGATCCAACGCGCCCGAGGCCACAGGCGCCGATCCCCGCACGAAGATAGAAGACGGGTATACCCGCGTCGTTTCGGCTGGCAAAAATCCCACAGGCATTCGCCGGCGCGCCGGCGCCGAGCTGCTGCCAGTTGATCGTCGCGGCGCCGATATTGGTCGTAAAGAAAACGCCTGCCGATGTCACAACCGCGTACCGGTTCGCAGCATAGTTGGCGATTGAGTCGAGGTCCCGGAATCCGAGCAGAAGACCGTTCGGATGATTCGCGTTCGTAATCGCGGTCCCTCCGCTCATCGTGTCATCATCGAGGAACATCCGGGTAGCCCTGAATCCGGGTGGTGGAGGATTAGGGGGACGGGCACAGCACAGCGTGTAGACGACGCGGTTGTCCTCCGCCTCGACATCGAATACGTCGCAGCAGCCTGGGCTGTTCCAGTCTGGCGTTGCCCTGCCGCCCTGTCGGGTACCGAAGGCGCCTGAGTCCTGTTGACCCATGTAAATGCCCTCTTCAGTAGTGGTCGCGCGTACATTGCCATCCATGTCCCAGAGCCACAGTGCACTTACCGAGGTCGAGGGTTGCTCCCATCGCGGATCGTGGCAATTGCTGCCGGCGCGCTGGTTAAAATAGACCCCGCCGTCGTTGGAGAAGAGGACCGGACAGGCATCGTTTGCCGCTCTCGGGTCGAATACCAGGTCTCCGACGTCCCAGTGACTGCCGGTTTGCGCATTCGTCCACCCTGCGCTCGCAGGGCACCGCTGCGCGTTGGAGCCAGTGTTATTGGGCGTCGTGCAGGCTGCGCGGAAGAGCTGCGTATCACCGTACCAGAGGTCGAAGGCAGCGCCGGCTCGGTCATTCACCTTAACAAACGGAATCCGCCCCTGTGGACCTGGATTGACGAATGCGGTCGGCCACGACGCACCGCCGTCCCGGCTCTCGAAGATCTGCGTTCCAACCGATATGAAAAGCACGTTGGCCTCGTCAGGGGAGACAGCCAGGGAACAGGTCCCGCCCGGCTCGGCAGTGGAGCCGGTTACGAAACTTGCACCACCGTCGGTCGATCGAAAGTGTCCCTCGTCGCCGCAAATGTCGATCGTGCCGCCATTGTGGACGATGACGTCCCAGACACTCAGGCTACCGCCGTCACCCGGTGTAGGATCGACATAGTCCCAGTTGGCGCCACCGTCTGTGCTGATGGCGACGCCACAACTCGTCCCGACGTAGATTTCGTCGGGATCATCCGGGTCGAAAGCGATGCCATAGGCCGTAGGTTCGGCGCGGTCCACTGCAAGTGCGCAATCCCCAGCGGCTGGCAAAGCGCCTGGTGGAACCGACCACGTGCTGCCCGCGTTACGGCTGATATTGATGCCGGATTCCGTCGCCACCTTTCCGTCGAAGCGCGAGGTTGCGACTAACACACGCGAATCGGCCGGGTTAAATTCTACGTCCCAAACGGCCTGCGGTCGGTGCCCGGGCACATAGGTCCAGTTTCGTCCGACGTCCGTTGTGCGGAATAATCCACCCCACTCGCTGGCTGCAAAATAAGTCCCCGATCTATCGGGAGCGACGCTCACCCAGCGGTCTCGGCCGCGGTTATAGCCTAAACCCCGCATTCCCGCATTGGCACGCGCCAGCAGGAACAGGTCGTCGCCCGCGCCAACCGCCTGGATGGTCGAGTAGTTGGTGACGTCCGACCAGCCCAGGGGATCCGACCATTCCGGATCGTTGCTGGCAACATTCACCCAGCGGTCGCCGCCACGGTCGTAGCGCAGGGTCCGCATCCCGGCATTCGCGCGCGCCAGCAGGAACAGGTCGTCGCCCGCGCTAACCGCCTGGATGGTCGAGTAGTTGGTAACGTCCGACCAGCCCTTCGTGTCCGACCATTCCGGATCGTTGCTGGCAACATTCACCCAGCGGTCGCTGCCACGGTCGTAGCGCAAGGTCCGCATCCCGGCATTGGCCCGCGCCAGCAGGAACAGATCATTGCCCGCGCCAACGGCCTGGATGGTGGAATAGTTCGTGACATCCGACCAGCCCTGCGCGTCCGACTTGCTGGCCACGTTCACCCAGCGGTCGCTGCCACGGTCGTAACGCAAGGTCCGCATGCCGGCATTGGCCCGCGCCAGCAGGAACAGGTCGTCGCCGGCGCCAACCGCCTGGATGGTCGAGTAGTTGCTGACGTCAGACCAGCCCTGCGCATCCGACCATTCCGGATCGTTGCTGGCAACGTTCACCCAGCGGTCGCTGCCACGGTCGTAACGCAAGGTCCGCATACCGGCATTGGCACGCGCCAGCAGGAACAGGTCGTCACCGGCGCCAACCGCCTGGATGGTCGAGTAGTTCGTGACATCCGACCAGCCCAGGGCATCCGACCACTGAGGATCGTTGCCGGCGACATTCACCCAGCGGTCGTTGTCACGGTCGTAGCGCAAGGTCCGCATACCGGCATTGGCACGCGCCAGCAGGAACAGGTCGTCGCCCGCAGCAACGGTCTGGATGGTCGAATAGTTGCTGACGTCAGACCAGCCCAGGGCGTCCGACCACTGCGGAGTCGTGGGAGCGGGGGGCGCGGCGAGCTTGTTGACACGTCCGCCACTGGCGCTGTTCGGGTTCGTCGCGTCCCGGTCGGACGAAGCCGGGCTAATGTTGTCGATGCTGACAACCCCTTGAGCCTCAACCGTTCCCGATTGGCCTGCGAGAAAGAGTCCCACAAGGGCGAGGGTCAGCAGAACAGGACCAGGGCGACCCGGGGAACAGGGTCGTGCAACGAGCGGCAAGTGACGATTGTTCCTCACATCAGACCTCCTCGAAATACGCAGCGGCGTGACCCGAACGGGAAACGAGCCTATTGTTCAATGAAATCGGCGGGACAGACGGGTACGCGGCAGATGCCATAGGCAAGGCTTTCGGCTTCGCTTTGCGCGTCCTGGACAAGCCGGATCTTGTAAGTAAGTCCGGGCTGAAGTCCTTCTAATACGACGGTGCGAACCGGGACGGAGCGACGCGCGTAAACAGACTGGCCCATTACCCGGATCGAACCGAGCCCTCCGGTCAGTGCGTCTCTGCGCATTGCCTCGCGCTCTGCCACTGAAAACTGCTCGACTACTCCGGGTATTCGTTGCCGCGAGAGTTCTTCCGGGCCGGGAAGAGCGAGGTCACGCGCAATGACCCGATTGTCGCGAACCGTTTGAAGAACTGCCGGTGACACCGCCGTTCGAACCTGTTCCAGATCGAATCCGACATCCGGCTCCGATTCGATCTCCGGCACCACGTTGAGTCGCACGGTTCCATACTCGCCGTCTTCAAAGCGACGTGCCGCACCGACGAGGTCCAGGCGCAGTAGTCCCAAATCGACGCGTGATCCGCCAGCCGAGGCTGCTTCCATCGTCGTTTGCTCTGGCCACAGCACCTGCGCAACGGACTGGCGAGGATTGAACGCGCTGCACAAGATTTCGCATTCAAGCGGCTGCGCGCTTGCGGACGCCGCATCCTCCGGGCGCGGTGCAATGACGTCTGAGCCTACCTCCATCTGAATTGCAGCGACCTCCCGTTGGCTCTGGGTTGGGGCCGTAGTACATCCGGCAATTCCGACTAGCACAATTGCAATGCCCAACCCGCACCTGGCCGGGCGACTGAAGACCGATTGGGTTTCGAGGCAATCCGTCTCTGCGAACGGTAGTTTGCGGCGAGAAAGTGTTCTCAAGATCATGAATCAAGACCTCCCCTGAAATAGCGGGCCGGTCGCCTGGTTGGCAGCCGAGCGCCACTGGCCTGCCGCCTATTCGAATGTCGGGTTCAGGCCCTTATGGAAATACTAGACCATATTCGTGAATCTGCAAGCGATCGCCCGACCGCGACGACAGGCACGTCTGGATAGCGTGTGCGAAGAAATGAACCAGAATAGAGACTTAATAGATGCTTAGTTGACCGTATCGCCAACCGGCCTGCCGCCCTGCTTGTAGACCACGCCGCCCTTCATCACGAATTCGACGTGTTGCAGCAGGTTGATGTACTCCAGCACATCGCCGCGCACGGCGATGATATCGGCCTTCTTGCCGGCGGAAACCGTGCCCAGCTCGTTTTCAACACCCATCATGACGGCGGGCCAGTACACGGCCGCGCGGATGACGTCCATCGGCGGCAGTCCCATGACGCGGACCAGGACGTCCATCTCGTTCCACGTCGACTGGCAATGAAATTTCATTGGGATGCCGCTGTCCGTGCCCACCAGGAAGACCACGCCGGCTTCGCGCAGCTGCGCTATTTTGCGCTTCAACGTGGGCTTTCTTAGCGGCGTCAATCGCGTGTAGCCGAGCTGACTCGGGTTTTCGATGGACGCACGAATGTCCGCGATCGTGTCTTCCTCGAGGCCGCGCTGCCAGCACGTGTCGTCGAGCTTCTCCGGGCTTGCAACCGTGCGGTCGAAATTCCACAAGCCTTCCACGGTCGGCGTCCAGTATAGCGGCCCGCCGGCCACACGGCCCGTGGCGGTCCGCTCTCGCAACGCCTCGATGACATCGGGTGGGTATTCGGGTGCCGTGGTGAGGCCCGTATGCTCGAAGTTGTCGATGCCAATTTGCAGGCCAATGCGAATCTCATTCGGCCGGTGTGCGTGACCGACAACGACCATGCCACGCTTGTGCGCTTCATCGACGATGGCCCTGGCGATGTCGAGGGGCAACTTGTCCTGGTCGATCAGCTTCACGATGGCCATGCCCGCGTCGTCGAGCGTGGCGACCTTGCGGCGCGCGTCGCTCACGGAGCGCACGGGCCAGCGATAGGCGGCTTGCCAGTCTTCGATCTCTGCCTGCAGGAACGGTCCCGACATGAACAAGCGAGGCCCCGGAATCTCGCCACGATCGATGCGTTCCTTGACTGACCTGGACGGCTCAAGCGGCGCGCCGAGGTCGCGGGCGGACGTGACGCCGGCCAGTAACAGCTGGCTGGCGGTTGCCGGCATGATTTCATCCGCCAGCCGGTCGAGGTAGGTTGCCTGCCAATGCGGGTAGTCCGCGTGGCCACTCAGCATCAGGTGTGCGTGGCTTTCCCACAGGCCCGGCAGGACATCCATGCCGTCCGTGGAGATCACTTCAAAGCCCTCGGGCACCGGCAGCGTATCCACGGTGCCGACGGCGAGAATCGTGTCGTTTTCAACCAGGATGACACTGTTGCTGATCGGCGCATGCCCGAAGCCATCGATCAGGCGGCCGCCCACGAGCGCCTTCTTGTCCTGTGCATGTGCAGAAGCAATGGCGACGAGGAAGACGAGAGTTATCGTGATGAATGCTCTAATGGTATTTCTCATATCGGGTTTTCCCTCAGGAAAAGGTGTCAGGTTTATTTTTCTAGACCAAAGTGTCTGCCTAGAAAATAAACCTGACACCTTTTCCCCCTTCTTATTAGACAGCAGCCTTTGCCCCCATCATGAAGTACGCCAACACCAGCGGCACAGCAGTAACGATACTGGCGAGCTTGTACTTGCGGTCGGCAAAAAGCACCCATGAGGTCAGAACACAAATGAATCCGATTAATGGATACGGTCCGATAGCCTGTTCGAACACTTCTCCAATACACTCGACGCATCCAGCCAGGATGCTGATGATCATTACCCCGATTGCCATGAAATACAACGGGACCAGGCCGAGGATTTGCGAGACCACCAGCCAGATTGCGGTGATAATCTTGACGCGCCTGTTCGGAGCTTTGTCGTTGGTTTCAGTTTCGCTCATTTTTATTGTTATCCGTTTTGAGACAAACGCCGCTCACGGAGTCGTATGATTTTTCAGTACCCGGGCGATACTGGAGCAGTCAACCTGGACACCATCAAACTCGTTATTGGAAATCCTGCGTTTTAGTTCGAAAGTGACCACCTGTTGCCCAAACCAACCGATTTCATCATTCATCGAGATTCCGATCAGTGGCACGTGGTCGTCGACGGCCCTGACTTTGGCGTAGACCCAGCCCGTATACCCAATCACCACTATCCCAACAGGATGGACGCGCGCCAGTAAATCTTCACTCTACCCATTGCGTTAATCGTACCAAACCCAATTGGAACCCCTTGAAAAGTGGCCAGGTTGCAGCAGCAGCCTTCGGGCAGTCTATCACCTGGGCGGCTGGTACAGGCACGCGAAAAGCACCCCGGCTCATCGGGGTGCTCTTCGACCGATCAGAAACGACTAGCTTCCCTGCGCTTGCCGGATTGCCCTTACGTCGACATTGCAGATCCTGCCAAAGATGTAGTACGTGAATTCGTTGACCAGGACGCCTTCCGAATTGACGACGTAGTGTCTCATCCAGCCCTTGCCCTTCAATGTTGCGTCGGTGTTGGCGAAGAAACCCGTACCCCACGGCATCGGTGGCAACTGCGGGTCGGCTACCGCGTCGCGCGCCGGTCCGGTCCGGATGTTTCCGACGAGCTCAGTGGTTTCCCACGGCGGCGGACCTTCGAAGGTAACCGTGTCGACCTCCCAGGTGTGAAATGCACCCAGGTCGTCGAAATCGAACGTCGCTTTACCGAAGCCGGTGATACGACCCTTGCCCGTAAGCGGGTCCATAGCGGGTACGTCGAATCCCGCGGTGATGATCATGTCGACTGCACCGTCCACGATGACCCGTCCGATACGAAGGCGTATTTGACCGAGGTGCGCGTTGGGCGGTTGGCCAGGTGGAACGACGATCTGTTCGGTCACTCCATTGCCAAAGGCGAAGTGGCAATTACGCTCATAGTCCGCCGAGGCGACAGAGCTGCAAAGGAAGGCGACGAACAGTACGACTGCGGATTTCGGGATGAAATGCTTCATGATTTACCTCCTTCTCACTCTCTCCGTTGAATGACTCGCCACGATAGCGAGCCTTGTGGTGGTGTGATTGGGCAGATGTAAGTATCTGCCACTACAGAAAAAAGACATGAAGGACTCGTACTCTTTGCATAACGATTGTGTGAATTCTTACGATGCCGATCGTCATCGGGTGAGTCGGCCGGCCAGGCTGCATTTCCGGTCCTTTGCCCCAAAACGATCGGGAGTATCGATGACTTACCGACTGGGCAATATTGAGGTCGATCCCGGCAATTTCCTGCTGCTGAAAGACGGCGAGACCGTGTCCATCGAGCCGTTGGTGTTCGACCTGATCGTCTACCTGATCGAGCACCGGGACCGCATGCTGACGCGCCAGGAACTGTTCGATGAGATCTGGGCCGGCAAGATCGTCTCGGACACCTCGCTCAGCAATCACATCAAGAGCGCGCGCAAAGCGCTGGGGGATGACGGGCAACGGCAGGCGATCATCAAGACCGTGCACGGCCGCGGTTACCGGTTCGTCGCCGAGGTTCAAGAAGTCGCGAGCCAGGATGCGGCAGACAAGGTCGTTGCGATGGACGATCGGCAAACCGATCGCCAGCCGCAGGCATCAGCGCGAAAACGCTGGTTTGTGTTGGCCACCTTCGTTTTGTTGATCGTCGCAGTGAGTGGTCCTAACTGGTTCGCCGACACTGACGAGGCTATTCGGTCCGTAGCCGTACTGCCGTTGAAAAACCTGTCCAATGATCCGGCCCAGAAGTACTTCGTGGAAGGAATGCAGGATGCGCTCATCACTCGACTATCGAGGATGACGGAGTTGCGGGTGATATCGAAGACGTCCACCTTGCGCTACGAGACGAGCACGCTGTCGATCCCGGAAATTGCTCGCGAGTTGAACGTCGACGCGCTGATCGAAGGCTCCGTGTTGCGTGACGGCAACCAGGTCCGCATCACGGCACAACTCATCCGAGGTGCCGAGGACGACCACCTGTGGGCCAGGAGCTACGACCGTGAGCTTGAGGATGTACTGCCCCTGATCAACGATATTTCACTGGCGATCGCCAACGAAATCGAAGTCGCTGTCACACAAGAACAGCCGGACGAGTGGGCGCGAAAAGAGCCTGCGAACCTGGAGGTGCATGAGCTCGTCTTGAAGGGCCGTCACTATTTCGATCGCTTCATGTTCGACGAGAGCCTGCGCCACTATCAACGGGCCGCCGAACTGGATGCCGGGTTCGCCCCCGCGCATGCCGGCGTCGCAGGCTCCTATCTTCTCAAGGAGTTCTTTGGCTGGGCGCCGGACTCGGACTTTATTCCTAGAGCCCGGGAGGCAGCTCTAAAGGCTATAGCCCTTGACAGTGACTCGCCCGGAGGCCATGGGAGCCTTGGCTTCATCCAGCTTTATTTCGACTGGGACTGGGAATCGGCGAGGACCAACCTGCTCAGGGCATTGGAACTGCGTCCCAATGACGCCCTCACCCGGCACGCTTACGCGGACTACCTGATGGTCATGGGCGATCTGCAAGGAAGCCTGGACCAGGTAGAGATCGGTGCATTGTACGACCCGCACTCCCCGATGGCGCGCAACGTGGTCGACTTTCATCGAATCCTGGCCCGGCAATACGACGACGTGATCGTAAAGGCCCGCGAAGGTGCTGCGGAAAATCCGGCATTGATGGCGGGCAACCATCATTACCACGAGGCGCTGTGGCTCACGCGTAGGCATGAAGAGGCCTTTGCGGGGTACAAAACGACCTGGGGCAGGGACAATGATCTGTTGCAGGCCATGGAAAAGGGCTATGCAGAATCCGGCTACACCGGTGCCATTCACCAGCTCGCTGACACGCTCGCGGGGCGGGATACCGAGTTTTTCGACTACGTGGCTCTTGCAAGGCTATACGTCCAGGCCGGCTATCCGGATGAGGCACTGTCCTACCTCGAAAAGGCCTATGAGTATCGGCAACCGCAGATCCTGCACATCAATGCAATGCCGGTGTTCGATGCGCTGCAGTCCCATCCAGGATTCCGAGATTTGTTGCGCCGAATCGGCTTTCCGGAAGCGGCCAATTCCTGAAATTCTCTGTGAATGAAAAACAGACAAAAACAGGGGTCGAACCCGGGAGCCGTTGATTTAAGGCAATCGTCCCGAGCCCGGCACTACATACCATGATGCCGCGCAATATCCTCTTCGCTAAAACGGAGAAAACGCGCTGCGTTGTTGTAGAGGATGTCGCGCTTTTGCTCTTCACTGAGAAACGGCGCGTCTTCGATGACCTGGATACTACGCTCGATCGTGCCGGGCCAGACCATCTGATCGGATCCGAACATGACGCGTTTGCCGTAGCCCGCGTCCGTGATGCCGCGCAGGAAACGGTAGAACTCCGGGCGCGGCGTTACATACACGATGACGCCGACCTCGACGTAGACCTGCGGATGCGCGAACAGGAGTGCGAGCAGGTCGTCGAGCATCGGGTAACCGGCGTGCATGATATAGACCCGGAGCTTCGGGTGCCGAACGAGCACCTCCTCGAGCGTCAGCGCGCTGTGCATACGTGCACGGTATTCGGATGAACCGAGGTAGATGACACCCGGTGGACCGGTGCCGATATGGATACCCACCGGCAGGTCGAGCTCCTCGGCCAGCGCCCAGTAGGGTTCCATACGCTCATCATCGGGCTCGATGCCGGCATACTGGTTGGTCACCTCGGCCAGGACCGCCAGCCGGCCATCGGCATGCATTTCCGCGATCAACTCAGGTGAATACTCTCTGTTTCCACCGATCTGGAACCCGAGCCCGGGCAGGAATCGACCGGGCGCAGCATCCATCCATTCACTGACGCGCTCCGGCGTGCCGCTCAAGACGCCGACCACGTTGCGACGTTCCATGATCTCGACAGTCTGGGCCAGCACTTCCTCGTCCGTCTCCGGCGACCAGACCGGGTCGTCGCAGGATGGCTGCTTCATGTGACCCATGAACGTCTCGACAAAGGGCCGTGCAGGATCCCACACCGGCGAAGGCATCGGCGTGCACATTGCGAGCGGCGGCGGCCCCTGGGAGTCCGCCGGCGCGGCGTGCATATGCATGTCGACGATCGGCAATCGTTCCGAGGCATTCGCCAGGGAGAACAGCCCCAGTACCAGTCCGAACATCGCTCGCTTCATCGTGTCACCTGCTTTGTCGTTGTTCTTGATGACACTGTGCAATATCACCGGACACTGAGTCAAAACCGGCAATCGATACGTCCAGGGCTATTCCTTTGCACAATCACCGTACGGCCCGACAACCAGTCCGTTAGTGCGAAGTAGGTCAATTTCCTGTTCGTTCATGTTGACTTCATACGCGCCGGGCATGCCCCGATAATGGCCATCGCAGATTCTCAACAGATTGGTGCCCGTTTGTTTTGCGACCGACACGGGTTCACCCCGATATCTGAAGGTGCCATCGGCAATCGTCAAGAATGCACCCCAACGGCATAGTGATGTAATTTCGTACTCGCGAAAATCGGTTCGTTCCTTCAACAAATCAATATCGTGGGGGTCAATGTCGTCCAGGTGTTTCAGGAGCGACACTCGTCTTGATTTCGCCAGGTCATCAATGACCTGTCTGACCGGCCTGAGGAGCTCTGACCTGATTTCACTTGCCTTCCTGTCACCGACACGGTTGATACTCTCGGTGGTGGCTGATGCTCCGATTCTGTACTCCGGATTAATTCTTTTGTCACCGTAGGCGGCGTATACAGGGTCGCCATCAATGCGTATTTCGAACTGCATTGAGCCGGTAGCGCCGGATTCGCCGACGGCGGTTTTAGAAGACCCCTGTTCGACGTACTTGGCACCAAGGCGTGTTTCATCATATTCGTAAACAATTTGAACCGCAGCGTCAGCGTTATCGCACTCGACATTGAATCCCGATTTGTACAGCTTTTGCCGCCAGGGCTTTTGGTCAGTAGAAAACGCAATCGTCCCGCGTTCGACGATCCTATCCATCTCATCCGGGCTGAGCGTTGAAAGGTCATCGATTAGAACCCTGGCTTCCGCTGCGTGCTGACTTTCCGGGTACTTTTCCAGGAAATCATCCAGCAACCTGATTTGCTTCCCGGCGCCGATCCACGTCTCAACTTCCAGAATTTTATCTCTTGCCAAACTCACTAACTCATCACGCTTGCTCCAGTACCTGATACTCGAATACTCGGGATTTGACGCATCGAATTCTCGTATGAATCGCTCGTATGACTGAATTGAATTCTCTTCATACGCAGCACGCCACGCCTCTCGCAGGTAAGAGCGCTGCGAATCTGTTGCAAGCGTGGAACTGGATGCGCACCCGGCGGAAAGAACGGCAAACGCAAGAAGCCGCGGGAGCATTCCCGGCCTGATCAAAAATGACAGCTTCGTTGCCACATAAGGCTCCAGAACGGCCCAGGCGATCCAATGGTATGGACCGCGGACCAGACGTGTTCCTGTACATTCAGTATACCTACGCGCCACCGCTATAGTGTCCTGGCCCATCGCCCCGGATCTGTCGAATTCCATCGATGAAGACGGCGGTTATTACCCTACAGCGGTTTTGAGAACTAAGTTATTATCGATTGCATGTCCAACGTCGGCCCCGCCGGGGCAATCGAATAACTACCAACCGGGTTCTTCTGATGCCAAAAGGAAAGGAATTCTGGAGCCGCGACTTTGCGCGTCGCTATGGTCACGCCAGCCTCGTTGCCGACAAGGACAAATACCTGTGCGCGAGCGAGGCGCCGAAGCACCGCTTCAACGTCATCGGCACGGGCACGATGGGCCAGGAGCACATCCGCGTCACCAATTTCGAGGGCCGCGCGACGATTAACGGTGTGTACGACCCGGAGCCGTTGAGTGTCGAGAATGCCAAAACCGCGCATGCCGTTCACAGCGACGAACCGCTCCAGTCTTATGCGTCCATCGAGGAAGCGTGTGAAGACCCGGACGTCGATGGCCTGATTATCTGCACGCCGAATTTCACTCACATCGACGCAGTGAGGACCGCAGCCAGATCCGGCAAGCACATCCTGATCGAGAAGCCGGTCGCGACGACGATCCCGGATGCCTGGGAGATTGCGCAAATGGCAGATGCCCATGCCGGGATCTTCCAGGTTGGCCTGCAATACCGCTACAAGGCGATCTACACCGAGGCAATCCACGAGGTGCTGGAGCGCAAGACGCTGGGCGACATCAAGACCATCAGCATGGCCGAACATCGCATGCCATTCCTCGACAAGGTCGGGCAGTGGAACAAGTACGGCCGCTATTCCGGCGGGACCCTGGTCGAGAAATGTTGCCACTATTTCGACCTGATCAATCTCTTTGCCCGGTCACGACCGACTCGCGTCTTCGCGTCCGGCAGCATGGCGGTCAATTTTCGCGAGTTCGATCACGAGGAAGGCAAGGCCGACATTCTCGACAACGCGATGGTCATCATCGAGTACGAGAACGGTATCCGAGGTCACTTCGGGCTCGTCATGTTCGCACCGATGTTCTACGAGGAAGTCGTCATCTGCGGCGACACCGGCCGTCTGAGAGCCTACGAGAACATGGATTTCCTGCCGGGCGACACATTGAAATCCGGCCTGGAGATATACGGTGGCGAAACCTGCCCGTCACGCATGACAACGCCGAGCTATCCGCAGGCAATCGAGGAATCGGGCCACAACGGCGCGACGTTCTTCGAGCACGTGCACTTCGTCGACGATATCGAAAAAGGCTCCTGTACCGGCCCGACGCCGGTGGACGCGTTCTGGTCGGTGGTCGTCGGTGCCGCTGCCGAAAAGTCCGCGGCCTCGGGCGAGGTCATCGAGATAGACGGCCTGTTGAAGGAGAACGGCCTGGATCAGGTCTGAACCGACCAGGGCTGTTGTTCGGTGCGAACGGCGGCTCCGGTCGCGATTGCGCGTGCGCAGCAAAGGGCCAGGTACTGGTCCTGGCTGGCCTCCGCGAGGCTGTAAAACTCCTTGCCCGTCTTGACGTAGGTCCACATGTCCCGCAAGCACCGTGCTACCGCCAGTTCCTCGTCCGAGAGTCGTGCCGGTGAAAAGGCATTGCGGTAGATCCACTCGTCGAGGTATTGAATTCCCTTCAGATACAGGCCCTCGAGGTTGCCGTTACGGCCGGCCTCGTGGCGCCGCAACGTTGCCGTGATCGGCGTAACCGGGTCCTTGAGGTATGTCACCCGGTCATCGATGATCTCGCCGCGCTCGCCGCGCACGTTCACGCGTTGCCCGCGAATCCAGTTCCGGTATTGCGGCAGGCAGAATTCGAACACGCCCAGGCGGTCGCCGAAATCGAGCCAGGCATAGTCCGTTTCCATGTCGACGATGCGTTCTTCGTCGGGCGGTCCTGCGCGATCGGGGCCCGCCACGACCCCGCTTGTGAATCGCTGTCCACGGATCGTCGCCGGTTCAAAGCCTATGCCCAGCAGGCGACGAATCAGGCTCATCGCATGGTAGCCATGACACACCGACAGGTAGACCTGGTTGATAGGACCGAGATAGCCTGCATCGACGATTGACTGGCGCGCCGCATGCAGCGGCTGTGCCCAGTACTGCTCGGCAACCTGAATGCGGGCACTGGCTGCCGAGCATTGGCGATAGAGGCCGATGAGCCGGTCGAGATCGGGCGCCGGCGGCGTTTCGGCCAGCACCGGCAGGGTATGATCGGCAAGCTCGAGGCAGACGTCCGGCATCGCCTCGGCACTGACGCTTGCAATCACATACGCCGGTTGAGTGTGCCGCACAAGCTCGGCGACCGACGCAAAGCATGGCACGCCCCACTCCGCCGTTACCGCGTCGCGCCGCTCGGCTTTGCGTGCCACGACGCCGCAGACACGCATCTGCGGAATCGCCCGGGAAACTCGCAGAAAGAAGTCCGTGCGCCAACCCGCGCCGACGATCGCAAAGTCGAAGGATTCATCGCCCATGTTCATGTCCGTTATCCAGCGGAAGCAGGCACACCCAGTTGCCAGTCGCCCTCATCATGTGCCCGGTACGCGGTTTCGATCAAGCGAAGTGCCGCAAGCGACAGTTCAGCGCTGGAATGGTCGACGACTCCGGCGACGATATTTTGCGCCAGCTGCTCCAGGAAGACCTGGTGATAACTCCGGCCCGTTGCTAATGGGCGCCGAATGAACTCGCCGTGCGACTTCCCCGACTGAATCCAAAAGCTGCCGGCCCAGGCGGAAAATTCGATTACGCCATCGGATCCGGACAGGCGAAACAGCGCGCCAAGCTGCTCCTCACTCGGCAGGACCTCGCTTTTCGGCACCGTCTGCTTGCCGGAGTGCACGACTATGCTGATGCCGGACTGCATCTCGATACAAGTCCGGCCTCCCGCCTCGATTTGCACGCCATCATTGATCGCGTGAGCGCCGACATCGAATTCGGCCTCGACAGCTGCGGGCCTGTCGTCGGCAAGCGTATCCAGCAAATAGACCAGCCAGTGAATGCCGGCATTCAGCAGGTCGACCGCGCTCTGTATTTCAATGCTGATCAGTCGGCCAATGTCACCGCGTCGCACGCGCTTTTTTATTTCCTGTGGCGCCGGCAGCACGAGCATGCCATGGGGGACGACGAGCGGCAGATTGGCAGTATCGATCTCGCTCAGCAGGGCTTCCGCCGTCGCCACATCGCATGCCAACGGTTTCTCGAGCAATAAGCCGCGAACGCCGTGTTCGAGCACATCGCGCGCGATCGGATCGTGCGTGGGTGCCGGTGTCGCAACACACACGACATCTGCGGGACACGCAGCCAGCATCTCGCGAAAATCATCGAACAGCCGCAGTTCCGGCAAACGCTCGCGGACGGTGTCTTGGGCGTGCTTCGACGGATCGGCGGCAGCAACAGGCCGATACAAGCTCGAGCCCTGCAGCGCATCGAGGCTTAAGGTACCCCCGCGGCCACAGCCGATGACCGATGCGGAGAGCATTCAGAGGGTGCGAACGTTGCCGGGTTCGCTCACCACTAATTCCAGCGGCCCGGCAACGCTCTTCGCAAACGGACCGCTAGAACGACGCCCGCAAGCCGATACCAAAGTAACGATCCGCATCGCGAGGTACCTGGTAGCGGAATCCGTCGCCACTGAAGGTCGTCACGTAGCTTTCGTCACCGAGGTTCTTGCCGATCAACGAGATTCTGAACTGATCGTCGTTGAACGACAGCGAAGCGGTCAGGTTGAAGATGTCGTACTCGGGCAGCAGCGCCGCCGGGGCGAAAACGCCGGACGTGTTTGGAAGGTCCGCATATTGTTCGTCGGTGTGCACGTAGGATCCATTGAACACGAGGTCCATGTTATCGAGCGGCACCAGCCACTCGCCGTACAGCGACATTTTCAGGTCCGGCGAGAACGGTACGTCGAGTCCGGAACGCGTGCTACAGCCGGCCGGCGGCAGTCCGGTGACCGGATCCAACGGACACCTGAACGCGTCAATGGTTGCATCAACCGATGCAAAGCCGCCGCCGATGCTCACGTTGTCCATCGGCTTCCACAGGAAATCCGCCTCGAAGCCTTCCGTCGAGACGTCACCGGCGTTGGTCAACCGCGTGATCGTCACGCCTGTCGACGTATCGAAGTTATTTGCCTGGTAATTCTCTACGTCGGTCTGGAAAACGGTCAGATTGAGCAGGAAGTTGTCCGACGTGTATTTCCAGCCGATCTCAATCGCGTCAGACTCTTCGGCGCCAATCGGGAAACCCGCATCCGCCGCACCCATGTTGAAGAACGTGTTGAATGCCGGTCCCTTGTAGCCTTGCGCGTACGTTAGATAGAACATGCCCAGACTATCGCTGCTCCACTGGACACCGATTTTTCCTGACGTATTGCTTTCATCCGTCTGGTTCTGGAAGTTCGAGTTGCCTGAATCTGCCCGCTGCACGCCGACGCCCCGGCGACCGAATGGATCGAGGCTGATACGGTTGTGATTAAAGCCGACTTCGTCTTCAGTGAAGCGCAAGCCGAAGAGCACTCGCAGCTGGTCCGATACATTCCAGGTGGCGTCGCCGAACAGGGCGTAGTTATTGAACTCGGTGTTGAAGAACGCAGTCCCCACGACAATATCGTTGGCATTGCAGGTCAGGCCCGGATTGGCATCGAGAATATCCTGGCTCTGGCCGCCGTTGTTCTGGCAACTGGCATCGCGCGTAAACTGGCGGTCCGAATCGATATTCCAGTAGAAAAAGCCCACCTGCCAGTCAACCGTCTCGTTGCCCGGTGATGCGAGCCGCAGCTCTTCCGATAGCTGCCGCCATTCCTGGGGGCCGACGTCGTGGAGCTGGAAGGTGGTTGCGCCGAAATCGACCGGTATCGTCGCATCGCCGCCAATCGACGTGAAATCGCCCTCGCGAATCTCGGTGTTGTTCCAGGTGCGACGCGCCGTAATTGACGTGAGCGTCAGGTCGCCTATGTCTATGTCGACCTGTGCAGAGAAAGCCGTGGTGCTGTCGAGCGTCACGGTTGTCAGGTCATGATCGACAAAGCGCTGATCCAGGTCGATATCGGCGACACCGTTCACGACGCCCATGCTATTGGGTAATGCTTCCGACCCCGGGTGCCGACCGCTCGGCAAGCCTTCGACATCTGCGCAACAATTGTCCTTAGCGTCGTAGTCCTCGTAGATGAACAGGGTCGAGATAGTATCCGTTGGCTCGTACTCGAGCATCGCCCTGACGCCGGTGCGGTCGTATCCGTTAATCTTCTTGTTGTCGTAGACGTTGCGAATAAAGCCGTTGAAGTCGCCCTGGAAAGCCGTAATGCTGCCGCGGGCATTGTCGCTCAGCGGCCCTGAAACCCGGGCCTTCAAGCGAGTTTCGTTGTCCTGGAAAAAGGACAAATCGACCATTCCTTCGAATTCCTCGCTGGGTTTTCTCGTCGTAATATTGACAACACCAGCCGATGCATTCTTGCCGAACAGGGTTCCCTGTGGGCCACGCAGGACTTCCAGTCTTTCGAGTTCGTAAAGATCGCTGAATGCCTGGCCCGAGCGTCCGAGGACGACGCCGTCAACGACTGTCGAGACGCTGGGCTCAGCGGCCGTGCTGAAGGAAATCGTTCCTAAACCACGAATGATGACGGAGGAGTTTCGCGTGGTGTTGCCCTTGCGGAAGGACGCGGACGGAATGAGTTGTTGCAAACCCTCGAATCCGACAGCGTTCGCATTCTCGATTGTCTCGGACGACAGTACCGTCACTGATACCGGAACGTCCTGAACGTTCTCTTCACGCTTGGTGGCCGTGACCACGATCTCTTCGATTTGCGCGGACACTGGCAGGCTGAGTCCGAAGCAAAGCAACGAAATCAGTGCGGTTGAGACGAGGCGGTTCGAAGGCCGCCGATAGTTGGTTTGCATAGTCATTCCCCCATAACCTTGGAATTTACACATGAAACTTATGTCTTATAGATGACTATAATACATACTTTCGGCAGGAAATCACAATGACGGAGACGGTGCGGCCAATCGACCTGTGTGCCATGGCCAGGCATTGTGAGGATTCTTAAAAAAGCTAGTTCAACTAGTCAGTTACGGCGCCGTCATAGGCAGAGTCGATCTGCTCTTCGCAATCGCTGATTGCCGTGTCCAGCTTGTCGAGCCACTCTCTTCCGTACTGCTCGACATACCAGTCACGGATACCGCTGGCCGCTTCACGAAACATCTCTTTCTCGGCCGGCGTCGGCACGTACAGAGCCCCCCCGGATTCCACGAACTCCTTGTAGGCCTCGATCTCGCGCCTCTTGACGATACCACGGGTGACGGTTTTCAGTTCCTGGAAAGCGTCGTAAACGATGCGTTGTATGTCCGGCGGCAAACTCTGCCAGCTCACCTCGGAATACCACCACATGCCGCCCATGTAGCTGTGGCCATCCAGGGTAATGTACTTGATCTGCTCGTGCAGCTTCATGCCGACAATGTCCTGGATCCCGTTCTTCGAGCCTTCGACAACGCCGGTAGCAAGCGCCGTGTAGACCTCCGACCACGCCACCGGTGTCGGGTTGCCACCGAGCTGGCGGACGAGTTCCTGTTGCACGGGCGCGGAAATGGTCCGGAACTTGCGGCCCTTGATGTCCTCGGGAGTCCGAATCTGCTCATCGGTCGCGGCAAAATTGCGCCAGCCGCCCGTATTCGACACCGTCATGAGCCGGACACCCAGCTCGGCGTCCAGAACGGCCCGGCGAATCCCGGCGGTCATCGGACCGTCAAGGACACATTCGACGACGGCATCGTCACGAAAGGTATACGGCAGGTCGAGCACCTGTCCCGCACCGAAGATGCTGCCGAGTCCACCCGTCGTCAGCATGAACACCTGCAACACGCCCGTCTGCATGCCTTCGAGGCATTCCCGCTCGTTCGAGCAAAACTGGCCCGATGGGTAGAGTTCGACATCGACGCGGCCGTTGCTGCGGCTCTCTACATACTGCTCGAAGACCAGGGCACCATCGTAGTCCTCGTCTTCCGGGGATCCCAGGAAGGAAAACCGGATGGTGAATTCCGCATCGGAATCGCTGCTGGAAAGCACCGTGCCGGCGGTGCATGCGAGGAACAGGACGGCAAACGTCGAAAGCAGAATCTGTTGTCTGGTCATTTGCGCATACGCCTATGCAAAGCCCAGCCATCGGGGCAGTGTCATCGAAAGGGCCGGAAAGTAAGTGATGAGGAAGATGACACCGATTTCAACACCAAGAAATGGCAGCATCTGGCGCGCAATGGTCTCGACCTTCTCTTTCGAGACGGACGCCGCGACAAACAGGACCAGGCCGAGCGGTGGCGTCGCCAGGCCAACGGTGACATTGACGCACATGACCACCGCGAAGTGAATCGGATCGACGCCGAGGCGTACGAACAATGGACCCAGCACCGGCCCAAGAATTAGGATTGCAGGCCCGGCGTCCAGGAACATGCCGACGACAAACAGGAACAGGTTCGTCAGAAACAACAACACGTAAACGTTGTCCGACGTTGCCATCATGCCGTTCGCAACCATGCTGGCCATCCCGGACACCGTGATGATCCAGGCGAATACCACGGACGCACCGACGAGCAGCAGGATGACACCGGACTGAACCGCCGCCTCGATGAATATCCGGGGCAAGTTCTTTGGTCGCAGCGTGCGTGTAAGGAACAGGGTCACGACCAATGCATAGGCAGCAGCCACGGCCGCAGCCTCCGTGGGCGTGAAAATGCCGCCCAGTATGCCGCCCAGCAGTATGACCGGCGTCAACAGGGCTAGCGCCGTCCTTTTAAAAGCGTAGCCGCGTTCCCGCCACGTGGCTTTGCGCCCGGCCACCGGGTAGTCGCGTTTCTTCGCGATGAAACTCGTCACGAGCATCAGGCCCAGCGAGATCATCAGGCCCGGCACGAGACCCGCGGCGAACAGCCCGGCGACGGACACGTTCATGATGAAGGCGTACAGGATCATGATGCCGGATGGCGGGATGATCGGGCCGATGACCGACGACGCGGCCGTGACGGCCGCCGAAAACGGTCGCGAATAACCGTTCTTTGTCATTGCCGGTATGAAAATCTTGCCGAGCGCGGACGTGTCCGCAACCGCCGATCCCGAGAGTCCGGCGAACAGGATCGAGGACATGATATTGACCTGGGCCAGGCCGCCCCGAACATGCCCGATCATCGACTGGCTGAAGTCGACAATGGACTTCGTGATACCGCCGGAATTCATCAACTGGCCGGCAAGGATGAAGAACGGCAGCGCCATCAGCGGAAAGGAGTCCATGCCGCTGTACAGGCGCGACAGCAGGGCCTTGTAGAAAACCTGGTCGCCTTCGATGGCCAGGCTCAGCCCGGGGCCGACCAGCAGTGCAAAGACCACCGGCATGCCCGCCGCCATCAGGAAGATAAATATCCAGAAATAGGAAAGGGTCATGGCTTAAGCTACTCGCCCTCCATCAGTGTGCCGGATCCGGGCACCGTGAAATCGTCCCGCGGATACACCAGGCCGAGCACGTCACGCAGCAACAGTTCGATGCCGACGAGCAGCATCACGCTGAAGGCAAAGGGAATCACGGCGTAGAACCAGCCGACCTGCACGGGCATGCTCGCGGCGCGAATCGTGAACCCACGGTCGACCATGCCGAAGCTCTCTCGCAGGAATACGACGATGATCCAGATGACGAGCAAGTTGAGCAGCAGGTGCAACAGCCGCCGCAGCCTGGGCGGGAACTCGTCGGCGAACATCTCGATACTGACGTTCGCCCCGTACCGGTAGGCCCAGGGGGCCACGAGGAATGCGGCCCAGACCATCATGGTCTTCGATACTTCCTCGGTCCAGATCAGCGAGTCGTTGAGCACGTAGCGAAACACGATCTGCGTGAGGACGATCGCCGTCATCGCCATCAACAGCCCGCCCGCCGTGTTGCGTGCGGCGACGCAGACGAGATCGTTCATGCGCGCCAGGACGCCAAGTCCCTTGATCACAGCACTGTCGCGCGATGCCGGCATGAGTCAGGCCAGCCTCAGGACTGGAATATCCAGCCGATTGGCGACTTGCTCCAGCGTGTCCAGGTGATCGCCGTAGGCAAGCGCGAAATGGTGTTCGAGTCCCTCCCCCATGATGGTCTCGCAAACCTCGCTGACCGGGCGGTCGAAGCGAATGACACCGGACGTGCCGGTGAACGCCATCGGGGCGCGCTGGACTTCGGCGCCGGCGATCATCAGTTTCGTTTCGTTCTTCGCCTGCGACAGTCGCGCCAACGACACCCTGCCCGGCTTCAACGGGAACTGGTGCAACAACGGCATCTTGCGATTGGTATGAATGGTCGCTTCGGCCTGCGCCTCGGGATCGCACATCGACAGTGGGGCAAGACCGCAATGCCACAAGACGGCGGTATCGCCGGCGGTGTCGACGTCGACGAGATCGGCCATCCAGACGGGTTCCCCGGCAAGCTCCTGCAGCATCAGTGTGGTCACCGATCCGTAAACATCAGCCTCGCAGGCGCTCGGCACGCCGGCCTGGTTCATCATTGCCATCGGCCCGCACGCGGCACAGCCGTAATCGACGAACGTTTCCGGCCAACAGCGCACGGCGATGCTGTCCGCGTTGTTCTCTTCGACAATGTCCTCCAGTGCACACAGCAGCCGGAACGAGCGATCGAGCTGCTCCTGGTCCACGCTGTCGATGCCGGCCAGCGACTGTGCAGCACTGGCCCGGTGCGCCTCGGCGCGCCCGGCCGGTGCTGCCTTTGCCCGGTCGAACGCATTCTCCAGCGCTACCCGGTCGACCGAAATACCCGTCAGGTCACCCAACGCCGCCGCATCGTATTCGCAGGTGTCGAAGCCGTCGGGATGATTGCCGATGACGCTGACACGCGATTGCTGCAGTTTCCTAACGACCTGGTCGGCACGTTCATCATCGGCATGCGCAACGGCGGCGACCCTGCCGGTCGCGGCCTCCGAATGCGCTGCAAGATCACGCAGTTTCTGTGCCAGTCCCTCGCTGTCCGGGTCGGCGAACAACCAGTTGTAAGACAGGCCGGCCTTGCCGAGTGCGTGAGCGGCCAGGTTGATGCCGCAATAGGCGTTCAGGCGCAGTCGGCCGCCAATGCGCGGTTCCGGCACGCCCCACACTGCCACCGGTGCACGGCTGTCACGCGCCATCTGAATGGTCATCGACGCGTCGGTGAACGTAATTTGAAGTATCAGCAGCAGGTCGATATCGCCACCTTGCTCGATGTCCTCCAGCGCGGCGCGGGCTGCCTCGGCGTCGCAGGCCAGGCTGCGCGGACCGACCGTCGCGATGCCCGCACTGTCCAGCGCGGCGAACGCCCGGTCCTTCATCTGCTCCGCGAACTCCATGTCGAAGGTCGTCCGTGCCAGGGGAATGACGCCGTACGTGAGTGTCATGCGAGCTCCGCGGATTGTTGTTGCTGAAGAAACGCATCGACGTCGGCCCGCATCGGCGATCCGCTCCTGCCGCCGCCATTGGCGACTTTCAGGGCGGCGGCGGCACTCGCAAACTGCAATGCCGCAGTGATCTCCAGGCCATCGGCCAGTGCCAGCGCAAACGCGCCATGCCATACATCGCCGGCGCCGAGTGTGTCGCTCACCTCGACCTCGAACGCGGCCATGCGTCGCAACTCGCCATCGCTCATGTACATCGCTCCGTCACCTCCAAGGGTGACGCAACACCAGGCGTCGGTTTTCGCATCGGCGGCCCGCAGCGCCGCGGCCGGGTCCGTGGTATCGCAAAACCCGGCCAGTCCTGCCGCCGAAAACGCCACGTGCGTCGCGGCCCTAACCAGCTCGCCGTCCGCCGGTACCGGCAGGTCTGCATCCAGCACACCGGGCACGCCGGCCTGCCGCGCGAGTTGCAGTCCGTGCAATGCGCCTTCGGGCCAGCGCGTGTCGGCCAGCACGGCGCCGACCCCGTCGGGCAGCTGTTGCGGCAGCCAGCCGGGCGATGTATCCAGTGCAGGGTCCAGGTAGTTCACAATCAGTCTCTCGCCACTTTTGTCGACAATCACCGCGGACAGCGAAGAGGTACGGTTCGCAAAGCGCCTGACCAGTGAGCAGTCGACACCGAAGCTCTTGAGGTCCGCCACGACTTCACCGGCAATAGCGTCGTCGCCAATGCGTGCTGCAAGCTGCGCCACGCCACCCAACCGGGCGATTGCGACCGCGGCGGTTGCTGCCGGGCCGCCGCCGACCGATTCGAACGACGACGCACGGTACTTCTCAGCCGCACCGGGCATTGCGTCCACGGAGAACACGAAATCCTGTACCGCGTGCCCAATGCATAACACTGCTGCCATCGTTACGTCATGCCGGGAAGCAAACCATGTCAGCTGAATTCGACCGCGTAGACGATATTGCGTGTGTCGCAGCGGCTGATCCTCAATTCAGCTCGTTCGCCCGCGATGCCGAGGGCAATGCGCTCGACTCTCAGCATTGGGGTTCCGGGTTCGATTCCCAGCTCCTTTTGGTCGCTCTTGTTCGACAGGACAGCGCGCAGTTCCTCTTTCGCGACCGTGATGTTGACGCCGTACACGCTTTGATACAGCGAATACAGCGTGTTGGGCAGCGCCGTCTGGTGGTCGAGTTCAGGAAACAGTTTCAACGGCACGACGATTTTTTCGGTGACCGTCGGGGTGCCGTCGATAAGCCGCGCGCGATTGATCTCTACAACGCTTGCGCCTTTCTTCAGATGCAGCTTGTCGGCCTCGGTTGCGGTCGCGGCGCGTCGCTTGCAGCGTGCGGGACCGCTTTCCGGGGTGACCCGTTCGCCATCCGTATTCGGCCTGGACAGGCGAAAGAACCGGAACAGCGCGTGTTCCTGGGTATGCTCGGCGACGAAGGTGCCTTTGCCCTGGTGACGCTGCACGAGGTTCTCGGCGACCAGTGCGTCGAGTGCTTTGCGCACGGTTCCCTGGCTGACTTTGAGTTCGGCCGCCAGCGCCTGTTCACTCGGTAAAGCCTCGGCCGGAAGCCACGCGCCTTCGGCAATGCGCCGCACCAGGACGTCATAGACCTGCTTGTAGAGCGGTTGAAAATCGGGCATCGATTCCATTGTTGTTGTTGCCTCGGGCGGCGCCCGCGGCGTTGCGCCGCTATTGCTCCAAATTATTTAGTATTGTATCTTATATAAGAGTTGTAAGCATCCCCCACTCCAACAGGCCCCGGATTGACCCGGGCAGCAGCAGCGTGCAGGAGCCAAGAAGAAAATGAGTATTCCCCATCTGCTTGTCCATGACAAACGGGACAACGTCGGCGTCGTCGTGGTCGAAGGACTGACGGCGGGCACCGAAATGTTGTGCGTTGTTACCGAGGACAACTCCGACTTTTCGCTGGTCGTTAACGATGACGTGCCCATCGGTCACAAGGTCGCGCTCGCCGATCTATCCGACGGCGATACCGCGATCAAGTACGGGCAGGACATCGGCCGCATCGTCGACACGGTCGCCACGGGCAGTCACGTGCACACGCATAACTTGAAAACCAAACGCTGGTAACGGGGGCTCACATGTCAACTCCAAGCACTTTTTACGGGTATCGGCGCGAAAACGGCCGCGTCGGCGTGCGGAACTACGTCGCCATATTGCCGGTCGACGATATTTCCAACGCGGCGTGCGAAGCTGTCACCAGCAATATCCAGGGAACGATCGCGTTGCCGCACGCTTATGGTCGACTGCAGTTCGGTGAGGATCTCGATCTGCACTTCCGGACCATGATCGGTACGGGATCGAATCCCAACATCGCGGCCTGTGTCGTCATTGGCATCGAGCCTGGCTGGACGAAGCGTATCGTCGATGGCATTGCCGAGACGGGCAAGCCGGTTGCCGGGTTTTCCATCGAACAAAACGGTGACATCGAGACGATCGCCAGGGCATCCCGGCAGGCCAAGGATTTCGTGCATCAGACCAGCGGCCAGCAAAGAGAAGAATGCGACCTCTCCGAGATTTGGGTCTCGGCCAAGTGTGGCGAATCCGACACGACGACCGGTCTCGCCTCCTGCCCTGCCGTGGGCAACCTGTACGACAAACTCATACCCACCGGTATCTACGGTGTCTTCGGCGAAACTTCCGAGATTACGGGTGCCGAACACCTGTGCGCGGCACGCGCGGTGACACCGGAAATTGGTGAGAAGTTCATGCGGACGTTCCAGGCTTACCAGGACGAAGTTATCGAGCCGTTCAAGACCTCCGATTTGTCCGACAGCCAGCCGACCAAGGGCAATATCGAGGGTGGCCTGACGACCATCGAAGAAAAGGCCATGGGCAACCTCGAGAAAATCGGCAAAGAAGTGTCGTACGTCGACGTGCTCGGGCCCGCCGAAGCACCGGCAGCCGGGCCCGGCCTCTATTTCATGGACTCGTCGTCGGCGGCCGCCGAATGCGTAACCCTGATGGCGGCAGCCGGCTACACCGTGCACGTGTTCCCGACGGGCCAGGGGAATATTGTCGGCAACCCGATTATTCCCGTCGTCAAGCTGACCGGTAATCCACGGACGGTGCGCACGATGTCCGAGCACATCGATGTCGACGTCTCCGGTGTCATTCGGCGGGAGATGACGATTTCCGATGCGGGCGACGCGTTGATCGACATGATGGTCGAGACTGCGAACGGCCGACTGACCGCGGCGGAAGCCCTGGGCCACAAAGAGTTCGTCATGACGAAGTTGTATCGTAGCGCCTGATATCACTCGACTGACAAACCGTTGCCGTGACTGAATTCGTTCGACTGACTATTGATGACGCGCGGGACCTGGCGGTGCGTGCGCTCATGGCCAGCAACACCAGTGAAGCCAATGCCCGCTCGACCGCCGCTGCGCTGGTAGCGGCCGAGGCGGACGGACAGAAAGGCCATGGCCTGTCGCGCATTCCCAGCTACGCCGCCCAGGCACGGAGCGGGAAGGTTGACGGACTCGCCATACCGTCGTTGTCGCGCCCGGGCACAGGCTTGATCCGGGTCAACGCGAAATCCGGCTTTGCCTATCCGGCGATAGATATCGCTACGGAAACGCTGCCCACGATCGCGCGCGTCACGGGTGTCGCGTCCGCTTGTATTTACAATTCGCACCACCTCGGGCAGGCGGGCGCGCACGCGGAACGGCTCGCCAGCGCGGGTCTCGTCGCTCTGGTCTTCACGAACTCACCGAAGGCTATTAACTTCTGGGGCGGCCGCGAGCCGATGATGGGTACGAACCCTATTGCGTTCGCGGCGCCGCGCGACAATGCCGAACCGCTGGTCATCGACCTCGCCATGTCCAAGGTTGCGAGAGGCAAACTCCTTGCGGCGCAACGCAAGGGCGAGAAGATACCCGACGACTGGGCCCTCGATGCCGACGGTAATCCAACCGACGATCCGTCGGCGGCCATGGCAGGTTCGATGCTGCCGATTGGTGACGCCAAGGGCGCAGCACTGGTTTTGATGGTGGAGCTGATGGCGGCCGCGTTGACGGGCAGTAATTTCGGTTACGAGGCCAGTTCGTTTTTTGCCGGCGAAGGCCCACCGCCGCAGATCGGGCACACGCTGCTCGTGTTCCAGCCGGACATGTCGTCGGGAGGCCGGTTTGCGGAACGCGTCTCCAACATCGTGGCGGCGATCGAGCAGACCGATGGCGCGAGACTCCCGGGCACGAGCCGCTTACAGCACCGCGAGATCGCCATGAGCGATGGCCTTTCGATCCCGACATCGCTGCACGATGAGATCACCGACCTCATCGAGCCGGAAGAGTCCCATGCCTAAGATCGTCGTGTCGGAATTCATGGATGAGGCGATCGCCAGGGAAGTCCTCGGCGAGTTCGATCTTGTTTATGAACCGACGCTGGTCGATGACCGTGACGCCCTGTTGGCGGCAATCGCCGATGCGCAGGCCATCATCGTGCGCAATCGCACGCAGGTCGACGCGGAACTGCTCGATCACGGGCCAAACATCAAGGTCGTCGGCCGCCTGGGCGTAGGGCTGGACAATATCGACTTGCAGACCTGCGAAGCGCGAGGCGTCACGGTGTGCCCGGCGACCGGCGCCAACGACGTTGCCGTTGCCGAATACGCCATCTCGGCCGCATTGATGCTGATGCGTGGCGCCTGGCAGGCGACCGACGGCGTGATCGCCGGGCACTGGCCACGCACACAGTCGATGGGCCGCGAGGTATCGGGCAAACGACTCGGCCTGGTCGGGTTCGGTTCGATCGCGAGGCAGGTCGCAACCCGTGCCAGTGCACTCGGGATGGTCGTATCCGCATACGACCCGTACCTGGCAACCGACGATCCCGCCTGGTCCGATGTTACTCCGGCGACCTTGGACGAACTCGCTGCCGATTGTGACGTCGTCAGTATTCATGTGCCATTGACCGACGAAACGCGTCACCTGATCGGCGCTGGCTTCATCAAGCGTATGCGGGAAGGCGCAATACTCATCAACACGGCACGCGGCGGTGTCGTCGACGAGACCGCGGTCATCGAAGCGCTTCGTGACGGCCGGCTTGGCGGCGCGGCACTGGATGTGTTCGAGTCCGAACCGCCGGATGCCGAAAACGGTGCAGCATTCGTCGGGGCGCCCAACCTCCTGCTGACGCCGCACATCGCAGGGATTACGGAAGAGGCCAACCAGCGCGTCAGCCTCGTGACGGCACAGAACGTGCTCAAGCACTTGGGCTAGGACAACGTCGAGGGTTCAAAAAGGTGTCCAAAAAGGTGTCAGGTTTATTTTTCCGTCTGCCTTGGGTAAGGCAGACGGAAAAATAAACCTGACACCCTTTGCCGTTCAGTCAAATCGAGCGCAGCAGGTAGTTTCAGGGATCGCTCGGCCAGTGAGTCTCGGCACAATAACGAAGCCTCCCAGATATTCGAATGAATTGCCTGGCGACCAATATCGACTCCAATTCCTCCATGCCTCGATACTGACCGGACTGGTCGTAAAAATGAAGTTTCGGACTGTTGCCAGGATTCATCTTTAACGTTCTTGAGCGCTGGTCGTAGTCTCCCGCTATCACGCCCCCGACATCCACCAATGTTCTCATCCCGTCGTATTTGTAGTCGAAGGTGCAATGATCACCCGTCTCTTCGAATTCACCGGACTTGTCGATGTACAGCGGACCCCTGTTGGGACAGACTGAAGCAGAGACCGATACCGTCAATGGTAGCGATATAGGCAAGTTTGTTTTGCGAATCTTCTCTGACAACGCGTAGAGATCTTTTGCCTGCTGCCCGACGGGAAGGTACTCGCGATGACAGCTCGGGTGACCATTAACACAGCGATCTGCGCATGACCGGGTCGATGGCTCCACACTAGAGAATTCACAGGCGGGGTCGCCTTCGAAACATGCCGCTCGTTCAATGTACGAGAATCGGTCAAACAGCTCTGTGCCTACCTGAACGAATTCGCACCCCTCCGGTATCGACGATTGGGGTCTCAGATTGCGGTAAATGCGCTCCCGAACCTCATTGTCAATTGGTTGATTCAGGTGCTGGACCTGTTCTGCGTAGGACACGATAAGCGCTTTTGTCGGATGGTTGTTCTCCAAGCTCCAACCCCGTTGCGTTCGACTAGGGCATCGATTCCGTTCATTGGAAATGGAGATGTTAAAACACGCGTCCGGATGGGAGCACGGGGCGACGGCTGGGCCGCTCGCGGTCAGACAACTCGCCATTAGCGCGAGTACGAATAAACCGATGCAACGTAGCAACATCAAATCTCTCCAGGAATCTGTCTTTACCGGGGTCGGCGCCTGACGATTGACATAGTATCAGGTAAGGTTGGCTGCCGGAGAAACAGGAAGAACCGGGGTCGAACCGAAGTTTTCGATCGCCTCGGGGCGACGCCAATTCTCTTTCCGTTTGGTTCACTCGACTGCTTGCGTGTCGTGCACTCGGATCGTGCAGGACTCCCGCAGTCTCAATGTCTCGCTAGCCTGCCACAGACCACGATCCGTAGTCAGCGAGACTTCAAACCAGTACACGCCGCTTACCGGTAACACGACAAGTCCGCCGATCTTGTTCATCTGCCCGGCCGGTAACGTCATGTTTTCAATCGGTTGGAGGTCCTTTAGATCAGGCGAGGCAAGAACGGGTGCTTTCAATGGGATCGCAAACGATGGTTGTCCCCCCTGAATTGACGTCATTCTAAAAACCCGTACTGGCGTCTTCGACAGAACGAGATGGGCATCACGCGTCGTTGTGTTAGTGACGTCAATCGACACTTCCATCAGGCAGCCGTTTTCCACTTCACCTAACGCACTCGTCGACAGATCGAGTTCGACGTTCCCGTATTGGAGCGAGGCAAACCTTACGCCGCCAACCGCTATTAGGGCGATTACGGTTGCCTGGGCTCCGGCTGCCCAATTTCGGAACGCTTCGGATTTCTGCGTCATCTCAACTCTCTTCCCATTGCATTTGCCATGTCACACGGCCTACCCGCAAGGATGACCTCCTGCTCAATGGCTCTCGTAAAGCGGATCAGCGCAACGAAAATAATCCGGGCGCCAGCGACTCTATTGAGCGTCGCGTTGCAGACGAATAGAAGTCAACGTAAGTCGCAACGTCCATGCCCTCATTGGCCGTTGGCAAATAGAAGCAATCCATCCCTCGTCCGCGATGGCTCAAGCGTGTGATTACGCGAGTAATTGGTGCTGAATGTATCTCCGGGTCTAACTCCAAGTCGCCGTATTGCTCCTCTCCAGTCTTCGATCGCATGACCATATCTCGATGGGAGAAAAGCACCGTAGTCCGGCGGCGTGAGCTGGCCCCAATGGAAAACCGCACCGTATCGAGTGCCGAGATCAAATGCTGCCTGCACACCTCTGTCGGTGCCCGGGTAGCCATTGAAGACGCAGCATTCAATGGAGACGGTAGTCGGCCAGCGCTGCATTGCCAGCGTCGCACGCGACATTCCCATGAATCGAATGGAGAAATAGCCTACTTTCCTTCCGCCAGAGGAGTTCCAGGCTTGCTTCAATTCGTCGATGAAAGACAGGTAGCGAACATCGTTGGCGTCGAAAAAGAACTCCATCGAACTCACGCGCCAAGCATGCTGTTGGAACGCATCGTATTGCGCCGCGTAATTCGCATACGGGTCGGGACGCCCAGACATGATGTAATAGCCTCGATCGCGTGCAGTACGTGGGTATCGATTATTGCCGAAAGCCTCTCTCACCCGGTCGAGGTAAAAATGGTCGGACATCCACCACAGATTACTGGCCGTCCAACCAATGAAATGGGCGTCCCGATCGAACGTCGTCGGGTTCGAGGGCGGGTCATCCACGTGAGATTGTTCTTGCGCCAACCATCTTTTGGTCACATAGGCTGCTTCAACACCGTTTGGGTCAATGTCAATCTGCACGTAGCGCAAAGGACTGCTGGAACCTAACGGTGACCTGTCGTTACGCCAGGCGTTCTGAAAATCTCCAGCGGCCCTACTCAACGTGTCGCGTATTACTTCGAGGTCGCCGCCGACCTGGCCAGTCCAAAGCGCGTTGTAGCGCTCTTCTTCAAGACGGTATCGCGGCTCCACCTCGATAACGTATGAATATACGATGCCGCAGCGACCCATCGACACAAGGGCGGCATTGAAAACCTCGTCGGACCGGATAATTTCTATACCATCGAACCAGTTCGGTATCGCAAGTTGATCGCCGTCTGTGATTCGATTGTTGCCACCGGGTTCAATCCAGTACTCCTGGCCCTGGTTACCGACCAAGTGAATTGCGCGTACCGCATCGGCAATGGGCGCTCGATCAAAATCACTGCCATGGGTTCCCGTCGATATTGCCCCGGCCAGGCTTTGGCCCTGGCTGCCGCCAAGAGTCGATAGTGCTTTTCGCGCAGCCCACAGACTTTCATTCAGATCATGCAACTTGATGCCGGCTTCAACATGAACGAATTCATCTGCCTCGAGATCGCGCCTAATCAGGGCCGGCATTTCGGTGGGTAAGATTCGATCGAGGTTGTTCAAACTAACCCAATACCGGTCAGGTTTGGCAACACCAGTGAATGACCAACTCGATCCAACCGCCTTGATTCGGGAGTTTTGATGTTCAGCGTAGCGAACTGCTGCGACGAGTTCGAATATCGACGTAGGATCAATACGAAAAGCGCCACCTGCCTGGTTTTGGGCCCAATTAGTCCAGGGCGTTAGGATTGGTGTCACGCTACCGATGTCGACGTCACGAATCATGGGACTTTCCGTGATTATGATTAGAACAAGGTGGTTATGCTGTCTACAATTCGCCCTCGGCCGGTTGTTCTTGTCCTGTCTTCAGAACAACCTGAACCGGATCGTCGTTGTAGTTAAACCAATGCGGACCCTCGTTTCGCAACATATCGACGCACCACGCATACCGGTTTGCGGGGAGGTACACATTGATTCGCTCGCCGTTTTGACGAACGGTGTCGGGGGGTAAGTCCTCCGAATCGATGAGAAAAAACGTTAGCCAGCGACTTGCGTTGTTGCCGTAGTAACACCGAACAAACGAGGGGTGTTCGCGGCTGCGTAAAAAAATGCGGTAGTGATCGATCGAGTAAAATTGACTCCAGGCCATAACGCGAAATCCTCTCAATTAACCTGCGTGAGAAATTCTAGACGCCATATAAGGTATAGACGGGTTTTCAAGATAAATCTACGTAGTGGATCTATGCGTCTTCTATGACGTGATGCTACGTTCGATGATCGCTAAGGTCTGGGCGAGCATATCCTCGTCGGTATCCTGTGACCTGGCACACACACAATGGCAATGTAGCTATCGGGCGATCCGCTATACTCTGCCTTAGAAGAACAAGTCCGATACGGGAACAAACGAGGTAACGAAGAGCAATCCCCTAGGACAATAGTGTGGTTTGGATACAGGATTTTCCGCTTGAAGATCGATAACCAATGGAGCGAAAATGGCTGAGTCAATACACGAATCTCGATTCAATGATTGCAGGACAAGAATACAAAAGGTACTCGCGACGACTATAGGTTGGCTATATCTGCCGGAGCAAAGTTATCCGCATTGGTTTGTCGCAGAGACGTCGAAGGAATATTTGAAGAACCTGTCAAACGTAGCAATAGGCGGAAACCCGGATCATAAGAAGAATCAGCTTATTCAGCGTCTCGTCACGATAAAGGACTGTATCCAAGGTACCGCCAACCCGCAGCCCACTTGGGATATTCGCGGCGTGCAATGGAAAAAGTCGAAAGATGTGGACAATGCGGCGAAGTTAAATCTCGCGTATGCCCATTCGAAGTACAACGGCGCCAATGGCGACAAAATAAGAATTCAGCAGAAAGCGTGGACGCTTCCAAACTATGTTCTCGAGGGCGTGATGGTTCACGAGGTTACTCACTTCGCATTCGGCACGATTGACGATAGTGATATGGCGACTGGCGGATATTACGTGTTCTCGAAAAACCAGAGAAACTATTCCGAAAGCCAAAAATGGAACAACGCCGACAATTGGCGACTTTTTTATCAAGCGATGAGAGCCAAGCTCATTGCTGACATCTAGGGCCGCATTTCCAAAGGCTACAGTCCGTCATACTCCTCTTGCGGGGAACGGCACATGCAGCGAATTCTCATACTATTCTCATTGTTGTTTGCCGCGTCCGGTCATGCGGTGACGAACCCGACAGGCCATCCGATCGGCGGCGGCGAAGACTACGACGACTGGATAGACATACCTGACAACGTCGTGCTGACGAAGATGCAGCTTCGCGATGCGTTATCCGCCGCTGCGGCAGGCGACGTGGTCTACGTGGACGATGACGCGGAGATCGACCTGACCGGTGAGTGGGACATCGTGATTCCGCCCGGCGTCGTATTGGCGTCCGGCAGAGGCAGGGGTGGTTCGTTGGGGGCGCGACTGTACACGCGGTCGAAAGAAAAGCGCATCCTGTTTCGGGTGGGTGGCGCCGGCGTGCGAATTACCGGGTTACGGATTCAGGGCCCGTCGACAACCGTCGACGGACCTGACTGCGGCGGCACGGACGCAACGGGAATATGGGTGTATGACGAAACCGAGGCCGATTGGGGAACGCGCATCGACAATAACGAGTTGTGGGCATGGCCCGCCGCAGCGGTCTCCACCTCGGTCATTGCCGGCACGCGCGTGCATCACAACCACATTCATCATAACCGGAGAAGAGAGACGACATCGGGTTGCAGACGCTACGGTCTGGGCTACGGGGTCGTAACCAACCTGGGAAACGCCCTGATCGAAGCGAATCTCTTTGATCACAACCGGCATGACATCGCGAGCACGGGTCGGCCCGGCAGCAGCTACGAGGCGCGTTACAACCTGTCCGTTCAGGGATTGATCGGGCACAGTTTTGATATGCACGGCTGCCGCGATCGTCCGACGGATGCGGCGTGCGTCGATCACCCGAACACTGCGGGAACGAGGATCGACATTCACCACAATACGTTTCTCGACGCCGATCACCATGCGGTGGTTATCCGCGGCATTCCGGAAGACGGTGCGTATATTGCCAACAACGAATTCATCCATCGCAATCGCCGCGCCGCAATTTTTCAACGCTACGCTACCGGCAAAATGTTCGTCGAAAACAATACTTTTCGCGCGAACCCGGGCTCGGGCTGGTTTATTTCGTTCAGCGGAAAGAGCTTCTGGAGGTTTCGGGCGTTCTCGTCGTACTCCCCGGACAAGCTCGCCGTCGGCGATTTCAATAACGACGGGCACCAGGACGTGTTTCGGTCGTCGCGGGGCTCCTGGTACGTGTCTTCCACAGCCCGCAAGGCGTGGGAGAAGTGGAATACAAGCGACTACAAGATAAACAAGCTGAGATTTGGCGACTTTGACGGCGATGGCAGCACTGACGTATTCCGTTCAAGCGGCGGCAAATGGTACGTGTCCTGGAGCGGCAGCGGCCGATGGGAGCAGATCAACAGTTCGTCGTACGCGATATCGAAGCTGCGATTCGGCGATTTTGACGGTAACGGAACCACGGATGTTTTCCGCTCAAACGACGGCAAATGGTTCGTTTCGTGGGGTGGGAAAAGCCGGTGGGAACGCATCAATACATCCAGCTACGGTATAGCAAAATTGCGCTTTGCGGATCTGAACGGTGATGGTGCAACAGACGTCTTTCGCTCGACAAGCTCCAGGTGGTACGTGTCATGGGGCGGCCAGGGCCGATGGCAGCAAATAAACCGCTCATCGGCGGCTATCAATCGCCTGAAGTTCTGCGATTTTGATGCGGACGGCGCGGACGACGTGTTCTTCGCGAACGGTACGGATTGGCGTGTCTCGTGGTCCGGCACATCCCGATGGGAGAGGATCAATAAGTCGTCAATAACCAACCTCGCACTCGGTGACTTCAACGGCGACGGCAGATGCGATGTGCTCAGTAAACAGGGGTTCTGAGACGGTCGACTCATCGATCTTCCAGACAAATAAGCACATCCCAGAATTGACTGCGTTCGCAATCGTGGGAAAATCGAGTCTGCGATAAAGGCAAGTCTGGTGAATGTCAGAATCGCAATGCCAGGGTCCGTGCCTCGAAGTCCAGAATCATCACATGTCGTACAAAGTGTTCGTAGCCAGCGCCGCACGTTCAGAGGACGACGCCTTCCTTGCATTCGCCCCACGTTTCTACCAGATGTTTCCGCATGATCATGGGTTGGACGTTGAATTACCGGTAATAACGCTGCCCGAACCAACCATGCTCTCCTTGCTGGTTCAGATTAAACAAGCAGGGCATCGCGACATACTCATCGTGACTCATGCAAACCGGAATGGACTGGACCTGATGCTATCACCGCAAAAGGATCAATGGCGCGCCGTGACCATGCTCCTGCATTTGGCGAGGTGGGAGAGAGTTTACGAGACAGTAAAGAACAAGACGAACCCGGCAATGTGGTTCGAATTATATCGCCTGGTCACCGCCGACTACGAGATGCGAAATGCGGAGCAAGCGCATAGGACAATGCTGCCTCGCCGGCAATCGGGTAAGAGTCGACAGTTTGAGCAAGAGGTCCAGGCTATAAGGGGCTCAAAGAATCGTACAGATGCAGAGAAAGCCAAGTTGTTGCACGAAAAGGTGGAGCAAGTAAGGAAGAAGTTCCAGGAAAGGAAGCGTTGGGCGAGACGGGATATTGGTTTGCCTGAACACGTTATTGATAGTTACCTGGTCAACCTGAGAGCAGTTCATCGGCTGAGAATCCGAAACGTAGAGATACGTGGTTGCGATATTGGCCAGAACAATATGCTTCTCTGGCAGTTGCTTTTTTTCTTTGGTGCGGAGTCGTTAAGCGCCCTCCGCGTGGGAGACAGATTTGGTGACTGCGTCCTGGAGGTTGTACGAAAGCCGCAACACTTTAACAGGGTCATGAATAGCAGGCTGAGACATTACCTGGGGCCAACACAAGACATCGCACGGTATGGAGGAGGCAGGTACGTGCGAAGTATCGACCGGCAGCGGGGAGAAGCATTTTTATATCAGCCCCAAGGAGCCAGGCACTATCGAAACAGGCTGATCTTCATAAGGGTGCGAGTCAGAGGCAGGGAACGAAGTCAAGCTACAGCAGCGCACGCGGACGCCGCTCGTCAATTTTTCAATAATAAGTTCGGGCGCTTGGCGGCAAACCGACAACTGCGTCTGTTACCGAGAGTCCAGATTCACATCCCAGTACAGTACACCGAGACATCTCCCTTCTACTTCCCACAAGACTCCCGATTTGGACGATACATATCCCGCATTTCGTCAGGCTACCGTTACCCAGTTTGATAGCAGGTGGCGTAGCGTGTCTTTTTCTGCGGTCGATGGCAGCAAATAAACCGCTCATCGACGGCTATCAATCGGCTTCGAATATGCTCTCCAGATAGGCTTTATCCAGCACCTTTTTCGCAACCGCCAAATCCAGGAGGTAGCGTTCTACATACCTGTCCTTGTCAGTCATGAATTTCGACTCTTTGTCCCGGACTTCCATATTGCCTTTGTAGACGGCAACGTATTGCGGGAAATCCTCAACGTCTCCCGCGTTCATTATGACGATGCCCTTGTACCCCAGGATCGACGGTATCACTCGTTTCTCACCGTCAGGTTTACCATTGTCCGTGGCTTTGCTCAGCAGTTCTTTCAGGCGTTGGATCTCATCGGATTCGATGATCGAAAAATGCGGATCAACCTTGCCTGAGTAGATCAATATCGTTGTGTGCAATCCCTTGCCCTCCGCCTCCCCCCCGGCAAGAGCCCCGGGAACACCAATAGACAGTGCAACGCAGAACGCCAGAGACAAGAAAACCAGGAAATGACGATTCCTCATGAACGTATGCATACGTGTCTCCAATAATTACAGTATAACTTCATGACCTTGGCCCTGTGCTTCGCTCGAGCAGGAGCAAAAGTACCCGCAGAAATCCTTATAGCCGCCTCTGTCCGCGGTTTCAGGGTTTGTAATGATGTTATTGGAATTGTCGAGATTCGTTGCCGGCGTATGGCCGGGTTTGTGCGACCACTTACCGTCGCTGTCCAGCCGGTACCAATGATAGTCGTGGCCCCAGGTAATCTCTCTTTCGCGGTCAACAACCAATGCAATCTTGTCCTCCGCACACGGACAGATGCCCGACGGTGGAAGGGGTCGTATTCCGTCCGCTTCAGCAGCTCGCGAAACCTCCTGGCACGACATATATTGTGCCTGCGCACCTGCTGCTCTTCCCGGCTGAGCGAACGTATCGGTTCGCTTGTTGTTGGAATAGTTGTAGCAGTTGTTCTCCCATTCAATACTTCCCTCTGCACCGCCGTCATTCCAGTAACCGGGCGAATAAGGCGGAATGCTGCATCGAAACTTGCCGACCAGCACTGGGTCGGACACCGGGCTGATGCAGCTCTTCAGCGCCTGGGTTGCAGTGTACTTATCGCCTGCCGCCGCCGGCGAGAAAATATTGATCGTGCTGCCGCCTCCGTCCCCAACCAGCGTGCTGTTGTTGTAGGCACGTATGCGCGCGTCGATGACCGTTCCCGTTACCGTCACGCTTGTATCGCCGATGCAGATATCGTGCAGGTGCGGCTTGGGCAGTTCGCTGCAGGGTAATACGACCGTCGGATCCGATGGGTCGCTCTCTATCCCGCACAGGCTCTGTACCGCCGTTAACGGATCGGTGGCCGCTGGTGGTGGGTTCAGCCTGAATATCTGGGATCCCCCGGAGCACGCATGACCGGCTATCCTGGTTGGCCCGTTGAATACGCTTACCAGAGCGCCGTTAGTGATCGAATCAACAATGCCGTAGTTTCCACCCTCGTAGACTTCACGGACTGTCGGAGTAGGTAGGCTGCCCGGCGCTTCGATAACCGTCTCGAGATTGGATTTCGGGCTGACGTCGGCACACAGGGTTTCCGTCGCATGCACCTTCTGCCCCTTCGCGAAATCCGGGCTTACGAAAAGCCACTGGCCCGCGCCGCAACCGTCAACCTGGCCAACAAGGACATCGTCCGCGAAAACTTCCAGGAGGCCGCCTTCAACCAGGTTGCGGACGCCGATTGCGCCTCCGCAGTCATAGATCGGCGTATCCACCGACGGCGTCGGCATGCCGAGCGGGTGACCCTTCATGTAGAGTTCCACGGTGACGCCGTTGGAATGCAAACTGGTGTCGGTTCCGACCGTCTG
>CALZMQ010000038.1 GCA_945788625.1 uncultured Woeseiaceae bacterium
TGGAGAGTGAGGAAGACCTGCTTGCCTTTGCACTCAGGAATACCGCCAGCCACGTGGCGGATTATTGCCGCGAACTGCGCATGGGCACACCGGCCTCTGCCGGCATTGCCGAGCGCGCCTTCGCCGGTCGTTCCTTGCGTGTTCGTCGCGACGCCGAACGCGCCATTATCGCGGTGACCATCGAGCTGCCGCTCGACGCCGGTGAACTCATCGACAAGGCGCTCGACAAGGCCCGTGATGACGAGTGCCTGAAGATCCCCGATCTCGTGGACACGTCCTGGTCCAAACGCCAGGCCGATGCCTTCGTCACGATGCTCAAGGAGTACCTGCAGGGCAGTGACCCGGAGACCAAGAGCAGCTCGGACCACTACCTGGTGAACATTCACGTCGACCAGTCCGCACTGGCGGGTGAGGTGGGGCGATCGTCGCTGCCGCTCGAGACGGTCAAGCGCCTGTGTTGCGATGGCCACGCGGTGGTGCTGACGGAAACGAGTGACGGCGAACCCTTAAGCATCGGGCGCAAGTCACGCGTCATACCGAAAGGCATCGAGCGTGCGGTTCGCGCCAGGGACAGGAACAGCTGCCGCTTCCCGGGCTGCCGCAACCGGCGCTTTGTCGACATTCACCACGTCGAGCACTGGGCCGATGGCGGCGAGACGGCGGTCGACAAGCTGATGCTGCTGTGTTCGAAGCACCACACGCTGGTGCACGAAGGGGGTTTTCGCATCGACCGGGACTTCCGGCACGAATGGGCCTTCTTCCGTCCGGACGGCATTGCCGTACCGGACTGCGGCTATCACGGCCGGGACATGGTGGACGAGGACAGCGGCGGGCGTCATGACGATCCGCCACGTGGCGGATTGTTGAGCGCCATGGAAAAACTGGTCAACGAACCGCCGCCACCCGACTATCTGGAAGATCGGGTGCCAACTATTACAGCTAGGCGTCAGCGTCGCGTCGCGCCTTCAGCACACCCATGGCCGGTGGCGTGAGCAACGCCGTGAGCGCCATCACGAGCAGCCGGTCGAGCAGCGCGACACTGGTCGCCAGCGTCACGGGTATGCCGAGCAGCGCGGCGCCGCCGAGTATGGCGCCCTCGCGCAAGCCGAGTCCGCCGGGCGTCAACTGGATCAATAAAGTCGATTCGGCGATGGCAATCAGCAGCAATGCCTCGTTCCAGCTAAGGTCGACGTCGATGGCCGCGAACAGCATCCACAGCCGCAGGCCGCGCAACAACACAATGGCACAGTGGTACAGGATCAGGCGCGGCACGAGTCCCGGCTCCTGCACGAGTTTGCGCAGCGACTCCGACGTCCGGCGGATTCGTGAGGACAGTGCGTGCGGTAGCGATTCGATCAGCCAGGCTGCGCCCCGCACCAGGCCGACAGATGCCAGCAAAACGCTGACGTAGACGGCAGCGAGTACCAGGCTGACAGAACCCGAAAGTTGCGGGTTGCAGGCAACAGCCAGCAAGCCGATGCAACCTAGCGCCGCGGCGGCAAGCACGTACTGCGGCGCCGCGAGTGCTGCTAACTCGGACCAGGAAATCCTCGTGCGTTGCCGCAGCGCATGCGAATAAGCGGCGACACCGGACAGCGGCAGCACCTGGTTGGCGAAGGTGCGCAACCAGCCAATCCAGAAGGCTTCCATGCGGCGCAGCGAAAACCCGAGCGCCTGAACCGGAACGACAGTCGTTTCACCCTGGACGAAGCGGGCCGCAATCGTCAGGACCAGCCAGGCGGCAAAGCCCTGGACACCGACCGACCGAATCGTGCCCGGAAAATCCTCGGGCCGGAACATCCAGACGATAGCGACGACACCAGCCACGCCGAGCAGCCACGACGCGATCTTCCTCCACGATAGCGCGCCGTCGGTCATGCTTTGACGCTGTTGTCCTTGCCGCCGGTCCAACGCAACAGCGTGTCCACCGTCATCTGCGACGGCTGCGCCGCGTCGTCGATCCTCGAAGGTGTCCGTAACGCGTCGACCTCACCGGACTGCAGCAGATCGCGCATGGATCCGTGCAACTGTTCGCGCAGCCGGATGTTCGCGCCGAGGCCGTCCGGCCTTTCCGAGCGCTCGCGGTAAAGCACCGTCGGCACTCCGAGGTACGAGAGTTCTTCCTGGTTCGAGCCGCCGTCGCTGAACACGGCACGGGCACCGCTCATGAGCGCCAGGAATTCCGTGTAGGGCATGCGCGGCCGCACGTTGACGCCCGGCGCGTTCTGCAACCTGTCCAGCAGGCCGTACTTCTTCAGCCGTAATTTTGTGGGCGGATGCAGTATGAAATGCAGCTCGCCGAATCCGGCCGCATCGACAAGCTCGTCCACTATCCTGCGTAGCGCCTGCTCGCGGTATAGGTTCTGGAAGCGATGGATAGATGCAACGAAATAGTCGCCTGCCACAACTTCGCTGCTCCCCGTGCTGCCAGTCGCAAAGCGCACGCAATCGAGCAAAGTGTTTTCCTGCGTGTTCACGACGATGCAGCCGGAATAACGCTGCATGCGCGCGGCCGCCTCGTCGTTCGGGCAAAATGCAAAGCGTGTCTTCCTGAAAGTCAGGCGGCGCAATAACTCTTCCGGAAAAGGATCCGACCACTTACCCGAACTAAGGCCGCTTTCGAGATGCACGATGTCGCCGCCGGCCCAGCGCCCGGCGACGGCGCCGAGCCAGGTGGACAGTGTATCGCCGTGGACAATGACCAGCGGACGCTTGCCGGTCCATGTTTTGACGCCGCCGACGTACCGATAACACCGGTACAAAGTCGCAGGAACCCAAACCAGCAGCTTGCCGATCGTCGAGCGTTCCGTGTGTTTCTCAGGGAGCACGAAGTTGGGCGCGAGTCCGAAATCGGCGATCAGGTCATCAATGGATTCGCGATGCTGGCCCGTAAACCAGACGTTGTGACGCAGGCCCTGCTCGGCGGCGAGCCTGAGCACCGGCGCGATCTTTACCAGCTGCGCGCGCGTGCCGATGACGAAAACGCAACGACGCATATCAGGACTTGCTGTACGTCAGCGCCGTAATCTGCTCGGATATCAGACCGATCAGGAAAACAATGACCGATGCACTGAATACGAGCAGGCTCATGTTCGTGAATCGGCCAGCCGTGATCAGTGTATACGCGTAGTATCCGAGCCCGGTGGCGAAGAACAATCCGCTGATCGGCAGGAAAATTTTGAGCGGCGAATACAGCGTCGCAATCTTGAAGATGATCACCATGAATCGTACGCCGTCGCGTATTGGGCGAATGTGGCTCTTGCCAACGCGCCTTGACGCCTGGATCGGCTCGTAACAAATCGGGTAGCCCGAGCGCAGGAAAGCCATCGTGATCGTCGTCGGATACGAAAAACCGTTCGGTAGCAGGTACAGGAACTTGCGGAACAGTTCCGCGCGAGCCACCCTGAATCCCGATGTCAGGTCCGGAATCCGCCGGCCGGTGAGAAACGATGCGATGCCGTTATAGAGTCCGTTGGCAAACAGGCGGCCCACATTCGCGTGCGATCCGGAATCACGCGCACCGACCGCCATGTCGTAGCCTACTTCGAGTTTCTGCAGCAGCGGCGCAAGCTCGCGCGGGTCGTGCTGGCCGTCCCCGTCCATGAAAGCGATGATGTCGCCGCCGGCGACGCGTGCACCGGCCTTGACCGCCGCGCCGTTGCCGAGGCTTTCCGGGTGCCGGACGATCTGCGCACCGGCCTCACTGGCGACTTTGGCGGTCGTATCGGACGAACCGTCGTCGACTACGATAATCTCGGCGTCCGGATAGGCCCCGCGTGCTGCTTCGACCACTTTGCCGATCGATGCCGCCTCGTTCTTCGCGGGAATGACTATTGATAGAGACTTCATATTGCTTTCCAGGTTCAGGGTTGCCCGGGCGCGTCGTCGACGCCCGGATTCGCAGGCCGATTATTGCCCGAATACTCCTCCAGCGCATTGACGTAGTCGAGTAATTCCGCCAGTCCGCGCCGCCAGCCGATCGCCTTGATTGGGTGCCGCGGAGTGTTCTCCGATGCCGCCGCCAGGAATTCACGCGCGGCCTGGTAATCCCCGGTTTCGGCCAGAGTCATCGTCATCATCATGTTGAGCTCGGCTGACGGCCGCCACTCCATCGCCTGTTGCAGATGCTCGAGCGATGCGCCGTGATCTCCGAGAGTGCGCTGTATGCCCGCCAGCAGCTTGTGATGAAACTGGTTGTACGAGGGGTCGTCGCGGTACCGCGGATTTATCCCCAATGCTTCGGCGAGCCGAATGACGGTCTGCGGTTGCAGATCGGTGCAGGCCCGCTTAGTGCTGGTCGTGAACAGCTGCGACAGCATGTTACCCGCCGTGTAAGTGAAGGTTACGTTCGGGAGCATGCGTTCAAGCTCGTCGACGTCTTTTTCAATTGTCTGCGTCGCATGGGTCAGGCAGCGCAGGTTGAGTGCCTGGATGCCCAGATACGCATGGCGCGGGAAATCCCTCGAGAACTTCGAGATCGTTTCGACGCCGCGCGCCGCGCTCTCCTCCGAGAGCTGGTAGGCCGCCACGTTGGTGACTGCCCGGACCGAATCGGGATACCTGGCGGCCCAATGCCGGGCTGCCAGTGATGACTCGCCCCAAAGGGATGTGAAACTGAACAGGAAAAACGTGTTAACGAGCAGCATCACCGGCAGAACAACGGCAGCGACCTTACGCGTCAACGCCGAATGCCCGAACAAGAACGCACACAATGCGATAAGCGGGCCGATGATTGCCAGGTAGTTGCGGTGTTCGAAATACAGCTCGAGTGGAATAACGGTCGACTCGACGACATGCGCGGCGAGAAACCAGAGTACGGCGAACGCAAACAGCGGAAAGCGGCGCCGCCACGCGAGTGCGCCGCCCGCCGCCGCGATCCAGCCCGCAACGGCCAATAGAGACAGTGGCTCGAACAGCGACCGCACGACGGCAATGTCTGACTGGTAAATGCCGAGACGGTCCGGAGCACCAACCAACGCCTTGGACAGGTACAGCCACAGCAACTGCGCTTCGGTCAGCAGGCGTTCCACCGCATCGAACTCGCGGCGCGCAATAACGTAGTCCGGGTAGTTCCACCGCGACAACACGTAGCCCAGTACCAGCAGCGAAGGAAGCCAGAGGAATGCCGCCGTAAAACCGCGCCAACGCGCCGCGTCGATCGCCTGGGGGCGCGGCAGGAGCGTTGCCTCGACGACGAGAACCAGCATCGGCAACAACAGCGCCGATTCCTTGGCCAATGCGCCGATTACCGAGGCAGCGGCCAGGCTGGTACTCATCAGGACGAGCGCTCGCACAGGTACGGCCGCCAGTGTGGCCCGCGCCGACAGGTAGCCCGCCAGTCCTACCAGCGTGCAAAGTGCGCTCAGGCTCGTCATGCGCTGCACGACGAGCACCGTCGCCGTCGCGTTGAGTGGCAGCAGAACCCAGAACGCAGCAACCGTGCAGGCAAGCAGCACCGCCCTGTTCTCACGTTCCCCGCGCAGCCTGAAAATCTGCAGCACACACCAGGCGAGCAGCATTGCATTCAGGATGTGTATCGCCGTATTGACACGCAGGAACGCGGCGGCGCCGTCGTCCCATGCGCCAGCCTGCAATGCGAAACTCAGCAATGACAACGGCCGCCCGGTCGGACCGGCACTCCCGGACACGATGAAGTCGACGGCACCGCGAGTATCGCTGACCGAGGCCAGCCCACCGAGGTTGGATTGGTCGTCCAGTTGAAAGTCAGCGTCGAACGCGGCGCTGTAGCAGAACCAGGCGATAAGCAGTACGAAGAAGAATCCGGATACGATGTACCGCTTTTTCACGAAGCGAACATGATCATGATGCCGGCCGCAACAGCTGAACCTATTACACCGGCGACGTTGGGCCCCATGGCGTGCATCAGCAGAACATTGTGCGGATTAGCCTCCAGCCCGACCTTGTTGGCAACTCGCGACGCCATCGGGACAGCCGATACTCCCGCAGCCCCGATCAGAGGATTAATGGGCTGTTTCGATACCCTGTTGAGCAACTTGCCCATGAGGACACCGCTCGCCGTGCCGATTGCAAACGCGACCATGCCGAGCAAGAGGATGCCCAGCGTGCTGGGTACGAGGAACTGCTCGGCACTGAGCTTCGAGCCAACGGCCAGACCGAGAAATATCGTCACGATATTGATCAGCGCATTCTGCGTCGTATCCGACAGCCGTTCGACGACGCCGCATTCGCGCATCAGGTTGCCGAAGGCGAGCATGCCGAGCAAAGGCGCCGCCGACGGCAACAAAAGCGCGACCAGTAACAGCAGCAGCAACGGAAAAATAATTCGCTCGGCCTTCGACACCTCGCGCAACTGCACCATTTCGATCCTGCGCTCGGACTCGGAGGTCAGCAAGCGCATGATCGGCGGCTGAATCAGCGGCACGAGTGCCATGTAGGAATAGGCAGCGACGGCTATTGCACCGAGCAGGTCCGGCGCCAGCTTGCCGGCGACGTAAATTGCCGTCGGGCCGTCCGCGCCACCAATGATGCCTATCGCCGCCGCTTCGCGCAGCGAAAAATCCATCCAGCCCAGCGAGGTCATGCCGAGCGCACCCAGCAAGGTCGCGAAGATGCCGAACTGCGCAGCGGCGCCTAGAAACAGGGTGCGCGGATTGGCAAGCAACGGGCCGAAATCCGTTAACGCACCGACGCCCATGAAGATGATCAGCGGAAAGGCGCCGGTCTCGATTCCGACCTCGTAGGCGAGGTGCAGGAGACCGTCGCCGGTCGCTATTTCGACGCCGGGAATATTACTGAGGAGTCCGCCGAATCCGATCGTAACCAGCAGCAACGGTTCGAACTTCTTCACGATACCGAGATAGAGGAGCAGCAGGCAAACGACGATCATGCCGAGCTGCCCGCCCGTGATCTGGTAGATACCGGACCCGGTCCAGATTTGCTCGATCATCTCCATGAATCAGCCTGTCACCGAGCCGGCGTCAACCGATCGCGACGAGTGCGTCGCCAACCGCGACCTTGTCGCCTTCACTGACGAAAACATCGGTGACGGTTCCCGCTCGCGGCGCGACGACCAGCGTTTCCATCTTCATTGCCTCGACGACCAGAAGTGGATCGCCTTCCGCGACCGCAGCGCCGGGAGCCACGTGTACCTTGAAGATGTTCCCGGCAAGTACCGCATTTACAGCTTCGCCGGATGCAACCGGGCTGGCCGCTGCAGGCGCCGCTGCCGCATTGACACTGGCAAGCTGGCCACTCTCGGCGACCTCGACCGTGTACTCCTTGCCGTTGACCCTGACCGAGTAGACTCCCGATCCGGTACCTGCCGTCGCGGCCGGCGCAACGGGCGCGGGCGGCGCTTCGGGTTCGCCGGTCGGAACCGGCTCGAATGCATCCGGGTTGTCGCGGTTCTCGAGGAAGCGCGTGCCGATTTGCGGGAACAGCGCGTAGGTCAGGACATCGTCGACGACGTCATCGGCAAGCCTGATGTTCTTTTCTTTGGCCAGGCGCTGCAACTCGTCGGTCTGGCGTTCGAGTTCGGGCTCGAGCAGGTCGGCCGGACGGCAGGTGATCGGCTCCGACCCCTCCAGCACCTTTGCCTGCAGTTCGGCATTAACCGGCGCGGGCGTCGCACCGTACTCGCCTTTCAGAACGCCGGCGGTCTCCTTGGTGATGTTTGCATAGCGTGAACCAGACATGACGTTGATGACGGCCTGCGTGCCGACGATCTGCGACGTTGGCGTGACCAGGGGCAACATGCCGAGGTCTTCGCGCACCCGCGGGATTTCCTCGAGGACGTCGTCGAGTTTGTCGGACGCAACCTGCTCGCGCAGCTGGTTTTCGAGATTCGTCAGCATCCCACCCGGTACCTGGGCGACGAGTATGCGGGCGTCGACGCCTTTGAGCGCGCCTTCGAACTTCGCATATTTCTTTCGAACCTCGCGAAAGTACGCAGCGATCTCCTCGATGAGCTGCAGGTCCAGCCCCGTATCGCGGCCGGTTCCCTCGTGGATCGCGACCAGCGTCTCCGTTGCCGAGTGACCGTAGGTCATGCTCATCGAAGACACCGCCGTATCGATGTTGTCGATGCCGGCTTCGGCCGCCTTGACACAGGTCGCCGTGGACAGTCCGGTTGTCGCATGGCAATGCATGTGGATCGGTATGTCCACAGCTTCCTTGAGGCGGCTCACCAGCTCAAACCCGACGTACGGCCGCAACAGGCCCGCCATGTCCTTGATGCAGATCGAGTGCGCGCCCATGTCCTCGATACGGCGGCCCATGTCCACCCAGAGATCGACCGTGTGAATCTCACTGACGGTATAGGACATCGTGCCTTGCGCGTGCTTGTCGACCGCGAGCGTCGCCTTGATTGCCGTTTCCAGGTTTCTCAGGTCGTTCAGCGCATCGAAGATCCGGAATACGTCAACGCCGTTGACGGCACATCGTTCCACGAATTTCTCGACGAGATCATCGGCGTAATGGCGATAGCCGAGAATGTTCTGGCCACGAAACAGCATTTGTTGCGGCGTATTCGGCATCGCGGCCTTGAGACGCCGGATGCGTTCCCAGGGATCCTCTCCGAGGTAGCGTATACAGGCATCGAAGGTCGCGCCGCCCCAGGACTCGATCGACCAGAAACCCACCTGGTCGAGTTTTCCGGCTATCGGCAACATGTCATCGATACGCATGCGCGTCGCAAGCAGACTCTGGTGCGCGTCGCGCAGCGCCAGTTCGGTGATTCCGAGAGGTTTCTTATCGCTCATTGGCTTTAATTCGTGGGGCTATCGGGTGGATTTGCGATGTTGCGCGATTGCGGCGGTAATTGCAGCTATTTCTTCGTCATTGGCACCGGGAACTGCTTGTGCGGGCGTCAGGCGGTGCACGACATACGCCATTAACGACATGCCGGCAACGAGGATGGTCAGGAACACGAACACGGTTCCCATCCCTACCAGCATGAGTGTGATTCCCTGGTCGAGCAGACTGGCTTGCATCGCGGCTCCGGAGGATCGGCGCAAAGCCGGATTATACTCAAAGATGCTCGTCGATGAACGCGGCGATGAGCTGCAGGGCTTCCAGCCGGGTTGCCGATTGGGACAGCCAGTGATCCTCGCCTTTCAGTTGCACGTAGGTCACGTCCTTGTCGGCTTTCTTCAGTGCCTTGTACATGAAGCGACTCTGCTCGGGCGGGACGACCGTGTCTTTCTTGCCGTGCAAGAGCAATACAGGCGCCGTGAACGACTCCGCATTGCGTGCCGGCGAAATCGACCTCAGGTCGTCCTTGTCGGAGGCCTCGGCTCCGTACAGATCCTCCCAGTAGTCGATGGCCCAGTTCCTTTTGCCGCGATTCGATGCCCTTTGCAGCAGCATCTTGCGCACGTCACTGACGGGCGCGATCGCGACGACGCAACTGTAAAGCTCCGGCGAGAATGCGCCCGCCGCAAGGGCGGCATAGCCGCCATAGCTGGCCCCGACGATGCATACGCGATCGGGGTCGACAAGGCCCTCGCCAACAATGTATTTCACCCCGTCCTCCAGGTCGGTCCGCATCTTGCCCCCGTACTCGCCGCGACCCGCCAGCACGAAAGCACGCCCGAAGCCCGTCGAACCGCGAAACTGCGGCTGCAGCACCATGGCGCCACGGCTCGCGAAATACTGCGCCATCCAGTCGAACTCGAAGCGGTCATGCGCCTCCGGACCGCCGTGTGGCATCACGACCAGCGGGACCTTGCCCGCCTTCGCGATATCCTCCCGCACCGTGATCAATGCCGGTATCGTCAAACCGTCACGAGCCTCGTACTCGGTTATGACCGTCAATGCTACGTGGTCTCTCGTTATTTGCGGGCGCGAACGCGCAAGAACGGTCGGTTGCGCAACACCCTCCTCGAACATGAGATAGGCGCCGGAACTCCACCCACCCCCGATTTCGACGGCCAGTTTGCGAAAGTCCCTGCTCCAACTCGCCAACCTTGCAGACGTTCCGGGCAGACGTTTCTGGATCGTGTCGACGCGCTTGTCGAGCCCCTCATCGAAAAACGAATACCGCGGTTCGAAGCCCTCGTATTCGACGCCGTACACGACTCGGTTGATATCGGTGATTACTCGCTCGATCCCGAGACCCTCGCGCCCGAGCACGGGCCCGGTGATTTCTCCATCGGCAATACTCATCAAGTAATAGGACACGACGCCTGTACGGCCCGAGCTACGAAGCACGACGAGTGATTCCCGGTCAGGCGTTAATCCAACCAAGCTGAGCGTGGGACGTTCAACCTCCTCTTCGTACAGCAGGCGCTTGTTCTTGCCCTCGGCGTTTACGGCCCAGACCTCGTAGATATTGTTGTTGTCGTCGAAGTCCTCACGCACCAGTGGCACGCCATGCTCATTTATGAACCAGTCCCGGGTACGCGTATTGCCACGAACGATCAGGCGTTCACGAGACTTGTCGAGGCTCACTGCGTAGATACCGAGCCTGGCTCTCCCGCCAGTTCCGCCGCTGTTGAAAGCCGGCATGTAGACGGTATGGCCATCGGGGCTGCGGCCGATAATTCGCCCCAGTCCGGACTGGCTCGCATACAGCCCTCGCGCGCGCCGCAACAAGGTGCGGACGTCGGAGCTCGATACATGCAAGGAATGTGCTTCGCTGAACTCGAACGAGTTTCCGACCAGCCCGGGGCGAAGCGCGGAACTGGAGACCATCACGAGATAATCCTCGGCCACGAAATTGAGCCATCTCGGATTGACCCGCTCTGCGTTGGCACCGACGATGAACTCGCCGGTGGCGACGTCATTGACCATGATGACGTCTTTGCCATTCGCTGTAACGCGGGTGGCAAAGAGCGATCCGTCCGGCGACAGCTCGAGCATATCGACCGTCGGCAACGCCCCGTACGCTTCCAGCGGCGGCGGCTCTTGTGCGTTTGCAATCGACAGGCCCAGCAGGATTGTTACGGCCAATTTTCGCAAGACTGACTTCCTCCGCGTGTTCACTCTGCAACGACCCCGGTGAGGCTGTAACTACCCGCGAACATGCCGTTCTTGCGATGGCCTGTCCTGGGGTAGCCCTCGTCCATGACATCCTGCAACATCGCATTGCCCATGAGCAACATGCCACCTGCAATAAGCCCGAGAAACACGAAGCGATAGAAGAACACGGATGACACGGCGAAAGCCGGCGAGATGATCGACACCTGGACGAACCCGTGGACCGGCAACGGGATTGATGTCACCCACGTAGCCAACGATCCCGTCAATTCCCGGTCTATCCGCTGGGAGCGCAGCAAGGACAGACACCCGCGCGCCGAGATGGGCAGTCGCCCGGGTCTGAAGACCTTCGATGCAGCCGGCTTCTGTACCTTTGACAAGTCGCTGATTCCGGCCGAACTAGCGGCTATACTCGACGTGCATTACCCTTTGGTAGTGGACGCCGCCACCACTGTATGACCAGCGGCCGAACGAGACCTCCTGGACGGTTTTCAAGAAACACCTGGGTTAAATCAAGAATAAGGAAGCAGCCTACCAGATGAGCGATTCGATCCCAGTGCTGATCGTCGGCGCCGGTCCCGTCGGGCTTACTGCTGCACTCGCTCTGAGGCAGGCCGGTGTCGACGTACGGGTGGTCGATGCGTGGACGCGCGTGGACAGGCGCATGCGCGCATCCACGTTTCATCCACCCACCCTCGACATGATCGAATCGCTGGGTCTCGTCAAGAAGCTCATCGCGCGTGGCTTGTTGGTGCCACGATTTCAGATGCGCCACCACGAAACCGGCGACCAGGTCACATTCGATCTCCAGGCAATCAGCGATGCGACCTCACACCCGTACCGATTACAGATCGAGCAACATCGATACTGCGAACTCGCACTGAGAGCACTCTCCAACCTGGGCGTTGAGGTGAAGTTCAATGTCGTCGTCGATGCGATCGAACAGCATTCCGACGGCGCCAGGGCCATCATTAAGGGCGGCGGCGGCCTGACGGCCGACTGGATCATCGGCGCCGACGGCGCGAATAGCGCTGTCCGTAGGTCACTCGGACTTCAGTACGGCGGCAAGACGTACACACATTCATCGGTCCTGGTTTCAACGACGTTTCCCTTTCACGAGGTGATCGACGATCTGACGGATGTCAGCTACTGCTGGTCCGAACGGGGACCTTTCAGTTTGCTGCGCCTGAAGGACTTCTGGCGCGCGAGCTTGTATCCGGGCGTCGAAGACCTCAACGCCGCGGCAGACGAGTCGCGCGTACGGGACTGGCTTGCTTACATACATCCCAAAGCGCGCGGCGCAGAGATCCTCAACAGGTACCCGTATCGCGTGCACGAACGCTGCGTCGAGACTTTCCGTTCCGGCAGGGTTTTTCTCGCCGGAGACGCCGCTCATCTCAATCCGCCAAGTGGCGGAATGGGCATGAACGGGGGAATTCATGACGCCATGAACCTCTGCGACAAATTGCTGCAGGTGCTCGGTGGCGCCGACGAAAGCTTGCTGGATCGCTATGACAGGCAACGGCGGACACTTGCGTCGCAGCGCATCATTCCGCAGGCGTCAGCCAACCGTGAGCGTATGGCGACCATGGACAGGCGCGTGCAGCTGGAACGACTCGCCAGGCACAAGGCAATCGCGGCAGACGCAGACGAGAACAGGGAGTTCCTGCTCCGCAGTTCGATGATCACAGTCCTCCGCGAGGCACAGGACATCGAGTGAGGCCAGGACCCTCAGCGGGAACGTGGGACGCGAAAGCCTGTCTCATTGACTTCGAATTGCCAGCCCCCCTGAATTTCTGGAACATCCATGCACATGAACGAAGAAAAAGACGCATCACCGTTGGCAGGTGCCGTTCGCGAATTCATGAGAATGGAATCCGCGGCAGGCATCCTCCTGTTATTGTCGGCATTGCTCGCAATGCTCGTCGCCAATTCACCGCTGTCGGGCGTGTATGGAGCGCTCCTCGACACGACCGTTGCCGTCCAGGTAGGCGCGCTGGCAATTGACAAACCGCTGCTCCTCTGGGTGAACGACGGCTTGATGGCCGTGTTTTTCTTTTTGATCGGCCTCGAAGTCAAACGCGAGTTGCTGGAAGGAGAATTGTCGTCATTCGACCAGGTGGTCTTGCCCGGCATGGGCGCACTCGGCGGGATGATCGTGCCGGCGGCAATTTACGCCTGGCTCAACTGGGGCGACTCCATTGCGTTGGACGGCTGGGCAATTCCTGTTGCGACCGACATTGCTTTTGCGTTAGCACTGCTGGGCGTGTTCGGCAGTCGCGTGCCGCTGTCCTTGAAGGTCTTCTTGCTGACCCTGGCCATATTCGACGACCTGGCAGCTATCGTCATCATCGCCGTGTTCTACTCGGGAGATTTGTCACTGAGTGCCCTGCTTGCCGGTGTTGTGGCCCTGGCACTGGCGGTCACGATGAATCGCCGCGGAGTGACGCGCACATCGAGCTACATCCTGTTGGGTATCGTCCTGTGGATCGCCGTTTTAAAATCCGGGGTCCACGCAACGCTCGCCGGCGTTTTGATCGCGTTTTGCATCCCGATGCGTGACGAGGGAGGCAAATCGCCGTTACGGGACCTGGAATCCGATTTGCATGGACCCGTTGCGTTCGCGATTCTGCCGATATTCGCATTCGCAAACGCGGGACTGAATCTCGGCGGCATGTCGCTCGACGATCTGACACACCCGGTCACGATGGGCGTCGTAGCCGGCCTGGTGCTCGGGAAACCGCTCGGTATACTGTCGTTCATCGGGATTGCCGTCGCGCTGGGATTGGCCCGACTGCCGACAAATATAAACTGGCTCCAGCTCCTCGGTGTCGCATTCGCCTGTGGCATAGGTTTCACGATGAGCCTGTTTATCGCTGGACTCGCGTTCGAACACGGCTCCGGTAACTACTTCGTGGGAGATCGCCTTGGCATCCTGGTGGGCTCTATCGCCTCGGCGTTGGCGGCCTATATCGTGCTTTCCCTCAGCCTGCCCGCAGCAACGGAATCCGACTGAAATCGGCAACGGGCATCGCGTGCTCCGGACGTCGATCCTCTCAGCCTGTTGATCGACGTTTCACGTTACCGCGGTAACGTCACACCACCGCGGCCAGGCTGACTGCGATAGCAAGACACCCGACCGCAGTGATGAATACGAAGGCACCGGCGATTATTCGCTGCTCGCGTCGCGACCCGGTGCTCACGCCCTTCTGATTCAAGCCCAGCACCTTGGCGGCCTCACGGCCGCCCGCGTCAACAAACGCACCGCCGCCGATCAGTGCCATGTAAGGCCAAAACCAGTGATTCATCAGCATCAGGATTCCGGCCAGCGGTAGTGTCCATAGCCAGAAAGCGTCCCAGCGAGCGGTCCAGAGTTCCAGACAAGAGGCCAGTGGATCTGCGTGATCGGGCGATTCCTGCAACCCGAGACGCTGCGCCAAAGGGAAGTTGACCACCGAGATCAGTTGCCCGACATAGAGCAGCCACGCGGCCAGGCACAGTATTGCGACAGTGACTCTCATTTGCATGCACCTCCGGCGCAATTGTCGCGCGCCTGCGCGCGAAACTGAATCGGGGATATCCGAATTACGCCTTGCGGCGAGGCCAGGCGAAATAGCGCGGCACGAAACGGCAATACTCGATGTAGCGTTCGCCGAATATGCGACGCAGGTGTTCTTCTTCCACGAGCACCAACAGGTGCAGATGCGTCACGATAATCACGATTGCCGCAAAACACCACCAGGACCAGTCGTTGAGCGCAAAACCCAGCAGGAAAAGGAACCAGCCTATGTACTGCGGATTCCGGCTCCATCGGTAAGGACCTGTCCTGGTGAGCTGGCCTGCATCGAGGCAAAGGACTTTGAGTGGCGAACGGAAGGACACGATGCTCGCCAGGCACAATACGATGCCGACGACACCAACAGCCACGCCGACGTAGTCCAGTAACGTGGCGGGCATCTCGTACGTCGTTGCGTATTCGAGCACCAGGTTGGGAACCAGGATCATGGCGCAGAGCAAAGCCAATCCCAACACCGAAAGCTCGCCGCGCAAACGATACTCTCGCCGCGCGTACAGCAAGGCCACTGCCGCTACTACTATTGCCAGGGCGCATAGGTACGTGAGCATGATCAGGGTCCGGAATCCCGGCTGCTATCTCCGCCTGTGTCTCTTTCCTAGAGTCCGATAAAACTGATTGCTGCCCCGCACAAGGCAACCGACGCACCGGCCGCGGCGTGCTCCCATCGGCCGAGCGACGGCAACCTGAGCCGTGCGAGGCCAACTGTCGTCACGAAAACGGCCGCCATCATGGTCAACAGTGTCACGACACCGAATATCGTCGCGACGGCGATCACCAGTCCGGCGCTCTGTTGTGCCGCGGGGTACATGAACAGTGGTATCAGCGCCTCGCAGGGACCGAGGACAAATACGATGAATATCGCCCATGGTGTGATGGAGTTGCGACCGCGCTCATCGTGCACGTGCGTGTGATCGTCGTGGTGGTCGTGCTCGTGATCGTGGACCACGTCTCCGTGGACATGAATGTGCGAATGCTTGTGATCTCGCCCCGCCTTGCGCAGACCCCAGGCGAAATAGACCAGCCCGAAAGACAGCAACGCCCAGCCCGCCAGGTTGCCGCGCACGCTTTCTATATCGACCAGCGACGCCAGCTGCGCGCCGAGCAACAGTCCGACAGCTCCAATGACTATGGAGCTCAATACGTGACCCGTACCACAATAGAGCGTAACGCGCAGCGTCTTTGACAGGCTCCAGCCGCGCGCCTTGCCCATCGCCGTGAATACGACGTAATGATCCGGACCGAGAATCGTATGCAGGAATGCAATCGACGCCGCAGTCACCAGCAGGATCTGCGCTTCGCTCATCACGCCAGATTAGCCCGGCCGCTCAGTCGGGCGCGATAGGTATTTACCTTTAGCCGGCACCAGGTCGGTCATGATGACACCGACCCAATGGTAAGAATCCGTCTACGCAAGGTCGGCAGGCATGAGTCTGCCGCTCGACTGGGCTGCATACACACCAATGGCCAGGCTGCCGCAGATTATCCTGTCCGCGCCGTTGGCGGTTGGAACCGTGTAAAGCGTGCGCATTTCTTCCCGCTCAGGCAGAATTGGCCGATGGATCGACAGGACCGAAAGATAGCATGCGCATTGCTGCTCTGTGCCGCGCTGGGCGCTTCGTGTGCGACGGAGCCACGCACACGGGTCTCGGCGGTCGCCGAGAGCAACGAATGCGTCGTGCTGCTGCACGGCCTGAACCGGAGCTGGCGCGCGATGCGCCCGATGGCCGAATTCCTGCAGGAAGCCGGATTCAGCACGGCCAACGTGGACTATCCCTCGCAGGCAGGGCCGGTAGAAGAGATTGCGCCGATGGCCGTCGGCACCGGGTTGAGAGAATGCCGGGCGACGGGCGCCGATCGCATCCATTTCGTCACCCACTCGATCGGCGGCATCCTGCTGCGATACGAACAGGAGCAAACGCCGATCTCCGACCTGGGCCGCGTGGTAATGCTCGGCCCCCCGAACCAGGGTAGCGAAGTCATCGACATCACGCAGAACTGGCCGGGCGTTGCCACTTTCGGTGGCGAGGCGGGCCTGCAGCTGGGTACGGGCGCGGACAGCATTCCGTCAAAACTCGGTCCCGTGGATTTCGAACTCGGCGTCATTGCCGGCACCGGCACCATCAACATCTGGATGTCCGCGATGCTGCCCGATGAAGACGACGGCAAGGTCACCGTCGCGGCGACACAGGTCGATGGCATGGACGATTTCCTCGTCGTCGGCAATTCCCACCACTACATTACGGGCAGTGACGTGGTATTCCGCAACACGGAGTCGTTCCTGAAGACCGGCCGTTTCATCGACGCCGACAAGACGCTGACCGCGGGCTGCGACGAACCCGGCGTACCCGGTCAGTCGACGTTCGCCTGCTTCTGACCGCCGCTCCCCGCGGCATACCAGTTGATACGCCGCGTCAGGTACATGACCGACGCAAGCACGACCCAGAGGCCGATCGACCCGGCCAGCAATGCGTAATTCTCCGCCTTCAGCGTCAGGTATAGAAACGTATACAGACCGGTCAGGACTCCGGCCATCACTGCAACCTGTGCGCGCCGCAACAATATCGCCGCGCTGTAGCCCGCGATGAGCGCCGCCGACGCCAGCGCGCTGATGGCGTAAGCAAGATCGAATCCCGTGTGCTCCGACAACGACAGCAACAGCAGGTAAAAGAGCGTGTTGGCGAGACCGACGAGCAGATACTGCAACGGGTGCAGCCTGAGACTGGCTACGACTTCCATGAGAAAGTAGGCGACGAAGGTCAGGCCGACGATGAGCACGGCGTATTTCGTAGCCCGGTCGATGAGTTGATAGAGACCGACCGGCTGCATGAACCGGGCACCGAAGGCATCGTCTGCCGCACCGTGCTGTGCCGCATGGTCGCCCACCCATGCGGTGGGCAACAGTCTACCGAGGCTGGTCACGTTCCAGGCCGCATCGAAACCGTCCTCGCGAATTTCTCGCGTCGCAGGCAGCTGGCGGCCCGTGAAGCTGGGTGATGCCCAGTCCGCCGACATCGTCACGGCGGCGTTTTCCGCCAGCGGCAGGAACAACAGCGATCCGCTGCCTTTCAGTGCGAGTGAAATGTCCAGGTCGAGCTCCGACCCCCATTGCCCGTCTGCGAGGGTCTTGCCCAGCGGTGCGCTGAGCTCGGATGCCAGGCCGGCGATCCCGTCCCTGCTCGCAACGAAATCCACGGAGGTACCGCCCGCGTTTACAACGGGAATCCTGCTGATCGACTTCGGATCGCTGACCCCGATGAACAAGGTTGCGTCATTCCAACGCACCTGTTCAGCCTCGATGCCCAATCGGGCCAGCTCGGAGAGATCAACTTTGCCCTTGATGCCCACCTCGGCGCTGAATACCGGCACCTCGTGAATGCCGCGGTAACGAACGTCGGTATCGACAACGGCATCGACGATCAACTCATCCGCAAGCAGATGTACGGCGCGCTCCTCCGCGTACGGCATGCCATAGACGACCTTGTTCTCGATCTCGTAGGTCAGACGCAAAACCGGGCCGGTAACCGCCTGGTCGCCGCCCCACGATGTCCTGATGTCGGCGGTGGCCACCGATTCGTTCTGCTGGCGGTCGACAATGACGCCCTCTATCATCCCGAGCGGAATCAGCAAAACCAGGGTAAGGACTGCAATGATGGCGACTTTGATCGTCGCGGAGCGACTGCTCGCGTTGATTGGAAGTTTCATGTCGACTCTCCGTTTGCCCTGCGGAGATAAGAACAGGAAATCGTGACGTCATCGTGATCGAATTGTGGCGAATAATGGCAGCCGAAAAAAGTTGGTACCCAGAACGCCCGCCAGCACCATGGCCCCGATTACAGCGGTAGCAAAAAAAGCGATCACCACCTCCACTTATTTCTCCTGTTCTTCCACTTGGTATTTCGCGCGCCTGAATTAAGAATGGTTTACTGCTTCTTCGAGTAAGTGCCACCCATCTAAGCTATGCAATTTGCTCGTAGTCGATTCCGAGGCCGTCGTTCATGAACCAGTTATACGAATATGAAAGCGCTGCAATCGAAAAAACGCCGATCATGATATTGGTTGCAGTAATAAGAACACCATAGGCCATAGTGCTGCCAAGAGTCTCAATACTAATTAGAGGATATAGCAAAGACACCACGGTCGGAGCTGCCAGCAAGATAACCGTTAGTCTCAAGCCATTCCCGCTGGACTCCGACCACGCCTGAGCCAGGGACATTGGCTCTCGAAGTGCCGCTGCTGGCAGCGCCAAAGAAAACCTCGAACTGACGTATTGCAGAGGAACCAGGAGTGCTAACTCTGCCGCTTCCCTGAGATAGCCAGAACCGATACTCGGATTTGAAAGATCAAACCTCGGAAAAATCAACAACGGAAGGGCGGCCCCGTAGATCATGAGCGGTATGCTTACGATGACGGCCAGCAAGAGATAGCGCAGTTGACGGCGACCGAGCCAGACGCCGTCTACGACTGTCGGTTGATCCGGATCGTCAAGCAATACTCTATGGCAGGAGACGGCCAGCAAACACCACAAGGGAACCTGCAAGAAAGAAAGCAATGGCACGAGTCGGAGCATCTCTATTTGTGCGGCGGCGATGACAAACCAGATCAAGACCCCCACTGCCGCAATCAGAATAGTCGGCAGCACAAGTGCCCGCATTAATCTTGCTCGCCGCTCGCGCAAGTTGAGTAGAGCTTTTTGTAGCGTGCCTGTTACCGGGAGGCTCATGAGTTTCTCGGATCCAAAAAGAAGATTTATGTCGAACGGCCGCTTTGTGTTGCAAGCAGACGACTTGCCTGATATTACCTCAATGGCCGCTTGCGGCGGTCAGCCGGCCATCGGACAGGCCTGCAGTTCAATCCGAGTTCTGAATGTCTGCTCTTGACTATGCGGGATCGTCGGTCGGATCGTTCCAGCCCGCCAGACGTTTGGGTATCAACATAGGGACATTGCGCTGGTACTCGCGATAACGGTCGCCAAACTCAGCAACCAGATCTCGCTCTTCCAGCACGCTGCCAATGAATATCCACACTGTCCACAAAACGTTGAACAACGCACGATCCACAGTGAGGTTCGGATAAGACCAAATCATCAGCAGAACAAAGAAGTACAATGGGTGCCGGACCCATCGATACGGACCTCGCACTGTTAGTGTGGATGACTCCTGTACGCTGGTCTTGAATCGATTCCGGATGGGCTTCAAGCCGAGAGAATCAAATCCGTTCAGTGCCAGCGCCCCCCAAATGACACCGCCAACAGCGAGAAAGAACAGTGTGCGGGATATCCACGACCACGCGGCCGTCGCATTCGCGATGACCTGCTCCGATTCTTGCCAAAGCAACACGACAGCCAACAGTACGATACCCGAGGCAATCGAGTAGCTTGCACCGACATAATGCTCCGGAACAAAACCTGCGAGCCACCGCCTGAACGACTGCCGCACCATGCCGCTGTGTTGGACAAAGAAAAGAAGTGAAAGCCCTGCATTCGTTGCCACGTCGCCCAACAAACCCAGGTCGAGTTCGATAGTCTCGAGCGGGCCCGCAAACAAGAAGACTGTGAAGGCCGCCATCGACGCAACGCCGAAGCCAACCGCAAGTACCATCATCGCCCACGCGGTCAGCTTTTCGGAAATGTCGTGGGCTGCGGATTGCAAGTGCTTGTCCGGAAACTTCGTACGTAGACCATCTAGTAGCCACAAACGTCCGACTACGCCATACGCGAATCTGCTTACTGATCCAGTTCAGCCCCGATCCGGACTAGTTGCCGGATTCGCTCTCGTCGAGCCTTGCTTCCAGCGCTTCAATGGTGCGTTGCTGCTGCTGGACCACTTTCGTCAGTACCGCCACGATATCCATGGTGCTCAGGCTGCTTCGGTCGGCGTTGGCGACGAGGTCAGGCACGTCCTCGGCGATGAAACCCACATACTCCTCCGACTGTTCTTCCCTGTAATTGAACATCACCGGTTCGAGTTGCATGAGCGCGTCATGTGCCTCCTGCAGCGACAGCTCGGCAATATTCTCTTTCCGCTCGCGCGATGAACTGTTGGTCCAGACGCCGCCGGCCGTCACGTGCGCGCCGCTGGCCATTTGCAGTGGGTGCGTCGGCCGCGACACGGCAACGCCGACGTTGCCGTCACGGTCGATCGTAATGCGATCCTGCGACCCGGCACCGATCGTGAGCGTGCTCGCGCGATTGTGCATGATATAACCCGTGTCTCCGGACGACTGCGTAATCATCAGTCCGGCAACGCTGCTGTTTTGCTCGTGAATCTGGATACTGCCGTTCACTTCCAGGCGCTGTTTCGGATCGGTCGTGCCGATGCCGACCTGGTTGCCGTCATCGAATATCTGCGAATTGCCGCCTTCGTTGCCTTCCTTGAACTTCACGACGAAATTCTCGGTGCCCTCGATGGTCGCAGCGCCCGGCGCTCCCTGCGGACCCGGAGGGCCGGGAGGACCCGGCGGACCCTGATCGCCTTTTGGCCCTGGCGGGCCCGGCAGCCCGGCTACCGCCGCCGGTTCAGGTTCGGGTGCCACAGCAGCTGGCTGTGCAGTCTCGACGACAGGCTCGGGCTCGGGCGCGGGAGTTTCCGCCGTCTCGACCACAGGCTCGTCCGCGGGCGGCTCCGGGGTCTCGACAGCGGCCTCAGGCTCGGCGTCTTCCGGCACCTCGACAACCACCTGCGCATCGACGTCTTCCGCCACCTCGGCGACGACCTCGGCTTCGACGTCTTTAACCGCTTCGGCAGCGGCCGCCTCGACCGGTTCCACAACGGCCTCCTCGACGACGTCGGCAACGGCTTCTTCGATTGGCTCGTCCGCCGCATCGACGTCGTCTTCGCTGATAGCGTCGTCTTCGCGCTCTTCCTGAACCGCCTCGGCGACGAAGCCATCCGGCCGGATGTCAGCCCAATCGGCACTGATGTAGCCGGTCGCGCCGCCCTCGAGCTGCACTTCGTGCCACCCCGCCTCGGTACCGACCAGCGGTATCGATTCGCCCCGGTTGAGACGGCCGACAATGTCCGAATTTGCGTCGGGCTCCAGGCGGATGTTCACCGAGTTCTCGACCCTGGCCACCGGCACGACGACTTCGGCGGCAGCAACGAGCGGCAACAGCGCCATCAATAACACTGAGATGATTTTCATACCCTGCTCCTCACTGGCTAACCGCGTCTTTCAACGCCTCGTAGAGCGCATTCTGCAACGCCCAATCACTGTCAGTACTCGCTTTTGCACGCGCACTGTGAATGGCAATAACCACGTTTTCGGCGGGGTTGATGTAGATACCCTGACCGAATATGCCGGCCGCGGAATACGCGCCGCCGCCGCGCAGCCACCAAAGGTAACCGTATTCCCTGAAGCCGCGTGACGGCGTGATCGACTCGTCCATCCAGCCTTCGGGTAACACGCGTTCGCCATTCGGCAACTTGCCGTCACGCAAAGCGAACAGGCCGATACGTGCGTAGTCCCGCAGCGTCGCATTCAGGCTGCTGCCTCCGAACTCCCCGCCGCCCGGCTCAGTCAGGATCCAGTACGCATCGTGTTCCATACCGAACGGCTTCCAGATTTTCTCGCTCAGGTAGGTCGAGAGATTGTTGCCGATCGCTGAGCGCACCAGCGTACCCACCAGGTTCGTTTCGGCCGTGTTGTAGTTGTAGATGACACCCGGCGCGTACAGGCGCGGTTTGTGTCGCAGGTATTCAACGATGCCCAGGGTATCCCAGGGCACTGTGTTGATGTCCGACTCGGGATCCGCGTAATCCTCGTCCCACTCCACACCGGAGGACATTTGCAGGACATTACGAATCGTCGCTTCCTCGTACGAGGAATCCCTGAGACGCGGCAGGTAGTTCGTAACCGGCTCGTCGACACTGCGGATGTAGCCGTCATTTATCGCAGTGCCCACTAGCAATGACGTCACCGACTTCGCAACGGAGTAAGAGACCCAGCGGCTTTCCGCCGTATTGCCGAGTTCGTAGCGCTCGTAAACGATCTTGTCGTCCTTCACCACGATCAGGCCGGCGACGTTTTTTCGTCGGACGAACTGGTCGACTGTCAGCCGCCTGTCACCCGTATCGATTTCGACGCCACCGAGATCGACGGCATCGACTGTCAGCGGATAGGGATTGCCGCCGGTGGGCACGACCCGGGCCGGCGTCAGCCTGTGCATGTTTCGGTACCCCGATACCTGCTGCTTCGGTGTCCAGAACAGCTGCTTTTCGGCGTCCCCGAAGTGCCTGGCGTCTTCGGCAGGATCGATATAGGGGGCATCGGCCGAAACCGGCAACGAAATGATAAACATCCAGCAACTGAACAGTATTTGCTGCGCGATTCTCATTGCTCGCTCTCCTTCAGGGCACGTGCAATGCCCGCGTCAATCAATGGATGGTAAGCGCTGCGGGCACTTTCGAACATCGTCTGCGCCAGTTCCCTGTCCGCACCATTTTCGGCAAGCGCGAGATAAACGGGGTAAATGAGCCGGCCGCGGCCATAGCGGTTCAGGTGCTGTTCCAGCATTTCGTAGGCCGCCGTATGCCTGCGTTTTGCAACCTGGATGAACCAGGTGCGCCCGATCTCGGCGTTGCGCGTGTCGCTCAGGCCGAGCACCTGGTCGAGTTCGGACAACCGATCGGCGGCGAGGTCGGCAGGCAGGCTGTTGATGAAGTGCACGGTTGCCTGGGGGCTCCAGGTCGCAATCGGTATCTCTCCGGCGTCGATTTTCCCCTCCGCCCATGCCGTCGCTACCGCCTCGGCGGCATCGAGCGACAACGAGTAAGGTATTGGTGCGTCGTCCGGCAAGCCGGGCTTGTAGAGCCATTGTTCGGCCTCTGCGCGAGTGACTGCGCTGCCTTCTGCCTGCAGCAGTTTCTCGTCCAGGTAATCCAGAAATCGTTCCGTCGTTATCGTTCGGAAGGCGAACTCGTCAAAGTAGGCGCCGAGGAATTCGTCGAACGCGTCGCGGCCGAACGCGTTTTCCAGGTATTGCAGAAAAAGCTGCCCCTTGTGGTAATGAATGGTGCCCTGGAAGTCGTCCGGATCGCCTTTGTCGAGGCGGGGCGCCAGGGCCTGCATGGCCGGCGGCACGGATTCGAAGTCGAGCAACAGTTCCCTGTAACCGAGCACACGCTCCTCGTCGACGCGATCCTTGTCGTAGATCACCTCCATCAGGCGTGATTCGAGGTAGCTGGTCATACCTTCGTTCAGCCAGCCGTCGCGCCAGGTCGCGTTAGTGACGAGATTTCCCGACCAGGAATGTGCGAGTTCGTGGGCGATAACGGAAACCAGGCTGCGATCACCAGCGAGCAGGCTTGGCGTGATGAACGACAAGCGCGGATTCTCCATCCCGCCATAGGGAAAACTCGGCGGCAGGACGAGCAAGTCGTAGCGGCCCCATTCGTATGGGCCGAACAGGCTTTCCGCTTGTTCGAGCATGGCCTGTGTGTCCGCGAATTCGTAGACCGAGGCATCCAGCAGCTCCGGCTCGGTGTAAACGCCGGTCGTTTCCCCCAGCGGCGCGAAATAGAAGTTGCCGACAGCAATCGCGAGCAGGTAGGCCGGTATCGGCTGCGGCATGTCGAAAGAGTATTCGCCATCCCGAACAACTGGCAGCTCATTGCTGGCGCTCATCACCGCGAGAAGTTCCGGCGGCGTCTGGATGACAGCCTCGTAAGTAACGCGCACGGCCGGCGTGTCCTGCAGCGGTACCCAGCTGCGTGCGTGTATGGCTTGTGACTGGGAGAACATCATGGGCTGCTCGCTTCCTGCCGTTAGCTCCGCGGGCAGCCATTGCAGCGCAGTCGATCGCGGGCTGGTCGCATAATCGATCACGAGCCGGAACTCCGATGCAACATCGGCCGTTGCAGGCAAGCTCACGATCAGCGGCGTTCCCATTACGTCGTCCTGTTCGCCAAATCGGAATTCCGCAGGCACGAAAGAACCGTCAGGCAGCTCGACTTGCGCATTGCTCACGGAGAGGTCACGGGTATCCAGCACGATTTCCTTCGCCTCCGGTTCGAGCCTGCGCATGTCCAGGCTTACGCTGCCGCGCAGTTCCCGCATTTCGAAATCGACGCGGAGGTCGAGCGCCAGGTGATCCGTAATGAACTGATCAGTTCTCGCAAACGAGAAATAATCATGTGCGGGATCGTAGGAATCGTCTTTGCCGGCATCTTGCGTGCAGGCGCAGAGTAGCGTTGCCGCGACAATCAACGAGCGGTATTTGTACTGCATTCAGGAACCTCGGGTGGGGCGGCATTGCCCGAAGCGGCAATTCTAATACAAGCAGCGCGCAGGAGGACGATCAGGGGTGTAGACTGGCGCCTTTCTTTCTTGCAGGAAAGGCCATGGATCTGGGAGTCAGCGACCGCGTACGTCCACTGTTGGACGCCGTACACACGTTTATCAACGACCGTGTATTACCCGTCGACGAGGAATTCCTCGAAGAGGTTGCAAACGGGGACCGCTGGGCACTCAACGAGCGGCAGGCCGAGATCCTCGATGGACTCAAGGCGGCGGCGCGCGAGCAGGGATTGTGGAATTTCTGGCTCACCGGCAGCGACAGCGGTTACGGGCTCAATACGGTCGAATACGCCTGCCTTGCCGAGGAAACAGGCCGCGCACACCTCGCGGCAGAAGCCTTCAACTGCAGTGCACCCGACACGGGCAACATGGAAGTGCTGGAGCGCTACGGAACCGACGCGCAAAAAGAACAATGGCTGAAGCCGTTGCTCGAAGGGGAGATACGCTCGGCGTATGCAATGACGGAGCCGGGCGTTGCCTCGTCCGATGCCACCAATATCTCGACCTCGGCCGTGCTCGAGAACGGCGAGTGGGTGATTAACGGAGAGAAGACCTACATTTCGGGCGCCGGCGATTCACGCTGCAAGATCCTCATATGCATGGTGAAAAGCAACCCCGAAAACGACCGACACACCCAGCACTCACAGATACTGGTTCCCATGGACGCGCCGGGTGTGGAAGTCGTCAGGGGCATGAATGTGTTCGCCTCGGACGACGCGCCGCACGGCCACATGCACATTCGACTGGATAACGTCCGTGTTCCGGAAGCAAACATCATCCTGGGGCCCGGCCGCGGTTTCGAGATAGCGCAGGGTCGCCTGGGACCGGGCCGTATCCACCATTGCATGCGCGCCATTGGCATGGCCGAGCGGGCGTTGCAGCTGATGTGTGAGCGCTCGGTTTCGCGCACTGCCTTCGGCAAGCCGCTCGCAAAACTTGGCGGCAATTACGACAAGATCGCCGCGGCGCGCATCAATATCGATATGGCGCGCCTGTTGACGCTGCAGACGGCGCACGTCATCGACACGGAAGGCGTCCAGGAAGCGCAGATCTGGATTTCGAAGATCAAGGCCATGGTGCCGAATATCGCCATCGACGTCATCGACGACGCCATCCAGATGCACGGCGCAGCCGGCCTGTCCCAGGATTTTCCGCTGGCCGGCATGTACACGGCGGCCCGCACGCTGCGGCTCGCTGACGGACCCGACGAGGTTCACCGCATGGTGGTGGCACGCAAGGAACTGCGCCCGTATATCAAGCGAGGCTGATCGGCAACCGTGCGCGGCAGGCTGAAAGCGGCCGTGGGCGTTGCGGCCCTGTTCGTTGCGCTCGCGGCTTACGGGCATCCCGAGGACGAATTCTGTGCGCCCGGAGAGAGCGGCCTCGATCCGGCGCTTTGTGCGGCGCTTGCGCAACTGGACAGTAGCGACGCCGACGTCAGGCAGGCTGATCTCGAGCCGCTGCTCGACGATGCGGGCAACGAACGCGGCTTCATGTCGACGGCCGCCCTTTACATTACAATCGGCGTCGGCCACATCCTGCCGGACGGGGCCGACCATATTCTGTTCGTGCTTGCGATTTTCCTCGCATCGACGCGATTGCGCGCGCTTGTCATACAGATTTCCGCATTCACCGTCGCGCATACGGCGACGCTGGCGCTTGCTGCGAGCGGCGTCATCACGCCCTCGCCGTCAGTCGTCGAGCCACTGATCGCATTCACGATCGCCTTCGTTGCCATCGAGAACCTGTTCTTCAAGGACATGACTCGCTGGCGGCCCGCCGTAGTACTCGGTTTCGGGCTCGTGCACGGCATGGGCTTCGCCGGTTTCTTCGGCGAACTCGGGCTGCCGCCGGGACAATTCTGGAGCGCTCTGATCGGGTTCAATGTCGGCGTGGAAATCGGTCAGCTCGTGGTAATCGGCACAGCCGCCCTGATCGGGTTCGGCTTGCGCAGCGCACTCGCTGACCCGACTGGCGCCACCCGCTACCGGCGCAACGTGGCCCGCCCGGCATCGCTCGTGATCGGCGTCACTGGATTCTGGTGGGCAATCCAGCGCCTTGCCTTTTAAAGCGGTCAGTTTCCCCCGCCGGCTTCTCCGACGGCGAATCCCCGGCCCTCGAGTAAGGGCTCAATGCTCGGGTCCTGTCCGCGGAAATTGCGATACAGTTCGTCGGCCTCGCGCAGGCCACCGGCCTGGTACACCCATTTCTTGAGGCGCGCGGCCGTCTCCGGATCGAAGATGTCCTCCGCCTGCTTGAAAGCGGCGAATCCGTCGGCATCGAGAATTTCCGACCACAGGTAGGCGTAGTAACCGGCGGAATAACCGCCCGCGAAAATGTGGCTGAAATACTGCGAACGATAACGCGGTTCGATTTCATCGATCAGGCCGTACTCGTTCAGTACTTCCTGCTCGAATGCGCGAGCATCGGTGATAGCGGCCGCTTCTTCACTGCTTAGCATGTGCCAGCGCAGGTCCAGCAGCGAGGCCGCGATGTATTCCGTGGTGCCGAAACCCTGGTTGAAATTCGACGCTACGCGCATGCGCTCGACCAGATCCTCGGGAATGACATCTCCCGACGCGTAGTGCCGCGCATAGATCGCAAGCATCTCGGGCTCTGCCGTCCAGTGCTCCAGGATCTGGGCCGGAAACTCCGTGTAGTCGCGGGGACCGTCGACTCCCGAGAACATCGGGTAGTCGATCTGCGTCATCAGGCCGTGCAGCCCGTGTCCGAACTCGTGGAACAGGGTCTCGACTTCCGAGAAACGCATCAGCGTCGGCTCACCCTCTGGCGGTGTCGACAGATTCATATTGTTGGTGACGATTGGACGAATATTGTCATCGCCGATATTCGAGGCGTCGCGATAGGTGCTCATCCAGGCACCGCCGCGTTTCGAATCGCGCGCGTACATATCGGTCATGAAGAGTCCCAGGTGGCTGCCGTCGGCATCCTTGACGTCATACGAGCTTACGACCTCGTTCCAACCCGTCACGTCCACGGGCTCGAAGGTCAGCCCGAATAGCCGATTCGCCATCTCGAACGCGCCGTTACGCACTTTTTCGAGGTCGAAATACGGTTTCGTCGCATTCTCGTCGAGGTCGTACCTCGCTTTGCGCACTTTCTCCGCGTAATGCCACCAGTCGTGGCCCGCAATCGTGAATTCGTCGCCGACCATCGCCTGCATGTCCGCCAACTCCTCCTTGGCGCGCGCAAGCCCCGGGCGCCAAACGCGCAGCAAAAAGTCTTCCGCGCCCTGCGGTGTTTTCGCCATGCGGGTTTCAAGCTGGTAATGCGCGTGCGACTCGTACCCCATCAGTTCGGCACGCTTTGCGCGCAACTCCGCGACCCTGATCGCCAGCGGTCCGTTGTTACGGTCGCCCATTGATGCGCGCAACCGGTAACCGTCAAACAGCTTCTTGCGCAGCTCGCGGTTTTCGGACTGCGTCATGAAGGTCTCGTAGGCCGATCGGTTCAGGCCGATCACCCACGCGCCGGCATCCTCGTCCCAGGTCGACGCCTTGAAATCGTCGCTGAGACCGGCCGTGTCCGCCTCGTCCTTGAGTTCCAGCTTGAATGCTTTCGTGGCTGCGAGGAGATTCTGGCCGAACTTCGTGGTCAGCTCGGACAACTCCGCGTTCATTTCCTTGACCTGCTCTTTCACTGCCGGTTCGAGCGCCGCGCCGGCGCGCACGAAAGAGCGGTGCCGCAATTCGAGCAGGCGCGCATCCTGTTCGTCGAGCCCGAGGTTGTCGCGCTGTTCGTACAGGGCGCGAATGCGTGCGAACAGCTCATCGTTGAGCGTAATCGCATCGAATTCCCGGGTCAGCATCGGGTAGATTTGCGTTTCCAGCTCGCGCAGTTCGTCATCGAGTTCAGTGCTCGTAATATTGCCGAAGGTGTTGGCCACGCTATCCAGCGTTTCCCCTGCCGTTTCCAGTGCGACTATCGTGTTCTCGAAGGTGGGTGCATCCGGATTTCCGGCAATGGCATCGATTTCGGCGCGCAGCTCGAGGATGCCTTTCTTGATGGCCGGCATGTAATGCGCGTTTTCAATGTCGGCAAACGGGGGCACACCGTAAGGCGTGTCCCATTCCTCGAGGAACGGGTTGCCCGCAAGTTCGGCCTCGGTCACCGATATTTCGTCGCTCGCCGCATCCGCGTCGGCCGCGGACTTGTCCCCGCGATCCGCGCCGCCGCATGCGCTCAACAACAGCGCGCCAAGGCACAAAGCAAACAAACTACTGAATTTCATGGCGTATGGTCCTTGTAGATCGTCATTCATGGCCGCTGGCGCCGATGGCCATGGCCGGTGCAAAGCAGATTATTGTACCGCGTCTCGATACGCGAAACCCACCCGCAGGCGCTTCTCGGTATCCGCGTATGTATCTGCCGTTGGATTGCGGTATAACGGGCACACAACAAAACACGTCACGAGCGAACACCGGCTGCCGTCCGGCCGGCCCTCAAGCTGCGGGAATTTGAAATGCCTCAGGAATCAGCCCAACCGATCAACCCGGTAACGGAGGACTTCACAGGCAGCGCGCCGTCCCGCACCGCGAAAAGACTCTTTCATGCCACGCGCCCGAAGTTCTTCCCGGCATCCGTGCTGCCCGTAATCGCCGGTTCGGCCTGGGGAGCGTGGGTAGCCGGCCAGTTCGACTTTTACGTCTTCTCGCTCGCACTGCTTGCAACCGTTTGTGTGCATGCTGCGAGTAACGTCCTGAACGATGTCGGCGACGAGATGATCGGTACGGACCGGCAGAACGAAAGCCGCATCTACCCTTATACGGGCGGCTCCCGTTTTATCCAGATGGGGATACTCACGCAATCGCGAATGGCGCGTCTCGGCGTCGGGCTGTTGTTGGTCGCCGCGTTGGCCGGGCTCGCGCTGTTCATCGAAAAAGGTCCCGTCGTCCTGCTGTTCGGCCTGGCAGGCATCGCGCTCGGCGTGCTGTACTCCCTCGGGCCGGTCAAACTGAGTTCTGTGGGCCTGGGCGAAACCTCGGTCGCCGCGGCTTTCGGTGTGTTGCCCGTGACCGGCGCCGCCTGGTTACAGGGCGCCACGATCGACACCGCCCTGGTTCTTTACTCATTACCCGTGAGCGCGTGGGTGGCCGCGATTCTCCTGATCAACGAAGTGCCCGATATCGAGGCGGACGGCGCCTGTGGCAAGAACACGCTGCCTGTCCGGCTCGGCTTGAACGGCACCTCGGTACTGTACTTCGCAATCCACGTCGCGGCGGCCGCTGTCGTCTGCCTGCTCGCCGTGCAAGGAGAATTGCCGTTGCTCGCGCCACTCGCGCCTCTGGCCCTGCTGGTATTGGCATGGCGCGCAACGAACGCGATCAAGACCGGTATTGCAGACCGAAAATCCATGACGCAAGCAATCGAAGCCACGCTGGCCATCCACACGCTTGGATGCCTGTGGCTGACTGGTTGCGCCCTATTTACCCTGTGGTGGTAACCAGCAGTAGATCCAGATGCAATTCAAAATCAAGAAGGGACTCGATATCCCGATGGGCGGCGCGCCCGAGCAAGTAATCTCCGATGCGCCCAGCGCCGCAACGGTCGCCGTTTTCGGTCGTGACATACATGAGCTGAAGCCCGGCATGCACGTGCGCCAGGGCGATCGCGTCAAACTCGGCCAGCCGTTGTTCTTCGACAAGCAGAACCCGGGCGTGCACTTCACGTCGCCGGGTAGCGGCGTCGTGAAAACGGTCAACCGCGGCGAGCGGCGGGTGCTGCTGTCGGTAGTCGTGGAACTCGACGGCGACGATGCCGAGGAGTTCGACACGTTTTCAACTGAACGACTCTACAGCCTCGAAGCGGGCGCTGTACGCGATAATCTGCAGGCGAGCGGGCTGTGGACGGCGTTTCGCACACGCCCGTACAGCAAGATACCGGCCGTCGATACATCGCCCAAGGCGCTGTTCGTCACTGCGATCGACACTAATCCGCTTGCAGCCGACCCGGCCGTCATCATCGGCACAAAGAAAGACGCCTTTGCGCAGGGCCTGGAAATCGTCTCCAAGCTGACCGACGGTCCCGTCTACCTGTGCACGGCCGTCGATTCCGGCATCGACTGCCCGAATGTTGAACCGTTCCGCCACGCCGAATTCTCGGGGCCGCATCCCGCCGGACTGGTCGGCACGCACATCCACCTGCTCGAACCCGTCAGCGAAAACAAGGTCGTCTGGCACATCGGCTACCAGGACGTCATCGCCGTCGGCGAACTCTTCGCTACGGGCCGCCTGCCCGTCGAACGTGTGGTTGCACTCGGCGGCCCCATGATTCGGCATCCACGCCTTGTCAGGACCCGGCTCGGCGCGAACACACACGACCTCGTCCAGGGCGAACTCCTCCCTGGCGACGTGCGTGTCGTGTCGGGATCAGTGCTGAACGGTCGCCGCTCGGTCGATTGGGCCGCGTACCTCGGTCGCTATGACCAGCAGATCACGGTGCTGCAGGAAGGCACCCCGCGTGAGTTCCTGTCGTTCATGCGCCCGGGCGTCGGCAAATTTTCGGCGGCCCGCGCGTTCGCCGGAAAGCTGTTCGGCAAAGGGTATCGCTTCACGACCTCACAGAACGGCAGCCCGCGCGCCATGGTCTCGATCGGCAGTTTCGAGCAGGTCATGCCGCTCGACATTCTGCCGACCCCGCTGCTGAAAGCACTGCTCGTCCAGGACACGGACGGCGCCCGCGAACTGGGGTGTCTCGAACTCGACGAGGAAGACCTCGCACTCTGTTCCTTCGTCTGCAACGGCAAGTACAACTATGGACCGCACTTGCGCAGCAATCTGCACGAGATCGAGGTGAACGGCTGATGAAAGCGATACGCTCGTTCCTCGACAGACTCGAACCCCTGTTCACGAAGGGGGGTCGCTTCGAACAACTGCATGCACTGTTCGAGGCCGTCGACACATTCTTCTATTCGCCCGGGGATCTCGCTCGCGGTGCGCCGCACGTTCGCGACGCCCTCGACCTGAAGCGCGTGATGATCATCGTCGTGTTCGCATCGTCGCCGGCGGCGATTTACGGTATGTGGAACACCGGCTTCCAGGCCAACACGGCGCTTGTGAGCCTCGGCCTCGCGGGTATCGAGGGTTGGCGCGGTGCACTGCTACCACTGCTGGGCGCCGGTTACGACCCGGCAAGCATTTACGACTGCTTCATGCACGGTCTGCTCTACTTCCTGCCGATTTACGTGGTTACTATGGTCGTCGGCCTGTTCTGGGAAGTTCTGTTCGCGGGCGTCCGCAACCATGAAGTCAACGAAGGCTTCTTTGTAACCGGCTGGCTGTTCGCACTGATCCTGCCGGCGACGATTCCGTTGTGGCAGGTTGCGGTCGGCATCACTTTCGGCGTCATCCTCGGCAAGGAAGTCTTCGGTGGCACCGGCAAGAATTTCCTAAACCCGGCACTCGTCGCCCGCGCCTTCCTGTATTTCGCGTACCCGGCGCAGATTTCGGGCGATGCCGTGTGGACCGCGGCGGATGGCTTTAGCGGCGCAACCGCACTCGGCGTGTCGGCCATCGAAGGCATGACCGGCATTGGTGCCATGGGTCTGACCTGGACGCAGGCGTTCCTCGGCCAGATGCAGGGATCGCTCGGCGAAACATCGACACTGGCCTGCCTGCTCGGTGGCGCGTTCCTCGTGTACACGCGCATCGCCTCGTGGCGCATCATCGTTGCCGTGTTCGCGGGACTCATTATCCCGACGCTGCTGTTCCACAATCCCGACAGCAGCAACCCGATGATGTCCATGCCGTGGCACTGGCACATCGTGCTCGGCGGATTCGCGTTCGGCGCCGTCTTCATGGCGACCGACCCGGTCAGCGCCGCACAGACGAACGCCGGCAAGTGGGCGTTTGGCCTGCTGATCGGCTTCATGACCTGGCTGATCCGTGTCATCAACCCGGCGTTCCCGGAAGGCATCATGCTTGCGATCCTGTTCGCAAACGTGTTTGCCCCGGTCATCGATCATTTCGTCATCGGCGCCAACGTCCGGCGGAGGTTGAAACGCAATGCCTGACAAAAAGGAATTCGATCGCGACAGCATTTCCAATACGCTGATCGTCGCCATCGGCTTGAGCCTGGTCTGTTCCGTCATCGTGTCGAGCGCGGCGATCATACTCAAACCGGTGCAGCAGAAGAACGAAGAGCTGTTTCGCCAGCAAATCATCCTCGACGTGGCCGGCCTCATGGAACCGGATGCCGATGTCAACGCCCTGTTCGAGTCCATCGAGCCACGCATGGTCGATCTCGAAGCCGGCGATTACACGGATGCTCATGATCCCGCCACGTTCGACGCGCTCGTCGCGGCCGGCGATCCGGCGCTCGGAATCGCCATTCCGGACGAACTCGACATCGCCGGCATACGCCGGCGCGCGAAATACGCGCCCGTATACCTCGTGCAAAAGGACGGTGACGTCGAGCAGATCATCCTGCCCGTCTATGGCAAAGGACTCTGGTCGACGATGCTCGGCTACCTTGCGATCGCACCGGACGGCAATACGGTCAGGGGATTGCGATTCTACGCGCATGCCGAAACCCCTGGCCTCGGCGACCAGATCGACAAGGAACCGTGGCGAGCCCAGTGGGTGGGCAAACTCGTCTACAACGACGGCGACGAGCCGCAAATACGCGTCATCAAAGGCGCAGTGCCCGCGGGCGGGCGCGACGCCGAGCACATGATCGACGGCCTGTCCGGCGCCACGCTGACGGGCAACGGCGTTACCTATCTCGTGCAGTACTGGACAGGACCGCACGGTTTCGGCCCCTACCTGAAAAACTTCCGTGAGGCGAGCTAGATGAGTGAAGCACGAAGAGTCCTGATCGACCCTCTCGTCGACAACAACCCCGTCACGTTGCAAATGCTCGGCATCTGCTCGGCGCTCGCGGTGACGACATCGCTGTTGCCCGCATTGCTGATGTGCGTTGCGCTGACCAGCGTTGCCGCCGTGGCGGGCGCCGCGATCAGCGCGTTGCGGCACCGCATTCCGAACAACATCCGCATCATCGTCCACATGACGATCATTGCGTCGCTGGTGATCCTCGTCGACCAGCTCCTGAAGGCCTATGCCTTCGAGACGAGCAAGCAATTGTCGGTC
>CALZMQ010000039.1 GCA_945788625.1 uncultured Woeseiaceae bacterium
GTACCGCGACGAGATGTTCGGCGAACCGAGTTCCGATCCGGCCCGCTTGACGAAGATTGACAGCCGCGACCTGATCAACTTCGACTTGGCCTATGTCTCCGACGACGGTTCATGGACCGCGGCATTCTACGGGCGTAATGCGACCGACGAACGCTACGACAATGCGCGTCTGAATATTGGCGACTACCTGCTGCAGATTCTCAGCAACGACGCCAGTGAGTTCGGCTTGCGTTTCGTCAAGGACTTCTGACAGACATAGACAGTACTGAATAGGAGCCGGTCATTCGACCGGCTCTTTTTTTTGCGCCGGCAGCACAGTTATCGGGTGTACAATAAGCCGCACAGGAGACACGATGAAAATAATAAGCTGCTGTTTTTTAACGATTTTTCTCGCTTTTTTGCTGGCATCATGTGATTCGCCCCCAAGCTCCGAAGAAACGCAAACGTCCCCGGACGATGAGCACGGAATCGACCTGATTGTCGCCGGCAACTACGTCGTCAGCATGGACGAAGCCGGTACTGTTTACGAAGACGGCGCCGTCGCAATCGACGATGGCCTGATACTCGCGATCGGTCCTGCCGACGAGATCCTCGCCCGGTATTCGGCGGTGCAGGTGCTGGCAGCAGACAATCGCGTAGTCATGCCCGGGCTCGTCAACGGCCATTCGCACGCGGCCATGACGTTGCTGCGGGGAGTGGCGGACGACCTCGCGCTGATGGAGTGGCTGAACAATTACATATTTCCGGCCGAGGTCGAATTCGTTGACTCCGAGTTCGTCCGTATCGGCACCGAACTCGCCTGTTGGGAAATGATACGTGGCGGCACGACGACGTTTGTCGACATGTATTACTTCCCTGACACCATCGCAGAAGTGGTCGATAGCTGTGGCATGCGTGCCATGATCTCCGCAACCGTCATCGACCAGCGCAGCCCGGACGCCGAGAGCGCCAGCGATTCCGTGCAAAAAGGCATTGGTTTCATCGATCGCTGGAAGGACCGCAACAGCCGCATCACGCCAATATTCGGGCCGCACGCCAATTACACACTCAATGCGGAACAGTTGCAGGCGACGCGCAGGGCGGCCACCGAGCTCGGCGTATCCATCAGCATTCACATGTCCGAATCTCCGTTCGAGTTGCAGTATTCGCAAGATACCTACGGCATGCCCAGCATCGAGATGTTCGAATCGATCGGTTTCCTCGAAGGCCCGACCATCGCGGCCCATGTTGTCTGGCCGACAAAGGAAGAGATCCCGATTCTCGCCAAGCGAAAAGTCGGGGTCATTCACAACCCGACATCCAACATGAAGATCGCCTCCGGGATATCGCCGATAACCGAAATGCTGCAGGCAGGCGTTCGTGTGGGTCTCGGCACAGACGGTGCTGCCAGCAACAACGATCTCGATCTCTGGGAGGAAATGCGGCTCGCATCATTCCTGCAGAAAGTCGATCGCATGGATCCGACCGTCATGTCGGCCACGACAGTGCTCACAATGGCTACGCGCGGCGGTGCGACTGCCATCGGATTGGGCGACGCCATCGGATCGCTTGAGGTCGGCAAGCGGGCCGACCTTATCCAGGTCGCCTTCGACGACGTACACCACGTGCCTACTTATGATGTGATCTCGCACCTGGTCTATGTCACGGATGAGCAGGACGTTGCGTCCGTGGTCGTCGATGGAAAAGTGCTGATGAAGGAGCGGGAAATGCTGACCATCGATACCGACCGCGTTGCGGCGGAAGCCAGGGCGCTTGCGGCTCGCATCCACGCAGCCCTGCAACAACGAAACCAGGGCAACTAACAAAAAGAACAACGGGGAGATAGACATGGGCAAGAATATCGTTGCCGGCATCGTCGGCGTAATCGTCGCCATCGCACTCGTGTGGCTGATTGAGATGATTGGTCACTCGGTATATCCGCCGCCGCCCGATCTGGACTATGCGAACGCCGACGCGATGCGCGCACATATCGCAACGTTGCCGATCGGCGCGTTCCTGTTCGTCGGTGGCGCCTGGTTCATCGCAACGCTGGCCGGCACCCTGCTCGCCTGCAAGATCGGCAGTGCCAAACCCGTCGTGTTCGCGATGATCGTCGGCGGTCTCATGCTCGTCGCCACGGCTGCGAACCTCATCATGATCCCGCATCCGCTGTGGTTCTCGATCATCGGCGTTGCCGGCATCATAGTCGCCGCCTGGCTCGGCATGACGCTCGCCGCAAGGTCCCGGACCGACGGGCCGTGACCGCAGTCCAGGATCGGTTGTCGAACAACCATTGCTACGGCTGCGGGGCCGAGAACGACAAAGGTCTGCGTATCAAAAGCCACTGGCGCGGCGATGAGTGTGTGTGCCATTACACGCCGAAGCCCGAGCAATGTGCCGGACCTTTGCAATACGTCTACGGCGGCACGATCGCCAGCATTATCGACTGCCACAGCGTCGGCACAGCGCTGTCCAACCACTACAAGCAGGAAGGACGGGAAGTGGGCGAGGCACCAGAGATCTGGTGTGTAACCGGACGCCTCACGGTCAGCTACCTGGCCCCGACGCCCATCGACCGGGACATCGAGTTGCGGGCGACGATCGAGGAATTCGGCGAAAAGAAGACAATAGTGAAATGCCGGGCGTTTTCGGGCGATACGCAGACCGCCGAGGGTGAGGTCATCGTGATACGCGTTCCCGACTCCTGGAAGAACGCAAGCTAATACCTCACCCACCACCCCTCACCGGCGACGATCACGGGGCATGTCCCAGTCGCTCGGACAATCTGCGATAACTCGCTTTGTGTGACACACCCCGCACTCGCCGCCGCCGGTCCCTATCATGCAGATGACCGTAGGAGCGGCCCAAGTGCCCTTGAGGTATTCCAGCCACGATTGATCGCGCCAAGGTCGCTCCTACGGGGTTTGCGCGAGCGCCCTTGACAAGCGGACGAGATGTTTGTTGGCGAGACATAAAGCGAGCGCAGCGAGACAGTCCGCCAACAAATATGTCGGCCGATTGTCATGATCACGGTTGATTGAGTACACGCGAGAGGACTTCCCCAACCGCAGTCCGCGTATCGAGATTGGTAAATGAAAGGGGGGCTACTACCCGAGAAAACTGGTGCCGTAGTCCATCGGTGGCAGGTCGAAGTGCGCCGCCACCGACTGCCCGATGTCCGCAAAGGTCTCCCGCCGCCCCAGTGAGCCCGGCGTAACACCCGCGCCGTATGCAAGCACCGGAATGTGCTCGCGTGTGTGGTCGGAGCCGGGCCAGGTCGGGTCGCAACCGTGGTCCGCGCAAAGCACGAGCAGGTCCCCGTCCTCGAGCTCAGCCATTAGTTCAGGCAGCCGCCCGTCGAAGTATTCGAGCGCCGCCGCGTATCCCTCAACGTCGCGGCGATGGCCGTACAGCATGTCGAAATCCACGAAGTTCGTGAATACTATCGAACGATCGCCGGCCTCCCGCATCGCGGCAAGCGTCGCGTCGAACAGCGCTTCGTTGCCCGACGCCTTCACCTTCTGCGTTATTCCCTGGTGCGCATAGATATCCGCGATCTTGCCGATACTGTAGACCTCTCCGCCGCTGGCGACGAGCTTGTCGAGCACGGTCGGTGCGTGCGGCGGTGTCGTAAGATCCCGCCGGTTTCCGGTGCGGACAAATGTATCCGGCCCGGTTCCGACGAAAGGGCGCGCGATGACTCGCCCGATGTTGTAGTCGTCGACCAGTTCACGGGCAATGTCGCAAAGACCGTACAGGCGCTCCAGTCCGAAGGACTCCTCGTGACAGGCGATCTGGAATACGCTGTCCGCAGACGTGTATACGATCGGCTTGCCCGTGCGGACATGCTCTTGACCGAGCTCCGCGATGATCGTGGTTCCGGACGAATGACAGTTGCCCAGCACTCCTGGGAGGTCGGCCCTCTCGATCACCTTCTCGAGCAGCTCCGCAGGAAACGTATCGGTCTTGCCGGTGAAATATCCCCAGTCGAAAAGCACCGGTACGCCTGCGATCTCCCAATGACCGCTCGGCGTGTCCTTGCCGCTGGACATTTCCGCCGCATGACCGTAGGCGCCGATGATCGTCACATCGGTCGCAACGCCCGCCGGGAACTCGCCGCTGCTCTCCTTGCCTGCATGAAACAGCCCGAGTGCCGCGAGATTGGGAAGTTGCAGGGGTCCTTTCGCGGACTCGGCGCGTACGCGCGCGATATTACCAAGCGTGTTGGACCCCACATCGCCAAACGTGTCGGCGTCAGCGGTGGCGCCGACTCCGAAGGAGTCGAGTACGAGAATTATTGCTCTTGCCATCATGCTCCTCCCGGAATCATTGCAGTGAGAAAAAGAATCCCGCCAGTGACGCGTTCATCAGGTTGACCAGTGTACCTCCAATAACCGCTTTCAGACCAAGCCTGGCAATGTCATGCCGGCGACTCGGTGCTATCGCGCCAAGGCCGCCGAGCAATATGGCGATAGAGGCGAGGTTGGAAAAACCGCACAGGGCAAACGTCACAACGAGTTGCGTATACGGCGACAACGAGTCCTTGATCTCGACGAAACTGACGTAAGCATAGAACTCGTTGATGACCAGTTTCTGCCCGATCAGGCTACCGGCCTGCGTTGCCTCTGCCCATGGCACGCCGAGCAGGAAAGCGACCGGCGCAAACATTTTGCCCAGCAACCACTGCACCGTGAGGTCTTCGACGCCGATGAATCCACCGAACAAGGTCAGCAATCCGTTTATGAGATAGATCAGGCCAACGAAGGCAATGAGCATCGCGCCCACGCTGAGCGCCACCTGCATGCCGATCATTGCGCCGTTGCCGATTGCCTCGAAGATGTTGACCGGCTCGTCCTGCTCGGCAACCGCTTCCGGCTTCGGCCTCTCATCATGCGCAACCGTTTCCGGCATCATTATCTTCGCAATCATCAGCGCGCCGGGAGCCGCCATGAAACTCGCGGTGATCAGGTATTTCAGATCGACGCCCATTTGTGCGTAGCCCATCATCACGGCACCGGCGATGGTCGCACAGCCGCCGGTCATGACCGCGAAAAGTTCGGACTGGGTCATGCCCGCGAGATAGGGGCGCACGACGAGCGGCGCGTCCGTATGACCCACGAAGATATTCGAGACCGCCGATACGGATTCGGCGTGGCTGGTCTGAAGCAACTTGTGCAGCCAGCCACCGAAAGTGCCGACAACCCGCTGCATGATGCCGAGGTAGTACAGCACGGACATCAGTGCCGCGAAAAACACGATGACCGGCAATACACCGAATGCAATCGTGAAGCCGAGAGTCGCTTCGACCTGCGTGCCGAATACAAAATCGATGCCGTGCCTGCCCTGGTCGATAACGAATTGTACGCCGCGAACGACGCGGTCGAGGAAGCGCCCGCCGGCCGGCACGTACAGCACAAGTGCCGCGACGCCGGCCTGCAGGGCAAACGCGATGCCGACCGTGCGGCGACTAATGACTTTTCGATTGTTCGACAGTAACAATGCGATCGAGAAGATCGTGGCCAACCCGACGAGACTCATTGCTACTTGCATTGTTTCAACCTTGCGAAATGAAAAGGGCCCGATTCGGGCCCTCTATTCGTAGGAGCGGCCTACGTGCCCCTGGAGTATTCCAGCCGCGATCGGGCCTGGCAGGCCCTCCTACGAATCAGTGATGCGGGACTTCCTGCGGCACCATCGTACTCTCACCATAGTATTCGAGGCGTGTGTCTTCGACGTATAAACCCTCGTAGGACATCAACCAGATCAGTACGAGTATCGCCGCTGGCGGGCCGAGAATGGCGAGCTTCAGAGCCAGCCGCTCCCATTTCATATGCATGAAAATCGCGATAATGAACCCGGCTTTTACGAACATGAAGACGAGAATCAGCGTCCAGCGTACTGCGCCCTGGAAATTCAGGTAATCCACCATGTAGGAAAAGAAGCTCACCACGAACAGGAGCACCCAGATCCAGTAATAGATCTTCAGTGGATGTTGTTGTCCCTCTTCCGCCATACCGCCGACTCCCTCAGTACTTACCAGAGATAGAAAAACGCAAAAATGAATACCCAGACGAGATCGACGAAGTGCCAATAGAGGCCCGTAATCTCGACGATCTCGTAGTTGCCGCCGTGCTTCTCATAAAACCCGTTCTTTACACGAAACGCGATAACGAGCAGGTAGATCACGCCCGCGGAAACGTGCATGCCGTGAAAACCCGTAATCATGAAGAAGCTCGAGCCGAATTGTGCCGCACCGAATGGATTCCCCCACGGACGCACGCCTTCCGATATCAGCTTCGTCCACTCAAAAGCCTGCATGCCGACGAATGTTGCACCGAGTAAAGCCGTTGCGACCATGAGCCAGAAGGTCTTGTTGCGGTCCTTGCGGTAGCCCATGTTTACGGCCAGGGCCATCGTGCCCGATGACGTGATCAGGACGAACGTCATGATGGCGATCAAGAGGAGCGGCACGGACGTGCCGAATACCGTCAGTGAGAATACTTCGCTGGGAAAGGGCCAGGGATCCGTCGTCGAAATGCGAACCATCATGTAGCCGACGAGGAAGCAGCTGAAGATAAACGTATCGCTCAACAGGAAGATCCACATCATGGCCTTGCCCCAGGGCACGCCAAAGACCTGTTTGTCACGCGCGAAGTCGTCCACGACACCCTTGGTGCCGGGTGCCTCTATTTCCGCCCCACTATCCAGTACCGCTTCAGACATAAAGAACCCTCAGGTCGAATAATCAGGTCGACAACAGCAAGCCAAAAAGAACCAGCCAGACGAGCAACAGGAAATGCCAGTAGATCGTGCATAGCTCGATACTGCGCCGTATTGCCGGGTCATCTCCCTTGCCCAGCACGACTTTCGTCGTTGCCCTCGCCCAGACGTACATACCGCCGGCAATATGCACGGCATGGGCGCCCGTCAGGAAATAGAAGAATGCATTCGCCGGATTGCTCGAAATCAATTGCCCGCCGCTCTTGAGCTGCTGCCAGGCCACGAGTTGCCCGACAACGAATGCGGCTGTCAACAATCCGGTGACGAGCAAACCCGGCGCAAGCCTGGACACGCGCCCCTTGACGGCATTGTTGCGTGTCCACTGGAACACGATACTCGCGAATACCAGCATCAATGTGTTCAGCCAGAGTAATTGTGGCTCGCTCAAAGGAACCCAGTCGCCAAGGTCCATGCGCAGCGCATAGGCACTCATGATCAGCGCGAAGAAGGAGGAAACGACGGCCAGCAGTGTCAGCAATGCGATGAGACGCGAATTCGTCCCCAGCGGTCCGTGGTGCGCGGTTTCGCTGACCACGTCGGCGACCCATGGCTGCGTATTGAACGACTGTTTCAGGAGCCAGCCGAGCAATGTGGCCAGTATGATCGCCAGGACTATGAGACCGATTTCCACTAGTGGCCTTCCCCGTGGTCGCGGCCGGCCGGCGCTACGTCAGCCGGCACGTTTTGTGGAATAAAGTCGTCCTCGTAACCCGGCACGCTGTAGTCGTAAGCCCAGCGATGGCACTCGGGCAGGTCGTGTCCCCAGTTGCCGTGTTTGGGCGGAGTGTCCGGCGTCTGCCATTCGAGCGTCGTCGCGTTCCATGGGTTCGGATCGGCCTTGGGCCCCCGTGTGAGGCTCCAGATCACGTTGACAAAAAACAGGATCTGCGTTGCCGCTACAAACAGCGCCGACATCGTGATCCAGGCATTCAGGTCCTGCGCCGAATCGGGCAGGAACTCGGTATTACCCATCGCGAAGTAACGACGCGGCACACCTGCAAAGCCCAGGTAATGCATCGGCAGGTAGATCGCATAGGTGCCGAGGAAGGTCATCCAGAAATGCCACTTGCCGAGACCCTCGTGGTACATCTTCCCCGTGATTTTCGGCCACCAGTGATAAATGGCGCCGAAAACGACGAGCACCGGCGAGACGCCCATGACCATGTGGAAATGTGCGACCACAAAGTAGGTGTCCGACAGCGGCAGGTCGATGGTCACGTTGCCGAGGAACAGGCCCGTCAGGCCACCATGGATAAACGTGAACACGAAGGCGATCGAAAAAAGCATCGGCACCCTGAGGTGGATATTGCCCTCCCAGAGTGTCAGCACCCAGTTGTAGACCTTGATGGCCGTCGGCACCGCGATGATCAGTGTCGTCGTCGCGAAGAAAAACCCGAAGTAGGGATTCATGCCGCTGACGTACATGTGGTGCGCCCAGACGACGAAACTGAGGCCGCCGATGGCGATGATGGCCCAGACCATCATGCGATAACCGAATATATTCTTGCGCGCGTGCGTACTGAGCAGGTCGGACACGATACCGAAAGCCGGCAGCGCCACGATGTAGACCTCGGGGTGTCCGAAGAACCAGAACAGGTGCTGGAACAGTATGGGGCTGCCGCCCGAGTAACCCGGATCCGCGCCCATCGAGCTGATGGCGGGCATAAAGAAGCTCGTGTACAGCGTCTTGTCGAACAGCATCATGATGGCGCTCACGAGCAATGCCGGGAACGCGAGCAGGCCGAGCACCGTCGCGATGAATATGCCCCAGACCGACAGCGGCATGCGCATCAGTGTCATGCCTTTGCAGCGCGCCTGTAGCACAGTGGTAACGTAGTTCAGGCCGCCCATTGTGAATGCAACGATGAACACGGCGAGCGACGCCAGCATCAGCAGGATGCCCCAGTCGGTGCCCGGTGTTCCCTGCATGATTGCCTGCGGTGGATATAGCGTCCATCCAGCGCCTGTCGAGCCGCCGGGTACGAAGAAGCTGATGAGCAGGATGATCACCGACACGAGGTACACCCAGTAGCTGAGCATGTTCAGGAACGGGAACACCATGTCGCGCGAGCCGCACATCAGCGGAATGAGGTAATTCCCGAAACCGCCGAGGAACAGTGCCGTCAACAAGTAGATCACCATGATCATGCCGTGCATGGTGATGAACTGGTAATAATTCTCCGGATTGATAAATGAGAATTGATCCGGGAAGCCGAGCTGCAGTCGCATCATCGCCGACAGCCCCAACGCGATAAGGCCAACGAAAATCGCCGTGATGCTGTATTGGATGGCGATGACCTTGTGGTCCTGACTCCAGATGTATTTGGTAATGAACGTCTGCGGATCGTGGTGCTCTATTTCATGATCACGATCTGCGATTGCAACGTATGCCATCCGGTTCCCCTTGTACCTGTCTGTCTTGCGGCGCGCTCCCCGGGAACGGCCTACAAAGTATTTATATAAGCGATCACGTCATTGATCGCTTGTTCGTCATGCAGGATGTCGGCCATGAATCCCATCTGCTTACCGTGGTAATCCTGCAGATGGCCGCCGCGAACGTCGTCCTTGAAATTCTGCAATTGTCGCGCCATGTACCAGTCCGACATGCCGGCTGCTCGCGGCGCGTTAAGGGCCTGAACGCCCATGCCGTCCTTGCCATGGCAGTAGGCGCAGACGTTGTAATGCTTCCGGCCCGCCGTGACGTCGCCCGTGACAGTTGCTTCGACGTCACCGTCCGGGAATGTGAGGATATGCGCAACGACGTTATCGACGGCCTGCTCGTCCACCAGCGTCGCGACCATGCCGATCATCTGCTGCCCATAGATATCATCGGCATGCGTGCCCCGCACTCCGTTCTTGTAGTTCATGATCTGGCGTTTCAGGTACCACTCGCTCTGTCCCGCGATTTTCGGGGCGTTCATGGCCGCGATACCTTCACCCTGCTGCCCGTGGCAGGACGCACATACCGCGTACTGAGCAGCGCCAACCGAAGCGTTACCTGCGGGAGCGCTGTTGATTTCGCTGAACGTCGACTGGTTTGCGAGCCAGGTTGCGTAATCGTCCTTTTCCGCCACTATGACCGCGCCACGCATCGTATGGTGACCGATGCCGCACAGCTCTTCGCAGAGGATCTCGAAGCGCCCGGTTTTGGTCGGCGTCAACCATAGATACGTGTTCATGCCGGGCACGAGGTCCATCTTGACGCGGAACTGCGCAACGGCGAAATCATGCAACACGTCTTTCGAACGCAACAGGAACTTGACGGGCTTGTCGACAGGCACATGGATTTCGCCGTTGTAGACCAGCACATCGTCCTGCCCATTCGGGTCTTCCGGGTCCAGGCCGAACGGGTTGTCGTCGCTGATGCGCTCGGCATCGACTTCGCCGAGCTTGCCGTCTTCGCCGGGCAGTCGGTAGGTCCAGTGCCATTGCTGGCCGACGGCTTCGACGACGTGCGCGTCTTCGGGCACGTCGACGAACTTTGCCCAGACGAATAATCCGGGCGTCAGCATTGCCGCAACGCCAATAGCTGTCAGAACAGTCAGCCAGCTCTCGAGCTTCTTGTTCTCGGGCTCGTAGGCGGCGCGCGCGCCTTTCTTGTGACGAAACTTGATGACGCAGTAGGCCATGAACAGGTTGACGGCAACAAACACGAAACCGGTGACGTACAGCGTAATGTCGACCGTAAAGTCCACCATTCCCCAGTTGGAAGCCAACTCGGTAAATGTCCAGGGACTTAGGAGGTGAAAAAGAAGCGAGCCGACGACGAGCAATATCAAGACAACAGCGAAAGGCATACGGCATGCATCCTTAGGTGTTCATTGTAGTTATCGACCGAGGCATTCCTTTTAGTGCACTGCTTCTAATGAATGCCTGCGTAGTGACCCCGATCCGAGGATAGTGGAATCAGTAGGTATTTTCCACAATATCTAAAGGCCGATATCTTCCCTTACTTGCCTTTCTGCTTTCCTGATGTCCGATTGCAGGTCTTCAAGCTCCTGCTGCAAGGGACCGGTCAACATGGCCGACTCCGTTTTCCAGTCGATAACAGGTACTGCCGCAACGATATTCGCCGGCGTCGCAGGTGGTAGTTCTTCCTGCGGTTGCCGGATATTGACGATGACAATCACGGCAGCGGCGGCCGCAATACCCGTCAGGCTGCTGGCCCACCAGAACAATGCAGGTCGACCGGATTTAGGACGCCGCACGATCTCATCCTGTGGCGTTGCCGCCTGCAATGACGCGTCCAGGCGCCGCTCCAGTTCCTCGGATACGGTCACCTCGATCCTGTCGGCATCGCGACGCAAACGATTGGCGAGCTTATCCATAGGCTTTACTCCTGTCCTCGGTGGCATTCAGTTCCGCGTCGAGCGCACGGCGGCCTCGCATGAGGTTGACCTTGGTCCAGGATACCGAGCGATCCAGTGCTGTAGCGATATCATTCACCGACATGTCCTCAGCATACCGCAGCCACATCGCCGCAAAGACTTCATCGTTGAGCAGATGCCGGGCACTGGCCCACAGATTCTCCGTTTCGGAATCGGCAATGCACTGCAGCAACGGGTCATTCTCCTCGTCCCTGAGATCGCCAAGTTCCAGCAGTTCCTGCGGGCGTGAATTGGCGGCATTGCGGATGGCGATCCGGTACAGCCAGGTACTGAATCGCCAACGTGGATCGTAACTCCGAATGTAGCGAAACGCGTTGATCAAGGTGTCCTGCAGCACGTCCTCCGCATCCGCGTCGCTGGCGCAGCGCGTCAGCAAGAAGCGTAGCAGGCGATCGCGGTAACCGCGCACGAGTTCTGCGAACGCGTCCGCGGATCCCGCCTGTGCGGCCTCGACAAGTTGTGTTTCAGTCTGCAAGAGCAGATACGACGGTATCCGGTTCGAGCGCCAGCGATATTTTCAACGTGCTGCCGGCGACGTCGACCTTCGTGCTTCGCAGCACCGAGGAGAGTTCCGGATCCATGTCGTCGTTAAAAGCCTGCAGGCTGATCAGCCCCCTCGCGATGCTTGCCAGCGATTCGGCCATCTCGGGCTCGATCGCCATCAGCTGCGCCTCTATGCCCAGCTTGTCACCGAGGTCTGCGATCAGGATCGCGACCTGCTTGGCGTTCCTGAGGATATTGGAATCCCAATCGTCGTCGCGTTGCATCTCGCCGGCGTTCACCCCGGCCTGGATGAGGCTGCGTTCGGCACGCAGCACCAACAGGGCGTTCTTACCGTTTTCTTGCGATTCGATTTTGCCGTCGTTCGCGAGCAACGCTTCCATCCGGTCGCGGGAATTGGTTATCAGTATCTTGTTCTTCAGCGCGACCGAAACATAGGCCTCCTTTTCGAGCGACTCGATTTCGATGTCTATATTGCCGTGGTCGATGTCATCGTCGCCACCGTCGAAGAAGAAGTAAGCCTTGCCCGACGCCCTGAACGTCTGCAATTCGCCGTCGGCAGCGGCCATGGCCACGATCTTGTCTTTGGTGTCCTGGCTGATCTTGCCCTCGACCAGGATCACGGGTCCCTTGCCGGCGCTGGAGAACGCCGTCATCTGCCGGGCCTCCTTGCCGAAATCGATACCGATCTCGTCACGGAGCTCCTGGAAGACTTCCTCATCCAGCCAGTCGTATAGGCCCTTGCTTGCGTCGCCTTTGCGCATCGCCTCGAAATCGGCGTGGAAGTACCAGGTAGCGGTACCCGGGATATCGGCCGCATCGGCCCGGGCAAGTGCAGGAATCGCAAGTAACAGAAGGACGGCCAGCGGTTTCAGATAACGCATCGAAGAAGCCTCATTTAGTGTTTTCATACACTGTTATAGGGCCGCGGTGGCGTTTTGGTTACATCGAACGGCGTGTATTTTTCCGGCTCGTCAGCCAGCTCACGCCGAAGGTCAGGGCCATGCCCGCGATGAACCCGGGGATGGCCTCGTACAGGCCGTGGTAATCGGCTTTGAACCAGGCAAGCCACGCAACACTGACGATGAATCCGCCCAGCATGCCCGACAGTACGCCGGCCCATGTGACTCGTTTGTAATAAAGAATTCCGATTATCACGGGCCCGAACGCCGATCCCAGTCCCGACCACGAAGCAAGCACGAAATGGAAGATGACGCGTGGCTCCTGGATGCCCAGCAGCAGCGCGATTATGCCGATGGCGACCGTTAAGACCTTGCCGTAGTTGGAAAGTACGGCATCACTGTCCGTGCTGCCCATGATCTTCTGGTAGGTGTCGCGCACGACGGCCGAGGACGCGAGCAAAAGCAGCGAATCCACGGTCGACATGATCGCCGACAAGACGACGACGAGCAGCAGGCCGGCGATTATCGGCGGAAACAGGTTACTGGAAATGACCGGGAAGATCGTCTCGCTGTCCTCCAGCCCCGGAAACAGCGCGCGACCGGCAACACCCGCGGTCACTGCGCCGAACGTAAAAATCAGCAGCACGATGACCGACATGATGCGTGCTTTCCTGATCTCGCCGTCGTCACGCGCCGACATGTACCGAATCAGCAACTGCGGTACGCCGAGAAACGGCAGGCCGATCGCAACAAAACTGGCGATGCCTATCCATGCCGGCATATTGGAAAATGCAAACATATCGAGCAGCGCCGGATCCTGGTAGGCCAACGAGCTTCTCACTTCCGAGATGCCACCCGACGCGTATATCGCAGCGGCCGGCACCGCGATCAGCCCCAGCAGCATCAATACACCCTGCACCACATCGGTATACGAAACCGCCTTGTAGCCGCCAACGAACGTGTAGGCGATGATGAATATCCCGCCGACAATCACACCGGTCTCGTACTCCATGCCGAGAAAGCTGCTGAACGCCTTGCCCGACGACACCATTTGCGCGGTCACATACGTCGTGACCATGACGACGATGATGAGCACGGCGGCGCCGCGAACCAGGTGCCACTTGTCGGTGAACTTCGCCGCCAGCACGTCCGGCACCGTAATCGAATCCGTTTCGTCGCCCAGGCGCTTCAGGCGCCGCGAAATGAGCCACCAGCTCAGTGCTATACCGGCGATTTCGCCGACGACGACCCAGTAGGCCTGCATTCCGACGGCGTAGCCCATGCCGGAAAGCCCCAGCAACAACCAGCCGCTCTCCCCGGTCGCGTTGGTGCTGAACGCGACGACCCAGTACGGCAATTTCTTTCCGGCAAGGTAGAAGCCCGACAGAGTATGGGTCTCACGCCTGCTCCAGATCGCCAGTGCGGCCAGTATGCCCAGGTAAACGACAAGTACGGTGACGGTGGTGGACATCGCGTAGCAGCCTATTCGGAAAAAGCACCAATGGGTGAACCGGGCGGCACGGTCGGTGGCAGCACCTGCTGGATCGCGGCGGGGTTGTCCATGAGCCGCTGGATCTCGTGTTCTGCAAACCGGAATTGCGCGCGCAATGCCCTGTCGTTCGGCCCTCGCCTGGACAACCATGCTTCAAGCTCGCGAACCGACGTATATGCGTTTGCACGTACGTCGTTGTCGGCGCCTTCATTAAACGCAAGCGCCAGCAAACCGTACAACACCTGCATATTGGTTTGCCGTTGTATCGCGGCGTCGACGCCACTTGCCGGCTGCGCATACCAGCTCACATTGAGCAGGCCTTGCGTAATCGAGTCGAACCCGGGTGAACCGCCGCGTTCGAGGCGCGCTGCCCTGCCCGGGTCCAGCAATACCTGCAAGGTCAACGCGATTGCACTCGCCGCCGGAGCCACCGGGTCGAAGGTCGTGCCGGTCGCTCCCGTGAACGTTTCGTGCGATCGGGGGTCGTTGGGGACGCGCGGTGCGATCAGTTCGTCCAGCCCCTGCGGCAATCGCAATACCGCGGGATCCAGCGTTCCGAGCAGCGCGTCGATGGCCTGCTGCTGGCGCTGCGGCGCAACCGGGCGCGGCGGCGCCTGACCGTCGCCACGCAATGCGTAGCTGAAGTACTGTCCACCGATCAACTTGCCCACGGCCTGCACCTGGAATCGATGCAGGAGATAGACCGGCACCAGGGCTTCTTCGATGGCCGCCATCGGCCGGCCCATGCGGATATTTCGTTCCGAAAAACGCCGCAGCGCAATCTCGCGAACCTTCAGCAGGTGTTCGAGTTCTGCTATCGCATCGCTGCCATTGTCCCAGAGGTTGGCGTCGGGATGCGATGTCGATGGCGAACGTGCGTCGCCGTCCGCCACGTACCTGTAACCCTGGGCGATCGTATCTTCGATAATACTGCGGCGTTCGGCGTTGGCGTCTGCGGTCTGCGGGAAATCCTGGTAGGCGTACAGCACCGCGCGTTTGTCCCAGGCGCCGATGCCCGTATCGTAGGCGTCGCTCAGATCGAGGTTGCCGTCTGCGTCGATTCGGACCAACGGAAACGGGTAGTCCATGACCGACGAGCGATCCTGGGTGCTTGCCGCGAAGTTGTGTTCGAATCCGAGTGTGTGTCCCACCTCGTGCGCGGCAAGCTGGCGGATCCTGGCCAGCGACATCTCCAGCATCTCGGACGGCACCGATTCCTGCCCATATGGCGCCAACAAGCCCTCGGCAATCAGGAAGTCCTGCCGAACCCGCAGTGAACCCAGGGTCACATGTCCCTTCAGTATTTCGCCGCTGCGCGGATCGAGGATCGAGGACCCATATGACCATCCGCGTGTCGACCGGTGCACCCACTGGATGACGTTGTAGCGGACATCCATCGGGTCCGCGCCTTCGGGCAGCATCCTGACCTGGAACGCGTCCTTGTAACCGGCCGCTGCGAACGCCTGGTCCCACCAGCGGGCGCCATCGAGCAATGCGGAGCGAACCGGTTCGGGCGCGCCACGGTCGAGATAGTAGACGATCGGCTCGACGGCTTCGCTCACGGCGGCCTCGGGATAAAGCTTCTCGAGGCGATGCCGGCGACCGTAGTTCACGCGCATCTGCTCGCCTATCGGCGTGCCGTAATCGGCGAACCCACCGCTGTTGTATCGCAGTCCTATCACGCCGCTGCGCGGGTCATACGGCAGCGGCTCATAGCCGTCGTCCGGCAAACGGATGAAGGAATGGTGGATATGTACCGTTACGGAGCGAGGGTCGGGAACGACGGTCTGCAGCTGCGTACCGCCGGGCTCGCCGGCAAAGGTCACAAGGGCCTCGATTTCCGTGTTGTCCGGGAATGCCCTGGTCCGCGACAGGTGTACGGCGGACCGCGATTCGTCGACTGCGAATCCGCCCTCCCCGGCACGCTCGAGAATCTCGGCTACGCCGTGCGCATCCCGGACGAAAAACGACGTTGCATCCACGATCGTGATTTCGTCCGACGGTTCCATGTCCTCGAACCCCCAGATCACGGAGCGAGCGAACGACTCCTCGATTGCCCGCCGCTCATCTTCATTGTCGGTCGTAGCGCGGTATTGCAGGTTGTCTTCGATGAGCAGCACTTTAGGACCGCTTCTGACGAAGCGCACGACGCGGGTCGCGCCGAGCTGCCCACGGTCCAGGCCGATGTCGTTGGAGCCGATGCCGCGCGGCAAAGAAGCCTGGTAAATGAATGGCGTGTCGAACTCATCGACCTGCATCAGCAGCCGGCCCTTTTGTTCGTCCCAGTACAGATCGATAAAGCCCTGCAACGCCTGGTAGTCACCCAGCTCGATGGGCGCTTCGTCGGCAATACCCGCGCCGCATACCAGCAGCAGGCCACACGACAGGAACAGGCTGCGTTTCATCTTCTCGAGGTGAGCCTGCATCAGGATTCGCGAGTAATACGGCCCGCTATGATTCCCGCGATGAGCAGGAAGATTCCGATGCCCAGCAGGTACTCGGGCCAGGACCGGGTGATCCCGCAATAGTAGACGCCGGCAATCGACACGACCTGAAACGCGTTGATGAATTTGCTGTCGCGCAGCTTGGCCTTGGGAAAGCGCAGGCGTGAGATCATGAGCAGCGCCAGTACGAACATCATCACGGGCATATACAGGTGCAAGGGTAAGGACCCGGCGATGTCCGGGTGATGAATCAGTACGAGTACCACCGATGAGACCAGGCCGCCGCCTGCGGCCGTAATTGGCACGCCGGCAAACCATCCCGTGCTGGGCCGGTCCGACACCAGGTTGAAGCGCGCGAGTCGCATGGCGCCGGCAAGCACGAAAACCGCAACCGCGACGAGCAGGACCCAGAATTGCGGGGAATCGTATTCGACATCGCCGAGCTGAAGCCCGGCATTGAGCATGAGTACGGCCGGCGCAACACCGAACGACACGAGATCGGCCATCGAGTCGAACTCGGCGCCGAAATTGGACGTCGCCTTGAGCAGGCGCGCGGACACGCCATCGAGGACATCCAGCAGGCCGCACCAGACGATGATCCAGGCGGCGAGTTCAAGGTCGCCCAATTGGGTGGTGACAATCGATGCCACGCCCAGCAGCAGGCTCAGCGCTGTAAAACTGTTCGGTACGCTATAGCGAAGGAGACCCACGGGCTTTTCGAACCTCTAGCTCTTATTCAGCGGCCATTCTGCATTCCGCGGCCCTCATTATCCACCCCTGTCGTCGACAGCCGCCGTATGGTCCGATTGCGCCACGAAACCAGGCCGGAATCGCGCGAGCGAATATCACGTGTTTGTTAATGTGTGCGTTTTGGCGGGCTATTGGGGAAACTCTTACCGACCAGCCCGGTCTATTGCCACAACGAGAATTTGAGGGGAAACACCATGCGAAAATTGCTGCTGCCGATTGCCGGCGCTGTGGTGCTGCTCGCGTCTCACGCAGCTCTTGCCGAAAAATCGCAAACGCCCGATGCGCAGGCGACCTGGAATCTCACCGATCTCTACCCGAACGTCGAAGCCTGGAGCGAGGCACGCGAACAAGTCATGGCCCGTTTCGAGGAAATCGACGCCCGCCGCGGCTCGCTGGGTGAAAGCGCGGATTCCCTGTATCAAACCTACCGGCTCGTATCCGATACGTACAGGCAGGCAGGACGCGTCTATGTGTATGCGTCGCTGAACGCCGACGAAGACCTGCGCAATTCGGAAACCCAGGAACGGCGCCAGCTTGCGGACATACTGTTCGCGCGTTTCGGTGAAGTAACGGCGTGGATGCAGCCGGAACTCATCGAAGTCGGTCGGGAAGTCATCGAGTCCTACATCAACGAAGACGAGCGCCTCGCGCCGTTCGCTTACCAACTCGACAACAGCCTGCGTAATGCGGCACACACGCTCAGTCCGGAAACGGAACAGACGCTGTCGTATTTTTCGCAGACATTCGGGGCTCCCAACGACACCTACAGCCTGCTCGCGAATTCCGACATCCCGTGGCCGACGATAACCCTGTCCGACGGCGACGAAGTCGTTGTGGACTCCCAGGGTTACGCGCGCGCGCGCAGAAGCACCAACCGGGACGATCGCAAGCTCGTCTTCGACACATTCTGGAGCAAGTGGGGCGAGTACCGAAACTCGCTCGGCGCCGTCATGAACTCGCATTTGCAGACTCAGGTCGCACTGGCGAAAGCGCGCAACTATGACAGCGTGCTGCACCGGGAACTGTTCCGGGACAACCTGCCGCCGGAGGTCTACCGGACGCTGGTCGTCGAGGTCAACAAGGCGCTGCCGACCTTGCATCGGTACTTCCGTCTGCGCGCCCGCATACTCGGCATCGAACAGATGCACTATTACGATATCTACCCGCCGCTTGTATCACTCGACCGCAAGTTCGACCTGGAAGCGAGCAAGCAAATTACGCTCGACGCCATGAGCGTACTCGGCGACGACTGGGTCGACACACAGAAGGCGGCGATGGACGAGCGCTGGATGCACGTCTACCCGCAGCGCGGAAAGCTATCGGGCGCATATATGTCGGGCTTCGCCTACGACGTGCACCCATACCTGTTACTCAATCACAACGACAATTACGCGTCGCTATCGACATTCGCGCACGAATGGGGCCACGCGATGCATACGATCTATGCAAAGCAGGAACAGCCGTTCGAGACGGCCGGCTATGCAACGTTCATCGCGGAGATTCCGTCGACATCCCTCGAATTGATTCTGCAGGACTACATGGCGAAGAGCGCGGTTAGCGTCGACGAGCAGCTGTTTTATCTCGGACACGGCCTGGAAGGCATGCGTGGCACGTTCTTCCGCCAGACGATGTTCGCGGAATTCGAGCTGGCGCTGTACGAGGCAGCCGAGCGCGGCGAGGCATTGTCGGGAGACAGGATCTCGGAGATGTACGGTGAAATCCTGCGCCGCTACCATGGCCACGACGATGGCGTTGTGATCATCGACGATTTGTACACCAACGAATGGATGTACATACCGCACTTCTACTACAACATGTACGTCTTCCAGTACGCCACATCGCAAACCGCGGGCACCGCGCTGTACGACAAGATAGTCAAAGATGGCGAAGCCGGCGTCGACAATTACAAGGACCTGCTACGCGCCGGCGGATCGGACTATCCCTACAAGTTGCTCGTCAACGCCGGCGTCGATCTCGCAACACCCGGTCCTTACGAGGCCATCGTGGCCAAAATGAATGCAACCATGGACGAGATCGAGCGGCTGCTGGACGAGAAAGAGGAACAGCGCTAGCTAACGGTAGTCATTTCTTACTCGGCTATGCTCGCAGCGATGACAGTTGCCGGGCAGCTCGAACCGGGCGTGTATGGCCGCAGCCCGGTGTTGACGCTGGCGACTTCTCCCGGCGGTATCTGGCCCCGCACGTCGTAGCGGCTCTGTTGCTGCTCGCCATAACTGCCCTGCACCGTGACCGCGATCTGGACGCCGGTGATCTGCACGCTCGTATTGTTCTTGACGGACACGATCAGGTTGCCGTTGGCGTCCGCATCGCAGCGCCGTAACACGTACGCACTTGGGTTCGACGGCAGCTCCAGTTTGACCAGCGCGGCCGTTGCCGCCTTGCCAAAGTCACCTCCCGCGCCAGCCACGACCTTGTAGTGATTGATCGCGTCGGCAAGATTGCCGCGCTCCTCGGCGATGCCGCCAAGTGCGAAATGTGCCGGCGCGGTCGGCAGCAGCTCTATGCTTCTTTCGAGATCGGTGACCGCAGCATCCGTCTGCCCCAGTTCCTTTTTCGCAAGCCCGCGTTGCATATGGTAATAAAAAAATCCGTTGCGCCGATTGATGGCGCGGTTGTAGTTGGTCACGGCCATGTCGTATTTGTCGGCAACCAGCCGTACGTCGCCGCGCAGCGCATGAAAGTGAGCCTCCTCCGGAAACAGTCCGAGCGCCTTGTTTGCCAGCGCGAGCGCTTCGTCGATCTTCTCCTCGGAGAGCGCCTTGCGGCCCTCGTCATAAGCGTCGTACGCGGGCTTCGCCGCCCTCGTCTTGCGCATTGCGCGCTGGAATTCGTCCGCTCCGGTCATGCCACCCGCGGGTAAGGTCGAAGCGGTGGCAATATTCGCGTTGACACGGTCCTGGGACGGCGGATGGCTGGCGAACAGGCCGCTGAGCCAGTCCGTACGGCGCCCGTCGCTGAGTCGAACGAAAGTCTCCTGCAGCGAGATCGCTCCGCGCGGATCGTAGCCTGCCTGCGACATGTACTGCATGCCGTAGCGATCGGATTCCAGCTCGGCGTCACGGCCGTATTTCATCGACACCAGCTGCGCCGCGACACTGGCGCCACCCACGGCGAGATTCCCGTAATCGCTGTCGCTGGCCGCAACCGCCGTCGCGAACACGAGACCCTGCATCACCATCGCGCGGGACATTTGCCTGGCGGTATGCCGCGCCGCTGCGTGTACGACTTCGTGCCCGAGCACCGCGGCGAGTTCCGCTTCCGACTCCAGTTCCGTCAGCAGGCCGCGATTGATCGCAATCTTGCCGCCCGGCAGCGCCCAGGCGTTTGGGACGCCATTGTTGAGCACGACGAACTCATAAGGCAGGTCAACTCCGCTTTGCGCGGCGAGGCGCGAACCGATGCCTTGCACGTACGAGCTTAGGGCCGGGTCGATGTCGTACGCGCCGCCCTGTGACTGTTGCATGGGAGCATAGTTCTGCTGCCCCATCTGGATTTCCGACGCCGTGCTGACCGTCATCAGCTCGCGCTTGCCCGTTACCGGATTGACCGCGCAGCCGGCAAGTAACGCGACTCCAATCGCAACAAGTATCGTGCTTTTTCGCATTGTTTCACCTCGTTGAGTTACAAAGCGATTATACCGCCTGATAAACTGGGCGGATCGACATACAAAAACGGGAGAACGCAATGGGACTATTTGACTTCATGAAGGACGTAGGTCGCCAGGTATTCGATACTGACGCCGAGGCTGCAGACAACATCAAGCAACATCTCGAGATCAAGACCACGGGCCTGAGCAATCTCGACGTGAAGTTCGACGACGGCGTTGTCACGATTTGCGGTGACTGTGCGAGCCAGGCGGCGCGCGATGACGCCATCCTGGTCGCAGGCAACGTCAAAGGCGTCGAGAAGGTCATTGCCGACGATCTCGTCGCACCGGCGCCGAAGCCCGAAGAGCCGGAGGAAAAAGGCGAGATTTACGAGATCGTGAGCGGCGACACGCTGGGCGGCATCGCCAAGAAGTACTACGGCAGCGCCGGCAAGTACATGAAGATCTTCGAAGCGAATCGCAACATCATCTCGGACCCCAACAAGATCTACCCGGGTCAGAAGATTCGTATTCCGCTCGACTAATCCGGACGAGGACGACTGATGGACTTGATGGACCTCTTGAAAGCGACAGGCGGCGGCGACAGCGTCGGCCAACTGGCGAAGACCGTCGGGCTCGGCTCGTCGGACACGACGAAACTCGTCTCCGCGCTTACGCCGGCGCTCATGCGTGGCATGCAAAAAAACACCGGGGACGATTCCGGGCTCGGCAGCCTGCGAAGGGCACTCGAAACCGGCGGCCACGACCGCTACATCGACAATCCGGAGCTGCTGGCGGCGGACGAGACCCGCGTGGACGGCAACAACATTCTCGGGCACATCTTCGGCAGCAAGGACGTCAGCCGCAACGTCGCAGCGGCTGCTGCGAAGGATACGGGTATCAGCGCGAGCCTCATTAAGAAGGCGCTGCCTTTGCTTGCCTCTCTAGCCATGGGCGCCATGAGTAAGAAAAGCTCGGCCGGCCGTGACCTGGGCTCGTCGCTGGACAAAGGCGGACTGGGCCCGCTCGGCGACCTCTTCGGATCGGGCGACGATTCGGGATTCGGCCTGGACGATGTCTTGGGATTGGCGAAGAAGTTCTTCTAGCCGAGCGCCTTTCGGCCAGGCCGTCGATCGAATCGCGGCGGCCTGGCGTACAGATCGTGGTTCCTTCGGCGCTGATTTCGCGCGATCGCCGGCTGTTTACTTTATTGTCTCAATTTTGTTACACAGCCATCTGTGAGCGAAGAACTGGATCTCTGGAGGCTGGCGGCGGGACTCGGACTGTTCCTGTTCGGCATGCACCAGCTCGAGCAGGCCCTGACGCGGCTTGCGGGACGTTCGTTCAAGATATTCCTGCGCCAGTACACGGCCAAACCCTTACGCGGAGTCCTGGCCGGCGCGGTTTCAACCGCCGCACTGCAGAGCAGTTCCGTCGTCAGCCTGATTGTGCTGGCCTTTGTCGGGACCGGCATCATCTCGCTGGCGAGCGCCCTTGGCATCGTATTCGGATCCAACCTTGGCACGACGATGACCGGTTGGATCGTGGCCACCATCGGCTTCAAACTCGATATCGAGGCTTTCGCGTTACCGCTCGTGACAATAGGCGGCTTCGGCGTGGTCTGGTCCGCCGCGGGCACGCGGCGGGCGGCAGTGAGCCACTTCGTCGTCGGGCTCGGCCTGATGCTGATGGGTCTCGAGTTCATGAAGTCCGGCGCTCTGGTGGCGACGGAGATCTTCGATCCCGCTGCGCTGGCCGGCTATCCGCTGATCGTGTTCCTGCTCGCCGGCCTGCTGCTTACGGCCGTTATCCAGTCAAGCTCGGCGACCATCATGATCACGCTGAGCGCGCTTTACGCGGGCGCCATTCCACTGGAGTCCGCTGCCGCGATTGCCATCGGCGCGGATCTCGGTACCACCATCACGGCCGTCCTCGGGGCACTCGCCGGTTCCGCCGCAAAGAAACGCGTTGCCGCGGCGGTCGTCGTTTTCAACGTAGTCGCCGACACGATCGCTTTCCTGAGCCTTGTTCCGCTCATCAAATTTATTACCGGCGTGATCGGCCTTACGGACCCGCTGTTTGCACTCGTGGCATTCCACAGCCTGTTCAACCTGATCGGCATCGTCATCTTCCTGCCCTTGATACCGTTTATGAGTCGGTGGCTCGACCGGCGTTTCCGCGATGAAGAGACACCGCTATTGAGACACATCAATGTCGGCGATACGGCTGTGGCGGAAGCGGCCCTGGAGAACATTACTCGCGAAACCTGGCGACTGATCGACCAGGCGGCCGCCCTCAATCAGGCCGCGCTGGACCTGCCGCCGGACCACACGTTTTACAGCAGCGCCGAAGACCGCAAGGGCGTCGCCGTGTTCTCGCCGAACCCAGACTACGAACGCTGCTACGCGGAAATCAAGCAGCTGGAAGGAGAAATACTGCGGCACGCGCTGGCATTGCAAAGCTCGCCCCTGGAGGCGGACGAGGCGGAGCGCCTCAGCCAGCTGATTCCGTCGATACGCAATGCCGTGCATGCCGCCAAGAGTATGAAAGACGTATACCAGGACCTGGAGTTGTTCCGCAGCTCTGTCAACGACCGCTTCAACGCCTACTTCGGCCAGTTTCGCGAAGCGGCCCGCGAATTCTACGAAGCGCTGGATGCGCTGCGTACTTCCGACATTCCCGCCCTGCGCTTCGAGGCGCTGGTCGGCATGAAGAACCGGTCCGAGTCGATACACAATCGCATGCATCGTCGAATATACGACGAGGTGTCCCGGGGCGAACTCGGCGAAGTCGAAATTTCGACTTTGCTAAACGTAAATCGCGAGCTGTTGGTCGCAGGCCAAAGCCTGGTTTCCGCGCTCGCTGACGCCCTTTTGAACATGGACTCTGCCAGCGACTTCGCAAGCATACCCGCCGCCAGATAGGGAAGACTAATGACGAACTCGAACGGTTCAATCGAAACAACAAACTCGCGACTGAAGACTGCCGTCTGGTGCCTGGCGCTGGCGCTTCGTGCTCAAGGATCTCGACGGCGGCGGGAAATGGGCCGTAGGTGATAATCCGAATGGCTACCGCCTTGAAGAATCGTCAATATACCCGTCTGCGGTGACAATGGAGTGACTATGGAATCCGAGGCACGAGAGCTGTTACAGGAACTGCGTGACGATCATCGCAACATGTCGGTCGTTCTCGACTTGCTCGACGATCTCGCCGCACAGGCCTCCGCCGGCAAGGACCCGGACTTCGAACTGTTCGGCGAGATCATGCGTTACATGACCATATATCCCGACGCCGTGCATCACCCGAAAGAAGACATCGTCTACGGCCGGCTTCGCGAAGAGCGCCCCGACCTTGCGGAAGGCCTGGACGACGTGCCGAACGATCATCAAGACATCGCCGACCTCGGTTCGCGGCTTCGCGATGACGTCGAGGCCATCATCGCCGGCGCCGCAGTACGGCGTGAACACCTGATCGAAGACACGACCAATTACGTGACGCGCCTGCGCAATCACATGCGTTGGGAAGAGGAAGATCTATTCATGCGCGTCGACGAGATGCTCGATGCCGAACCGCTCGAGTTCGATGTTTCGGAGTTCGAACACATCAAGGACCCGGTATTCGAACTCGAAATCGAGGCCGGTTTCCGTCGCTTGCTGGCGGGCCTGCCGGTGAGCGCGCGGCGCGTCAACTAGAAATACCAGGCGATCTGGGCAAACAGTCCCGGGCCGCCGGACAGGTACCGCCCCGCCAGTCCCGAATCTATGCCGCCAAACTCCGTCCCGTTCGGGCCGAGCGGCAGGTTGACGCTGGCGAGAAAAGTCATGTCGTCCGACAGGCTGTAATTCGACACGAGCTGGAACAAGGCACTCGGATCCGAGACGTTGGCGAGAACGGTCGGCGTCAACCCCCACAGCGGTGTGATTTCGATGAGCACGCTGCCGGCAACATAGTGCCGGCCCAGCGCGAACAACTCACCACGCACCAACCGGGCCAGCAACTCCGGATTGCCGGTGACGTTGCCGGGATCGTACCTGCCGTCCTGCTGGCCGAATCCGTTGAAGTAGTACTCGAGCGCACCGCTCATGTTCCTGTCGAACCAGTTCCACGAATAGGTGATATTGGTCACGAACTGTACTCGGGTGTCCGAGTCCGTGCGGGCGGCAACGACATCAGCGCGCCAGATCGCGCCGCCGATGCTGCGGCTGCCGCCGAGTCCGACGACGGTGTCACCGTAACTGTCTGCTAGCAGCAGGTCGTATTCCGCCTCCCCGGCGAATCCGTGGTACTTGATGGCCACGGTTGCCTGGTTGGACTCGACGTCGCCACTCAGAAGACTGCGACGCGCGACATATGACGCTTGCACATCGTCGCCGTTGTCACGCAAATACTGCAGATACAACATGTCGTCGCCGGCCTTGTACTCGGTATCGACCGTTGCGGGATCGAACGGGTTGACGAGGTCCATCGGCGCATAGAACAGGCCGTTGCCCCAGGACAGTGCCTGCCGGCCGAAGCGTACGACAGCCTTTTCGCTCGCGTAGCCGACCGTCAGTCGGTCGAGCCGATGCAGCAGCACGTTCTGTCCGCCCCGGTCGATAACGTCGGTCAGGTCGAAAAGACGGCGACTGTCGTCCGCGAGCCCGGCAAACAGCAGGTCGGCGCCGGCCGGCAGATCGCCGGCGATACCGAGATTGTCCGCGTGCAACGCCTGTAGCTGGTAGGCGAGATCGAACGACCAGGCCCCCGTGCTGTGGTTTACATTCAGGCGCAGGTCGCCCGCGACGTCGAGAGAGTTGCTCCCGAGCACGTCGCGAAACAGGCTCTGGTCTGGATAGGACCTCGCGGTCGATTGCAGTTTTCCGTGCCCGCCGTATTCCGTGTTTCTGTCATCGGCACATACCGATGCGGACAACAGCAGTAATGCGATGACGGCTCTATGCAGCATCTTGCTCGATGTCATCGACGATGCGCCCGTCGAGCATTCGAATCAGCCGCTTCGCGTAGCGCATGACGCGCTGGTCATGAGTGGCCAGTATGAACGTCGTGTTGTGGTGCCGGTTGAGTTCCGTAAACAGCGCCATGAGCTCGTCCGCGGTTTTCGAGTCGAGGTTGGCGGTCGGCTCATCCGCCAGCACGAGCGCCGGCCGCGACACGATCGCGCGCGCGACGGCAACACGCTGCTGCTGGCCGCCCGACATTTCGGCCGGACGCCGGTCTTCCAGGCCCTGGAGTCCCACTTCCTCGAGGATGGCCAGCGATTGCTCGCGGCGCTGCGTGGCTGGTACGCCCTGCACCTGCATGACGAACTCGACATTCTCTTGCGCCGTCAGCACGGGGATCAGGTTGTAGGCCTGAAAGACGAATCCGATATTGGCGAGACGCAGGTCGGCCAGCTCGCCCTTGCTCATTTGATCGATGCGCTGCTCGGCAACCCAGACTTCGCCGCTGTCGGGAATATCGAGACCGCCAATAGCGTTCAGCAGGGTCGTCTTGCCGCCGCCCGATGGCGCGGAAAGGCAAACGAAGCCGCCCTCTTCAATTTCGACGCTGACGTGATCGAGCGCCTTGATATCCTGATCGCCCTGCCGATAGGTCTTGCAGAGATCCACACAACGTACAGCCGTCATCATCCCACCTTTGTTATCGCTTCGACCGGTTCGTAGCGCGACGCGCGCCAGGCCGGTGACAAGCTCGCAAGAAAACCGAGTATCAACACGACGACGTTGGCGAGCACTACGTCGTACAAGTACAGCTTCGGGTACAACACGCTCGGGGCGCCCCACATGTTCATGCCCTCGGCCACGACTGAAACGTCGATGCCATCCTGCAGCGGCTGCACAGTGGCGTAAGTAAGCGCATCCCCTATTGCAAGACCAACCGCGAGCAGCAACATGGACTCGATGATTATCTGGCCGAGAATGCTCGCCGGTTTCATACCGAGCGCGAGCATGAGGCCAATCTCGCGGACCCGTTCAAATACGGCCATGACGAGCGTGTTGACCAGGCCGAATGAGAGGGCCAGGAAGATAACGACAACCCAGACCAGGACGAATCCGTCCATCACCTTGAGCATCGTGCCGAGATACGTGTCAATCTCGTGCCAGCGACTCACTTTCAGCGTGCCGTCGACGGCTGCAACGACCCGTTCATAGGTGGGTTCGACGTCCCGGTAGTCATCACCCAGGAAAACGACCTCGATTGTCGCATCGCCAATACGCAACATTTTCTGCGCGGCTTTCCTGCTGATGAACACGAAGGTCTCTTCGAAAGCCGGCATGTTGGCCGTAAACAGGCCAACGACACGAAAACCGCGATCGGCAATCTCGTTCTCAGGATCCTGGCTCATCAGCACGACGCGCTTGCCAAGCTCTGTGTCGAGCTTGTCCGCAAGTTTCCTGCCGATGACAATGCCGGTATCCTCAGCGCTTTCGAGAAACCGGCCTTCGACCTCGTCGTATGACACGAATGAAAACTCGCGCTCGGCCATGGGGTCGATGCCAAGCAGCGTCACACCTCGCGACTCGTACTCGCTCGAGATGACGGCCGGCACTTTCACCCGGCTCGCCCAGGCCTTGAAACCCAGCGACGCGAATCTGTCGGCAAGCTCGTTCTCGCCCAGCAGAATTCGGTTCGAGACACTGGGATCGTCGAGATACTGTGGATTGTGAACCTGCACGTGGCCCGGCAGGACGCTGATGCCGTCCAATATCATCTGGTCGACCATGCCACGAGAGAGGGCCGTCATAAACATCATTGCCCATGCCCCGATCGATATCGCACTCAACATGATGATCGTGCGCCGGTGATTGCGCCAAAGATAACGCCACGCGAGACGCGTCAGGACCGGCAACATGCGCATCAGTTGACCCTCATCGCTTCAACGGGATGCAAGCGGTGCAGGCGCAGCGCCGGATAGACGGCCGCCAGCAACGTGAAGAGGAAGACAACTGACGGACCCGTAATCGTGCTCAAAACCGTAACCTGCGGATATATCCTGGCAGGCAGGTTGAACATGGCCGCCATCTCTTCCATGCCCGGAATCGAAAGCCCGTTTACAGTAAACCAGTAAGTGAATATGGCTCCGAGGACGGCGCCGAGGATCATGCCCATCGCACCCATCATTGCAGTCTCGAGCATGACGAGGCGGCCAAGGCGTCCGGGCTTCAGCCCCAGGGACATGACAATACCGAATTCGTGAGTGCGCTCGAGTACCGACATCAATTGTGTGTTGAGGACACTGAAAGCGACCAGGATGACGAGAATCCCGTACATGAAGAAAGCGCTGCTCATATCCGCCTGTATCGCTTGTTTCAGCCCCGGTTGCAGCGCATCCCAGTCATGCACAACGAGGTCCTCGTCAACAGGCAGCGCCGCGCTAATATCGGGGTGAAGCCGCTCCGCATCGCCGAGACTCGAGGTCATCACGACAACCTGGTGGCCTGACCCATCCATGTAGAAAACGTCCTGGAACAGGCGCAACGGAATGTGCGCGATGTTGCGGTCTATATCCGGTACGCCACTTTCGAATATGCCGATGATCGTGACGACGGCCGCAGCGAAAGACCCGTCCTTTCCGCTGCCCAGAAGCGTCAACTCGTTACCCTTCGACGTGCGCAGATTGCGAGCGAGCACGGAGCCGATTACGATTTCCGCGGCATCGTCGTCGAGCAGGTACCTGCCGTCGCTGATCAGGCCCGGGATGCTCGATACACGCGGCTCGAACTGCGGTTCGACCCCGTAGATACCGATGCCAAAGCTGCGTTTCTCACTCGATGCCAGCCCGAACGCCATACCTCGTGCAGCGATCGTTTCGGTCTGGAACTCCTCCCTCAGCCTTGACGCGAGCGGTATGACGTCGGGCACCGTCTGCCGCATCTTCTGGTCGTCCTTGAATCCCTTCGCCTGCACCTGCATGTGGCCGGTGAAAATCTGCAGCGTGTTGTCGATCATCAACCCGTACATTCCGAACTGGATCGATATCATGAATACGAGCAGCACATTCGAGAACACCATCGCGCCGGTCGTCAGCCAGGTTCGTCGGGGTTGGCGCCACAGGTTGCGCCATGCGAGGCGCAGAACGATGTTCATCTCGGATTACGCAGGTTCGACAGCGTGAAAAGGCTTTCCTTCAGTTCGATCTCGTACTCGACTTCGTTGACGCCGATTTCCGTCCACTCGTCCGGCGTGTCGATTTTCGACATGCGTTGCCGCTTGGCAATCGTGCGGCCACCCATCTCCCCGATCTCCAGCGATTCGAGCGTTTTGACGAGTTCACCGTCCTGGTCGTAAAAAGCGTGTTCGAATACAACGTGGTCGTCGCGAATCTTCAGAACTTCCCTGCCCCACACCACGGGCGCATCTTCGTGTGGTATCGACTCGATCTCGTAGACCGTAATGCCGTCGACTTCTTCCTCGCTGAGAATCGCATGATCGTATTGGTCGATGATGTCGTCCATGCGGGCGACGTCCTTGTTCGAAAAGTCGGAGCCCATCCAGCTCTGGCCCATCATCGATGACGGGATTTTGATGACGCGGTTCACCTTGGGCGAGTACGTCCACATGCTGTTTTTGTCGGTCAGCGTGCCGTTGCCGCGGTCTTTCTTCGGCTCGATGACCCGGACCAGCGTCTGGTCCTGCCCCAGCGTCCAGGCACGCATCGTCATCGAGCGCTCCCAGTCGGGGCGGTGTATCACCATGGTCATCTCGGTGTAGGAAGACAGGCCACGCCAGTGATTGACGGCGTCGCGCACGATGTCTGTCGCCGTGCGCTCTTCGTCGGCTGCGAAAGCCGGCATTGCTAGCAGCAACAATGGCAGTAGGTTTCGTTTTCTCATACCGATTCTGACCAATACAGTAGGCTTTCGGTCAGTATTTCACATCCGTAGTTTCCGAGTCACGAGCGTGCGTTGCGGTACAAGGGCGCTTGCGCCTTCGTCATGCCTTAATCGATGAGGCGAGAAGAGATCCGCGTCGGGCCAGATTCGAGGCCGCGTTCAAACGCTGAATCACCTGTCGCTCCGGCCTGAAATACGTGTTTCTCGCAATGGCGCTCCGGACCGGCATCGATAGACTAAATGGCAGATAGACGAAGAAAAAGGACGGGGCTATGTTCAGTATCGAGGCGATCATGAGTACCAACTTGATTACGGTAACGCCGTCCGCCACCTTGGCCGAAGCACGGACGCTAATGCACGACAACAGAATTCACCATATTCCGGTTGTCGCAGACGAAAAACTGGTCGGCCTGGTCACCCTTACAAACGTATTGGCAGCAACCGACAGTTTTTTGCGCGACCCGAAAAACCGCATTCATGCGAACGAGATTGTGATCGAAGACACGATGGTTCGGGACGTCGCCACGGTCGACGTCAATGCGAGCCTGCGACAGGCCGCACTGTTTCTCGAAAAGCACAAGATCGGGTGCCTGCCCGTGATGAACGACGAGAAGCTGGTTGGAATCATCACCGATACGGATTTCGTTGCCGTTGCCATCAACCTGCTGGAACAGATTGAAGAGACGGAACCCGTAGCGGAAGACTACGAGGACGTCGACGTCGCCTGATCCGGTTCACTTTCCTCTGCATCGGGTTCCTGCCGTAATGCATATTCGGCATCTCGCTCGGATCCGAGCAGAATCGCAACCCAGCGGGTACTTTCGGAACTCTCGAGCATCATCTTGAGCGTCATCGTCAACGGCACTGACAACAGCATGCCGACCGGACCGAAGACCCACCCCCAGAAGATGAGCCCGACAAATACGATCAGTGGCGAAATCCCGACGCCGTAGCCCATCAGACGCGGCTCCAGCAGGTTACCGAATATCACGTTGATTCCCGCGAATCCGATGGCCGTCGCTCCGGCCGCACCGGGACCCAACTGCACCAGCGCCAGCAGGACGGCGGGGACTGCCGCAATGATCGAACCGATCGTCGGTACGTAGTTGAACAGGAATGCAAGCATCGCCCACAACAACGGAAAATCGAGACCGATCGACCAGGTCAGGACGCCGGCGCACAAACCTGTCGCCATGCTGACGAGCGTTTTTATTCCGAGGTATCGGCCGAGGTTGTGCAGGAACGCCTTGGCACCCTCAAGTGAATTCCCGGACCGCCCGAACGCCGCTGCGACCTTCGTTTGCACGCTCGACGCTTCCAGCAGGATGAAGATCATCGTGAAGATGATCAGGAATGCGTTCGTCAAAACGTCTTTCAGGCTGTTGAGAATCGTGGCCACGAGACCCATGGCCCAGCCCGGATCGATCATGTCGCCCAGGCTGTCGATAGACTGGTCGCCGCGCAGGTTACGTCCGATAAAATCGACTACGCGGTCGACGATGATATCGAGGCGCGCCTGGTAACCCGGCAACGCCGCGGTAAAGTCCCCGATGGACGTGCCCAGGATCGTGCCGACGGCGGCAAGCACGAGCATGATCATGGTGACGATGAGCAACGCCGCCAGGACCGACGGTACGCGCCTTTGTTGCAGCCAGAGCATTGGCCGGACCGTAATCAGCGCGAGAAAAACGGCGATCAGGAACGGCACCAATATCCTGGCAGCCATTTGCATGCCGTAAACCACGACGATTATGGCCGCGAGGCTGATTAGCGTGCTTCTCTTTTGCTCCGGTGTGGTTTCCACACGAATTCCGTTTGGCGGCCGTTGCCGCGATGATCGCACAACGGCGGCCGGACCGCATGCCGTCCCTGCGGGCTACAGGTTAAAGCGTTTTCCGTTCGATTTCTTCGGCGTATACAGCTCGGCTTCTTCGCGCGTGAGCTGGTCGATTTTGACCGTCCAGCGCGCCAGGGATGAGCTTATTCGCAACTGGTACAAACCACTGGACCGAAATAGCTTGACGCCGTTGCCTTTGCGCTTTGTGTGCAGGACACGCCCGACGTGTCGCCCCGTATGCGCCTCGACGAGGGAAATGTCGATTGCGACGCCCTGGTCGTAGTCACTGTCGACGCGCCAGTCGAGCACCCAGGGCGACTCTACGCGGAAGATCGCGGTCGTCGTGTTGCCCGAGCCGCGGAATTCCTTAACGCGTTCGCCGGCGTTCGCTGTCGCGAATGTCGCGATCCAGAGGGCCGCCGCCGCCAATAAATATGTCGATAATCTTCGCATCTCTGGCTCCATCGAGGTTTTAGCAGTCACCGCTCATGCCCGCTATCCAGTCGGAGATGAGTTTTACGCCTTCCCTATGCACGGTACTGCGTCCAAGTTCCGGCATCGCAATGGCCGGATCGCTGTGTTCCATCCTGTACAGGAGGATCGAATCGCCGGGTCGCCCCGGATGTATATCGTACATCCGATCGCCACTGCCTCGCCCGACCGCTGTGGGCGATTTGCAGATACCAAAGTTGCGGTCGCGGGGCGCGTCGACGTCGAGGTGCAATCCCGAGGTATCCGCTGCGCCGCTCGAGTTATGGCAGTGCGCGCAATTGATGTCGAGGTAGGCCCGCGCCCGCTCATCCAGCGTTGCAGCACCGGGACCGGACCAACGTACACCCGCGGGCACATCGTCCTCCACTCCTGTCAGCATACCTTTTGATTCCCATTGGGCGATTTGGTTCTGCGCCTGCCCGCCAAATTCGTAGCTGCGGTTGAGGTGACGCGCCTTGAGCCCGATCGGGCGAAGCTTTTTTTGCGTGTGATCCGGTGCATGGCAGCCTTCGCACTGGTTGGTATCGGGAACGACGTACAGGAACCGCTCGATATCGCTGCCGCCGACGAGTTGCATGTCACGAACGTCGCCGGCGATTTCGAGCCAGGCTTCGTTCTGCGCGTCGTTCCACACGTACGGGAACGCCCGCCAGCCATCCTCGTAGCGCACCAGCAGGCGCGTTTCCACCAGCACGTAATCGTCGAGCCCCAGGCGCCCTTTGCGGTCCAGGCTCGCTTCGCGGTCGGCGCGGACGACGCGGTAGGACGAGGCCGACCAGTCAGCCGCCTTCTCGTAGTGAAACGTCTTGCTGATGATCGTGCCGACCGGGAAATCGAACTCCCGTTCGGAGTCGTAGACAGCCGTCGTGCCCGGCGGCAGCCAGACCGTACGCATCTTCAACGCGTAATCGGAAAACAGCGGTGTATTCAGGCCGTAGGGAAGGACGTCGCCGTTCAATTCGAAATAGTCGCCGTCGGCAAGCACCACTCCCCAGGCACTGAGTTGCTCCGGAACCCGGTCGGCCGCGTGCACGACGACCGGCGGCGGTTGCCGGCCGCAGCCGGCTACCATTACGCCGCAGGCGAGAATCGAGGCGATCAGGCGCATCAGACATCCAACGGAGGCGCGAGCACAACGGCGGGCAACTTTTCGTGCCGGCACGCGTGCTGCGATGCGCCGACGACGATGTTTTCACTGCCGTTGCCGAGATCCACGTTCAGCACCTGCGCCTCGCCGTTATCGACGCAGATCGCGTATTCCGGCGTCAATTCCCCTTTGTCGTTGATCTTCGCGGGGTTGACGTAGCCGTCCCAGATCACGTCCGGAAAGCTGCCGGTCAGACCGAATTTCGCGACTTTGAGGGCCTTCAGATCGAGGCCGTCCGGAGACGAGCCGCCACCGGAGAAGCGGTTGTCGTAAACGAATATCGACTCCGGGTACGGGTCGTAGTCGTCCGAAGTAGCCCGTCGCGAAGTAGCTGCTGATGATTATGTTTGCCGTATCGTTGTCGGCGATGTCGTTGTCGAAAATCTCGACGCGGTCGTTCGAATTGATGACGATACCGGAGCCGGCCGGCACACTCGCAACGGGAGTGCCTTCCGCGCCGAAGTTATCAGTGTTGTTGCGGGTAACCGTGTTCTGATACACGCGCGTACTGTGACCGGGCTGCGGCAGCGCCGGCATGTTGAACACCAGGATGCCGCCAGTGTTGTTCACTGTGAGATTGCCGTACACGTCGGCGTTAAAGGTGTTTTCGATTTCGATACCAGCCACGTTGAACTCGGCGCGATTGTTTCGCACCACGACGTTCCTCGACTGGCCAACGTAAATGCCCGCATCCGACGCGGCGATCGCGACGCATTCCTCGATAAGGACGTTCTCTGCCTGAACCGGGTAGATGCCGTATGCGCCGTTCTTCTCGTCGGGCCCTTCGGTCCACTCGGCGCGCAGTCGGCGGATGACGACATTAGTGCCCTCGTTGATCTTGAGGCCATCGCCCGCGGTGTCCTCGATGGCGACGTCTTCTATCGTAAAGTCGCTCGCGTTGACGAGCAGGCCTTCTGCTCCCTGCACCTGGTTCCGAAACGACAGTATGGACCTGTCCATGCCGGCGCCGCGAATGGTGACGCCTGACACATTCAGGGAAAGCCCGCGGTTGATCTCATGTGTGCCTTCGGGAATCTCGATTACGTCGCCGGGCCTGGCGTTTATGAGCTGTGTCTGCAGCTCTTTCTGATATGCGGAAGCTCTTGTATCGCGCTGCGGAGGCGCTTCGTCGGAACAGGCCGACAGGGCAAGGAATACCGCCACAGCGGGCAAGATGTATCTGGACAAGGAGGGTCTCTCGCGGACAGGCCAGCGATGACTATAGTCCGGGGCGGGTCAGCGCCGCAACGTCTGATACGACGACACCAGGAAGTGCCGAACACGTCCCTGTGTCCGGCAGGGGAAGACGCCTGCTAGCTGGGCAGTATCACGGAATCGATGACGTGAATGACGCCATTGCTCGCGCTGATATCCGTCTTTACGACATTGGCGTTGTCAATACGCACGCGTCCGTCGGTGCGAATACCGTGAACGGACCATCGCCTTTCAGGGTTTCGACGAGGACTTCAGGTAAGCAAGCTCATCGGCCGTAAACCCACGCGGCTTTCTACCGATAAGCTGTTCGAGCAGCGCCGGGGCCGCAGTATTTCCCTCTTCCAGCATCGTCAGCTGGCCGCGCGTGACGGGAAAGAACGGTAGCCAGTCGAACAGCGTAGCGCCGATCCGCATAACCCATATTGGCATCGGCAGGATCCACTTGTCCCGGCCGGTCGCCGCCGCGATGCGGCGCACCATCGATGGCCACGACAAAACTTCCGGCCCACCGAGCGCATACGTCCGTCCGATAGTTTCGTCATTCTCGAGCGCCGCAACGAATGCTCTCGCTACATCTTCGATATGCACGGGCGACATCACGACGTCACCTTTCCGGGGGTCACGGCCGGAGAAGAAGCCGACCGCCGGAATCGGCGGGCGGATCATGTCGTTGTGCAGTTGGGTCGCAAATTCCATCGTGCCGCGCGGGTCGCCGAATATCACCGACGGCCGCATCACGGTAACGTCGAGCCCGCTCTGGATTGCAAAGGCCTCCGCGCGACGCTTGGTTTCCTGGTAAGGCGTGCCGGGCTGTTTGACGCCGTTGGCGCTCATCAGCACCAGCCGCTTGACGCCCGCCGCTCGCGCTGCCTCTATGGTGCGCACGACGCCCCGGTACTGTAATTCCTCGAATGTGATTCCGTGGCGCGGCGATTCCCGCAGGATGCCGATGTTGTAGATCACGGCATCACAGCGTTCCATGACCGCCAACAGTGCTTCGGGCATGGAAACGTCGCCGGCCGTGGTCCGGACGCGCCCGGCATGGCGCACTTTGGTCTCGCTGCCTGCACGCACCAGCAGTGACGGCTCGTGCCCGGCGTCCAGGAGGGCGTCGACCAGGTAGCCGCCCACGAATCCCGTACCGCCAATTATCGCGACTTTCATGCCTGTGAATCCTCTGTGCGCCCGGCCTCGTTACAAACCATTACGTTTCCGCTTGCCTGATAACCCTATACTAGCAAGCGTCGTTCGACTCCACGGAATGCGGAAAATTCAATGCCCGAATCAGCACCAGTGATCGTATGGTTCAGGCAAGACCTGCGTCTTGCCGACAACCCGGCCCTGCACGCCGCCGCGGAACTCGGGCGGCCCGTATTGCCGGTCTTCATACTGGACGACGACAACGCGGCCGAGTGGAAATACGGCGCCGCGAGCCGCTGGTGGTTGCACCAAAGCCTCGCGAAACTCGACGCGTCACTTCGAAACGCCCTGCTTTTCACGCGCGGCGATGCGCGGACGATACTGCCGGAACTCACGAATGAAATCGGCGCATACGGCGTATTCTGGAACCGTTGCGTTGAGCCCTGGCGCGTCGCACGCGATGCATCCATCAAGGAGGCGCTGCTGCATGACTCGGTCGTTGTCAGGACCTTCAACGGCTCCCTGCTGTTCGATCCGGCGAACACGACCAAACCGGACGGTACGCCCTACAAGGTCTTTACGCCGTTCTACAGGAAAGGCTGCCTGCAAAACGGCGTGCCGCCGCGCCGGCCGCTGCCGGCGCCGGGAAGTATCCCGCTTTACCCGGCCGAAAAACGGCTCTCCCTGGATGCCCTTGAACTGATGCCGCACATCGACTGGTACCGGGATATGGCCGGGCTGTGGTCACCCGGTGAACAGGGCGCGATCGAGCGTTTACAGAGTTTTCTCGGCTCGGGAATCGACAATTACGAGACGGGCCGAAATCGGCCCGATCAGCAATACGTGTCACGGCTGTCGCCACATTTGCACTTCGGAGAAATCTCTCCGAACCAGGTGTGGCATGCCGTGCGCGGAAACGCGGCCGCCGATGAACTCTGCAGCGATGCAGATCGATTCCTGAGCGAGCTGGGCTGGCGGGAGTTCTCGGCCAACCTCCTGTTTCACGAGCCTGCGATGACTCACAGGAATCTGCAGCGGAAATTCGACCGCTTCCCCTGCAGCGATGGCAGCGGGGCGAAACGGGCTACCCTATTGTCGATGCCGGCATGCGCGAGCTGTGGCAGAGCGGCTACATGCACAATCGGGTGCGCATGATCGTCGGCTCGTTTCTCGTCAAGAACCTGTTGCTACACTGGAATCACGGCGCGAGGTGGTTCTGGGATACGCTCGTCGATGCGGACCTGGCCAACAACAGTGCGAGCTGGCAGTGGATAGCCGGCTGCGGCGCGGACGCCGCGCCGTACTTCAGGATATTCAACCCGGTACTCCAGGGAAAGAAGTTCGATCCCGACGGCGTTTACGTGCGCCGCTACGTTCCCGAGCTGGAACGGCTGCCCGACAGGTTTATCCACAACCCCTGGGAGGCGTCTGCTGACGTGCTGCGCGAGTGCGGCGTGTCCCCCGGCATCGACTACCCGGAGCCGATTGTCGATCTCAAGGCATCGCGGGAACGGGCGCTGGCCGCGTTCAAGTCACTGAGTCGCGCCCCGCACGGTGCTTGTCGCAATCGCGATCCCATTGAGGAGTCCCCGAAAACCGCTCGGCCAGGAAGTCGATAAACGCGCGCACGCGGTACGACAGGTGCCGCGTCGGCGGATAGATGGCGTAGGCCGGCGAGATCGGCCATTCGTAGTCGGTCAGCACTGGCACGAGGTGGCCCCGCCGGATCGACTCGGCGGCAATAAACGTGGGTTGAATGACCAGGCCCATACCATGTGCGGCTGCATTCGCGAGGAAGTCGCCACTGCTGGCCGACAATACGGGAGTCACCTCCACCGTTTGCCCGGCACCGTCTTTGTCCTTGTACTGCCACCGGTTCGGTTCCGGCAGGTTGGAATAAACCAGGCAGCGGTGATCGTGCAGGTCGCGGGGCTCTCTCGGCTCTCCGTGTGTGCTGAGGTACAGGGGCGACGCGGCTACCACCGCTCGCGCATCGAACAGGCGTCGTGCGATATGCGACGAGTCCTGCAGTCGACCGATGCGCAGGGCTACGTCGACGCCCTCCTCGATGAGATCGATGCGCCGATCGTTCAGGTCGAGGTCGAACTCGACTCTCGGATGCATCTTGCTGAATGCCGCGATGGGCTTGCACATGTGCCGGACGCCGAAAGACAGCGGCAGCGCGACCCGCAATGTGCCGCGCAATTCGCCGTGTTGCTGTTGCACCGCCGCCTCCGCCTCATCCAGGTCCGCCAGTATTCGCGCACTGTGCTCGTAGAAGCTGCTGCCGGTCTCCGTGACGTTGAGCACGCGGGTGGTGCGCCGCAATAACTGCACGCCGAGGCGCTCTTCGAGCGCCGACACACGGCGGCTGACGGCGGACTTGGCCGTATTCAGCCGCTCGGCGGCGGCCGTGAAGCTACCGGCCTCGACAACAGCCACAAACGCCTGTAAATCCTCGAATTTATCCATATTGTTGCATTTTCAAGAACAATCTTATCCAAAGAGTAGTCTTTATCGCGTCTATGTCAACAGACAGACTGCAGGGCAAGAACTGATTCGAGTTTTTCTGGAGAAACAGACATGCGACAGCAAGAAGCAATTACCCGGGTCCTGGAAGTCAACGCGAGCGGCCGAGTGCAAGGTTCCGTGAGCCGTATGCTGAGCCGGGACCTGATTGACGCGCTCGAAACCCGCTACGGCGATATTGAAGCGGTGCACCGCAACCTGGCCGAGGGCGTGCCCTTCGTCGACGAGGATTGGATAGCGGCAAATTTCACGCCCGAGGAATCGCGCACCGAACAGCACCGCGAAAAGCTGGCCTATTCCGACTCCCTGGTCGCCGAATTGAAGAATGCCGATATCGTCGTAATCGGCATGCCCGTTTACAATTTCTCGGTTCCGGCGGCACTCAAGGCCTGGATCGACATGATCGCGCGCGCCCGCCTGACCTTCCGTTACACCGACAACGGCCCGTCGGCATCACGGATGTCGAGGTTATCGCCGCCGACCGGCTCAATAGCCAGGCCGAGGAATCGATCGATGCGGCGCGAGCGCGCATTGCGGAACTGGTTCACCTGGCGCCGCAGGCCGCCTGAATCAAGGAGTAAACAGAACATGATCGACATCATTCAATCCGACAGCAGGGGCAGCGCCGACCACGGCTGGCTGCGCGCCAGGCACACATTCTCTTTCGCCGATTACCAGGATCCCGAGCGCGTGGATTTCGGGCAGGTGCGGGTCATCAATGAAGACCGCATCGCACCGGGTAAAGGTTTCGGCACGCATCCTCACCGGGACATGGAAATTGTTACTTACATCATCGACGGCGCAATCGAGCACAAGGACAGTATGGGTAACGGCACCGTGATCACCGCGGGTGAGGTGCAGCGCATGACTGCCGGCACCGGCGTTCGGCATAGCGAGTTCAATCACTCCACGGAGTCGGAATTGCACCTGCTGCAGATCTGGATCTACCCCGAGCGCAACGGACTGGAACCCGGCTACGAGCAAACGCGCTTTCCGCGCGACGAAAAACTCAATCGCTTGCGACTGATCGGTTCGCGGGACGGCCGGGACGGCTCGATTACCATCCACCAGGACGTCGACCTGTTCGCGAGCGTGCTCGAGGCAGGCAGCAGCGTGTCGCACGACGTACGCGACGGACGAAAGCTGTTCGTGCAGGTCGTCGACGGAGACATCACGGTCAATGGTCAGCCTTTGTCCACCGGCGACGGTGCGCAGCTGGAGAGTGAATCGGATTTGACGATCGCGGCCGGCAGCGACGCCGAGTTTCTGCTGTTCGACATGGTCTGAAGCATTCCCGAGACATCGCGGCGATCGCGGCGCTAGAATGCCGGGATGCGACAGACCAGAAGACTCCCGATCATCTTCGCCGCTGTGTTGTCCTGCTGCGCGTGCGGCGGCGGCAGCGGATCGGCGCCGGCCGTGCCGATGCCGCCACCCGCAGGTACGACATCGATATCGAATGTGCAGGGAACCGGCGCGTCCAGCCCCTTGGCCGGGCAGGACGTTTCGATTTCGGGCATTGTCACAGGCGATTTCCAGGAGGACGACGCGGACGACAGTAACAACCTCGGCGGCTTCTACCTGCAACAGGAAATACCCGACGCCGACCCCCTTTCCTCGGATGCAGTATTCGTCTTCGACGGCAATAACCCGCCCGTCCCGCCCGTCGATGTCACGGTGGGCGATCTCGTCAACGTGCAGGGCACCGTGAAGGAGCACTTCGGCGAGACCCAGATTTCGTCACCGACGGTGAGTGTCGTCGGCTCGGGAACCGTTCAGGCGACGGACGTCAACCTGCCCTCGCCCGACGTCATTACGAACAGCGACGGCGATCCCATCGCGGACCTCGAACGTTACGAGGGCATGCTGGTCCGGTTTCCGCAATCGCTCTCGGTGACGGACCTGCGCGATCTCGAACGGTACGGCGCTGTTGGTCTCTCGCAAGGCGGACGCCTGTACCAGTTCAGTAATTCCAATGCGCCCGACCCGGCCGCCTATGAGGCGCACAGGGAATCTGTCGCAAAACGCAGCATCGAACTCGACGACGGGCTGCGCAACGAGAACCCGTCCGCCGTCAAATACCTTGCCGCCGGCAACGCACCCGGTTACTCGATACGCACCGGCGACACGGTAGCCGACATCACGGGCAATCTGCGCTTCTCGCGCGGCAGCGGCGGTAACGGCGATGAGGCCTGGCGCCTCGTGCCCGGCAGCGACGTTCGGTTTGAATCCGCGAATCCGAGGCCGGGTGCCCCGGTCGTCGCGGGTAACATGCGCGTCGCGAGTTTCAACGTACTCAATTTCTTTTCGACCGTGGATTCGGGGCAAGCCGTATGCGGGCCGCAAGGCCGCGACAACTGCCGCGGCGCGGACAGCAGCGAGGAACTCGACAGGCAGCTTGCGAAAACCGTGTCTGCCCTCGAGATGATGGACGCGGACATCGTCGGCCTCATCGAACTCGAAAACAACGATACGGCATCCTTGCAGGCGATCGTCGACGCACTCAACGCGAGACTCGGGTCGAGCGCTTACGCGTTCCTGGACACGGGCACGATCCACGATGACGTCATCAAGACGGGGTTCATCTACAAGACGGCCACGATCGCCCTGGCAGGCGACTTCGCGTTGCTGGACCGCAGCATCGATTCGAGATTCAACGACGCGCGCAATCGCCCGGCGCTCGCCCAGACCTTCCGGGTCAGCAGCTCGGGTGCGATCGTGACCGTGGTCGTCAATCACCTCAAGTCGAAGGGCTCGTCGTGTGATGCGGACGGCGATCCGAATCTCGGCGACGGCCAGGGCAACTGCAACCAGACCCGTACCAATGCCGCGGCCGCGATCGTCGATTGGCTGGCTACGGACCCCACGGGCAGCAATGACCCTGATTACCTGGTCATCGGCGACCTCAATGCCTACACGCGGGAGGACCCGCTGACGGCGTTCGAGAGCGCCGGCTTCACCAACCTGCTCGGGAGCCGGGCCGACCCGTATTCATTCGTGTTCGACGCACAGGCCGGCGCCCTGGATCACGCCATCGTGTCATCGAGCCTCGCGCCACAGGTCGCTGCGACCATTGAGTGGCACATCAATGCGGACGAACCCCCTTTGCTCGACTACAACCTGGAACACGGCCGCGATCCTGCGTTATTCGACGCCGACTCACCGTACCGGGCCTCCGATCACGACCCGGTCATCATAGGCCTCGATCCGACCAACTAGCTGTAATCATCCGTGGCTGATTGGACAGACATTCTCCACTCTGTGCACAGAGACCCGGTGTTGCGTTGAGCGATTGAATCGGCAACCGTAAGCCGACATTGTGATGAGTCAGTTCCCTCCAGCGGCGGCAAACCGTGCGCAGGTCCCCTCGGCGGGTTGCCAGACAGATTCGTACGGATTCTTGGTGCAGACGATCGCGAGGAACCTCTCGCGCTCGCGAGTCTGCCGGGTTTGCTGGCTCGCACGGATGGCTGCAAAGCCCGGATCGTCGTATAGCGTTTGCAGATAGGCCTCGCTTTGTGGAATGAAATACCCGTCTTCTGCGCCTTTGGCAATCAGCTCGAGGCCTCTCTCACGCTCGCCAGCCATATAGGCGGCAAGCCCGTCTTCATAGTCAACGCTATACCACATCGGGCCATTGGCAATCCCGGCCTGATGATAACGGCGGACGTTGTCCCTTATCGCCGCGATGAGTGCGTCGGCCTTATTCTCGTCTCCAGCGGTCCGGCTGATGACGATTAATGCGGCAGCGTCAGCGATTTGTAACCAACCGTATTGCGTGATCCGTTTAGCGCGCCGTTGCCACATCTCCTCCAATATAGGCCGAGCACGAGCGTAGTCTCCGGCACCGGCCAGGGCCAGCCCCAGATCACGGCGTGCTTTGAGAGAAGTCGGATTCTCGGCCAAGCGTGCATTCGCGGTCGTGACGGCGTCTGCGGGTCTTCCCAACCAACTCAGCGCGGCGGGCGGTGGGTGTTCCGATATGGCTAGCGCCTCTTTCTCAAGCGCGAGTATTGCGAACTGCAAGCTCATTTCAATGCGCACGGCTGGCCGGTCCGGGTCGATTCGCAAGCTGTCAAGGTCGCCCAGCACAGCATTTGCCCATTTCCCGCCGACGGCCGTCAGGTCGCCGTGCAAACCTGCGTGCGAGGCCGGATGGATGAATACAAGTTTTTCCAGTACCCGATCAGCTTCGGCGAGGCGATTCCGGTCTCTCAGCCCAAGAGCGTAATTCGCGATGGCCGGCCTCGACAGCGGATCTAGCGGCAGCGCCCTCTCAATCGTCGCAAATTGTTCCTGGTAGCGCCCAAGTTGACTGAGGGCGATTGCCATCCCGTTATATACGATCGCATAGTTGGGATTGATCTCGATGGCCCGCCTGAATTGTGTCAGGGCGTCTTCTGCATTCTCTTGGAACCGCAGGAGATAGCCGGTGGCAGCGTGGGCCTCGGCGAGGGTTGGATCAAGGGCCATCGCCCGCTCCGCATGGGGTGCCGCCCGGGCAACGGCTTCGGTGACGGTCAGTTCGCCATGTCTTGACAGGAAGAGGGTCGCAATAGCCAGCTCCGCATGGGCAAGCGCATAATCGGGGTCGAGCACTAGAGCTTTTTCGAACTCGCGAATTGCAGCCTCAACGTTGGCCCTCGTGCGCTGGACTACCAGATGCCGGCCCCTTAGATACGCTTCATGGGCCTCGGTATTTGCCGCTGGAGCCACCCGTGGTAATTCCACAAGCTGACGTCCCAGATGTTCCTTGAGTGCCGCAACGATGGCCGCAGAAATTTCGTCCTGCACCGCAAAGATACTCTCGAGTTCCCGGTCGTACATTTGCGACCAGAGATGATCACTGCTGGAAGCGTTGACGAGCTGGGCCGTAATGCGGATTCTGTTGTTGTCTTTTCGCACGCTGCCCTCCAACACGTGCGTGACCTTCAGCTGTTCCGCGATCGTGGCAATATCCACGTTTTGACCCTTGAACGAGAACGACGAGGTCCGGGCGATCACCCGCAGCTCAGGTATCTGAGCCAAAAGGTTGAGAATTTCCTCTGAGATGCCATCGGCGAAATACGCCTGATCCTGCTCCGGGCTCATGTCCAGGAATGGCATCACAGCGATGGAGTGTGGTGCGACCGCAGACCGGGGCTCGACCGTTGCAGGTGCTCTGACCCCGCCGATTCCGAACGCCCACCATAGAACAGCCAACCCGAGCATCAGAATGACTGCCAAAACCAAACGCCAGCCCGGCCAGCCTGATGCGAACCTGGTGCGAGACAAATCGTCTGATGCCGTCACCGGGCCACCATGCCTGGTGACCGGAAGCTCGAAGATATAGCCTCGTCGTGGGACTGTCCGAATCTTCTTTTGCGCCTTATCGCGGATCGCTTTCCTGAT
>CALZMQ010000040.1:0-34515 GCA_945788625.1 uncultured Woeseiaceae bacterium
ACGGCCGTCATAGAAGGCGCCGGCGATCATTGCTGCGAGTACATGACCGACGGCGTTGTCGTCGTGCTCGGCAGCTCGGGCCTGAATTTCGGCGCGGGAATGACCGGCGGCTTTGCCTACGTGCTCGATATCGAGCGCGACTTCGTTGACCGCTACAACCATGAACTGATCGACATTCATCGAATCACTTCGGAGAATATGGAGGCGAACCTGCATCACCTGCGTTCGCTGATCACCGAGCATGTCGAGGCAACCGGCAGCGAATGGGGCGCCACGATGCTGGACGACTATCGCACGTTCCTGCCGAAGTTCTGGCTCGTTAAACCGAAGGCGACCGAACTTAGCTCGCTGATCGAATCCCTGCGGCGGGCGGCGTAATGGCGAAGCATCCTCTGCAATTCATGGAGATCCCGCGCCGCAGCCCGGAGAAGGAACCGGCTGAAGAGCGCATCCGGCATTTCGGCGAGATCTACGGACACTACGACGGCGCGAATGCGGCGGCGCAGGCCGGCCGCTGCTTGTCCTGCGGCAACCCGTATTGCGAATGGAAGTGCCCGGTCCACAACTACATCCCGAACTGGTTGGCCCTGATCGAGGAAGGCAAGCTGTTCGAGGCCGCGGAGCTGTCGCACCAGACCAATTCGCTGCCGGAAATCTGCGGGCGTATTTGCCCGCAGGACCGCTTGTGTGAAGGTGCATGCACACTGAACGACGGCATTGGCGCCGTCAGCATCGGCAATATCGAGCGCTACATTACCGACGAAGCGGTGAAGCAGGGCTGGCGGCCCGACATGTCCCATGTCATCGGGACCGGAAGATGCGTCGCCATCGTCGGCGCGGGCCCCGCGGGTCTCGCGGCGGCAGACGTGCTCGCGCGCCATGGCATTGGCTCGGTCGTGTACGACTCCTACCCGGAAATCGGCGGTTTGCTGACCTACGGAATCCCGCCCTTCAAGCTGGAGAAAAGCGTTGTTGACCAGCGCCGGGAGATCCTCGAAGGCATGGGCGTCAAGTTCGTATTGAATACGCACATCGGCGAGGACAAACCGTTCTCGGATCTACTCGACGAATACGATGCCGTGTTCCTCGGTATGGGCACTTACGAATACGTGCGTGGCGGGTTCGCCGGTGAGGACCTCGCCGGCGTGCACGAAGCGCTGCCGTACCTCGTCGGCAACGTGTACCGCGAACTCGGTCACGACGAGGCCGCGGCCCCCTACATCGATCTTGCCGGCAAGAACGTCGTCGTACTCGGCGGCGGCGATACGGGCATGGACTGCAACCGCACGGCGATTCGCCAGGGCGCGGAAAGCGTCACCTGTGCCTATCGCCGCGACGAAGCCAACATGCCGGGTTCGCGGCGCGAGGTCGCGAACAGCAAGGAAGAAGGCGTGCAATTCCTGTTCAATCGCCAACCGCTCGAAATTCTCGGCGACGATCACGTCACCGGCGTCAGGGTCATCGAGACGCGCATGGGCGAACCCGGTTCTGACGGCCGCCGGCGACCCGAGCCGATACCCGGCAGCGAAGACGTGTTGCCCGCTGATGTCCCCAAGATCTTCGCGGGCGGCGACATGGTGCGAGGTTCCGACCTTGTCGTGACCGCGGTGCACGAAGGCCGCGAAGCCGCGAAAGGCATTGCGCGTTATCTCAAGGTTTAGTGACTGAGGAATACGCACCGTCGCTGTTCGCGACTGCGGAGTCGTCTTTGTACACCTCGAAATTCGAGTAACTGACGAGATAACTCCGCAATCCGACGACGGCGAGAACCTGGAAGTAAATGCTCAGGGCGGACAGGTCGACGGCGATCAGGGCCAGGTCTTCGTTCTGTTAAGCGCCCGTTTTCGAGACCATCAGGAAGAAGAGCACCAATACACTGGCAAAGGCGGGCGCGCCCAGCGCGACCCACACGCGCATCAGGCCGCGGTAATCCGCGCGCCCGGCGCCGCCTGCGATGAGTCTCCTGATACGAATCTGGATCCAGACCACGGGAATCCAGCACATTCCGACGAACACGTAGAGGGAAATGACGGCAATGAACCATGGCGACCCGAAGGAGATGCCGAGTTTGTCCATCAGCCACAGCCCACTCAACAGTTGCACGACGACAGCCGGTGTCGTGAACATCCAGTCGGCCATGACCACGCTGCGAGTCGTCACCGCCATTGCCTCGTCGTTTTCGCTGAGGTAGGCCTTCAGCATGAAAAAGGCCGTGCCGATGCCGGTCCCGAACAGGATCGTTGCGCTGAGAACGTGCACCAGCTTGACCCACAGGTACGGCGTCATTCAGCCCACCCGTTCATCGACGTGCCACTCGATATCGAACTCCCGTAGTTCGTCATCGAATTCGGACATCGTGATCATCCCGAGACAGGGAGCCGCGCCGCGATTCGCAAGCCGCCCGGACGCAAGCTTGCGGGCCAGTATCAATGCCGGGGTGCAGGGAATCTCCGGACCGTGGTTCTGCTGTGCCGTCAGGAGCCAGGTGAGGGTCAACGCATTGCGATCCTTGCCGACACCCGAGAGCCTGATGTGCATGCCGCCAATGTCCGAGCCGAGCTTTTCGAGCCGGCGGCTCATCCATCTGAAAGTTGGCACGAGGCAGTCCCACTTGTTGACGATCCGCAGTCGTGTCACCCAGCCCATCGACCATAACGTCAGCTGCTCCCATTTGGCTTCGAGAGCTGCATGGAAAGTCACCGTCTTCGATCCGGGCACATAGTCCGGCAGCAAACCGAGATCCGGTACGTCGCAGGCCCCTGAAAGCCTGAGCCCCAGGGCGGGATAGCGCTGCGTCTTCATGTTCTGCCAGCCGTGCATCGTGATCCACCGCCCCTCGACGAGGACTTTGAACGGTTGGCCACAATAACTCAATACGGCCGCTACGGTGCCCGCGCCCCTGGGCGTCCGGTGCGCCGGCGCGATCCCTATCTCGATGTCGTGGATTGACTCGAATCGCTCCCTGAGCATGTCGATTACCGCGCTGGAGACGCCCGGCAACGTGCTGGCACCGGAAACCAACAGCACGTCTGCGTCCTTAGCTTCCTCGTTCAACGAATCGAAATCCTGGACGAATTCCCGGCCGTCCGCGAGATCGATGTAGTGGCTGCCACATGCGATACAGGCTCTAGCGACCCGGTAGTCCTGCCCCTGGTATGGCCCGACGGTATGAATGACGATATCCGGCTTGAGCTTTGCAAGTTCGTCTTCGAAATCCACCGATGACTGGTCCAGGCGAGCCGCCCTGATCGTTGTGTCGTGGTCGAGCGTCCGCAGCTCGTCGGCAAGCGTCTGCGCACGGGACTTATTGCGGCTCGTAACGACCAGTTCCGCCTCTCTCTCCCCGGCCAGGCGCCGGCATATCCGGCCCCCGAAATGCCCGGTCGCCCCGATAACGACGATTACAGTGGTATCACTCAAGCCGTCGCCGCGCCTCGTGGCAGTGTCACGCTGAACACGACCCCGCCATCGACGTTGTCGGCCTCGATGCGTCCTCCGTGCCCGGCCGCTATGAGGCGCGCGACGTACAACCCCAGCCCGAGGTGACGCGTGTTCTCGCCGGCGCGCATCGAGACCATGGAATCGAACATCTGCGTTCGCATGCGCTCCGGCAGGGGCGGGCCCGGATTGGTCACGGAAAGCACCAGCCCGGCATCGGCCGGTTCGAGACCGATGGCAATCATGTCGCCCTCAGTGCTGAAGTCCACCGCGTTGTCGATCAGCTTGTCGAGCATCTGGATCAGCAGCTCCGGAGCCCCGGTCATGTTCGCATCGGCCGTCCCGTAGTCGAAACTGAACCGTCTCTCCGTGTAGACGTCGCGGTAGGCTCTGACCGTAGAGTCCAGGACCTTGCGCAGGTCGAAGGGCTCGGGCTCCGCGTTGGCCATGAGCTCTTCCACCCGGCTCGCCTCGCTCATCGCGCTCAATATACGTCGCAGCCGGTCCGCGCCCTCACGGGCACGGGTCGTGTATCCGACACTGGTGTCGCTCAGTTCCTCGTGTTCCAGGTTCTCCAGCGACGATGTGACTATAGCCAGCGGCGTGCGCAGTTCATGGGAGAGCTTTGAAGCCAGTGACCTCAGGTACTCGTTGTAGTCACCCAGTTGTTTCAAAACGCTGGAAAAACTGCGCGACAGGTCGCCGATCTCGTCTGCCGCGAGCGCACTTGGCAAAGCGGATTGCACGGCCTCTTTTTCGAGCGCCGCTTCGGCCGCGACAGAAAGCCGGTGAATGCGCCGCGACAGCCACGTAGCGTAGCCCAGCAGCGTACCCGCGACGAGTATCGTTGCGATCAGGGTTACATTGATGAGGCGAACGAGGCCCTCGTTGGTGAGGCTGAGAATCGCATCTGTTCCCTGCTGAAGTACTACGGCGCCGAGCGGTTCGCCGTCGGCAATGATCGGTGCGGCCACCGCGACAATCGCCCTGCCGCTTTCATCGCTGCGGAACCAGCTTGCCGTCTCGCGACCCGCCAGTGCCGAGCTGACATAGGGTTGCTGTTCGCGCCCGAGCGGATCCGGCTCGGCGAAGGTCGCGGCCTTGCCCGTCTCTACCAGCAGGTCGTATACGCGCCGGGAGAACCCGGAGCGCACCGTGCCGGCCAAGTCGTCGCCGGGTTTGCCAACCGATGCGATTCGCCAGCCCGAGGTATCGGTGACGAGCATGCGCATGTCGGACTGCACGAGTACCAGTCCCTCGGCGATGGCCGTAATCTCCGGCGACACGCGCACCGCGCGCCCGGGCACATCGCCGCCGAAGCTGCGACTGCGGGCGCCGGCAATCGATGCATCGCCGGTATTGTTCACGACGACTCCAAGATGCGTTCCGAGCAGTGCCGCCGGTATCCTGGCCTCGATTCGATAGCCGCCCGGAGCGTCCTGCCAGTGCGCCGTAATGGCGGGCTCCGGCGTAAACCCGAAGTCATTTTGCTTGTAGCTCAGGATCCCCCCGGGCGCCTCGGCCGCGAACACGAAAGTCTCCCGCAGATATGGTGGGTTGGCGCTCACTAGGCTTACGCGATCGGCGAACCGCTGTCCTTCGTCGAGAACGATACTCTGCGACGATGTGTAGACGATTTCGCGATCACTGACGTCGACATACAGGTAGAGCGTCTGGCCGTATGTGCCGGCGGCGAAGCGAACGGGCCCGTCCACTCCTCGCAGGGACCTGAGGGAATCGACGCCGATCGACCAGTCGTCGAAATAACCGTCGATTTCCGGACGGGATCGCAGATCGTGAATGTAGAGCTGGTCACCGCTGTCCGACACGGCGTCCTGCAAAGGAAACTCCTCGCGATAAAGTGCCATGGAGTTGGCAAGCGCGCGTGCCGTATTGGCGAGCATCTGCTGCTGACCGGTGCGCAATGCCGATTCCGTTTCACGCAGGAACTCGCACCCGGCCCAGGGCAGCATCAGGGTCAGCAGGCTGACGAGCAAAAGCTGGCGCTTGAGGTTCATCGCCGGTTGCCGGCTAGTCGCTCAACCAGCGATAGCCCATGCCGTAAACGGTTTCGATGGCGTCGAAACCCGAGTCGATGGCGAGAAACTTGCGGCGGATTCGTTTCACATGTGAAGTGATGGTGTTGTCATCTAGCACCGCCTGTGCCGCGTCCATCAATTGCTGCCGGTTTTTGACGTGACCCGGATAACGAGCCATCGCGTGCACCAGCCAGAATTCCGTCAGTGTCAGGCCGACGGTCTGATCCTGCCAGTGAACGGTCATGCGCTCGGTATCGATGGTCAGGTCGCCGCGCGACAGGTGACTTTCGGCGCCCTGCGGTTTTTGCATGGCATCCAGCCGCCGAAACAGGGCGGCAACCCGTGCCATCAGGTGCGGCAGGCTGATGTCCTTGGTCAGGTAGTCGTCCGCGCCCAGCCTCAGCCCCGACACCGCGTCGAACTCGCTGTCGCGAGCCGTGAGAAAGATAATCGGCAGGTCGGCCGAGCGTGCGCGCAGTTCGCGGCATAACTCGAAGCCACCCTCGACGTCATCCTTGAGATTGATGTCGATAACGACGAGGTCCGGAAGCCGGCTCTCGAACGCGTTCAGCGCGGGTGCGCGGGCTTCGTAGGTGTCCACGACATAACCCTCCCGGCGAAACGCCGCCGCGTAGTTATCCCGTATCGCCGCTTCGTCCTCAACGACTGCTATCCGTTTTGCCACTTTGGCCTCCATTCGCTACTCGCCACAATTTGCCACATTACGTCGGTGCATTGCCATGCCGGGGCCCATGGAGCGACGAATTCCCCAGTTGAAATACTGAGGACCCAATGGAGGCCGCAATGCACAGATCAAGAAACTACACACGCCCCGGAACCTGGGTGCTCGTGATGCTCCTGTTGCTCGGATCGACCGCATCACTCGCCGAGGGGCCGCCGCCGAACCAGGCCGGGACCGGGAGCCTGCTCTGGCGGATGGCGAACGGGTACAAAACCGCCACCCTGCTGAACACAGATGTCGACATGCAAATAAGCGGCCTGGTCGCGCGAGTCTCCGTGCGGCAGGAGTTTCGCAATGACGGCAGCGAGTGGGTCGAAGGGATTTACGTGTTTCCGCTCCCGGACGAGGCCGCCGTCGACCGCATGCGCCTGCACATCGGCGAGCGCTTTATCGAGGGCGATATCCAGGAAAAGGAACGAGCGAAAAAAACCTATGAAAAAGCAAAACAGGCAGGTAAAAAAGCGAGCCTCGTCGAGCAGCAACGTGCCAACCTGTTTACGACGTCGGTGGCAAACGTCGCACCCGGCGAGCTGGTGGTCGTCGAGATCGAATACCTGGAAGACATTCGCTACGAGGATGGCAGCTTCAGCATTCGATTCCCGATGACGCTGACGCCGCGATACGTCAGCGGCCAGGCGCTGCCCGACAAGGTCGGCAGCGGTTGGTCGCCCGATACGGACCGCATACCCGATGCGTCCACGATCACGCCACCCATGGTATCAAGCTCGCGGGGCCACAAAATCAGCCTGACTGCCAATGTAAATGCTGGCGTGCTCCTGGAAACGATCAACAGCCGATACCACCCGGTGACCGTAACCGAGCAGAATGGAGAATACGCAGCATCGTTGCGAGACGGCCAGGTTGCCATGGACCATGATTTCGAGCTGGTCTGGCGGCCGGTTTCCTCGGCGGAGCCGCGGGTGATGGCCTTCGCCGAAACCATCGACGGGCAGCCCTATCACCTGTTGATGGTGATGCCGCCGGACCAGGAAGCGGCGCCCGCCGCGCTGATGCCGCGCGAGGTAATCATCATCGTCGATACGTCCGGCTCCATGCATGGCGTTTCCATCGCCCAGGCCAAACGTGCGGTGAAGCTGGCGCTCGAAGGCCTGCAGCCGGGCGATCGCTTCAACGTCATTGAATTCAACTCTCATACCAATGCGCTGTACACGCAAAGCGTTGCGGCGAGAAGCCTGAATATCGGCAATGCGCTGCGATTCGTGCAACAGCTGCAGGCCAACGGAGGAACCGAAATGCGGCCGGCATTGTCGATGGCACTCAGTTCCCGGCCCGTCGAAACGCATCTGCGGCAGGTTGTTTTCGTTACCGACGGCAGCGTCGGCTACGAGGACGAGATGTTCTCCATGATTGAAGACAAGCTCGGTAATGCGCGCCTTTTTACCGTGGGCATCGGGTCGGCACCGAACAGCTGGTTCATGCGCAAAGCGGCGGAGGCGGGTAGAGGCTCCTACACGTTCATCAGTGCGCTGCACGAGGTTCGCGAGAAGATGGATGCGCTGTTCTCGAAGCTCGAGCATCCGCAGGTGACCGATATCGACGTACAGTGGCCGAGCGGCGTCATCGTCGAGAGCTATCCCGATACCGTGCCGGACCTCTATAGCGGCGAGCCGGTGACCGTGAAGGCGAAATCGTCGAGCGAATTCCGAGCTGGCGACACCGTGCGGATCAGTGGCAACTCGGTGTCAGGTGGCTGGTCCACGTCGCTGCCGCTCAATTCACCGCGGCAGGATGAGGGCATCGGTGCACTGTGGGCCCGCGCCAGGATAGCGGAACTGCTCGACGACGAACGGCGCCAGGTCAATCCGGAGGAAGCACGTTCGGCGATCGTGGCAACCGCGATCGCGCACCACCTCGTCAGCAAGTACACGAGCCTCGTGGCCGTCGACAAGACACCCGTTCGTTCTTCCGGCGATCCGCTCACCAGCGAGCAGGTGGCAAACCTGATGCCGTACGGCCAGAGTACCAACGCTATCTTCGGTTTCCCGGCGACGGCAACCAGCGCACCAATGCAGCGTGTAATCGGCGTCTTGTTCCTGCTGGCCGCATTGCTGCTGGTCGCGGCACGACGTTCGAAACGCCTGGTTTGTCATGGCCGTCCGGCATAGGTACGCGGGTCGTATCGTCGTGGCCTGCCTGCTCTGTCTCGGATTCTGGCACCTGGGTTCCGGCGCTTACATTCCGGCGAAGGCCTGGCTGGCGCAGGAACTCATGCAGCGGGCGTGGCTGCGCGCCCGCCAGGACGTCGAGCGGCCGCCGCCCTGGCCATGGGCGGACACCTGGCCCGTGGCGCGCCTGACGGCGAAGTCGCGGGAGATCGACCTGATCGTGCTCGAAGGAGGTTCGGGCCGCACGCTCGCTTTCGCACCCGGACACCTGAGCGCGAGTGCCATGCCGGGCGAGGTCGGCAATACGGTCATCGCGGGGCACCGTGACACGCACTTCCGGTTCCTGAGGGACGTCGAGGCGGGCGAGTTGCTGAGCATCGAGTCCACCAAGGGCCAGAAGCACGTTTACAAGGTGCTCGGCGCGGAGATCGTCGATTCGCGCAAAGGAAGCCTGGTCCTGGACACCGACACGGCGATGCTCACGCTGGTTACCTGTTATCCATTCGAAGCCCGCGAGGCAGGCGGCCCGCTACGCTACGTCGTGACGGCCAAACTGCTGTTTTGACGCAAAAACCTTCAGCAGCGCAGCGGCACTAATGGCATCTGTGATTTCCCCGTCAAGCACCAGCTGCACCGCGGCCTCGAATGGCAGCTTGCGCAGCGATATGTCCTCTGTTTCCTCGAGGCTCGGCTCGCCGAACGACAGCCGGGTGGCAACGTAAACGATGCCGGCTTCGTCCGTAATCGAATTGCTGGTGTGCAGGCACATCAACTCTTCCCAGTTATCGGCACGAATGCCGGTCTCTTCCAGCAGCTCACGCTTCGCTGCATCGAGCGGCGACTCGTCGAGCGACGCCCCGCCCATGGGCAACTCCCAGGAATACTCGCCGAGCGTGTAACGGCTCTGACCGACCAGCCAGGTGTTGTTTTGTTCGTCCAGCACGAGCACGGCGACGGCGCGGTTCTTGAAGTGGACGTGACCGTAAAGGTTGTGCCCGCCGCCGGGGTTTACGACCTGGTCCTCACGAACCTGCATCCAGTCGTTTTCGTAAATCGTCCGCGAGGAGATCTTCTTCCAACTCATGCTCTGCCGCCGGCAAGTTCGGTCTCTACCATCAATTTGAAGCGATTCATGTCGTCGTTCGTGCGGCTGCAGATTGATTTGCGCATGAAAAACGCCATGACCTTCATGAAACCCCTGAACATGTAATTCGTGTTGGTGACCCAGCGTGTCTTGCCATCGTCCGTCTCCTCGAATCGATTGAAGATGATGACCGTGCCCCATTTGGACTCGTAGGTGCCACCCAGAAAATCGGGTTCCCGGCGAGCGGTAATCGTCTCGGTCATCGCGACCTCGCGGCCTTTCTCATCGTATATCAATTCGGATACGGCCTCGGGTTGGCCGGGATTCCCCGATTTGTGCGTGAACGATTTAAGCGTCGGTTGCCACTTTGTCATGTTGTCCGGGTCGTCGAACAAACGCCAGACGGTCGCGCGATCCGCGTCGATCAGGATTTCGCTCTTGTGTTTCATCCGCATTACCTGTATTCGTCGTTTTCGATAATAGCCTATCGTGCCTGGTGCCTCTTACATCGTATGAACCCAGGGGCACGGGACACTTGATGGAAGCGCAGAAAGCCAGACTCACTCGAGGGCCGGTTGGCCGCCACCTTGTCGACATGACCTTGCCGATGTTGCTCGGTATCACGACGATGATGGCGCAGTCGTTCATCGACGCGTGGTTCCTGGGACGGGTCGGCGACCGGGCGCTTGCGGCGTACAGCTTCGGCTTTCCGATACTGATGATCGTCACCAGTGTGGCCATCGGGCTCGGCGCCGGCACCTCGTCCGTGGTGGCGCGTGCGATCGGCGCGGAAGATCATCGCCGCGCCAAGCGGCTGGTCACCGACAGCCTGATCCTGTCATTCCTCATAACCGCAAGCGTGTCGCTCATTGGCGTTCTCACGATCGAACCGTTGTTCCGCGTCCTCGGCGCTCCCGAGGACATGATTCCGATGATCCGGACGTTCATGATCATCCTGTACGGCGGTGTGCCATTCATCGTCGTCGGGATGGTGGGCATGAGTAGTATGCGGGCGACCGGCGATACGCGGCTGCCCAGCAAGCTCATGATTTCCGGCGCCGTGCTGAACGTCGCGCTGGACCCCATCTTCATATTCGGCTTCGGCCCGGTTCCGGCAATGGGCCTGAACGGTGCGGCGATGGCGGCGTTGCTCGCGCGCGGCGCGATTTTCGTCGGTGCGCTGTACCTGTTGCTGCACAAGCTTCACATGGTGAGCTTCAGGAAACCGAAGTTGCCGGAACTCCGGAAGTCCTGGGCCGATATCCTGCACGTAGGCCTGCCCGCAGCGGGAACCAATGCGATCGTTCCGGTGGGACTCGCGGTTATCACCGCCATGATTGCACGCTTCGGGCCCGAGGCTGTTGCAGGGTTCGGCGTCGCGAGCCGAATCGAGTCGCTGGTGCTGGTCATTTACTACGCGCTGTCGGCCGTGATCGGGCCGTTCGTCGGGCAGAACCTGGCCGCGGGCAAAGAGAACAGGATTCAGTTGTCGTTACGGCTGTGCGCTGCGTTTTGCATCGGGAGCGGACTCGTTATCGCTATCGCACTGGCGTTGTTGTCCGGATTCCTGCCCACGTTGTTCAGCAGCAACGAAGACGTCGTTCGCGTGACGCGTTTGTTCCTGTGGATAGCGCCGGTCAGCTATGGCGCCTATGGCATCGTCATGGTCGTGAACGCGGCGTTCAACGGACTCGGTAAACCGATGCCGGGCGTCGTGATCAGCGTAACGCGTATCCTGGTGCTGTATGTGCCGCTGGCCATCATTGGCATGCGCATTTACGGCATCGTGGGAATATTCGCGGCCTACGCGGTGGCAAACGTGATGTCGGGAATTCTCGGCTATTTCTGGGCGAAGACGAACGCGCATCGTCTTTGTGGCGTTGCTTCCGTTCAGTCAACGGGCTGAATCAGCAGCGTCTGCACGGCGGACCCGATAGGTCCCTTTTCGTCGAACAAGGTCGCTTGGGACAGGCCAATGCCGGTTGGCTCCCAGAACGAGATAGCACTGGAGGCCAGCCACTCGGACTCCGGAAGCCGGTGCAGCACGACAGTAAGGTCCGGGTTGACGAATGATGCCTCGGTGAGTTCGGCGTTCCTCGAGGTGCCATTGCCGCAGTCGGCCAGCGGACACACGCGCTGGAACGGAGAGGGCGTTTCGCCGGCAAGCAACGCGGGCGCGCGCATCCAGATCGTCGTCGGCCCGGGAGCATTCGTCTCACCCGGCGGAAAAGCGACGTCGATCCAGTCATGGAAATAAGACCGGCCGTGACTGGCTTTCCCGAGGGCAGAGTCGCCCGGTTTCGCTTGCTGCCTCGACGGCGACTTGATTGTCGACGTGGGCAGGGTGCCGAAATCGGAGCTGACGAGGTGCAGGCTGCTTGCATTCGCACAGATCCGGCCACCGGCGTCCGTCAATGTCACTTCTGCCATCGCGGCGCTGCGGCCATTGCGAGTGATATCGGCGTCGATGCGAAAACCGGACATCGGCACCGGCCGCAGGTAATTCGCGGTAATGCGCACGATCTGCTTCTCGGTTACGGCGCCTTCCAGTGCGCGCACCAGTAGGCCCGTGACCGGGCCGGCATGGCAGGCGTCCGCCGACCAGGGCCCTCGAGCGGCGTCGTTGCCGACGAACCATTTGCCGTCCGTGCTGGAAAAGAAAGTCGTGCTATCGCTGTTCATTGCTCCTCGCCAACAGGGGCAGTATCGTTCGACGGTAACCTATGTGCATGCCGATGCCGCGGCTTGCCATGAACAGCAGGAACGCGAGCCACAAGCCATCGTTGCCGAGAGGCTGCAGGACGTACCAGGCAGGCAGGAATACGACTACGGTCGAGACGATCATGATGTTACGCATTTCCTTCGCACGCGTCGCGCCGACGTAAACGCCGTCGTACAGGAAACACCACACCGAAACGAGCGGCGAGGCGATCATCCACGGCAGATAGCGAATGGCTGTATCGCGAACCTCGGGAAGGTCCGTCAGGATGCGGATGACCGTCGGGCCCACGACGAGATATGCTGCTGTGAATCCCAGGGAAAAAATGAGCGACCACTTGAGTGTGAGCCGGACGGACTCCTGCAAGGCGCCGCGGCTTTTCTCACCCACGGCTTTGCCGACCAGTGCTTCGGCCGCATGAGCCAGGCCATCGAGTCCGAACGACGTAAGATTCTGGAAGTTCATGAGCACCGCATTCGCGGCGAGAATGAGGCCGCCGAACCGCGCGCCCTGTGCGGTAACGAACCCGAGCGTGAACATCAGTGCCATCGTTCGGATGAACAGGTTGGCGTTGACGGAGAAAAAGCCTTTGTAAGCTGACAGGTTGACCAGTTTTGGAATCGGCCAGTGGCCGACGCGCCGCCGCAGCTCCGATAGTGCAAAAGCGCCACCGACCAGCAAGCCGGAGTACTCCGCGAACACGGAAGCAAGCGCTACGCCGTCCACTTTCATGCCGAATACGATTACGAACAACAGGTCGAGGGCGATGTTCGTCAGGTTGATCGTCAGGAAAATCAGCAGTGGAATGCGTGCATTCTGGAGGCCGATGAACCAGCCTATCAGCGCGTAGTTCGCAAGCGTGCCCGGCGCGCTCCAGATTCGAATCGAAAAATACTCGAGCGCGAAGACACGCGTTTCGGGGTCGGGCCCGAGCAAGTGCATCGCTAGTTGCCCCAGCGGTTGCTGAAGTGCGATGAGCGTAAACGCGACCAGCAAGGCAACGATGAGCGCTTGTCCCAGGGACACGCGCAAACCGTCGTTGTCGTCTGCACCGAAGCTCTGCGCGGTGATTCCGGTCGTTCCCATGCGCAGGAAATTCACGCCTGTGTACAGGAAACTGAAGATCATGGCGCCGATGGCAACGGCACCGAGATAGACGGGGCTGTCGAGATGACCGGTTACGCCCGTATCGACCATGCCCAGCAGCGGCACGGACACGTTCGACAGGATCATGGGCACGGCGATGTGCCACATGTCCCGGCTGCGCGGCAGGCGACTGTCCGTCAAGCAGCGCTCATCCGAATGCGTTTACGCCCGTGAGCTCTTTGCCCACGACCAGTTGGTGGATGGTCTCGGTCCCCTCGTAGGTTATGACGCTCTCGAGATTCAGCATGTGCCTGATAGGCACATACTCCGCGCTGATGCCGGCACCGCCGAGGATGTCGCGGGCATCGCGCGCGATATCGAGGGCCGCGCGGCAGTTGTTCCATTTGGCGAGTGACACCTGGGTCGGCTGCAGCTGGCCCTTGTCCTTGATGCGGCCCAGACGCAGAGACAGCAGCTGCGCGGTGGTGATGCGACGGCTCATGTCGGCGAGACGAATTTGCATCGCTTGTGTGTGCGCCACGGGGCGATTGAACAGAACACGGTCCTGTGCGTACTTCAATGCTTCGTCCAGGCAGGCCTGGGCGGCGCCGATCACGCCCCAGGTGATCCCATAACGTGCCTGAGTGAGGCAGCTGAGCGGGCCCTTGAGCGACGACACACCCGGGAGGACGTTGGCCGCGGGAACGCGCACGCTATCTAAGAACAGGGCGCCCGTGATCGATGCTCGTAGTGAAAATTTGTTTTCGATTTCCTGAGTCTCGAAGCCCGGCATGCCTTTCTCGACAATGAAGCCCTTGACGCCCTCGTCGGTCATTGCCCAGACCACGGCGGCGTCTGCGATCGTCGCGTTGGTGATCCACATTTTCGAGCCGTTCAGAATCCAGTCGTCGCCGTCGCGTTTCGCATGGGTTTTCATATTGCCCGGATCGGAGCCGCCCTGTGGTTCCGTCAGGCCGAAGCAACCTATCGCCTCGCCACGTGCCATCGCGGGCAACCAGCGCTGCTTTTGCTCCTCGGAGCCGTAGGCATGGATCGGAAACATCACGAGGCTGCTCTGGACCGACACGAAACTGCGCAGGCCGCTGTCACCGCGCTCGAGTTCCTGGCAGATCAACCCGTAGCTGACGCTGTTCAGTCCGGCGCAATCGTAGCCCTCGATCGACGTGCCGAGCAGTCCCAGTTCAGCCACCTCACCGACCAGCTGTCGCGGAAACCGGTGTTGTTCGAACGCCTCCCTCATGAGCGGAATCACCTTGTCGTCGACGAATCGTCCGACGGTGTCCTTCACCATGATTTCGTCTTCGCTCAGCTCGGAACGGATGTCATAGAGGTCGAGTGGGTCGAGTGGTTGCGCGCTCACGGCTGATTTCCTGGCTTTGTGCGGAGGGGCGTAGATTCTAGACCAAGTGGCCAGCCGGGGCATCCGAGAAATGACCGATAAGAGGTTCCCTAGTATGGGATACCGAAGCGCCGGTATATGGCGGCAAGCAGCCACGCCGGACCGATCATCATCAGCTGGTAATCCTGCAAGACGGCTCGAAAGCTGCCCGGTCCGCGGCGGCCGAGCCAAAGCCCGACGGTGCCGGCCGCGAGCAGGCCGGTCGAAACGCCGAGAGCCGGGTACCCGGACGAGGCAAGCCACAGCTGAAGCGTGGCAAGACCGAGCATGAACGGCAGCATGCCGATCGCGAGCGACAGCGAAATGATGAAATAGTAGATTGTCGACGCCATCAAAAAGGCGCTGCCCCAATTGAGCAACGGGGAGATTTCGATGAATTCCGGCGGCACCGGCAAGTACCAGAGTATACCGACCGTGCCGACGACGATCATGGGCACCGCCGCCCAGTACACCAGCGGGTTGCGCAGATTGCCGTGATTGCGCTCGTAGCGATCGAGCCAGCTGTCAGTTTCGCTCATCGGGATTCTCGCGAGGCGGCCCGCCATTTTACACGTACAATCGCGGAACTGTGACGCACTGCCGAAAACGCCAAATTGTCTTGGATCGTGTGAACATAAGCGCTGAGATTAAGTCTGCGTTCAGGTAGTCGGCGACTACAATACGCCCGTATATACCGCAAGTTAAAGGAAGGATCATGAAGACGAGATCAGTAAAGACTATCCTCGCACTGACGGTGTTTGCCGTTTTTGCGACTGGTTGCGAGACGCTGGATGCGTACACGCGTGAAGAGCAGACCAGCAAGGCCACCAAGGGCGCCTTGATCGGTGCAGCCGCCGGGGCGGTCGTAGGCCTCATTTCCGGTGATGATGCGGTCGAGCGCAGGCAACATGCCCTGATTCTCGCCGGCATCGGAGCGCTGGCCGGCGGTGCAATCGGCCACTACCAGGATCGCCAGGAAGCGGCGCTGCGCGCCGAGCTCGAAGGCACCGGTGTGAGCGTCACGCGAATCGGCGACAACATTACGCTCAATATGCCGGGCAACGTTACATTCGCGACCGACAGTTCCGACCTGAGCCCCGCCTTTTTCGACGTACTCAATTCAGTCGGTAAAGTACTCGGCGAATTCGAACAGACCGTCGTAGAGGTCGCCGGACACACGGACAGCACGGGGTCAGAGTCCTACAACCAGAGCCTGTCCGAACGTCGCGCATCGTCGGTTGCGAGCTATCTGCAGGCCCAGGGCGTGATTCCGCAACGCGTGATTACACTCGGCATGGGCGAACTGCGCCCCGTCGCCGACAACGGCTCGGCCAGCGGGCGTCAGGCGAATCGCCGCGTCGAGATCACGATGGTTCCGATCACAGCGGGCTGATTTGCCAAACGCAAAAGCCAGGCGCGGCGGCCAGGGATCGGCCCGCCGCGCTTTTTTTGTGGCACTCTGTGCCTGTCGCCCTGCCAAAACAAGAACAAGGGCAAGCGTCTTGCCGCGAAGATTCGACAAAAGGGACACGGGGAACTGGATTGAAGTCACCGGCTTCGTCAGGCGCCTGCTGTCCGACGACAACGACGGATCACGCCACCAGCGGTTCATCATCGACATAGGCGACCGGAACACGCTGCTGATTGCGCACAATATCGACCTTGTCAAACGTGTACCGCTGGGCATAGGCGACCGCGTGCATGTCCGCGGCATGTACGAATGGAATGACCTCGGCGGGCTGGTTCACTGGACCCACGATGACCCGCATGGCGTCGAAGATGGCGGCTACGTCCGTTACCGCACGCGCTACTATCGTTGAATCGACCTACAGAGCCATCGCGTTCCTGAGCTTTTTGATGGCGTTGACCTCGAGCTGACGAACGCGCTCGGCCGAAATGCCGTACTCGGCAGCCAGATCGTGCAGCGTCATCTTCTTATCGGCGAGCCATCGTTCTTCCAGGATGCGGCGACTTCGGTCATCCAGCACGTTGAATGCGGACGACATACGCGCGTTCGCGTCTTCATTCCAATCAGCCGCCTCGACAAGTGTCGCCGGGTCGGAATCGGGGCTCGGCAGGTATGCCGCAGGAGTGAAGTTGCGTTCGTCATCGGCATCCGGTGTCGGGTCGAAGATGGCGTCACGCGAGTGGAGGCGCTTTTCCATTTCGGTGACTTCCTTCGCACTCACGCCCAGGTCCTCGGCAACCGCCTCGGTCTCAGATGCCGACAGCCAGGCCAGGCTCTTTTTCTTCTTGCGCAGATTGAAAAACAGCTTGCGTTGCGCCTTGGTGGTAGCAACCTTGACGATGCGCCAGTTCTTGAGCACGAACTCGTGGATTTCCGCACGTATCCAGTGCACCGCAAACGACACGAGGCGAACGTCGTAATTCGGGTCAAAGCGTTTGACCGCTTTCATCAGGCCCACGTTGCCTTCCTGGATGAGGTCGCTCAGCGGGAGTCCATAGCCCGTGTAGCCCTTGGCAATGTGTACGACAAAACGCAGGTGCGCCATGACCAGATCACGCGCCGCCTGGAGATCTTCCTCCTCGCGGAAATGCCTGGCGAGAGCCTGTTCATCTTCCTTGCTCAGAACGGCGATCGCGCCGACAGCCTGGATATAGGCGTCGAGACTGCCTACCGGACCTGCCAGCACCAAATCGTGATTTGTTTTCGCAACTGCGGTTGTCATCTATTACCTCCGTGGTGACGCACAATGTTAGCACTCGCGGCTTTAGAGTGCTAACAACCGGCATAAGTTCCTTGGCCGTCAGGCTGAAGTCATCTTTAATAACAACAACTTATAGGCATACGGACAATCATATTATGTCTAATAGCCTCAGCTCATGCGACATCCGACGCAGGCGCACGCCAGGCATGGGCGCTGAAGGCATCGTCGAGTTCCGTGCCGGCAATGTGATTGGTGTAGTTGCTGATCGTCTTCATCGCGACGCCGAGCACCACTTCCAGAATCTGCTGTTTGTTGTAGCCGGCGTTCAAAAAGGCGTCCCTATCGGAATTCGACAGCCAACCGCGCTGATCGACGACGCGCGTCGTAAACAGCCGTAATGCTTCGAGTTTAGGGTCCTCGATCGGATTGTCGGTGCGCATCGACTCGACAACGTCGGCCGGCACCTTGTTCATCAGGGCAATAGCCGAATGGGCGCCGACGCAGTAGCCACACTCGTTGTAGCGACTGACGGCCAACATGATGACCTGCTGCTCGGCCTCGCTGAAACTGCTCTCGCCCAGCAGCCTGCCCAACTCGAGATAGGCCCTTGTTGTCGCCGGCGCCTCCGCCATGTTTCCGATCAGGTTGGGTATAAACCCGTAATTCTGCTCAACCTGTTGCAGGATCTCACGGCCCTCGGGCGCAACGGTTTCGAGCGTATGCGGGGTGAATGTGGTCATTTCTGCGTCCTCTTCGAATTGAGCGGGCATGTTATCTGTTCTTGAATGATCATTCAAGTATAACTACAATAGGGGATCATTGAACGCAGGTGTTACTCCATGCCCCGACCGCCCGAATACGATAGAGACGAGGTTGTCAGCCAGGCGATGGCCGTATTCTGGGAGCAGGGTTACGGCAAAACATCGGTGGGCGACCTCGTCGAGGCAACGGGACTGCAGCCGGGCAGCCTGTATGCTGCTTTCGGCAACAAGAAAGGCATTTTTCTCGAGGTCATCGATTTATATAACAAGGGATTTCTCGACAGCATCCGCACCCTGCGCGAAAGTGCGACGCCGGCTATCGGGAAGATCGACGCGCTGCTGCGACGGATCGCCGATGACCAGGTCTCCGGCAACGACGAACGCGGCTGCCTCACGGTCAATGCCCTGCTGGAGTTGTCGCAACACGACTTGGAAATCGCCGATCGACTGCGTAGCTACAACCGCCGACTGTGCAAGTCGTTCGCAGCACTCATCGCTGACGCGCAGCGCGAAGGTGACATAGAGGCCGTAAGGGACAACGATGCACTGGCGATGTTCCTGATGAATAATATCTGGGGCATGCGTGTCATGTGCAAGAGCAAGCCGGATCGAAAGTCGCTGCGCGGTATCGTCGACGGCGTCATGGTCGCGCTGCGGGCAGCATGACTGTGCTAACGCGGTTCGATGCGGCGCATGTGCCGCGCCGCCGTGAACCACGACGCGAATAACCCCAGGAACACACCAATACCGGTGATCGCAGCGCTCTCGACGGCATCCATCGACGCGATGGCGAGTTTGCTTTGGTAGAGGCCGGCCAATCGGGCAACGGGATCCTCGAGCAAGAACAGGGCGTAGTGAACGAGCGCAAGCGCCATCAGTCCTCCGAACAGGCCATACCAGAAACCAGTCCAGAGAAAAGGCCGCCGAACGAAAGCGTTGCTGGCGCCGATCAACTTGGTCACCTCGATCTCCTCGCGCCGGTTTTCGATGTCCAGCCGTATCGTATTGCCGATGATGACGACTATTGCGGCGGCCAGCAGTGCCGACCCGATGACAATAGCCTGTCGAACGATATCGAGAATGGCGTGAAAACGTTGCACCCACTCCGTATCCACCTGAACGTAATCCGACTCCGGAAGATTGCCTATCTCTTCCTGCAGCAGGATCAAAGATGCGCTGGTATTGCCGCCGCTGGGGCGTACCACCAGCGTATGCGGCAACGGGTTGTCGGGCAATTGATCCAGCGCCGCGCCGAAACCGGATTGCAGACGGAATTCGGCCAGCGCATCACTGGACGAAATCAACTCGACGGAGTCCACGTCGGCACGTTGCCCGATCAGGCGCGCGAGGCCTTCGGCCTCGCTCAATGACAGCTCCTGTTTCAGGAACACGGAAAAGTCCAGCGCATTGTCCCAGCTACCGCTCACCGCACGAGCATTCTTGACGACGACATTGATCGCCGCAGGCAGCGCGAGCGTGACGGCAATGACCAGAACGATCATGAGGCTCGCAACCGGCTGGCGCAGCAGGCGTCCGAGCGAGCCGATACCCGTGCTGACATGCCGCGTTATCCAGATCGAAAACGGTCCCGACGCGCGTACGGGCGCGACGGCATCCGCATGCCGGCTCACAGCCACGGGTCGATCTCCTCCTGCAGCCGGCCTTCCTCAAGCGCGATCCTGCGGCAACCCAGCTTGTCGATCAGCGCAATGTCGTGACTGGCAACCAGCAGGGTCACGCCGACCTCATTGAAGCGCCGAAATATCCGCATCACCTCGAGAGACAGGTCCGGGTCGAGGTTGCCGGTGGGCTCATCGGCAATCAGGAGCTTCGGACGGGTGACGATTGCACGGGCAATACCCACGCGCTGCTGTTCTCCGGCCGACAAGGTAACCGGGCTCTTTTTTTCCTTGTGCAGAAGCCCGACCTGGTCCAGTGCGGCACGCACACGCCTCGCGGCGTCGCGATGACTGACGCCGGCAATGATCAGCGGCAACGCGACGTTATCGGAAACAGGACGATCGTAGAGTAACTTGTGGTCCTGGAAGACCATGCCGATCTGGCGCCTGTAGGCAGGGATCTTGCGGCGCTTTACTCGCCGGGTGTTCTGGTTGTCGACAATGACCTGGCCGCCCGTCGGTCGCTCGATCAACGCAATCAGCCTCAACAAAGTGCTCTTGCCCGCTCCGGAATGGCCGGTGACGAACACCATTTCCCCGGTGTCCACGGAGAGATCGAGGCCCGCGAGGGCTTCCTGTCCTCCCGGATAGCGTTTCGTGACGTTCTCGAGTCGAATCATCGGGTCGGGTTACTTCCCCTGTCCGCCGGAAGTCAGCAACGCATCCACGAAGTCGTCGGCAGCGAACGGTTGCATGTCTTCGGCAGCTTCTCCAATGCCAATAAAGCGAACCGGCACGTTGAGCCGATTCGCAATGGCAAGCAGAATGCCACCCTTCGCGCTGCCATCCAACTTTGTGACGGTGATACCCGTGAGTCCGAGAGCCTCGTGAAACTTCTCGGCCTGCACAAGCGCGTTTTGGCCCTGGCTCGCATCGAGCACGAGCATGATCTCGTGGGGCGCGCTCTCGTCCCGCCGTGCGACAACCCGTTTGACCTTGGCCAACTCGTCCATGAGCCCGGTCTGGCTTTGCAGGCGACCGGCCGTGTCGGCCAGGAGCACGTCGATGTTTCGCGCACGGGCAGCCTCCCATGCGTCGAAGATCACCGCCGCCGGATCGGCCCCGGCCTGCTGAGCGATAACGGCGACGTCGTTGCGTTCACCCCAGGCCTGCAACTGCTCCACCGCCGCGGCGCGAAACGTATCTCCGGCCGCCAGCATTACCGAGTAGCCGTCGTCCTTGAGGTGACGCGCCAGTTTGCCGATGGTCGTGGTCTTGCCGGCGCCATTGACACCGACCATGAGGATAACGAACGGACCACCCGGCTTTTCGATCGACAGGGGCTTCTCGACCGGGGCAAGAATGCCGCACAGCGATGCGCGCAAGCCATTGCGCAGCGCGGCAACGTCCTTCAGTTCTTTCCGGGCCAGGCTCTTCTGCAGGTCGGATATGATGCGTTCGGTCGTCTCGACGCCGACATCGGCCATGACCAGCAATGCCTCGAGTTCGTCCAGGACGTCCTCATCGATCGTTCCACCTGGCGCCAGGTTTGCAAGATCGTAGGTGAGCCAGCTGTCGCCGCGGTTGATGCGTGCGCGCAGGCGCTTGATGAAGCCGTCGCGTTTCTCGGGCTTTTCTTTCTTGCCAAACATGGGATTATGTTATTGCACCTGGACGGAGTAACGATACCAATAGCAGGGAAGCCGTGGCCAAACGACGTAAAACGGACAAATCGCAGCCGGGACGGCTGCGTATTGTAGCGGGAAAGTGGCGCAGTCGTCTGTTGGATATCGCCGATGTGCCGGGCCTGCGTCCTACGTCCCAGCGCATTCGTGAAACGGTATTCAACTGGCTGGCTCCGCGGATCCAGGGTGCACGTTGCCTGGACCTGTTCGCCGGTACGGGCGCCCTGGGCCTGGAAGCACTTTCGCGAGGCGCACACAGCACTGTATTCGTCGAACGATCGCCCACAGCCGTTGCGATGTTGCGCGACAATATCGCGATGCTGGACGCCACGGGTGCGTCAGTATTACAGATGGATGGAAACGACTATTTGCGCAAAGCGCAAGACGGCCCATTCGAAATCGTATTCCTCGATCCGCCCTTTGCCGCAGACCTGCTGAGTAACGTCTGCCAGCTGCTGGCCCAAAAGCAACTGCTTGCAGACAAGGGTTGCGTCTACCTGGAACAGGAACGGTCGAGAGCGGAACCGGATCTGCCGGAGAGTTGGCAGGTGCTAAAGAACAAGACTGCGGGCAACGTCCGTTATATGCTCGTGCAGCAAAAGGCCCGACAGGATTGACCTATGACAGTCTCCGCGATGTATCCCGGCACCTTCGATCCGATAACGCTCGGGCATGAAGACCTCGTTCGCAGGGCGGCGCGATTGTACGACAAGGTCATCGTGGCCATTGCCGCCAATACCGGCAGCAAGGCGCCGATGTTCACGTTCGGCGAGCGCGTAGAGTTGGCGAAGGCGGCGTTGGAAGACCTGCCGAATGTCGAGGTCAAGGGCTACGAAGGCCTCACGGTGGACTTCGCCCTCGAGCATGGTCTCGCCGTCATCATTCGCGGTCTGCGCGCTGTCTCGGACTTCGAATACGAATTCCAGCTGGCCAATATGAACCGACACCTGACCGAAGAAGTGGAAACAGCCTTCCTGACGCCGACCGAGAAGTACACCTTCATATCGTCGAGCCTCGTGCGGGAAGTCGCCTCGCTGGGTGGCGACGTGTCCAAGTTCGTGTCGCCCAGGGTGCAAGAGGCCCTGCTGGAACGCTGCGGCCGCAAGTGAATCGCGGTTGGGTCACTCCCAGGGATGCTTCTGCCGTAGGAGCGGCCTACGTGCCCTTGGGGTATTCCAGCCGCGATAGCCTTACGTCTGGCACCGCTTGCAATAATAGGTCGAGCGCTGTCCCTGGACGATTGCTGCGATTGGCTCGTTACAGCGGCGGCACGGCTCGTCCTCCCGGTCGTAGGCTTCGAGCTGCTGCTTGAAATATCCTGCCTCACCGTCGCCGCCATAAAAGTCCCGCAGCGTGGTACCGCCTGCGCGAATGGCCTTGCCCAGCACCTCCCTGATCGCGTCGGCGAGCACCTCGTATCGATGCGCCGCAATCCTGCCCGCGGCCCTGCGCGGGTGAATGCCGGCAAGATACAGTGACTCGCTGGCGTAAATGTTGCCGACACCAACTACGATGTTCGCATTCATGATGAACTGCTTGACGCTGACTCGACGACCCCGCGACATTCGCCAGAGGTAGTTGCCGTCAAACTCACACCCGAGGGGCTCCGGGCCCAGGTCCCTCAACAGTCGATGTGACGCAGGGTCCCTGCTCCAGTGCAGCGACCCGAAGCGCCTGGGATCGCGAAACCGGAGCATCAGGCCGGAATCGAACTCGATATCGAAATGGTCGTGAATGCCGGCGGGCGCATCGCGATCGACGATCGAGACGCTTCCCGACATGCCGAGATGCAGGATGGCCGAGCCTGCCGGCGTGTTGATGAGCAGGTATTTTGCCCGGCGGCTCACGGACGAGATGGCCTGGCCCGGCAGGTTGCGGTCCACGTCGCGGGCAATCGGCCAACGCAGGCGGCGCTCGCGGACGACGATGCGCGAGACGGTGCTATCCACGATGTGCGGCTCTATGCCACGCCGACTCGTTTCGACTTCAGGCAACTCAGGCATGGGCTATTGTAACGCTGTAACAAAAAAGCCCGCTCAAGGCGGGCTTTTGACGTTGGTCGCTGGCTGGTAAGCCACTCCTACTTGATCTTCGCTTCCTTGTATACCACGTGCTTGCGGATGGTCGGATCGTATTTCTTGGTTTCCAGCTTTTCCGGATGAAGGCGTTTGTTCTTGGTCGCCGTGTAGTAATGACCGGTACCGGCACTGGATACGAGCTTGATCTTTTCACGCATGACTTGTCTCCCGGCGCCTAAACGCGCTGTCCATCGGCGCGCAGGTCGGCAAGGACCTTCTCGATACCGTGCTTGTCGATGATACGCAGGCCCTTGTGCGACACCCGCAAACGTACGTATCGCTTCTCGGATTCGATCCAGAAGCGCTTGAACTGCAGGTTCGGCAAAAACCGGCGACGCGTTCTGTTTTTGGCGTGGGAAACGTTATTGCCGCTCTGCGGGCGCTTCCCAGTCACTTGGCAGACCTTGGACATTGCGATAAGTCTCTGATTTTACTATAGGTTGCCCGCGACGGGCGGGCAGAGAGCGGAACTTTATACCAGCCTGCGGGATGCAATACAAGCGCTACGCACCGCGTTGGCGAATTATGCCTCAAATCAGGCTCAACGGCGTCGCCAGGCCGTGCCAGCTTTGGCAGGTTCGGAGCCTAGAAGCTGTAGATTGCGGACAGAGACACCGTGTTGACGAGGTCCGAGAAGTCGGCACCGAGGTCGATCTGGGAGTTTTCGAATGCCAAGCCGATACCTAGCGACCAGTGGATCTTGTCCTCGCCTGGCGGCAGAAGAGCACGCTCTATCAGCTCGCTGGCTTCAGTGGACCTTGGCCGATGGTCGGGATCGAACCACAAACCGAGCCTGGCGGCAACAACCGGCGTGGATCGGAGGAACGCATACTCGCCGCCCAGGCGGATCTCATCACCGTCGTTGAGGACGAGATCGTTAGTGTCAAATTCGTTTGGGTCGAGGCGATCGAGAATGGTCGAGTACTCGATGCGATTCCAATCGAACGCAAACGTCAAGCGGCCATCGTCCGAGCGGAAGACGCATCCCAGGCCGTAGACGTCCGGAAAAGCGCCCGGAGACGTGCCTTGTCCTATGATCGTTCCGGCGCCTGGCAGGCCGACAAAGGAACCGCTTGGCCCGCTGCGGCTTTCACCTCGCAACTCGAAGCTAGGCCCCCCGCGATAGAACCCGCCCAGCCTCCAACGCGGCGACAGCGTCCACAAGAAGCCGGCGGTCAATCCCAGGTCGGTGTCGTCAATGTGCAACGACGTTTGCCAGGCCATCCTCTCCGGCGGATACGAGGTCGGCGCAAAGATCTGCAGTACGGCGTCTTCGTCGGGTAGGTATGCTTGCCGCACGAGATCGAAATTGTTGTCGAAATGGACAAGCGACAGGCCGAGGCTCAGCGCGTCTGTCAATCGATAGGCAACCGAGACCCCGTAGCTGACGACCTCGAGATTCGTATGCACCCGATCATCGGTGAATCGGCAGCACGTGGTACTCCCACCGGCGAACAGTCCCTGCGTCTGGCTAAAAGATTCGAAATCCGCCGACTGATGGCGATAAAGAGCGAGCGACCAGTCTTGGCGCGGGTAGACAAGCGACAGGAACGAGACGCCAGTAAGGTCATCGGAAGATGTGCCGCCCCTCAACCCGGCCACAACGTCGACGCCGATGCCTGTGGGATCGCCCTCGATCCGCCCGCGCTCCGTATAGGGCGTGGAGTAGCTCCAGAATCGCCCATCGAGAGAGATCTCCGGTCTGGTGATCTGGACAAGGCCGGCAGGGTTGGCGAATGCGGCGGTGGCGTCATCGGCCAGAGCAACGAAAGCACCGCCAAATCCCATGCTGCGAGCTCCGGGATTCGAGATGCTGAATTGCAGCGTGGGTGGCACCGTCACGTCCTGGGCGGGGACTGCGCCGGCAGCCAGGCACAAGGCCAGTGCTATGAGCGGGGTCTGTCGGATCATTGGTCCTCGAGATTGTCGCGGATAACTTGAGGTCCTTGGCCGCGCATCCCCAGCTTCGGCCAGGCGTGACTCTGTCGGATGTAACTAATGTTTATGCGGCAATAGGGCGATAGCGACAATTCGGGGATCTACCTAGCGACCAATGTCGGCTATTGACCTTGTCCAGCCGCTTCACTTCGCGTAGCAGTCGGTCGACCGTTCTGTTGTAAGATGACCGCCGCTGACCCAGAGCGGCAATTCCGCATAATGTATGCCACGCTCGCGACGTCGTCTGTATAAATGCTTTTCCATTCCACGCAATAACCGACGAAGAATAGACAATGGACAATCTGCAACCGGTCTCGTTTATGCGGCGCTACGTGATTAGATTTGGAGGTGAGGCTATCCTCATCGTGGTATCGGTCTTTGTCGCTATATATCTCGAGAGCATGTGGCAAGATCGCGCCGAAAAACTCGAGGCAAGGGAATCATTGACCCAGGTACGGATAAGCCTGCTTGAGGACAAAGATTTTTTCGACCGGGTAGAGAAAGAGCAGACAGCTGCAGCAGAGCAAACCCGATTGTTGATTCAGTGGTTTTCCAGCCCTGAAACACTGCCGAACGAGCAGGTGCACAAGGTCCTCGAGTCATACATCATGCCTATTTCGATCTGGCCTCGTCGAGCAGCGTGGAACTCCATGGTTAGTTCCGGGCAGCTACGCTTACTTGATGCGCCAGGTCTTACAACGAGGATCGGCGACTATTACGAGCATCACCTTAGACGGATTGAGTACAACGGTCGACAGTATGACGGTACATTCACGGCAATAACAGAACGGGAGCTGCAACACATCTGGAATTTCGAAGAGCAACAGCTTCTGACTACGGATCCTGTCCGCCTGACAGAGTTTCGAAACCGCTTGCGGTACCTGAACCGCTGGATCGAGTATTACCTGGAGGCGGTCGACAGGAATCGAAGCTTAGTTGAGGAACTGGTTGTCGAAATCGACCAGTATCTTCGCTAGCTCGATGCGTTTCCAACGTCCGCTTCACTTTGCGAATGGCCCAAAGCCAACGGGTGTCGCAGGTCCCGTGTAGACAGCATCATACAATTATGAATATTCGCGTCCTTGCCCCCTTACTTACCCTGTGTTTGGTGTGCGGGTGTTCTTTTGATCGTACGTTTTTTCCCGTTGACGAAAGGCCTGATCGCACTGCAGGTTTGAACCAGGAAAACGTCGTGCTGAAGTCCGCCGACGGCAAGAATATTCATCACGTTCTGTTCAAGCCGCAATCCGATCCCGAAGCAACGATTTTCGTATTTCATGGTAGTGGCTCAAAAGTGGCCAACTGGACGAAATTGCTTAAGCCACTACTGGAAGACGGTTATCAGCTATTCCTCATGGAATACAGGGGCTTTGGGGGTTCGGAAGGTCACGCGACTCATGAGGCGGTGGTCGCAGATGCCCATCAAGCGTTTTTGTATCTAATCGGTCGCGAAGACGTCAAAGGCAAACCGGTATTGATTCTCGGGCAATCGTACGGCGGACAACTTGCAATCAATGTGGCTGCCAGGTATCCACAAGAGGTAGATGCTCTGGTAACAGAAGGTGCATTCACATCATTTCGGGATATTGCTGTGTATTCGACACCATGGATCGCAAAGCCGTTCACGTGGGCCTTTTTTCGAAACCCCTACAGCTCGGTGGACGTCATTCGGGAAGCCACAATGCCGAAATTGATCATACATAGCCAGGAGGATGGCGTAGTCCCATTCTTCATGGGCGAAAAGCTCTTCGAGCATGCTGGAGACCACAAGGAGTTCTGGGAAATAAGCGGAAAACATGCGGACGCATTGGTGGATTATCCAACGGAGTTTGTTGTGAGAATGAACAAGTTAGCGGGATTGGCTCACAATCCATAGACCGCTCGCCTCCTGAACTCGCGAAGGACTTTCAAGCTACTGTGGATGTCCGCTATTGGCTGCGAATTCAATCGATCGCCTTAACCCATTCGGGACAGTCGGTGCGCAGCAAGAGCAAGAACCTGTCGATCCTCGATGACCCGGCTCTCAGTCGATCCGACTACCGACATGTTCGCCAATGGTCGCCCTTCGGGGTCGTTAAAAAATGCCATCCATTCTTCGGCCCCATCGTCATGTTTGTGAATCATGTGTGGCGCATTGACGAACTCGACGCCGTTGTCTGTTAAACGTTTATGAGCCGCATCTATGTCTGGTACACGCAAATAGACCAGGGATTCATTTCCCGGCTTTTCTTCAGCCTGTGACAACATTAGCCGCGTGCCACCACAATCAAAAAAAGCCAGGTCGCCAAAGGTGTAAAGGTGATCCAGGCCGAGCGCGTCCCTGTACCAGTGTTCAGCCGCCTCAATATTGCTAACGGAGCGCGAAACCTGGCCGACACCAGAGTATTTCACGTTGTCATTCATCTCGGTTTTCCCAGAGGTTAAGAGGTTGTCATTGTGCGAACCCGCCCAACTCTTCAACGCCTTTCGATTCCTGACGCCAAGCTTCGCTATCGCGTTGGCAACATGGTATTTGACGGCCGGTTTGCCAACGGGCAGACGTTCGAATTCGACGTTTCCGCGGAAACATCTTTGAGCGGCCGCTTCACTTCGCAAAGCGGTCTTTCGAGCGTTCTGTTGTAGGATGATTGCTAATGATCCAATTCGGACAGTCATGCATTAATCACCCGATGGGTAGCGACATATGAATGCCGATCAAAAGAGAAAGTTGGCAGGAATCGTGTGTATTGCCCTGGCCGCACTCACAACGTGGCTGGGTCTATCATTGGGGGGCGTGTTCTTCGTCATTGTCGGCGTTTCCTTGATTCTGGATGTCAGAATATGGAGGAATTGAATCCGCAGCCGTAAGCGATCGGTCACCAGGTCTGCAAACGGGTCTTTCGAATGACCGCTCAATTCGAAACCCGCCGCTCACACGCATCGTGCGCTGCTGTTCTCTACTCTCAGATAAGCCCGCGAGTGGCCAGCGACGTGGCCCTGCCATCGCCGATGATGAGGTGGTCCAGCAACCGGATATCGACCAGTTCGAGGGCCGATTTCAGGCGCCGCGTGATGCGTTCGTCGGCCTGGCTGGGCTCGGCGACCCCCGATGGGTGGTTATGGGCGAGGATGACGGCGGCCGCGTTGACGGCCAGGGCCTCCTTGACGACCTCCCTGGGATACACCGAGGTGCCGTCGATAGTGCCGCGAAACAGCTCGTCAAAGCGCAGCACGCGGTGGCGATTGTCGAGGAAAAGGCAGCAAAAAAGCTCATGGTCGAGATGCCTCATGCGTGACTGCAGGAAGGCTTCGGTATCGGCCGGGCTCCTGATCGCCTCGCCTGTGGGCAGCGATTCCGAGTAGTAGCGACGTGCGAGTTCCGGCAGGGCGCGAATGACCTCGAGCCGGGCTCGCCCGATTCCACGACAAGCCAGGATGTCGGCGGTGTCTGCATGCAGCAATGCCCGCAGGCCGCCGAATTGCTGCAGCAGCACGGTCGCCGCCTCGCTGGCACTTCCGGCACCGATCAGCGCGGCCAGCAGCTCGATGTCCGTTGGGCGCCTGTCAGCTGGATTCTCCACGCCGACAGTCTCCGCGCTCGCGGTATTTCCTTACAACGAATCAATCTGGTCAGGATCGCCGGTTTCAGTAGAAATGATCGTCAGCTCCACGCTAAGCTCGGGTCTTTACGAGCGTTGAGAGTCTCCGGCCGTGAATATCGTGCTTGGCATTACCGGCGGCATCGCCGCCTACAAGGCGCCGGACCTGGTCCGGCGGCTGCGTGAGCGCGGTGCCGAGGTGCAGATCGTAATGACGGCATCGGCCGAGGAGTTCGTTACCGCGACGGCCCTGCAGGCAGTATCCGGCCGCGCGATTCGATCGAATCTCTGGGACAAGGAAGCCGAAGCGGCCATGAGCCATATAGAGCTCGCACGCTGGGCCGATGTGGTGCTGGTAGCGCCGGCGACCGCCGAAGTAATGGCTCGCATCGTCAGCGGTGCGGCCCCGGATCTGCTGACGACCATCTGCCTCGCGACCGAAGCGCCGATAGCCCTGGCGCCGGCCATGAATCACGTCATGTGGAGCAACCCGGCGACGCAGGCGAACAAAGCGGTACTCGAGGAGCGAGGCATCCACATCCTCGGGCCGGCGACGGGTTCGCAGGCCTGCGGCGAGACGGGCGCCGGCCGCATGCTCGAGCCGGACACCATTGCCGCAACGGTTTGCGGGCTAAGTGTCGGCAAGGGCGAGGGGCTGCTCGAAGGCAGGACCGTCGTCGTGACCGCAGGGCCGACGCGCGAGCCCATAGACCCCGTTCGCTACATCACGAATCGCAGCTCCGGAAAGATGGGCTACGCCATCGCGCGTGCCGCTGCGGCACAAGGCGCGAATGTCGTCCTGATCAGCGGCCCGGTGAACCTGCCGGCGCCGCCGGGCATGCAGGTGCGCATGGTCAGGACCGCACAGGAAATGTTCGATACGACCCACGATCAAATCGCGGCAGCGGATATCTTCATAGCGGCGGCAGCCGTCGTGGATTACAGGCCTACCAGCGCGAAGCAGCAAAAAATCAAGAAGGACAACGAAACCGCGAGCATAGAACTCGTCCGCTGTCCCGACATCCTGGCGTCGGTCGCCGCACTGGACGCGGCGCCGTTCACCGTTGGCTTCGCGGCAGAGACGGAGAAGGTCGAGGACTACGCGCGCTCGAAACTCGAGAAAAAGAAACTGGATATGATCGTCGCGAACCAGGTCGGCGACGACCGCGGCTTCGATCGTGACGATAATGCAGTCAGCGTTCTGTGGAAGAATGGAAAACAGGAATTTCCGACCAGGGCCAAAGCGGACCTGGCGCGTGACCTCATTGAACTGGTGGCCAAACACTTCTATGCTGCCCGCGGCGCAGACGCCCAGCCCAAGCTTACGGTCATATCCGGTAACGACTGAAGGACACGACATCTTGCGATCGATCGAACTGAAAATCCTCGACCCACGAGTCGGGGATTCGATTCCCTTACCCCATTACGCGACCGGCGGGTCCGCGGGACTCGATATGCGAGCGTGCATCGACGCGGCTATCGAGGTCGCGCCGGGTGAAACGGTGCTGGTGCCGACGGGTCTTGCGATTCACGTGGCCGATGCATCGCTGGCCGCCGTCCTGCTCCCGCGGTCGGGGCTGGGGCACAAGCACGGACTCGTGCTTGGCAACCTGACGGGTCTGATCGATTCGGACTACCAGGGACAGGTGTTCATCTCATGCTGGAATCGCAGCTCGAAGGCGTACGAGGTGGAGCCGGGTGAACGTATCGCCCAAATGGTCTTCGTGCCGGTGGAACAGGTCGAATTCAGCGTCGTCGACGAGTTCGATGCAAGTGACAGGGGCGCCGGTGGTTTCGGCCATTCCGGAACGGGCTGAGACGCAGCGGGACTGAAGCCCTATTCGATACCCTTCAGGACCTTGAATCGGTTTATGTCGCCGGCGAAACGCGCGATGATCTGTTGCTCATCTTCCTGGAACTTTTCCAGGTTTCTTTCGTGTTTCGCGATGGTCTCCCGGGTCGTGCGAAGATCGGCAGCGAGGTCGCCATCGATCATCGGGGCTTCGGGGTCTTCGCTGTAGGGCTGGAAATTCGACGCTTCCGTTCGCAGTGCTTCCATCCGCCTCGCGAGATTGCGCAGATAGAGTTCCGTAACGCGAGACTGCGCCTGGAAAAGCTCCACGCGACGATCGCGGTGCATGAGGATTTCATCGACCGAGAGGTAGGTGGCAAGCAATGCCTGATCGGCACGGCGTTGCAACTCGATGGCCATGTGGCGCTCTTCCTCGATACGTTCGGCCTCTATCTGCTCCGGAGTTTTCTTGCCTTCGAGATTGTCGACCGTTACGCCATGGTCGTTGAGTACCTCTTTGGGAAGCTCGGCGTACTTGGCAGGAATGCTGTCCCCGTAGTGCAAGACGCCGTATTCGTCCACCCACTTGTAAACTTTGGTGTCGTCTGCGCCGGCGGCCAGGGGCGCCAAAAGCAGCAACACGGATATGAGATTCAATTTCTGCATGGGTCAAATATGCCAGCAAATGCAAACCTACAACCGGGACTGGTTCTCGTTATCATAGCTTAGTACCGTCCACAGCCTCTGTAAACTTGCGGTGGCCCTCCGAAAATCAATAACTTACGAGATAACACCGTATTGTTTTCTATACGCGAGGACAGGCTCGAGATACTGCTCGTACTCGCTTGATTCCTCCAGGATGTCGATCAGGTCGTCCAGTTGAACGATACTTATGACAGGAATTCCGAGCGACTGTTTCAATTCCTGCACTGCCGAATAGGGTCCCTGACCGCGCTCCTGACGGTCGAGCGAGATGACCAGTCCCGCGATCTGGGCACCAGCCGACGAAATAATCTGGTAAGCCTCGCGAACCGCGGTACCGGCTGTGATCACGTCGTCCACAATCAGCACGTCGCCCGACAACGGTGCGCCAACGACGCTGCCGCCTTCGCCGTGGGCTTTGATCTCCTTGCGGTTGAAAGAATAAGGCACGTCGATGTCGTGCTGTTCCGCAAGTGAGGCTGCGGCGAGTGTCGCCAGCGGAATGCCCTTGTAGGCCGGCCCGAAAATCATGTCGAAGCGCACTTCGGACTCGGCAATTGCCGCCGCATAGAAGCGCCCGAGCTTGGCGGCGGCGTAACCGGTATTGAACAAACCCGCGTTGAAAAAGTAGGGGCTGCTGCGGCCGGATTTGAGTGTGAATTCACCAAATCGCAATACGCCGAGTTCGAGCGCCAGTTCGATGAATTCCCTCTTGTATCCACGCATACGATTGGTCTTCTGTATCATGGCCGCGACTTACGGAATTATGACACAGGAGATCGTAGTGTTTCGCGTTATCAGCTTGAATGCCAACGGCATTCGGGCGGCTGCCCGCAAGGGTTTTTTCGACTGGATGGGTGGCCAGGAGGCAGACGTGATCTGCATCCAGGAAACCAAGGCGCAGGTTCACCAGCTGGCTGACGACGTGTTCTCGCCCGACGGTTATCACTGCTACTACGAAGATGCAGTGAAAAAGGGCTACAGCGGGACGGCTGTCTATACCCGGCACAAACCGAAAAAGGTCGTTCGCGGTTACGGCGACCCCGAGTTCGACGCCGAAGGCCGGTACCTGGAAGTGCAACTCGAAGGCATCAACGTCGTTTCACTTTATTTGCCGTCGGGCTCATCGAGCGAGGAGCGACAGGAAGCAAAGTATCGCTGCATGGACTCGTTTACCGAACACCTGAAAAAATTGCAGCGACGCCGCTCCGAGTACGTCATCTGCGGCGACTGGAACATTGTGCACAAGGAAGGCGACATCAAGAACTGGAAGCAGAACCAGAAGAACTCGGGCTGCCTGCCTGAGGAGCGTGCCTGGCTGGACAAGGTGTTCGGTGAACACCGCTACGCGGATGCGTTCCGCTGTCTCCCGCAGGATCCCGATCAGTATACCTGGTGGTCGAATCGCGGCCGCGCCTGGGACAACAACGTCGGCTGGCGCATCGACTACCAGGTTGTAACGCCGGGACTCCGCGAAAAGGTGCTACGCACGGATATCTACAAGGAACAGCGCTTTTCCGATCATGCGCCGCTGATCATGGATTACGACTGGTCGTATGCAGACAGGACCTAGCGACCCCCTGGATCGCACGCGCCCGGAGACCTTCAAGGAGGCGATCCTCAACCGGCGCATGCTGATTTGCGTATTCACGGGTTTCACATCCGGGTTACCGCTGTACGTGTTGTTCCAGCTGGTTCCGGGCTGGTTGCGCACCGAGGGCGTCGGGCTTGCCGAGATTGGCTTCTTTGCGCTCGTGCAGTTTCCTTACGCGTGGAAATTCGTCTGGTCGCCGGTCATGGATCGCTTCACGTTGCCCTTTCTCGGGCACCGGCGCGGCTGGATGCTGGTCACGCAGATTCTGTTGCTGGTGTCGATCGGCGTCATGGGATTCATCAAGCCGGACCTCAGTATCTGGACAGTCGCGTACCTGGCGGCCGCGGTTGCCTTTTTCAGCGCAAGCCAGGATATCGTGCTCGACGCTTATCGCCGCGAGCTGCTGCCCGACGTCGAACTCGGACTCGGTAACGCCATACACGTACAGGCCTATCGATTCTCAGGCCTCGTTCCCGGCGCGCTCGGCTTCATTCTCGCGGACCACTTTCCCTGGCACATCGTATTCACCGTGATTGGCGCATTCATGCTGGTCGGCATCGTTCTTACGCTCGTCATCGACGAGGCGATCAAGGACCCGACGCCGCCGAAGACCATGCGTGCTGCCGTCATCGAGCCGTTCAGGGAATTCATCGGACGGTCCGGGCTCGCGCCCGCATTACTCGTGCTCGCGTTCCTGTTTCTCTACAAACTCGGCGACAACATGGTGACCGCGCTGCAATCGCCGTTCTTTATCGACGTCGGCTTTACGCTGACGCAAATCGGGGCAATCAGCAAAACGGCCGGACTGATCGCCGCCAATGTGGGCACGATCGTCGGCGGCCTGATCATGGTCAAGCTGTCGATCAACCGCGCGCTGTGGGTGTTCGGCGTCGTGCAGATTGTGAGCATCCTCGGTTTTGCTTTGCTTTCTGTTGGCGGTGCCAATCCGTGGCTGCTTGGCGCAGTCGTCGCGTTCGAGTATCTGGGTGTGGGTCTCGGTGGCGCAGCGCTGATCGCGTTCATGGCCCGTACAACCAATCCTGCGTTTGCCGCGACGCAACTAGCCCTGTTTACCGCCCTCGCATCGGTACCGCGGGTTTTCGCCAACGCCGTCACCGGCGTGATTGTCGAACAGGTCGGCTGGACGAACTTCTTCTTGCTTTGCACGGGTCTTGCGCTTCCCGGAATGCTGTTGCTATTCAAAGTTGCACCCTGGCGCGAGGCAGGTCCTTGAGTAGTGCAGAGCAGGAAATTGCGGTAGGGCCTCTCGATGAAATCGATGATCCGGGATGCCGCGAGTTCGCAATAGGTGACGGCGACTGGCCGTTTCGCGGGTTCGTCGTGCGCAAGGGAGAGGCGGTTTTCGCGTACCAGAATTTCTGCGCACACGTCGGGCATCCCCTGAACTGGTCGCCCGACAGTTTCCTGACCAAGGACAGGTCGGCAATCATCTGTGCTTCGCATGG
>CALZMQ010000040.1:34542-68257 GCA_945788625.1 uncultured Woeseiaceae bacterium
GATCGGGACGGTCGCTGCGGACGGTCGAGGTATCAGTGCGTGACGGCGTCGTCTACGTCACCGGCCCGAGCAGTATGTAAATCACCACCACCCGCCATAGTCGCAAGCGCGGCGATCACGGCGATCGGCCGACATATTTGTTGGCGGACTGTCTCGCTACGCTCGCTTTATGTCCTACCAATATTATGCCCGAATGGGTACAAACATCTCGTCCACTCGCCTGGCAACCGTGCCATGGAAGGCGGCGGCGAGTGTGGGGTGTGTTCCACAAAGCGAGTTATCGAAGATTGTCCGAGCGACTGGGACATGCCCCACGATCGCCGACGTCGGCCGGTCGCCGTAGTCGCGGTTAGTGGGTGGTAGGTCAGACCTTGTCGAGGAACGCCAGCGGGTCGTGATAGCCCGACGGGTTTTCGCCGTCGCTCTTGCCGACGTAATCCTCCGGATCCATATCGACGGACCCGGACCAGTCCTCCGGCGCACTCACTTCGGTCAGCATGAGTTTCGGCCAGCGATCGATTTCGAGTTCGTCAATGGTGCCGTCAAACTGCTGTATCTCGATCGTCGAGTCTTCCTCGTCGATCGCAACGACCTCGAACAAGGTCCCATTGGGCCGCCTGAACCACTGACCGATGACGGGGTACGTTACTGCCATTGAACTAAGTCCCTGAACGAATAAACACACCTTTACAATACTTATAGATCATACGCCTGAAACTGCAAGAATCTAGTCATTATGAGCCGTTGCCAAGAGGCGCCAGTCGAATATTCGGTGCCCTTTGCGCAGGCCGCGGCGTTCGAACTTGGTTCGAGGCCGATCCAGCGGCCTGTCGCCGCCGTGTTCACGGCGTTCGGCGCAGGTAAAGAGACTTGAGTCCGCCAGTACCGCATCGATGTGCTCGGCGTAGTTCGCCCAATCGGTTGCAATATGTAATGTACCGCCCGGTGCCAGCCGGCTATGAATCATTTCCAGGAATGGCGCCTGGATCAGGCGGCGCTTGTGATGCCGTTTCTTGGGCCAGGGATCCGGAAAGTAAATATTGACTCGTTGCAGCGAGTCCTCCGGAACCTGCTCGCTCAGCACTTCGATTGCGTCGTGCATGATGAGCTTCAGATTGGCGATGCCGGCGTCGTGCGCCCGCAAGAGGCAGTGCCCGACACCGGGTTCGTGAACCTCGATACCGACGAAGTTCATCGCCGGGTATTCGGCAGCCTGCTGCACGAGAGTGTCGCCGTTGCCAAAACCGATTTCGAGCACCACCGGTGCGTCCGCAGCAAACAGCGTCGGGAAGGCGAGAAGCGCGGCGCTGAAGTCCACGCCGTAAACCGGCCATAGCTCGGCCAGCGCGCGTTCCTGCGAGGGCGTCAGCCTGCCCGTGCGCCGGACGAAACTGCGGATGGAACGGCGCGGGCGGTCGTCGGTGGCGGATCGCATGGGGGCATTCTATGCGCACTCGTGCCGCAATGCCGCGCGATTGCGGCCGGCATGGCGTTTTATTCGTCACTGCGCTTGGCATAGGTGCCCATACAACAGTATGCTAGATCGTATGAATCCGGGGGGAGGAGGGCCCGCTGTGAGAAACTCAAACAAAACCAATTATTTATGGCCGGTGACCGGTCTCGCTATGCGTGGCCTGTCGGCTGTCGCGACAGTACTTGTTGTTTTTTCGCTACCGAACGTGGCGGCTGCACAGGAAGGTGGCGCGGGAGCGCTTCTCGAGGAAATCGTCACCACCGCTCGCAAGAAGAGCGACGCCGAGGCCGTTCAGGACGTGCCCGTGGCATTAACGGCGTACGGTGCAGCACAGCTGGATGCGCTGTTCGTCAAGAAACTCAGTGACCTGAGTTACGTGATGCCGAACGTGCAGATGGAAGCGGTCGGCACGTTCCCTGGCGTGCAGAACTTTTCGATTCGAGGCCAGGGCATCAACAGCTCGATTCCGTCGGTGGACCCGACTGTGGGCGTCTTCGTTGACGGGATTTATCTCGGCACTACCTACGGCGTCGTCCTCGATACGTTCGACGTCGAGCGCATCGAGGTGTTGCGCGGCCCACAGGGCCTGCTGTTCGGCCGCAACGTGACCGGCGGCGCCGTGATCATCCGCAATGCCCGTCCCGACGGCGAGCCGGGCCTGCGCCTGCGCGCCGGCATCACCGACGAAGAGCATTACAACCTCGCTACTGCAATCGAAGGCTGGATGATCCAGGACAAGCTGGCCGGCAAGTTGATGCTCTATTACGACGACGATCATGGTTACTTCAAGAACACGAACCAGTCGGTTCCCGTCAATCCGGCGGCAGGGGCATTCCCCGCCCCGCACCCGGCGCAACCGTTCTACTTCGAGCCGGCTGTGCGGTCCGATACGGGCAAAATGACCACCAGGATGGCGCGGCCGTCGATGACATGGATGCCGAACGACACCGTGGAGGTTTTCACGAGCTTCGAATATGGCGAGTCCAAAGGCGACGGTGCCAGCTGGACGAACGTCACGGCACAGCGTGCAGGAGCGCAGAGCGAATATGAGACGACCGCCGACGAGATCGGCTTCACGGACATGGTGTGGAACCAGGCCGTTGTCGAGGTCAACGTCGCAGAGGTTGGCGACGGCACGTTGACGAACATTCTTGGCTGGCGCCGCGTGAACGCAGACTCGGCGACCGATATCGACGGACAGTTTTTGCCGATATTCGCCGCGGGCGGATTTACCACGCAACATCAGCTCAGCAATGAGATTAGGTGGTCGGGCTCATTCACCGACAACTGGGAATCGACCATCGGTTTCTACTACTTCGACCAGGACATCACCTATCGAGAAGGCCGCTACATCTGGAATCCGGCCATCGGTAATTTGCAGCGCGCGCTGGGCGGTGACATGGACGGCAGGAACTTCGGCGCTTTCTGGAACAACGATTACCACGTCAGCGACAACCTGACGGTCTCGGCGGGCATCCGCTACACGGATGAGTCAAAGGGGACGAACATCATCAGCGGCGTCGGCGGTGGCTGTACCGATGTTGTCACCTTCAACTGCACGTTTGACTTCCTGAAGGGTGACTGGGACAACATCACGCCGAAACTCGGCTTTCAGTGGCGCTTCGGCGACAACTCGCATGTCTACGGCTTCTGGTCCAAGGGCTATCGTTCCGGCGGTTTCAATTTCCGTAACGCGAAGCCCAACGTGATTCCGCCCGGACCGACCGTCGAAGAAGAGAACAACACCTTCGAAGTCGGACTGAAAACGGACTTCATGGATGGCCGCATGCGCCTCAACGTTGCAGCGTTCCAGAACGATATCCAGGACATGCAGCGCGAGCTGAATATCGGTGACCCGGACGTTGTCGTATTGCAGGCCACGATCAATGCCGGCGACGTTACGATCAACGGCTTCGAGGTCGATTTCGTTGCGCTCGTTATGGACAACGTCTCGATCAATGTGTCGGCCGGCATTCAGGACGGCGAGTATGACAGCATCAACCCGCTGGTACCGGCCATCGAAGCGGCGCTGGGCGGCGCCACCGTAATTGGCCCGGACCTGCCGCGTCTTGCGCCGTCGAACTACAGTGCCGGTGTGTCCTGGGATGTTCCCCTTGGCGATGGCATGCTCAATTTCGCCACCAATTACAGCTGGCGTGAGGGGCATCCGTACAACGATTCGAACTCGGAACTCTACGAAGACCAGAAGCGCTGGAATGCGAGCGCAAACTGGTACCTGCCTGGCGACAACTGGGAGGTATCGTTGTACGGCAAGAACCTGAACGACCAGGCCAACTGGGGCAACCTGACGTCGATCTCCGGCCTGTATACGGCGGGTCCGATGCAGAAAGGCCGCGTGCTGGGGCTGGAGGTCAATTACCGCCGCTGATCCCGGCGCGGCTGTTACGCAGTAAACGGAGGCCGCATCATCGATGCGGCCTCTCTTTGTCCACGAACAGGATCGGGCTTGTCTTGTCGGGCCAGCGGCCCTCGAAGTCCGCGTAATACTCGCGGCAGACGGCAAGGTCTGCTTCCTGGTCGCCAGTCAGGTCGAGTCGCCTGCCGATGCCCAGCCGCTTGTGCTTGTAGTCGAGAAAGCCCAGGTAAACCGGCACGCCGGCGCCCTCGGCGATCCGGTAAAAACCGCTCTTCCAGCCCGGCTTCTTCGTGCGCGTGCCCTCGGGCGCGAGGCCGAAGTAGAAGCTGTCTTCGGTATTGAACATGTCGATGGCCTGTTGCACGGCCGATCCCGCGCGGCTTCGATCGAGCCCGATTCCGCCGAGGGCCCTCAGCAAGTTACCGAGCGGAAACCAGAACAGCGAGTGCTTCGCGAAAAAATGAATGTCGGCGCGAATCGCCACCTTGTAGACCATCGCCCAGAAGCCGTCCCAGTTCGAGGTGTGAGGCGCGGCGATAAACACGGCCTTGGGCGTGTCGGGCATTTCGCCCACGGCGGTCCAGCCGCCAACACGTAGTATCAACCTTGCAAGACTGCGTAACACGGTTTCTTCCGTTCCACCTGTCCACAGGGTACTACTACCCAATGGTGTGGCATAGTAACGTTGACGAGCAGGATTTGTAATTGCCAGTGGAGTCATCTTGAGAACATCCGGTTGGATGAAGCGCCAGCCCTGGTTCTGGCCCGCGAAACTCTTTATCAAGCGCGTCAGCGGGCGTGAGCTTTGGCTCAAGGCGGACACCGAGCGCAAAGTGCTCGAAAGCGATGGCTGGAAATACATACCGGAACTGCTCGGCTCCGGCTCCGTGGTCTACTCGCTGGGCGTCGGCGACTCGATCGACCTGGATATCGACCTGATACATTTCTATGGCCTGACGGTGCACGCGTTCGATCCGACGCCGTACTCGGAAGAATGGGTTTCGACGCTGGAATTGCCGTCGAACTTCGTTTTCCATCCCTGGGCGGCGGCCGGCGAAGACGGCAGTCTGCGGCTGTTTCGGCGCGTCAACAAACGTGGCAGGAAATCCGCAGTCATGTGGACGGCCGATGGCGATGCCGGAGACGGGTCCGATTACATCGACGCGCCGGCGTACACCATTCAATCGATGATGAAAGAACTGGGCCACGATCGTATTGACATCCTCAAGATGGACGTCGAAGGCGCCGAGTACGAGGTACTCGGCAGCCTGGGCGAGCTGGACAGCCTGCCGACGCAGCTGCTGGTGGAGTTTCACCATCGCTTTCCGGGAATCGGCAAGCAACGTACCGCCGCGAGTATCGAGCACCTGAAGGGCCTCGGCTACCGTATTTTTTCAATTTCCGAAACGGGCCGGGAAATCGGCTTCGTGCTGGGTGCGAGCAATTAGCCCGCGGTCAGGGCCTGGCCGCGGCGCCGGTCGCCAGGCCGCCGGCCAGTAACGGCCAGCCGAGCCACGGCATCGTCCCCAGCGTCAGTACCAGCGTCCCGGCGATGACGAGCGTTGCAGCGGCAGCCAGCCAGTAACGCTGGCGCCGCTGGTCGTCGAGCTGCTTCCTGATGTCGTCCAACTCGGGCGACTGCAGGTTGAGGCGGATCTTGCCGTCCGCGGCCTGCTCGCCGAGGTGGTGCAGGATGGCCGGCAGCTCACGCAATGCGTCGCGCAGCTGCGGCAGGTTGTCGCGTACGTCCTTGAGCATCGCGCGGCCACCGATCTGCTCGTCCATCCATCGCTTTAGCACCGGATGCGCCGTTTTCCACAGGTCGAGTTGCGGATACAGCTCGCGCCCGAGCCCCTCGATATTGAACAGCGTCTTGTGCAGAAGGATCATCTGCGGCTGGATTTCAACGTTGAAGCGCTGTGCAACGCGGAACAGGCGCATCAGCACTTGCGCGAAGGAAATTTCGGCAAGCGGCTTGTTGAAGATCGGTTCGCAGACCGTTCTTACCGCGGTTTCCAACTGGTCGATTCGAGTACCGGCCGGTACCCAGCCCGAGTCGAGGTGCAGCTTCGCAATGCGATGGTAATTGCGGTCGAAAAACGCCAGGAAGTTTTCGGCGAGATAGCGCTGGTCCTCGGGGCTCAGCGTACCGACGATGCCGAAATCGACGGCAGCGTATTTCGGTCGCTCCGGGTCCGTCGTGATGACGAAGATATTGCCCGGATGCATGTCGGCATGAAAGAAGTTGTGGCGAAACACCTGCGTGAAGAATATCTCGACACCGTTCTCTGCGAGCCGCTGGATATTGGTACCCGCTGATCGCAGCGTTTCCATGTCGCTGATGGGTGTGCCATAGATGCGTTCCTGCACCAGTACTTCGGGCCGGCAAAAATCCCAGTAGATGTCGGGAACGTACAACATGTCGGAGCCCTGGAAGTTGCGCTTGAGTTGCGCCGTGTTGGCGGCCTCGCGCATCAGGTCGAGTTCGTCCAGGATCGTGTGCTCGTATTCGTCCACGACCTCGAGCGGCCGCAGGCGCTTGCCGTGTTCCCAGTAACGGTCGGCGAGGCCGGCGAGCATACGCAGCACCGCAAGGTCGCGTTCGATCTGTTGCAGCACACCGGGGCGCAGTACCTTCACGATCACTTCGGGGCCGCTCTGCAGCTGGGCCGTGTGCACCTGCGCTATCGATGCTGCCGCCAGCGGTTCGACGTCGAAGCGCTTGAATACGTCGTTGACCGATCGTCCGTAGGCGCCATCGAGTATTGCGATTGCCTGTTCTGCCGGGAACGGCGGCACGGCATCCTGCAGTTTGGCCAACTCGTCCGCGATGTCCGGCGGCAGCAAGTCGCGGCGTGTGGAGATAGCCTGGCCGAACTTGACGAAGATAGGCCCGAGTTCTTCCAGCGCCAGCCGGATACGCTCCCCGATCGGGGCTGAACGGTCGCGCCGCCGCGGGGCCAGGTAAAACAGGAAGCGCAGCGGCCGCAGCAAGTGCGTTTCCTTGATGATGTCATCGAGCCCGTACTTGACCAGCACGCGCTGGATCACGAGCATCCTGAAGATCGTATGCCGTCGAGCCATTTCAGGAGTCGTCCTGCAGCCGGTTTATTCTCGCCTCGAGGCGGTCGACGTCGTCACGCAGCGTACTGACACGCGCGGAGAAACGATCCACCTCGTAACGGCTCGGTACGTCGCGACTCTCTTCCTGCAGGTACTCCCGGATATTGTCTCCCATGGTCGCACGGGCCTGGCGGCCCCAGTCGCTGACGCCCCTTGCGAACTCGCCCAGGCGGTGTGCCGCGACATCGCCCACGATGCCCGACAGCTCCTCTTCGATGTCGGGCCTGGCGAAGGCCATTAGTTGCTGGAAGTCTTCCGCGACCCTGAGATCGCCGCTCAGGTCCAGCGAACCATAGCGCATCGCCTCCACGCCGGAATCACCGGCAAGCCGCGCCAGCGTGACCAGGGAACCGACGATCAGTACGTCGGGCTCTGCGTCGGTTTCGGTGACGAGTTCGAGGCGATCTTCGTACACGACGAACCACGCGGTCAGCGCGGTGTCCCGAACGCGCACGGCAACGACTTTGCCGGCGAGCTTCTCGCATAACTCACGCGCCGGCGTCGTTGTGCGGATGTTGCGATTCAGGATAGTGGCGATAGGGCGCAGTGCCGCGTCGAGGGGATTCTTCATGGAGATTCAGATCCGATACCCGATGTGCAGCGCCACGATGCCGGCTGCGAGATTGTGGTACCGGCAGCGCTCGAACCCGGCCTCCTCCATCATGGCCTTGAGCGTCTCCTGGTCCGGGTGCATGCGAATGGATTCAGCGAGGTACTTGTAACTGTCGGCGTCGCTGGCGACGAGTTTGCCGAGCATCGGCAGTACCTTGAACGAATAGAGATCATAGGCAGGCTTGATCGCCTTGTTCGGTTCGGAAAATTCCAGGATCATGACTTTGCCGCCCGGCTTGAGCGTTCGGCGCATGGAGCGCAACGCGGCGTCCTTGTCGGTGACGTTGCGGAGTCCGAATGCCATGCTTATGCAGTCGAACGTGCCGTCGGCGAATGGCAGTTTTTCTGCGTCTACCTGCGCTATCGACAGGTTTCCCGCAACGCCGGCGTCGACGAGCCGACTTCGGCCCTGGCGCAACATTGCGGCGTTGATGTCGGCCAGCACGACATGGCCCTCCTGACCCACCTTGCCGCAGAAGGCGCGCGCGAGATCGCCCGTGCCCCCGGCAAGATCGAGCACCGTGTTGCCTGGTTTGAGTGCCGCCTGCTCGACCGTGAATCGTTTCCAGAGACGATGCAGCCCGGCCGACATCAGGTCGTTCATGACGTCGTAGCGGCTCGCCACCGAATCGAACACCTCACGAACCAGGTCCGCCTTGTCTTCGCTGGCTACGGACTGGTAGCCAAAGTGTGTGGATTCGTCGGGTTTTTGCGGCTTGGGCATGGTGTGTTTTTGCTGTCGATCTCCGGCAGGCGAGGATACCGCTCAATCGCAGATTGGACCAGTAGTAGCGGCCTATGTGCCCATCTTGTTGCTTAGAGGATATACCGGCTCAGGTCCTCGTCTTTCGACAACTCGGCCAGATGGCCGTCGACGTAAGCCGCATCGATGATCAGGCTGGTGCCGCTTTTGTCGGACGCTTCGAAGGACACCGTCTCGAGCAGCCGTTCCATCACGGTATGCAAGCGGCGTGCACCGATGTTTTCGGTGTTTTCGTTGACCTGGAATGCGACTTCGGCAAGCCGCTGTACGCCGCTGTCCTCGAAATTCAGCGTTACCTCCTCGGTGCCCAGTAACGCCCCGTACTGCAGCGTCAGTGACGCGTCCGGCTCGGTGAGAATTCGCACGAAGTCTTCGGTAGTCAGCGATTTCAATTCCACGCGTATCGGGAATCGACCCTGTAACTCGGGAATCAGGTCCGACGGCTTCGAGACGTTGAACGCACCCGACGCGATGAACAATACGTGGTCGGTCTTGACCATGCCGTACTTGGTGTTGACGGTCGAACCTTCCACCAGCGGCAGCAGGTCCCGCTGAACCCCTTCCCGCGATACGTCGGCGCCGTGTGTCTCCGAGCGACGTGCAACCTTATCGATCTCGTCGAGAAAGACGATGCCGTGTTGCTCGACGGCCTCCAGCGCCTGGGTCTTGAGTTCCTCTTCGTCGACCATCTTCGCGGCTTCTTCGTCGGTCAGGTTGCGAAATGCCTCCTTGACCTTGAGCTTGCGCGTCTTGCTGCGATTGCCGCCGAGGTTCTGGAACATACCCTGCAACTGGCTGGTCATTTCTTCCATGCCCGGCGGCGCCATTATCTCGATGCCAACCGGCACGGCCTGGATATCGATTTCGATTTCCTTGTCGTCCAGCTTGCCCTCGCGCAGCATCTTGCGAAATTTCTGTCGGGTGTCGCTGTCGGCGGGAGTTTCTTCCGATCCGGTAGTAAAGCCCGCGCTGCGTGCGGGCGGTGGCAGCAAGGCATCGAGAATGCGCTCCTCGGCCGCGTCCTCGGCACGATGACGTACCTTCGACATGGCGTCCTCGCGGATCATCTTGATCGATACGTCCATGAGATCGCGAATGATGCTGTCGACTTCGCGGCCGACGTAGCCGACTTCCGTGAACTTGGTTGCCTCGACCTTGATGAACGGCGCTTTGGCCAGGCGTGCAAGCCGCCGGGAAATCTCGGTCTTGCCCACGCCGGTCGGGCCGATCATCAGGATGTTCTTGGGCGTGATCTCGCTTCTGAGAGGCTCGTCCACCTGCACGCGCCGCCAGCGGTTCCTCAGCGCAATGGCTACGGCTCGCTTGGCCTCATCCTGGCCGATGATGTGCTTGTCCAGTTCCTGGACGATTTCCCTGGGCGTCATTTGAGACATGTATTTTTCCTTACCCGTAGGAGCGGCATCTTGCCGCGATCGTGACACGAAGCCGCTTCTACAGTTCTTCGATTACGATGTTCTGGTTGGTGAAGACACAAATGTCCCCGGCGATGTTCAACGCCTTTTCGACGATTTCGCGGGCCTCGAGATCCGTGTCCTGCAGCAGTGCCATGGCAGCGGCTTGTGCGTAGGGGCCACCGGAACCGATGGCCATCAGGTCGTGCTCCGGCTCGATGACGTCACCGTTGCCGGAGATGATCAGCGAACTCTCGGCGTCCGCAACACACAATAGCGCCTCCAGACGTCGCAGGCGCCTGTCGCTGCGCCAGTCCTTGGCCAACTCGATGGCAGCCCTCGTCAGGTTGCCGTATTGCTCGAGCTTGCTCTCGAACAGCTCGAACAGCGTGAAGGCGTCGGCTGTGCCGCCGGCGAAGCCAGCGATCACGCGCCCGGAAGCGAGTGGGCGAACCTTGCGCGCATTGCCCTTCATGACGGTATTGCCCATGCTGACCTGGCCATCGCCGCCGATCGCGACTTTGCCATTGCGGCGCACCGAGACAATTGTAGTCCCTCGAAATTGTTCCATGGTTTTTCCTGCTGAGACGCGGCCGACTAGTCTTTTCTGCGCGCCCGTGGATGCGTTTGGTCGTATATCTGGGCCAAATGCTGGAAATCAAGGTGAGTATAAACCTGCGTTGTCGAGATGTTGGCATGCCCCAGCAACTCCTGAACGGCGCGCAGGTCGTGGCTCGATTCCAGCAGGTGGGTTGCGAAGGAATGGCGGAACAGGTGCGGGTAGACGTTGGCGTCGATACCCTGGCGCCTGGCCCAGTGCGAGACCCTGGCCTGCACCGAGCGCGCGCTGATGCGAGTGCCGCGATTGCTGACGAACAGGCCGCTTTCCTCGTCGCCAGCGAGTTCGGGCCGCGAGCGACGCCATTGTTCGAGCGCCCGCAGCGCATGCCGCCCCACCGGCACTATTCGATCCTTGTTGCCCTTGCCGGTGACGCGTACCGTCCTGTCCTGCATATTGACGTCGTCGCAGTCGAGATCGGTCAGTTCGGACAAGCGCAGGCCGGAGGAGTACAGCAGTTCGAGGATGGCCCGGTCTCGATCGACGATGGCGCCGTCACCCGGAATATCGAGCAGCCGGGCCATGCGATCGGCATCGAGGTTGCCGGGCAGGCGTTTCTTGCTCTTCGGCGCGGATACGGACGTGATCGGGTTCTTCGTCACGTGCTTCTCCCGCAGAAGGTAGCGAAAGAAGGTACGCGCAGCGGACAGACGGCGCTGAATCGTCCGGGCACTCAAGCCTTTGCGGAAGCTGGCCGCGGCGAAGCCCCTGACGTGTTCCTCGTCCAGTGATCCCCAGTGAGCGATTTCCTGCTGTTCGCACCAGGCGCACAACACCTCGAGGTCGCGGCGGTAGTTCTTGCATGTCAGCGGCGAAAGTCGGCGTTCGACTTCGAGGTGCCGGACGAAACGGTCAATCCAGCCTGCATCTTCCATGGTCGTAAAGTCTCAGTGACGCTTGAGCGCCGCCGAGATGAGTTCTCCGAGCCGTGTTAGGAAGTCCATGCTCATGCCGGGATGGAAGCGGTCGCTGTCGTTACTGCCGACAGCGAGGAAGCCGATGTCGGCGCCCTTGCCCAGGGGGACCAGTGCCGCGGAGCCGATTTCCTCGGCATCGTCGTGGAACAGGAACTCGCGTTGCGAGTCGCGAATCCGGCCGCAGCGCGGGCCGCTGCCGTTGAGAAAGGTCGAAAACGGTTTCAGCGATGCGTCCTTGCGTTTGACGACGCGAAAGAACCGGCCGGCCTCGATATCGGTGAAAACGTCCGGGTCGCCGAAAACCACGAGAACCGCCTGATCGGCTCCGAATCCGCTGCGCATTGCCTCTTCAAGCGCCGCAAGCGTCGCCTCGAGATTGCTGGTCGCCAGCAATTGCATCGTCAATTCGTGAATTTTCGTCGCAAGGACGTCGTTCGCACGCGCTACCTCTATGAGTTCCTTGAGCTGGCGTTCGAGTTTCAGGTCCTTTTGGCGCAGCATCGAGACCTGCCGTTCAACCAGTGACACGGCACCGCCACTCGAATGCGGCAGTTTCAGCGAATTGAGCAATTTCGGATTTTCCTCGAAAAAGTCCGGATGCGTGGCCAGGTAGTCATGGACAGCCTGCTCCGAAAGCTCTTCGTCGACGTAGTCCGGATTGCGTTGCGTGCTCATAAATCGATGCTTCCTTCAGAGATCAACTCGGCGTTTCCCGTGAGCCAGACAGTATCTGAGCCACCGCGCCAGCTTACCACGACTTGGCCGCCGGGCAGTTGCACGTTGACCCGCTCGTCGAGCAGGTCGAGTTCGCGTCCGGTAACGACCGCGGCACAGGCGCCTGTGCCGCAGGCCAGCGTTTCGCCGACGCCCCGCTCGTGTACGCGCAAGCGAATATTGCCGCGATCGACGATCTCCATGAAGCCGACGTTGGCGCGTTCCGGGAACCGCTCGTGACGTTCGATCTTCGGCCCGAGTTCGCTGACCGGCGCCGTCTCGATATCGTCAACCTGCAGAACGCAATGCGGATTGCCCATTGACACGACCGACACGTCGAGGCTGCGTTCATCGACGTGCAGCCGGTGGAGAAGGGAGCGGCCGTCGGCAACAAATGGAATGCGTGACGGCTCGAATTCGGGTGCACCCATCGTTACCGATATCTGCCCGTCATCGTCGATCCGGGCCGCCACCTGGCCGGCGGGACTTTCGAGCGTGAAAGAGGTCGTTTGTTGCGAATCATCGGCCAGGACGCGTGCAACGCATCGAACGCCGTTGCCGCACTGCTCGACTTCGGAGCCGTCTGCGTTGAATACCCGGTAGCTTGCGACACTGCCCGCGGCGCGCGGTGGACCTACCCACATCAACTGGTCGAAACCAGGCCCGGAACTGTCGTCACCGAGTTCGCGCAAACGCGTCGCCGACGGCGGTGAACGGTTTTCGCGACGTTGATCGACCACCAGTATTTTGTTGCCGGTGCCGTGCATTTTGAAGTAGGCAACTTGCATTCGCGGAGTGTAGCAGTCGTATCAATCTATCGAATGGACTTTTGATGTCCGCCTCTGTAGTTTTACATAAACCACTTAATAACTAACAACATTGCCCTTGGGGAGAGTCATGCGGCACATAATGGTCATGAATGCGAAGGGTGGCTGCGGTAAAAGCACCCTCGCGACAAACATCGCATCCTATTTCGTCAACGAAGGCGCAACCGTCGCACTGGCTGATTACGACCCGCAGCGTTCGAGCCTCGACTGGCTGGAGCGGCGGCCTGAAAACCGTCTGCCCATTGCGGGGGTTGCGGGCTTCGATGGCGGCTTGAGGCGCGTGCCGCGCAATGCCGATTTCGTGGTCATCGACGCTCCTGCTCGATCGCACGACAAAGAGCTGACCGATCTCGTCAATCATGCCGAGACGATAGTAGTGCCGGTATTGCCCTCGACGATCGACATGCAGGCGACCACGACGTTCATCCAGGAGCTGAAGGCGGTCCCGAAGATTGCGAACAAGCGGGCGAAGATCGCAACCGTCGCCAATCGCGTGCGCGACAACACGCTGATCTTCGACGATCTGGATGAATACCTGACCAAGACCAAGGTGCCTTACGTCGCAACACTTCGCGAAGCCCAGAACTATGTGCGGGCCTACACCCGCGGCCTCGGCATATTCGAATTGCCCGAGTACCTGGCATGGCCGGACTGGGACGAGTGGGAGCCTTTGACCGCCTGGTTACGCAGCGTACGGTCTCAGCCTTAAACAAATCGTAGGAGCGGCTGGAATACCCCGAGGGCACGTAGGCCGCTCCTACGAAAGACTAGCGCGGATTCCGTCCTCGGGATTTGCATATCGCAGCGCAACGCCGAGCGTCTCGCGCATTTTCGTCGTGTCCACCCGGCGTGATTCCCGCAGGAACGACATGCGTTGTTCCGTGAACTGCCGCTCCGCCTCGGCGCGGCTTATTTCGGGCGGGGACGGCAATCCCGACTGCCTCGCAACCTCGCCGGCGAACCAGGTCGACGTCCTGTGGTCGTTGTCACCGACGTTATAGACGCCGGCCGGGACGCTTCCGGATAGTCCCGCAATGCAGCAGCTGGCAAGGTCATCGACGTGTATGCGATTGCCGGGATTGGCGCTTTCTTCGCTCAGGACGGGCATCCCGGCCCGAATCCGATCGAGACCGAGGCGCCCCGGACCGTAAATGCCCGGCGCCCGAAGTACGACCAGCTCGCAATCCTGTTCCTGCGCCCAATCGGAAAGCAGGCGTTCGGCAGCAACACGGAGGGCCGACCGCTCGTTACCGGGGTTCAATCTGGCCGTCTCCGTGACGGCTTCGCCGCCACAGTCGCCGTACACGCCCGTGGTGCTGATATAGACGAATCGTGACGGTGCCGGTGACAACATCGGTAGAAAGCGCAGCAGTCGTTCGTCGGCCGCGGCCCCTGCCGGCGGAACCGTGTAGATCACGGCATATCGCCTCGGCAGGTCGATGGGCAGGGACGTCGCAGTATCGAGATCGAGTACCGCTGTCGGCCGATCGGCGTCGATGGCGGAGCGGCTGAGGCCTATTGCGGAATCGGGGGGCAAGGTGAGCAACACGCGTCTACCCGTGTAGCCGGTGCCTGTAACGAGCGTCAACATGGCGGGGGCGGCCTATTCCTTGCCGGCGTCCATATGCGGTATGGCCGTGAGCGGTTCCGCCGCCACCATGTTCAGTCCGTCACGGTAGGCGTTCGCCGCCGCGTCGGCCTCACCCATTTGATTGAGCAAGCGGCCGTACTCCTGGTAAGCATCAGGCGTCGGACGCAGCCCGATAACGGTTTCAAGGTAGCTCCGGGCTTTCCCCCAGAGTTCGTTGCGAAGACACAGACGGGCGGCGGTTAGCAGCAGGTCCGGGTCGTCGCCATGGTTCTTGAGCCAGGATTCGGCGCGCTTGAGCTGCCTGGTCGTGTCGGACGCCTCAACCAGCCCGAACAGCCGCACGAGCGGGCCGCGCCAATTGGACTTGAGTGCCGAGGCAAGCTCCTTTTCCACGCGGTCGTGAAGCCCGGCACGCATCAGGCCGTTGTAATAGGCTTCGAGCAGCGAGACGTCCGACTTGTGCGCTCGTGAAACGGCATTCCAGGCCTCTGCCACGGCGTCGGCGTCGGCGGCGCGATCGAGTGCTTCCTTGCGGACTCGCACAGTCCAGGTATCTACGGTCTCGGGCTTCAGCTGGTTGGATTTCTTCAGTCGAGGCAGCAGGTCCGCGAGGGATTTCCAGTCCTCGAGTTCGAAATACAGGCGCCCGAGCAGGGACAAGGCGTGCGCATGGTCTTTCGAGTTCTCCTCGAGACGCCGCAAGGTCGCAAGTGCCTGCTCGTTTTGGCCACGATCGAGTTGCAGCTCGGCCTGGGTGAGCAAAACGGCATTGGCCGCTTCCGGGGTCTCCTGATAAGCCAGCCGCAACCACTCGTCGCGGCGTTCGTCGCGGCCCTGAAGATGTGCGGCGCGTGCCGCTTGCAGGTAGTTGAACAACGGTGAGTCACTGGTGCTGGCAGCGCGCGCGAGCATTTTTTCGCCTTGAGCGAGATTGCCTTCCGCGACGGCGATCATTCCGCGTGTCAGTTTCTGGCCTGAGCGCGCGGAACGATAACGACCCGCTGCCTCGCCCAGCCGGCGTGGCGCGAGAATGATCTTGCGGATGAGCCAAACCAGTAGCACCAGCACGACGGCGAAACCGACCAGCACGGGAACCGACATCTCGATCAGGTAGCCACGGAAGCTGATGACGACGTAGCCCGGGTCCGCAAGCAGGAGGTGCGCTGCGAACGCGCTCGCGAACAGCGCCACGACGACGATGATGCCGAATTTCATTGCGTGTTCTCGCGCAACGTACGGTATTGGCGCAGTAGCTGCAGCGAACCGGATATGTCCGGTACCGACGTCGTGAAGACGTTGCCACGAATCTCGCTCAATGTCTCCTGTGCGCTCGCCACCTGCGCACTGTCGCCATCGAAGTAGTCGGAGAGCAGGGCGGCGGAGTCGTCCAGAGTCTGTTCGAACACGGCTTGTTCGCCACGCAGCAACGCGAGCCGGGCTGTCTGCAGCTGCAGGGCCAGGTTGTTGCGCAGGAAATATTCGGCGTCCGGTGTCACGAGGGCCAGGTTCGACTGGTCCGGCGGCGTTACCTTGACCAGGCCGGACATGGCGTTCTTGACCGAGGACCAGGCGCGCTGCACGTTGCCGGCATCGGGGTCCGGTGTTTCCTCCTCGTCGGCGGTCTCTGCCGCGCGTCGCATGGGCAGCGAGTCGACGACCCGTGCGAGGCTCGCAAGCGTCATCGTTGCGCCCTCGACATCCGGCTTCTCCATGACCTCGAGCGCGGCCAGTTCATCCGAGATGGCCCGCCGTACGTCCGTTAGTGCGGGATTGCCCATCTGCACGACACGCTCATCGGCCATACTCAGCGCCATCGCCGCCAGGTGCGGGTTATTGGCAAGCTGCAACTGCGCGTTCGCGATTTGCAGGTAGTACTCGGCTTCGGCCAGCAGCCAGGTATCGCGCGTGCCTGCGGAGACTCCGGCGAGCGACGCGACCGAGCTTTCGATCGACGTCATGCGGGCAGGGAGTGAACTCAGCAAGCGCACGCGCTCGTCGAGTTCGCGTCGCAGGGCGTCGATTTCTTCGGTCACGCCGGAATCCCGGCCATCGAGGTCTTGCACGCGTGCGTCGAGAGCGGACAGCGATTGAGTTGTTTCCGTGACGCGGTTATTGACGCTCTCGTACGCGTCCAGGGCACTGGTGTCGCTGGCGGCAAGCCAATCGCGCGAGATCGTGTATGCGACGGCCGCAAGGGCGACCGCGGACAGCAGCAACGCCAGCCACGCGACCGCATTGCTGCCGCGTTTTATCGGTTTTTCCTCGATCGCGACCTCGTGCTCTTCGGCGCTGTCGGCGACCTCGTGCTCCTCGGCGGTGTCCGCGGCCTCCTGCGCCTCTACGCTGTCGGCGACCTCTTGCTCCTCGGCGGTGTCCGCGGCCTCCTGCGCCGCTGCGCTGTCGGTGGCCTCGATCTCGTCGACAGGTGAGCCGTCCCCTTCGGAGGGCAAGGTTTCCTGTTGCTTGTCTGTATCGCTCATTGCTTTGTACCCATCAATACCGCCTTGACGGACGGCTCATCCCGGGTTGATTTTCTGGAGTGCGATTAATGCCTCAACCATGTCGCTGGCTTGCGGTCCCGATGCGAGAATGGGTCGCGAAGCGGGGAACCTGTCCAACGCTTCTTTTAACACACGACCGGCGGGCGTCACCAGTGGTGTGGATTCGAGTTGTGCTCTGCACCAGGCCGGCAACAACTCCACCAGGTTTCTCAGCGACTGCACACTCATCACGGTAATAACGGTGATGTCGCCCTTACGCCAGCGTACCTCGAGATCAGCCATCGTTTGTGCGCTGACGACGGGCAGGCGTCGCTCGTAGACCGACAGGTACTCCACGGAGGCGCCACGTGCGTTCAGTTCCTGCGCCAGGAGCTCGCGGCCGGCATTGCCGCGGATGATGCGCACGTTTTTGCCGGCAACGTCTTGAAATGACGGCTCGGCCAGCAGGTGTTCGCTGTCGAAACCGCCGGACGGCTGGATATCGACAATATGTCCGGCCGACCGGACGGCGGCTGCAGTCGCAGGGCCGATAACCGCTATCTTGCCGCCGCCGGTGTACCTGATCCCGTACTCGACGGCATTGCGGCTCACGAATACGACGATATCGGGCGCGGGCATTCTTGCGGCAGACGCGGCAACGACGTTCTGTTCGAGCGCTACGATCTCCATCACCGGAAAACAAAATGCCGATCCCCCGGCGTTTTCGATGGCGTTCACGAGTTCTGTCGCCTGCGATCGCGGGCGCGTGACCAGCACGCCAACCTCGTGTAATGGCGCCTCAGCCATGCATGCTGCCTGCCGTATCCAGCAACCTGCGTGCACCGCTTTCCAGCAGACGCAACGCCAGTTCTTCACCAATCCGTTCTGCATCCTGCGGGTCGCCGGCCACCGAATCCCTGATCGACTCGCTTCCATCTGGCAACGCGACCAGTGCGCTGACGCGAAGTTCGCCACCCTCAACGACGGCAAAGGTCGCGACAGGCGACTGGCAACTGGCACCGAGTTTCCTGGCAATCGCGCGTTCGGCGAGCGTCGTCTGCACCGTGGTGGCGTGGTTCAGTTTGCCCAGCGTCGTGCGCAACGCCTCGTTCTCAGCGAGGCACTCGATGCCGACGACGCCCTGTGCGGCGGCCGGCAGCATTTCGGTCGGCACGAAGACCTGGCTGATGTGCCGTTCGAGCTCGAGGCGCTCGAGGCCTGCTGCGGCGAGGATGATCGCGTCGTAGTCGCCGTTCTCGAGTTTCGACAGCCGCGTGTTCACGTTGCCGCGCAGCGGTTCGATGTGAAGGTCGGGGCGCAGCATCTTGAGTTGTGCCTGTCGGCGCAGGCTCGAGCTGCCGACCCGCGCGCCCTGCGGCAGGTCGCCGAGCTGCGCGCCGTTTGGTGAGATCAACGCATCGGCGTGGTTCGCCCGTTCGAGCACGGCGGCGATGCAGAATCCCTCGGGCATTTCGGCCGGCACGTCTTTCATCGAGTGCACGGCAATCTCGGCATCGCCCGCCTGCATTGCCACTTCGAGCTCCTTGATGAACAGGCCCTTGCCACCGATCTTCTGCAGGCTGCGGTCGAGAATCTCATCGCCACGCGTCGACAGGGGCACGAGTTCGGCAGCGTCGACCTCCGGCAGGTCGCGCAGCATGGCGGCTACATGATTGGCTTGCCAAAGCGCGAGCGCGCTCTTGCGAGTTGCAATACGGATTTTCATAGTGCGATGTTCTCTTTACTGCGGCTGGTGCACGGGGAGATCCTACGACCCTCTCACACGCCGCCTGACCTCGGCGCTGTGCCGGCGGCTGATTATCAGCTCTTTGTCGTCGACTTGCGAGCCATTGCGCAGCACGATCCGGCTTTTTCCGTCCGGGGTTTTTTCGAGCCGCTCGATACGCTCCACGGCGACGAGCGCGCTGCGATGAATGCGAACGAATTGGTCGCCGAACTCATCGGCCAGGGCTTTGAGAGAGTCATCGATGAGGTCCGCCCCTTTGTCGTGTTCGACGCGGACGTACTTCTGGTCGGCATGGAAGGAGCAGATGTCTGCAACGGGAATCAGGCGCAGTTCACCGTGAACGCGGGCGCACACATGCTTGCGGCTTGTCTTCATGTTCGCTGCCGTGGCGACCTCGCGCAGGGTATTTGCCGCGAGCTTCGACGCCTGTTGTAAGGCGCCGGCGAGACGGGAGCGGCGCACGGGTTTCAATACGTAGCCGATCGCACGCGCCTCGAAGGCATCGACGGCATATTCGTCGTACGCCGTCGTGAACACCACGGCCGGCGAGTGCTCGAGGGCATTGAGATGATGCGCGGTCTCGATGCCGTCCAGCCCCGGCATGCGTATATCGAGCAACACGATGTCGGGCGACAGCTCCGCGGAGAGTGCCACGGCGTCATTACCGTTACCTGCTTCGCCGACGACCTCGTAATCGTCCTCGTCGTCGAGAATTTGCCGCAATCGGTCGCGAGCGGGCTTTTCGTCATCGACGATAAGGACCTTCACCGGGCACCCTCGGCGACCGGGAAGCGCAGCGTCACCGTATAGCTGTCATCGAGCTGTTCGACGTCGACGGAACCCTTGTTGCCGTAGGCCAGTTCGAACCGCTGCCGGATATTGGACATGGCCATCTTGTTGCCGTCTTCGCTGCGCTCCATGCCGCTTGCCACCGGGTTGGAAATCACGAGCTGCAGCGTCTTGCCGTCCTGCTTGCCGGACACGAGGACGTCGCCGCCGTCCGGTAACAACTCGATGCCGTGGTAGATGGCGTTTTCCAGCAATGGCTGGATCGTCAGGTTGGGAATGCGTGCGCGCATCGGCAGACCGTCTATATCCCAGCGGACGTTGAGACGATCCCCGAGTCGCAGTTTTTCGATGCGCTGGTAAATCGCCGCAATTTCGAATTCCTGTTTGAGCGACGACAGGTCGCCGGGGTCGCTCATGGTTGCCCGCAGCAGGTCGGACAAATCCTCGACGGCTTCTTCTGCCTGCAGCGGGTCGGTGCGTGTCAACGATGCGATCGTGTTCATGCTGTTGAACAGGAAGTGAGGCCGAATGAGCGCCTGCAGCGCGCTGACACGCGATTGCGCTTCCAGCACGATACTGCGGCGCCATTCACTCGATATGTACAGGTAGCGCATCGCCAGCGCGACGACGATCGAGCTGATCGCGAACGTCCGCAACACGAAGACGGCGTGCGTGTCGTCGATGACCGCCGCCTGCGGAAACGCACTCATGAGTTGCCAGGAGATCTCGGCAAGTACGAGGCAGACGATTTCCAGCACGATGAAACTGAGGACGAAAGCGCGCGTTGCGCCGGTACTTTCGAGCCTGTTCCTGAGCTGGCACATGACGGCTGTGCCCAGGAGGGCGAGCCAGAGGACGAAAAACGAGGTCTTGGACAGCTCGACGAGGAACAGGTCGCCCGCCTCGTGAGCGGCGAGGGTGAGGACGATGGCGACGAGCTCGGCAACGAGTACGACAATGAATATGGTACCGGCGGCGCAGAAATCAGGCAGATAAGCCTGTGTGTCGGGAGTCGATTGCGGTTCGTCGCTCAAGCGGGCGCTCCTGGATCGTATGCCGGCATTGTAGCGCCAGCAGCCGGGCGCCGCCGCCCCGATATCGGCCGATCAGGAGCCGCAGTGTTCTGCGATGAGATCCTCTACGCGTTGACGGGCATCCTGTGTTTCCTGCTCGTCGAGATAGACGCGCTCTCCGTCTGCGTCTTCACGATAGAGCCGGCGCGACTGCACGAAGGTCTCCAGCCGTGCGCGGTAGGTGTCACATTTCTGCTGCCGTTCGGCGGCCTCGGCGACTTCCTTGGCGGCTGCCTCTTCCGCTTCATCGCGGGCAGCTCGCGCTTTCTGGCGCTCGGCTTGCGTATCGGCGCGCGTCTGCACGCGTTGCTGCACGGCACCGTTGTTGGTGCGGTTGTATGACAGCGCCAGGCGTTCTTCCGTTGCGGCCCCCGACGGACGATCTCCGTAATGGAGGTTGCCTTCATCGTCAGTCCACTTGTAGATCTCGCTGGCCGTTGCAGCGCCGCCGACAATGAGTGTCAGCGCGGCGACTGTGGCCAGAATTCTTTTATTTTTCATGCGTATCCTTCCCGGCGAATCACGCCTGCCATAAGGTACTGAACATTGACGCATTAGACCATGGCACCGGTGCATTTGTTGTGAACCCGATCACAGCGAAATGCGGACTTTCCGGTGCCTGCAGGGCATAAAAAAGCGGGCCTTGCGGCCCGCTAAGTCATTGCTTCACAGGGGAAAATCGATCCGCGGCCTGAAGCAGCGGTGACGCCGCCGGAATGTCCTTATGACAAACCGGCAACGCCACCCGGTGATTATTCCGCGGACGTGAACTCCGGATAGGCCTCGAGCCCGCATTCGCTGAGGTCGACACCTTCGTACTCATCCTCCTCCGATACGCGGATGCCGACGATCTTCTTGATCGCAAACCAGACGATGAAGCTCATGATGAAGACCCAGGCGAAAATGGAGACCACGCCTATTAGTTGCCACATGAGCGTCGCGTCCGGGTTGGTGAAACAAACGGCGAGCAGCCCCCAGATACCGACCACGCCGTGAACCGAAATGGCACCGACCGGGTCGTCGATCTTCAACTTGTCGAGCGTTACGATGGAGACGACGACCAACAGGCCTCCGACCGCTCCGATCAGGGTCGCGGCTATGGGCGCGGGAGTGAGCGGTTCCGCCGTGATGGCAACGAGTCCCGCCAGGGCGCCATTGAGCGCCATCGTGAGATCGGCCTTGCCGAACCAGAAGCGCGACAACAACAAGGCGAATACGAGACCACCAGCCGCGGCCATGTTCGTGTTGACGAACACGAGTGCCACGGCATTCGCCTCACCCACGTCCGACACCTTGAGCTCCGAGCCGCCGTTGAAGCCGAACCAGCCGAGCCACAGTATCAGCGTGCCGAGCGCGGCTAGCGGCAGGTTGCTGCCGGGTATCGCGTTGACCTGGCCGCCAGGGCTGTATTTGCCCTTGCGTGCCCCAAGGAGCAACACGCCGGCGAGAGCCGCCGCCGCACCGCAGAGATGCACGACACCTGAACCGGCAAAGTCAAGAAACCGGACTGCATCTGTTACGCCATCTGTGTTCAGCCAGCCATTGCCCCACTTCCAGAAACCCTGTACCGGGTAGATGAAACCGGTCAGGACGACGGCGAACGCGAAGAACGACCACAGCTTCATGCGTTCGGCAACCGCGCCCGAGACGATCGACATCGCGGTCGCGACGAACACGACCTGGAAGAAGAAGTCCGACAGGTTGGAGTAGTAGGTATCGCCGCCGCTTGCGATGACGTCCGCCGCCGCAGATCCGAGCACGCCGCTGCCGAGCTGGAACAAGCCGCCCGCAAAGTCATCACCGGGATACATGATTGTGTAACCGCAGAGCATGTACATGATACAGGCGATCGAATAAAGGCCGACGTTCTTGGTGAGTATCTCCGCCGTGTTCTTGGCGCGAACGAGGCCGGCTTCCAGCATCGTGAAGCCCGCGGCCATCCACATGACCAGCGCGCCCATGACGAGAAAATAAAAAGTATCGAGTGCGTACGAAAGTTCAGTGACCTGCGCCGCTATCTGAGTTGTTTCTTCCACAACAAAATCCTCTGTGTGATCTTTAGACGGCTTCGCTACCGGTCTCGCCGGTGCGAATGCGAATGGCCTGAACAAGTTCGGTGACGAAAATCTTGCCGTCGCCGATTTTGCCGGTACGTGCGGTATTCGTGATGGCCTCGACGACCTGTTCGGTAATGTCGTCGTCAACGGCCAGCTCGATCTTCGCTTTCGGCAGAAAGTCGACGACGTACTCCGCGCCCCGATACAGCTCGGTGTGACCCCGTTGCCGACCGAACCCCTTGACCTCGGTAACGGTAATGCCCTGGATACCGATATCGGCGACAGCCTGCCGTACGTCATCCAGCTTGAATGGTTTGATGATCGCTGTGATCATTTTCATTGCTTATCCCCTGTTCCATAGAGCGGGGCGGCCCGCAGGCCGCCCCGGTAACACTTATTGCAGATCGAAAGTCTTGCCGATCGTGAATATCAGCGTTTCGTCATTCCCGGTCGTGCCGTTCAGGTCCTTGTCGTTGACGACCAGTGCGAGACCGACGTCGACGTCTGCAACGGTCGTGCCGTAGCCGGCTTCGAAATACTCGCCTGAGAAGTCCTCGGAGAAGCCGGCGTACTTGCCGTAGAAACCGCCTTTCTCGAAGGTCAGCGCGTAATAGCCGTAGTCCGCCTTCGGGCTGCCGAAGTTGTCGTATTCGCCGATGGCGACATCGATGGTCACGAACCCGAAGCTGCCACCCAGGTTGATCTCCTGGTAAGTGTCGTCAAAGTCGCCCGTATAGAAGTAGCCGGTGTAGCCGACGCTGTAGCCGAAATCGCCCACTTCGCCGCCATAGCCGAAATAGCCGTCGACCTCGAGGCCGTCGTCGACGTCGGCTGTCCATACGCCGGCATAGAAGCCGCCCTGTTCGTAGTCGATGCCGCCGCTGGGGGACGATGACGCCTGGAAGATCCCCCTGTAGTAGTAGTCGCTGGCGAAGCCTAAGTTCGCGGACCAGCCCGCGTGCGCCAGACCGGATGTAAGTAACGTAATTGCGACGAACGCAGTTTTTCTAACAGTCATTGCTATTGCTCCCAAATACAGTGAAGGCCAAAACGGCCACGGTCGCATCCACAAGAGCAGGGATCGTGCCAATTCCGAAAACACCTTGATTATCAAGACTTAAGGAAATACCCGGGTTTGTGGTCGCACCATCCTGGGGCGTTGCATCGGGGGCCTTGCCCCGTTTTGGGGAGCAAGGACCCAAACTCGGCGATTTCGCACCGAATGACGCTGGTGTTTTGCGTTCGTGTCAGGTATCAAGCCGCTATGAACGATGAATCGATCGAAAACCTGGCCAGAAAACTCGCCGAGGCCGTGCCCGCCGGACTTCGCTCCATTCGCGAGGACATGGAGGACAACTTCCGCTCCGTGTTGCGCGCGTCACTGAGCAAACTCGATCTCGTCACGCGCGAGGAGTTCGACGTGCAGGAGGCCGTACTCGCGAGGACGCGGGAAAAACTCGAAGCACTGGAAGCGCGTTTGGACGAAATCGAAGACAGCGACTCGTAGGAGCGGCTTTCAGCCACGACACAGACCATCGGCCATGGAGGGCCAATGCATGAGTCTCGCCATACTGCATTGCCGCGCCCAGTACGGCACCCAGGCGCCGCCCGTAACGATAGAGGTGTTTCTTTCGGGCGGACTGCCGGCGTTCACGATCGTCGGCATGGCCGAGACGGCAGTGCGCGAGAGCAAGGACCGTGTGCGCGGTGCGTTGCTCAGTTCCGGCTTCGACTTTCCTCAACAACGTATAACGGTCAGCCTGGGCCCGGCGGACATGCGCAAGACCGGTGGGCGATACGACCTCGCGATTGCTCTCGGCATCCTGGCGGCGCGCCGGCAGATTCCGAAAACGGCATTGGCCAATCTCGAGTTTTACGGTGAACTCGCATTGAGTGGAGAGCTGCGAGCCGTTCCCGGCATGTTGCCGGCAGTGCTAAAGGCACATGAATCGGGACGAGCCGTGGTCGTGCCGCAAGACAATCGCGCCGAAGCAGCACTCGCGGGCGCGGAAGTGTACCCGGCCTCGTCGTTACTCGAAGTAACGGCACACCTGGCGGGCCGCGCGAGCATCGAAACACTCGAGCATGCAGTACCTGTGGAGGACACGTCGTCGCACCAGGACCTGATCGATGTGAAAGGTCAGCAACATGCCAAGCGCGCCCTCGAAATAGCCGCGGCCGGCGGTCACAATCTGTTGTTCGTCGGTCCGCCGGGCACCGGCAAGAGCATGTTGGCAAGTCGATTGCCCGGCATCCTGCCCTCGATGAGCAAAGCCGAGGCCCTCGAAACGGCAGCCGTCGATTCGGTGCTCGGTATCCCTGTATCGCTCGAGCGCTGGCGCCGCCGCCCGTTTCGCTCGCCGCATCACACGGCATCCGCTCCCGCGCTCGTCGGCGGCGGGCCGGGACCCAGGCCAGGTGAAGTGTCGCGGGCCCACAATGGCGTGTTGTTCCTCGATGAGTTGCCGGAGTTCAATCGCAACGTGCTGGAGGTGCTGCGCGAACCGATGGAATCCGGCGTCATCACCATCTCGCGTGCATTGCAACAGGCGGACTATCCCGCGAATTTTCAGCTCATTGCCGCGATGAACCCCTGCCCGTGCGGTTACCTCGGCGACAGCCGCGCCGACTGTCGCTGCAGCGGGGACCGCGTTGCGAGCTACAGGAACAAGATATCGGGTCCGTTGCTCGACCGTATCGATCTGCACGTCGAAGTGACGCGTCCACCGACCGAAGTGCTGCGGGACGACAGCCCGGCGGGAGAGAGCAGTGCGGCGGTTGCGGCACGTGTCAAGAAAGCATGGTCTGTGCAGGTGCTGCGCTCTGGCGTCCGCAACGCGCGGCTCAACGGCGAGCAACTGGCGACAGCCTGCGAAGTCGATGGCGAAGGCTGGTCCCTGCTCGAAACTGCCGCCGAGCAATTCAACCTGTCGGCGCGAGCGCATCAACGGGTGTTGCGTGTCGCCCGTACCGTCGCCGACCTGGCGGGCGAAATCGATATCGCGCCGCCGCACATCGCGGAGGCGCTGTCACTGCGGTGCCTGGATCGTAGGCCCTGATCGCAGCTGATAAAGGTGTCCATAAAGGTGTCAGGTTTATTTTTCGGTCTTTGGCCGTCCCTGGCCTCGAGCGGATATTCGACGGCCAATCCGTTGCTCGATGCGATGTCGGAACTCATCGGTCCCGATAATCTGGTTTCTTTTTGTAGCAACCCGGATCTGACCGAGCTCTCGATCGTTTATGCCAGCGGCGACAAATTCTCTATAAGCCCGGCATCTCGTGGCGCCGGTACTTCCCAGTGCGGTATACGCAGGGCTCATGTCGATGGATTGTGCTGCTGCTATACCTGCATGCTCGCGATAGCTTGACCAGCGATAGTGTTCAGGTGAGTTCACTATTGACGCGCGTACGGGGTTCAGGTCCACGTAACGATGGCAGGCCAACAGGTAGTTGTCGGAATCGATCAGGCTGGCTTTGAAGCGCCCCTCCCACAAAGTTCCGGATCGCCTTTCAATTTTGTTCACGCGGCGTGTCTGTCGGGCCGCAAGCACCTTCAGCATTTTTGACACCGCCTGTGTGTCGTCGCCAGGCGCGACAATCAGATGCACATGATTCGTCATCAAACAGTAGCCGTACACCCGGATCTCCAAGGTAGCCCTCATTTCCGCCAGATTGTCGAGGTAGAATTGATAATCGGCGTGCGCCGCGAAGACTGCCTGGCGGTCATGGCCACGTTGTACAATGTGCAGCGGATAATTTGGCAGAAAAAGGCGAGGATAACGCGGCATCGGAAAGGCAAGGGCTTGCGAAGAGTCGTTGTCACGCTAGCACCTGGTCTGCCGCACCGAATAGCAGTGAATATCGGGAAATCCGGGTGAAAATAAACCTGACACCTTTTAGGACAGGAGACCCATGTGAAAATAAACCTGACACCTTTGAGGGTCCTTGCAGGCATCATGGCCGTGATATCGGTGCTTCCCGGCATCGCATATTCCTGGGGGTACGTTGGTCATGAAGTCGTCTGCGAGATTGCGTTTCAGGAGCTGACGGACACGGCCAGGCAATCGGTAAGGAACCTCCTGCAGAGCGATTCGAGCCCGACGTTTGCCAGGTCCTGCAATTGGGCCGACGAGTCGGAGCAGAAGGAAAAACGTCGGCCGGATCACTTTATCAACGTACCGCGCTACTACTACGAGATAAGGAGTGGACAGTGTCGCCTGGGCGATCAGTGCCTGTTCTCGGCGATCCGGGAGGACACAAATACGCTCGCCTACAGTAGTGACCACGAGGAAAAGGCCGAGGCGTTGAAATACCTGGGTCACTGGGTGGGGGATCTGCATCAACCGCTGCACGTGTCGTATGCCGATGACTGGGGTGGCAACAAAATCAAGGAATCCGGGTCGTCCTGCGAATTCAATCTGCACGCTGTCTGGGACAGCTGCATTATCAGGGAGAAGCTCGGAACAAATGCCAGGGATATCGCGCGCCGGCTTCGTGAGGAGATTACAAACAGCCAGCGTGAGGAGTGGAGCGATTCCACGGCGGTGGACTGGGCCGACGAATCCTATGACATCGCGCGCCGCGAAGAACTGGGGTACTGCGAGAGAGACGGCAATGTCTGCTGGTACGACGACGGCAATCGCCGCTTCCGGGACGGCGAGCAGGAAAAGAGGGTTGTCGTCGACCAGGCCTACCTGGACCGGCACGCAGGCGTGGTGAAGGAACGCTTGCAGCAGGCCGGGGTGCGGTTGGGCGCATTATTGAACCAGGTGTTCGATCCGCCCGAATACGATTGACGAGTTGGGTTATCGTGGCTGGGTCGCTCTCGCACATCCACGTGCTGCGCGACATAAGGCCGTCCTGGCCCAAAAGCCGTTCCTACGCGGCTGAAAATAAACCTGACACCTTTTTCCTACCGGGATTCACTCACCATGTAATCGACCGCCTCGGCGATTGCCTCGTCCGAGAGATCGGCACGGCCGCCCTTGGCCGGCATATAGCCCGCGGAGCCGGTGTAACCCTCGATCGCATGTTGATTCAGGACGTCCATGCCCTGCGCGATTCGATCGGCCCACTGCGCTGCGTCGCCGAGGACCGGGGCGCCACCCACGCCCGTGCTGTGGCACGCGATGCAGGCGGAGTTGTACACCTGCGGACCAGACATGGCTGCCGCGACGGGCTCGGGTTCGGCCACGGTCTCCACGGTCGGTTCGGGGGCCTCGGCCTCTTCGCCGGGACGATAAACCTGGCCGACAGGGCGAATACGTTCTGCGATGGCGGCCTGGTACTCGACGGCGTCACGCGTATAGATGCCCTGCGTCAGGTCTGACAGCTTCATTGTCAGGACGAGAATCGCCAGTGCGATCGCGGCTAGAACGCCGATGACGAGGGAGTACATGTCAAAGAATTTCTGATCCCGACTCAACTTACTGCTCCGGAGCTTGTTTGCCTGGCCTGGCCGGACGCGGTGCCCGGCGGTGGCGGGCGATTATATATCATCGCGGCGCCGGCGCGGGCATTTCCAGCATGAGCTTCATCAGCTCTTCGGCGAATACGACGGCGGCGGCGCGGGCAGCGTTGCGGTCCGATTCGTCGCCCACCTCGTAGGTGGATGCCGGAATTCCGTAGCGGCGATAAATGTAGTTCTTGGCGACCGCCGGATTCTTGCCCGGGCCCGCCTCATCGGAGAACGTGTAGTTTTCCAGGCGCGGCGTCGCGTTGGCGAACAGGGTTCGCATGAAGGCCGCCGGCTCGGTGGGCACGGTATCGTCCTGCGTATAGAACAGGTTGCGGTCCGTTGAGTGAAAATCGAGAAACACGCGCAGCTGCTCGCCGCTGTCATCGAGCTGGTCGAGTAACGCGGCGACCAGCTTTGTCTCGGGTTGTTCGAAGACGCCCCAGTCGCGATTCAGGTCTGTGCCACCGAGGTTATGACGCCAGTTCCCGCCGAGCACACCGTCGGGATTCAGCAGCGGAATCGAGATGATCTGGAAGCGCTCGCGAAAGCGGTTCGCGAGTTCCGTATCGGCGAGCAAGGTCTCCGTGAACGCGAACAACGCGAACGCGCCGGACACTTCGGGCGGATGCTGGCGGCCGACCAGGAACAGTACCTCCTTCGACGTCGGGTTGCTGACCAGGCAGTGGATCGGTTGCCCGCCGACAGAGTGTCCGAGCAACAGGAGCTCCGCATCGGAATTCGCGGCCGTCCTGCGGTTCCAGACGTCGTAGATGGCGGGCGTGACGAGTTCCTGCGCCGACACCCAGACAGCCCGGTCGTCGAGCGTGAGCTCTATATCGACGTGCGTCTCTTTCTTCCTGATCCGGACGTTCTCGTCATCGAGCGGAACCCAGGCCAATCCGTCCACACTGGTTTTCGGGATGTAACGATGCTTGCCGCCGATGTACCGCAGCGTCACTCTGGCCTCTGACGCGGCGGATGGCACCAGCTTGAACGAATACCAGGGGCTGGGGTTAATGTAACCGTCGTCCTCGGGAAGAATGGTAAGTCGAACATGATTGGGGGCCAGCACTGCACAACGACCGCGGCGCGCTCCGGCATATCCGTCGATGACCGTGAACGATTCGGCCTCGCACGCCGTGCCGGCATTGAAGGCCGGTATGGGTGCTGCGCAGGCAGCCAGGACAAGGAGTGCGAAAGCGGAAACGGCAAGTTTGTGCATGCAGGCGCTCTTTCAGTGGACAGAGTGGGTGACAGACATCGCGACGTCGTAACCGGACGCACAGGCCAACGTCCACCCGAGCATGCCATGACCGGTATTCAAGTAAAGGCCGTCAATGCCCGACGGACCTACGCAGGGTCGTCCATCCGGCGTCATGGGCCGGAAGCCGCCCCATTGGTCGCGGTTCTCCGCATCGTAGTCCGCCGCGAGCGGCGCCCAGTCGCGGGCGACCTCCATCAACGCAGCGATGCGTTTCGAATCGTCGTCGGTCCTGAACCCGTTGAAATCGGCAAATCCGGCGATGCGCAGGTTGCCGTTGATGCGGCTGAAGACGATCTTCTTGTGAAGGACCGTAATGCTCACATCGGGGGCGGCGGCACCGGGCGGGAGCGTCACGCTGTAACCCCGCACCGGATAGATGTGGGGGTCGACGCCGACCGGCCGCAACAACTGGCCGCTCCATGCACCCGTGCAAACGACCACCGCGTCCGCCGCCAACTCGCCGCCCTCGAGTTCGACAGAGCGCAGCTTGTGACCCTGTTTGCGCAGGCGCTTCACCCTGGCGCCGAGCCTGAACGTCACCCGCCCCGTTTTCTCGAGCAGTTCTTTCAGCCCGACGGTAAACGCATAGGAGTCCGCCACCGAGTCGTTGCTCGAGTACACGGCACCGGCGAAGTTCCCCGTCATTACGCTGAGCGCGGGTTCGATTTCCAGCGCCGCTTCCGGCTCCAGCACTTCGGTCTCACAGCCTTGCCCACTTTTCAAAGCGGCGTTCACGCGAGCCGCGTCGATTTCCGCCGCCGAATTCAGGAGCACGAGTTTGCCGGCCTCACGGTGCGAAAAGTCGAACGGCAACTTTTCGCGCAGCTTGCGCATGAGCAACTCGGAGCGCATCGCGGTCCTGAGCACGGCCACGGTGTTCTTCGCCGCTCGACGATTGGTGCACTGCGACAGGAACCGGATGCCCCAGGGGATCAGTGCGGGCCCGAGCCGAACGCGGTAACCGTTGTCGCGACCGGCGAGCAGCGCCGGGATCTTCGCAACGAACTCGGGTTTCGCGAGCGCATCGGTGAAGCTGTAGGAGAGCTGGCCTGCATTGGCATAGGTCGCGCCATCGGCGACGCCGTTCAACCGATCAACCACTGTCACCTCGCACCCCTGTTGCGACAGGTAGTACGCGGTTGTTACGCCAATGACGCCTGCGCCGATGACGACTACGTGCATGCGATTTCCTATCCGAGACAGGCAATCGATGTTACGCAGCAGCCTGCACGGCTCTCAAATGACCATTGTTGCTTGCGTCATAACTGGGGGCTATGGGCGCACTCACCGGTCGAGAAAGCGCCGGATCGAAACCTCCAGGTGCTGGATGAAGTTCTGTGCGGCGATGGAGAGCGGTACCGCGGCAAGACTGAGCACCCTGATGTCGAAACGCAGTTCCGGTTCGAGCGGCAGGATCTGAAGGCCACCCGCACCACCCGACTTCGCAGTAATCTCATCGGCAATCGTCACCCCGGCGCCGCAGCTGACCAGCGCCTTGGCGACATGGTAGGTTTCTGACCACGACACGACATTGAGGTCCTGCGCCACCTGTCCCCGAACTCGAGATCGCCGGGCGCGAGCACTACGAAACGACCCCCGGCCAGCGTACGTGCATCGATACCGGGCACCGCGTGCGGGTCGAATGCGAGGCCGATGTCGACGCGCGATTCGAGCAATGCCTCGTTCATCTCATCGTGATGCAGCGTTTCGATCTCGAATACCGTGCCTTCGTTCTGCTGGCAGAAAGACGCGACGGCCTGCGGCAGAACTTCCTGGCCGAAGGCCGGTGTTCCGGCAATGCGAATGTGACCCGAGTTTCCCGCTCGCAGGTTCTCGGCGACGTGCCGCAGGCGGTCGATGTCCCTGTAAACGGCCGATACGTGAGCGAACAGGCGATGGGCCTCGGGCGTGGCGACCAGTTTGCCCTTGACGCGGTCGAACAGCAGGTAGCCGAGCTGCTGCTCGGCATGCGCCAGTACTTTCGAAACGGAGGGCTGCGACACATTCAGCATGGCGGCGGCGCCGGTCATGGAGCCGGTCGAATAGACGGCGTGGAATACCTCGATCTGTCGCAAACGCATGGCTGGCCCCTGTTTCGCTGTTAGTATAACCACAGGCTATGCATCGACCCGACTAATGAGAACATCGACGTCCGCTTTGCTCCTGCTGCTCATCACAGGCTGCGTATTCGCAGGGCTTGCTACTGCCGCGCCCCTGCTCGTGGTGGGACAAATACAGGATGAATCGGGTAATCCCATTGCCGGCGCCAGCCTCCTCGTGCGCGGCAGGCCAGTCGGCGTGGATTCCAAGGGCGAATTCACGCTCGAATTCGACTCGCCGACGACCGTCATGCTGCAGGTATCCGCGCCGGGGTACTACCCTTTTGCGCATACGCTGCACCGCTCCGACTTTGTTGCAGGTCGCAAGGCGGTCATGCCCGTCGTCGAGCTGGTAGAGAAAGTCCCGGGACGCAGGTTGATGCTGTTTGCGGGCGACTCGATGCTCAGCCGCCGCTATTTCGATCCCCGCGATGGCGAGCCGGCATTGCTGGAGCGAGATCGTGTCACCGAGGGTGGCAAGCGGCTGCTGCAGCATGTGAAACCGTATATCGAGCTGGCCGACTACGCCTCTGTGAATCTCGAGACGCAGCTATCGGCAACGGAGCTGACCGACCCGGTGCCGAAGTCGGTGACGTTTTATTCGCCCGTCGAACTGGCGACGCTGCTCGAGTGGGCGGGTTTCGACTACTTTGCGCTCGGCAACAACCACATGTTCGACTACCGCGAGGAGGGCCTGCAAACCACGTACGCCGCGCTCGAGGCAACGTCGCTCGATCACTCCGGCGCCGGCTTCAGCGAAGAAGAGGCCCGCAGGCCGGCGCGCGTCGATATCGACGGGCTCGAGCACCGTTTTTTCAGTTATGTCGGCTGGCCCGGCACTTTCGTGCCGAGCCAGGTCGCCGAGGAATCGAAAGGCGGTGCAGCGCTCGGCAATACAGCGGTCATCGCGGAGGACCTCGGCGGGCAGCCGTCGGACGTGGTTTCCGTCTTGCAATTGCACGCCGGGCTCGAGTACGCCGAAACACCGGCACTGAGCGAGCAGACCACGATGCGGCAAGCGGTCCGCGACGGCGCCGACATCGCGATCGGCCACCATCCGCACGTGCTGCAGGGCTTCGAGATTTACAAGGACCGGCTCATTGCCTATTCGCTCGGCAACTTTCTTTTCGACCAGTATCACTACACGACCCAGCTCGGCATGTTGCTGTTCGTCTGGATGGATGGGCAAACCCTCTATCGTGCCGAAGCCGTGCCGCTGCACATCAACGGCTATGTTCCGACGCCGGCGACCGGCACATTGCGACATGCGGTGCTGGCGCGGCTCGCGCGCCTGTCGAAAGCCGGCGTTTGCATGCGGCCCAGCGGCTTTCACGCGGTCGTTTCGAGCTGCGACGATACGAACGACCGACCCAGCAATACGGTTGTTGCCCCGCAGGAAGTCGGAACCGCGCCCGTACACCTCAGGACGCTGGGCGCGTCACCACTGTCGCCGGTCGTGGTGAGCGCGGGCGACGGCCTGCACCGCCTGGGCGTCGACCTTTTGCGTCGTGGTGATTTCGAGTATGCCCGCCTGTTTGGCGCACACGACAGAACCTGGATCGAAGGGCGCGATGCGTCGCTGAAGACGGGCGACAACAACCGGCTCGAAATACGCGTTCCTGCCGGTGGGCGAAGCGTGAGGACCGGCATGAAGGTCTTCGAACGCGTCTTTACCTTGTCCAATCCTGCTACCTTCAGCGGGACGCTGTCCGTGGACGGCGAAGTTCGCGTTCGTGTCCTGTTGCAGCGCCGCCGGGCAACGGAGCAGCTCGACGACGAGCTGCGGAACGGCCCGGTTCGCGAAATCGGTACGCTTGAGGCGTCGACAACGACAGGCCGCGAGTTTTCCTTCGACTACAACCAGCCGAGAATCGCCACGCGCTCGGTGCGGCTGCTGATCGAAGTCGACGACACGTCGGCGGACAAGACCGGCGCCTCCGTGTCTTTCGACGACCTCGCCTGGGTGGAGTGGCAAACGCCCTGGCTCGACGCCGACGACAGCACACCGCGCTTCGCCACGCACATACAGTTTCAACCGTAACCGGGCCGCCGGCTTGTGCCGTCGATCCGCCGTATGGCATTGTCAGTCATTGCGGCGCATGCACCCGGTCCATAGACCGCGGTTATGGGGCTTGGAAACGATGGCATTGGCCAGCTTTCCGGGGTCTTGCTAGCGTTGACCAGAGTCTCGAAAAAAGAAGACTTCGTATAAAAACAGGGGGTAGTTCATGAGTTTCCCGTTGCGAACGGACGACGTTCTTCGTCGTCATTTCATTCCGGCCGCGTTTGCGCTGGCATTGCTTGCAGGTCCCGCGCCGG
>CALZMQ010000041.1 GCA_945788625.1 uncultured Woeseiaceae bacterium
GTTCGAGTAAATGCCTGTTAGTGTTTCTTGTTGATACTCCGGACAGTCGATGAAGTCACTTCAGCTGGACTTCCAGAATATTCAATGTCTGCTTTGGGTTGTGACATCAAACGGTCGATGCAACACCTAAACTCTACCACTAGAGAAGGAGGTGCTGCAGATGGGCTATCCGAAGAGGATCTATTACACCGAAGCTGACAGGTCGTTGATGTGGGATCGATGGCAGAAAGGCGATTCATTGAACGCGATTGCACGGCACTTCGGACGCAGTCATTCATCGGTGCAGGGCATTTTTGCACGCACCGGTGGTATCCGACCGCCAGAGCGACGACGATCATGCCAGGCGCTGTCTCCACCCGAGCGTGAAGAGATATCCCGTGGTATTGCTTCGGGCCGATCCCTGCGTTGGATTGCAGCATCGTTGAAGCGAGCACCATCAACGATCAGTCGAGAGGTGAAGCGCAACGGTGGCCGACGGCAGTACCGTGCAGCGAAGGCTGATCAAGCCGCCTGGGATCGGGCGCATCGCCCCAAGACCTGTAAACTGGCTGAGAACCGCAAGCTGGCACTTATCGTGGCCGAGAAGCTCCAACTGGAGTGGTCGCCGGATCAGATTGCAGGTTGGTTAAAAAGCACATATCCGGACGACGAGAACTACCAGGTGTCCCACGAGACCATCTACAAGACGCTGTTCATCCAGGCCCGCGGCGCCCTAAAAAAGGAGCTTATCCAGTACCTTAGGCGGCCACGGGCGATGCGTCGCGCACGCCAGCATACGCAGAAGACAAGCGACCACGGCAGGATCAGTAACGCGGTCTCGATTAGCGAACGTCCAGCCGAGGCTGAGGATCGTGCCGTTCCGGGCCACTGGGAAGGTGATCTACTCTGCGGCAGTAACAACAGTCAGATCGCCACACTGGTGGAGCGGCACACTCGCTTGGTCATGCTGGTCAGGGTGCCGAGCAAAGACACCAAGACGGTAATCGATGCGCTGATCAAGCAGGCCCACAAGTTACCGCGGGAACTCTACAAGTCACTCACTTGGGATCGTGGCAAGGAAGTAGCCGACCACCAACGCTTCAGCCTGGACACCGGGATCAAGGTCTACTTCTGTGACCCACAGAGTCCTTGGCAACGCGGCTCGAATGAAAACACGAACGGACTACTGCGGCAGTACTTCCCGAAGGGAATGGATCTTTCCAGCGTGCACCAGAACCGGTTAAACGAACGACCCAGGAAGACGCTACAATATCGAACACCAGCAGAACGATTTGCTGAATGTGTTGCGTCGACCAATTGATATCGCAGCCGAAAGCAGCCGGTCAGATTGTCGAAATCCGGGCTGATCGAATGACCGCTATCGATGGAAGCAGACAATCGGAGCGCGAACTGATGTTTCGGTCAGGACGGCCTCCCCCAGAATCGCTCCGGCGGCAATGACACGATGCCGCCGTCGTATATGAGACCCCCGGGTCTGTCGTCGCCGATAAGCAGCGGTCCATCGATGTCCGCGAACTCGGAGAACTGTGCGACAACGTGCGCCGCAGCCATAGAAAGCGATGTGCCGCCCATTGAGCCGGTCATGATACGCAAGCCGGATGCATTCGCGGCGCGCAGCAGTTGCAGTGCGTGCGTCAGGCCACCGGTTTTGTCGAGCTTGATGTTGATCATCGCGTAGCCGCTTGACGCCGCTTCCAACTCACCGAGGTGCAGGCACGATTCGTCGGCGCACAGGGGTATGGGTGAGTCGAACCCCTCCAGCACTTCGTCGGCGCCACGAGGCAGCGGCTGTTCGATCATGAGGACGCCCGAAGCGTGTAGCGCCGCTGCAACGTCCTGAAGTTGTTCGAAACGCCAGGCCTGGTTGACGTCGACGATCAGCCGCGCATCGGGGCGGCGTTTACGAATCGCGCGCACGCGTTCGACAGGCCGGTCACTGTCCAGCTTGATCTTCAAGAGCGAGTACTGCGTTGCCGCCGCCGCTTTCTCGGCCATTTCGGCGGGCTCCGACTCGAGCCCGATGGTGAACACCGTTTCGACGGGTGCCTCTTCAGCGCCGGCAGACTGCCACACCGAGAAACCATCGCGTTGCGCCTCGAGGTCCCACAGTGCGAGGTCGACCGCACAGCGGGCGCCGCCCGGTGGCAACAGGTCCATGAGCTGCTGCCGATCCGCGCCCTGGGCAAGCTCGGCAGTGACACTGTCGATCTGTTTTGTCATCGACGCGGGCGTCTCGTCGAAGTAGTACACGCCGAGCGCCTCGCCCCGGCCGACAATACCGTCCTGCTCAATTTCGCAAACGATGAGCGGGAAGTCGTATTCGACCAGGTTGGCGATGCGAAACGGAACCAGGCTAGGCCAGGTTTCGGTTCGAACGTAGATGCGGCGGTTCATGACGTAATTTCGCGGCCGACGGCGGCGTAGTATGTGCGCATTGATTCAATGATAATGTCTGCGTTACGGTTTTGTTTGATTATCGGGAGTATTGTCATTGAGTAGCACAGTTGCTGCATTGGCAGGCGTCGTTGGCGACGGCCGCTTGCTCGAAGCCGGTTCCGTAGCCGATCGTGTGACGAGCTTCTGGAACAGTGCGCCCATGCAGGCGAAGGCACTCGTTTTGCCGGCCACGACCGATGACGTGTCCGGTATCCTCAGGCACTGCAACGCGTCGGGACAATCGGTCCTTACGCAAGGCGGGCTGACGAATTGCGTTTCGGCCGTCGAGCCCAACCTGGACGATATCGTTCTGTCTACCGAGAAAATGACCGGCATCCTCGAGATCGACGAGATCGGCGGTACGGCGGTCGTAGAAGCGGGTGCAATCCTGCAAAACGTTCAGGAAGCCGTTGCGGACGAAGGGTTTTGCTTTCCCCTCGATCTCGGAGCGCGTGGAAGTTGCACCATTGGCGGCAACGTCGCAACCAATGCCGGCGGCATCAACGTGCTTCGCTACGGCATGATGCGCAACCTGGTGCTCGGACTCGAGGTCGTCATGGCCGACGGTACCGTCCTGTCGTCGATGAATCGCATGCTCAAGAACAACGCGGGATACGATTTGAAGCAGCTGTTCATCGGCAGCGAAGGTACGCTCGGTGTGGTCACGCGTGCCGTGCTGCGATTATTCCCGAAACCGGCCGGCCGTCAGGACGCGCTTGTCGCCATGAACAGCATCGACGATGTCGTGAGACTGCTCGGCAGGCTGCAGCGGCAACTGGCAGGCAACCTCAGCGCTTTCGAAATCATGTGGGGCAACTACTACCACGCCGTTACGGGCGAGAACGGCCACCGTCCGCCATTGCCTCGCGACTATCCGTTCTACGTCGTCTTCCAGGCGGAAGGCAGCGATCCCACAGCCGACGAGGCGCGTTTCGAAGACGTCCTGGGCGATGCGCTCGAAGACGGGCTGATCGCGGATGCCGTGATTCCCAAGTCGGCAGCCGAGACCAGGGCGATCTGGGAAATTCGCGAGAACTTCGAACCGGCGCTGGTCAAACCACCATTTTATCTTTACGACGTGAGCCTGCCGATACGTGACATGTCGGCTTACGTCGAGGCCGTGGAAAACAACGTCAGCAGACTCTGGGCCGACGGGTTATGCATTGCGCTCGGCCACATGGCAGACGGTAATCTGCATTTCTTCGTGGCGCCCTGTGAAGACGGTGACCACCACGAGGCTAGCGATGCATGCGTCTACGAACCACTGCGGCAATACGGCGGATCAGTGTCCGCCGAGCACGGTATTGGTATCGAAAAACTGAGCTGGTTGCCGCACAGTCGCACGAGCGCTGAAATCGAACTGATGAGATCGCTGAAACGGAGCCTGGATCCGAACAACATCCTGAATCCCGGCCGCGTTATCAGCGTCTAGCCGAATCTAGTTTCTCAGGAAGATCGTCGCCGGGTGCTCGAGCATTTCCCGAATGCGCTGGATCATCGCCGCCGCGTCGTAACCGTCTACGAAGCGATGATCGAATGATGACGACAGGTTCATCATCAGTCGCACGGCAACCTGGCCGTTGTAGACAACGGGGCGTTCGACCGCCCTGTTGACACCGATGATCGCAACCTCGGGGCTGTTGATGACTGGCGTGGACGCAATGCCGCCAAGCTTGCCCAGGCTCGTGATCGTTATGGTCGAGCCAGTCAACTCGCTCTTCTTGGCGCTGTTGTCGCGAGCGGCCAGCGTCACCCGCCGGATTTCGTCGGCGAGGTCGTCAAGCGAACGAATTTCCGCATGTTTGACGACGGGAACTTTCAGGCCGTCCGGCGTCTGCGTCGCCACGCCGAGATGTACGGCGTCGTATTGCAGCAACAGGTTCCGGTCCTTGTCATAGGTCACGTTGCATTGCGGGAATTCTCTGAGCGCCCGTATGAGGGCAAGGCCGAGAAACGGCAGCAAGGTCAGCCGCTCGGATTGTTCTCTCGAGCCATTCAGGTGTTTGCGCAAGGCCTCCAGTTCGGTGATGTCGATTTCTTCGACGTACGCGAAGTGCGGGATCTCGCGTTTGGCTGCCGACATGCGTTCGGCAATGATCCGTCGCAGCCCGATGATCTTGATCTCCTTGACGCTGGTCGAAGGCGTACCCGCAACGCGCATCGCCGAACCGGTGGCGCGCGCTTCCAGGTAGAGATCGAAGTCCTTGCCAAGAATGCGCCCACCCGCGCCGGAACCCGGGACTTGCGACAGGTCGATGCCGGCCCCTTTGGCACGGCGGCGAACGGCCGGGGAGGTTACGACGCGCTTGCGCTCCGCTGTCGAGGCAGCGGGAGCGGCTTCGGCGGCCGGCGCTTTGTCAGCGGGCGCATCCTCGGAGGCATCTTCAGGAGCGGCGTTGGCCGCGACGTCGTCGTCGACTTCGTAAACGACGAGCGCCGAACCGACCGCAACGACGTCACCGGGTTCGCCGGCGAGCCTTAGCACCGTCCCCGTGACCGGTGACGAAAGCTCGACAGCGGCCTTGTCGGTCATCATCGTGGCGACGATGTCTTCTTCGGAAACCAGATCGCCGACCTTGATGAACCACTCGCCAATTTCCGATTCGACGGTGCCTTCGCCGAGGTCCGGCAGTTTGAATGTGAACTCGCTCATTCGGCCTCCATCACTCTGCGTATCCCGGCAGACAGACGTTTCAGGCCAGGGAAATACTGCCATTCGAAAGCGTGCGGGTAGGGCGTGTCCCATCCGGCGACGCGGCCGATCGGCGCTTCGAGATGGTAGAAGCAGTCTTTCTGGATGGTCGCCGCGAGTTCGGCGCCGTAGCCACCGAAACGCGTCGCCTCATGGGCGATCAGGCAACGACCGGTCTTCATGACCGAGTCTGCCAGCGTTTTCACGTCGAGCGGCGCCATGGTGCGGACATCGATCACTTCGCAATCGACGCCGGTCTCTTGCGCGGCAGCAATCGCGACATGAACCAGCGTGCCGTAGGTGATGATCGTCAGTTCCTCGCCGGGGCGAGCAATCTGCGCGCTGCCCAGGGGGACGGTGTAGTAGCCATCGGGCACTTCGCCTTTCGGGTGCGACGTCCAGGACACACCGGGTTTCTCGGGGTCGCCGTCGAACGGACCGTTGTAGATTCGTTTCGGTTCGAAGAAGACGACGGGATCGTCGGATTCAATGGCGCTGATCAGCAGCCCTTTCGCGTCGTAGGGGTTCGATGGCATGACGGTCTTGATGCCGCTGACGTGCGTGAATATGCCCTCGGGCGATTGTGAGTGGGTCTGGCCGCCGCGGATGCCGCCGCCGCACGGCGTGCGAATGGTGACGGGTGAGAAAAACTCACCGCAGGAACGGTAGCGCAATCGGGCCAGTTCGCTGACGATCTGATCGAAACCCGGGTAGATGTAATCGGCGAATTGAATTTCCGCGACGGGCCGCAGACCGTTCACGCCCATTCCGATTGCCACCGCAACGATCCCGCCTTCTGCGATCGGCGCATCGATGACGCGGTGTTCGCCGTATTTTCTCTGCAGGCCGTCGGTACAGCGGAACACGCCGCCAAAATAGCCAACGTCCTCGCCGAGGACGACGACGGTGGGATCCTTGTCCATCATTACATCGTGTGCCGAGCGGATGGCCTCGATCATGTTCATCTGCGCCATGACCTAGTCTCCGCTCAGGATTTCGCACATGCGACGGCGCTGCGATTCGAGGTGCTGCGGCATTTCGTCGTAGACGTCTTCGAACATCGTGGCAGGATCGAGCCATGGGCCTTCGGTCATCGTTCCGTATTTCTGCGCTTCCTTCCACGCCGCGTGCACGTCGGCCTGAAGCTGTGCGGACAGTTCCTCGTGTTGTTCTTCCGACCAGTGGCCGATGCAGATGAGATGCTGCTTGAGGCGTTCAAGCGGGTCGCCCAGCGGGAACGACTTGTACTCGTCTTTGGGGCGGTACTTGGACGGGTCGTCACTGGTCGAATGCGCGCCGGCACGGTAGGTCACGAGCTCGATCAGCGTCGGGCCGCCGCCGCGACGGGCGCGATCCGCCGCCCACAAGGTGGCGGAGTAGATGGCGAGCAGATCGTTGCCGTCGACGCGAATACCGGGCATGCCGAGGCCGAGGCCGCGCGCGGCAAATGGCCGGCGCTGCCCGCCCGCGGTGCCCTGGAACGTCGATATGGCCCACTGGTTGTTGACGACATTGAGTATGACGGGTGCCTGGTAAACGGCTGCGAACGTAAGGGCGTAGTGGAAGTCCGCTTCGGCTGTACTGCCGTCGCCGAGCCAGGATGCGGCAATGTGGTCCTCGCCCTTGATCGCGGAGGCCATGGCCCAGCCAACCGCTTGCGGGAATTGCGTCGCGAGATTACCGGAGATCGTAAAGACGTTGCCTTCCTTGCTGTGATACATGATGGGCAACTGGCGGCCTTTGCACATATCCCTGGTGTTTGACAGGCATTGGCACATCATGTCGACGAGCTTCATGCCGCGGTAAAGATACAGTCCCTGGTTACGGTAAGACGGGAAACACATGTCGCTCGATCTCAATGCCATTGCTTGCGCGATCGACACGGCCTCCTCACCGCGCGACTGAATGTAGAACGAAATCCGGCCCTGTCGCTGGATCGCCCACATGCGGTCGTCGAGTGCGCGTGTCAGCAGCATCCAGCGCAACGCTATCTGCAGCTGTTCGGGGTCGAGGTTGGGATCCCAGGGTCCTTTGGCCGTGTGGTCATCGTCGAGGACGCGCACGAGCTCGTTACTCAAATATTCGATATCACGGGTTCGCGATCCGATTGCCGGTTTGTCGACGGCGCCGGCGGGCGACAGGTTCAGGTAGCTGAAGTCAGGCTCATCGCCGGGCCGCGCCGTCGGGCGGGGAATGTGGAGTCGCGACTTTGTGATCATACTTTTCTCTTTATTATCGTTATGCAGCCGCAACGAGATTGCGCGCCATTTCATCCGCAAGGGCATTGGTCGGTCGGCCGCTCGAGCTGGCCTCGTCGAATATCGCCTGCAAGCGTTCCCTGATCCGGCAAACGTCGCCACGAACCTCGTCTTCCGAGCTCGCACCGTAGTACTCGGCTGCGACGCTTATGATACCGCCTGCGTTGATAACATAGTCGGGTGCGTACAGGATGTCCCGTTCCGCGAGGCGCGTGCCGTCTTCTGCCGTCGCGAGCTGGTTGTTGGCGGCACCCGCAATGATCTTTGCACGGAGTTTCGGGATCGTCGTGGATGTAAGGATGTTGCCGAGCGCGCACGGCGCCAGCACATCAGCGTCCGCGTACAGCAACTCGGAAGGCGCAACGACGGTTACGGGCATCTCCGCCTGGATGAGGTCGAGGTGCTCCTGGTTCACGTCGGAGACGATCAGTTCGGCGCCCGCCTCGTGCAACAGGCGGCAAAGGTATATGCCCACGTGACCGACGCCCTGTACCGCGACACGCAGGCCCTCGAGCGAGTCCGTGTCAAGCCGCGATTCGGCCGCGGCCTGGATGCCCTGGAAGCATCCGAGCGCCGTCCACGGCGAGGGGTCGCCTCCGGCATCGCCTGCGCTTTGCGGCAGTCCCGAGACGAACTTGGTCTGTTCGCGAACGTAGCGCATGTCTTCAACCGTGCAGCCGACGTCTTCGGCCGTCACGTAGCGGCCACCGAGTGAGTCCACGGCACGGCCGAATGCCCGGTAGAGTTCCGGGGATTTCGGCGCGTCATCGCTGGCAAGGATAACGGCCTTGCCGCCGCCGAATTTCAGGCCGGCGACTGCGTTCTTGTACGTCATGCCGCGCGACAGGCGCAGAGCATCCGTGAGCGCGTCGGCGTCACTGGCATAGGTCCAGCGTCGACAGCCGCCGGCGGCCGGGCCCAGTGCGGTCGAGTGCACGGCGATTATCGCTCGCAGCCCGCTGATCTCGTCCTGGAAGAAATGCAGAGATTCGTGATTGTCGAATTCGGCGTGATTGAAAACGCTCATGTCGCCCTCCTGCAAAGACTTGCATACGCAAGACTAATATATCGCGAAAAATCCCGATAAGTGTTGCAAAATCTGTTATGTAACGGCTGAACAGCGCATAATCTATGCGTAGCTGGACTTTTGGTGAATAACTCATGCAAACCGTTTCGATCGATCATATCGACCGCAAAATCCTCGATCTCCTGCAGTCGGAGCCCGGCATCAACGCCTCGGCCATCGGCGAGCGCATCGGCCTGTCGCAGTCTGCTTGCTGGCGGCGCATTCAGCGCCTGCGCGAGGAAGGGGTCTTCAGGGACCATCCCGTCATCCTGGACCGTGAGAAGGTCGGACTGACCACCATGGTGTTCGCGCACGTCAAACTCACCTCGCACGGCCGCAGTAACCTGTCGGCGTTCGCGGACGCGGTGAAACGCTACCCCGAAGTCATGGACTGCTACGTCCTGCTCGGCAACGTCGACTTTCTGTTGCGTATCGTTGCCGCGGACATCAAGGCCTACGAACAGTTCTTCTTCGAGAAGTTGTCGCAGCTGCCCGGCATACAGGAAGTCACGTCGAATATCGTCCTGTCGGACATCAAGCATTCGACGGCCTTGCCGGTCTGAGGACAGGGTTCGGGAAAGAGTTTTGCAATCGCGGTGTTCGGCATAGTGCCGTTGCAAATGGCAGTGTCTTTCGGCGCGGCCGCGACTACCATTTACCGTCGAGGTCGCCCACACGATCGAACGGCTCGCCAATAAGTACGCCCAGCTCGCGTTGTTCGTCGCGGTCGAGGCGAATCTGCGGACGACCGTGTGCCCAGCGCCAGTTACAGACGACGGCAACGTCGCCGACGCTCCAGTCGATGGGAATACCGAAGCGGTCGTATACGTCCACGAACAATTGCTTCTCCGCACGCGTCATTTCACTGAGGTCGCCGAAGGTCAGTTTTAGCGGGCGTTGCGCGTAGGGCAGGTGCTGGACCTTGGGCCAAGTGTCGAACCACATGCCGTCGTCGGCGACGCTGCTGAAGAGCACGTTGCGGTCGAGCGGCGGAAAATACTCGTATGCCGAGACGTAATAACGCGTCTTCAACAGCCGGTCCGGGCCCCATTCGGTTTCGAGGCCGTGCGCGCGTGCCTTGCGCTCCGCCTCGTCCGGGTCCTCGGTCAACATCGACTTCTGCCAGTGATTGTAGACACCGATTTCCTCGGTGCCGGCGAACGCCTCGCGGTCGGTCAGATCGCGGTGATAGCAGAGGCCGAGTTCTTTCAGTTTCTGACCGAACCCGGTCTCGAGAATGGCGTCGGTAGCCTTGAGATTGTCCGAGACGAAGGTCTGGCCCTTGCCGTCGGCTGCGCGGCGCGCGAGGAAGCCGAGCATCGACGTGCTCGTGCCGACGTAGGCCATCTCATGGTGGTAGTGCAGCCAGGCCTGCAACGGTGCGCCGACCTCGTAGACGCTGCGTACGATATTATCGCGCGGGTTCGCACCGGCTTCGTAGCGCATCTCGTTTTGCATGATGAGCTTCGCGGCCCGGCGCATTAACTGCAGGTCCGTAAGACTCGTGTTGACGAGATACACGAGTCCGGTGTCGTCGAACATCTCGTTCATCCGGCGTGCCAGCCCGCTTCCCGGACTGAGGTCGGCTTCATCCATGTCGTAGTCGGAACAATCTATGGTGAATACGTGCGGCGCAACGGCGGGTTTACCTGTCCACCAGCGTGGCTCGATGATGCCTGCAAGGGGTTCCATGGAAGCGCTCATGGGTCCTGCTCCAGTTGTTGCTCGGCGATGCTGCGCAAATCATCGGAAATCGTGACGGCACAGCGCTTTTTCAGGTCGAATAATACTATGACACTTTCCAGCGTTGCGGCCACCTCGCCGCTGGCCAGGTTGGTCATTTCATAAGTAACCGTCATCGATTTCCCGCCGATTTTTTTCAGCGCTGCATGTATTTCGAGCAGGTCTCCCGCGTTCACTTCGTCCTGGTAATCGATGGTGTGACGGACATCGACCCAGCCCAGCTTGCCGGACTCGTTGCGGGCGCCATTCCAGCCGAACAGGTGATGCAGGAAGTGATAGGAAGCGTCGTCGAACATCGCGACGTAGAATCGCGTCGTCATGTGGCCCATGACGTCGCACTGCCAGGGCTGGGCGATGCCCTTATGTACGGAAATCATGCTTGCCTGAGCCCGAGCGATTCGCGCGCTTCGGCCGGCGACTGAACGCTGGCTCCCATCGACTCGACAATGTTACGTGCGCGCTCGACGAGTTGCGCGTTGGAGGCGAGCACGCCTTTCTCGAGGTACAGGTTGTCTTCGAGGCCGACTCGCACGTTGCCGCCGAGCAGCACTGATTGAGCGACCATCGGCATCTCCATCGCGCCGATAGCGAACCCGGTCCAGTTACAGCCTGCCGGGAGTTCGTTGACCATCGCCTGGAATATCCCCGGCGTGGCAGGCGCGCCCCACGGGATGCCCAGGCATACCTGGAACAGCGGCGGATCGTCGACCAGGCCCTGCTCGATCAGGTGTTTCGCGAACCAGATCTGTCCCGCGTCGAAGACCTCCAGCTCCGGCTTGACGCCGATCTCCTGCAGTCGCCTGGCGCCGAGTTCCAGCATCGTTTGCGTCGACACGTACACGTAATTCTGGCCCATGTAGTTGAACGAACCGCAGTCCATCGAACAGATTTCCGGCAGCAATGCCTCGACATGCTCCATTCGTTCCATCTGGCCGACACAATCGGTGTCGTCGGTGAAAGCGAGCGGATCGTCGTCGGGGCCGAGATAGAGGTCGCCGCCCATGCCCGTGGTCAGGTTGAGGATGACGTCGGTATTGCTGCTGCGGATCCTGTCGACGACCTCGCGATACAGGTCGATGTCGCGTGTCGGTTTGCCCGTGCCCGGCTCGCGCACGTGTACGTGTGCGATGGCCGCGCCGGCTTTTGCGGCTTCGATTGCCGCATGCGCGATTTCCTCGGGCGACTTCGGCAACTCCGGGTGCTTACTCGCCGTGTCGCCCGAGCCTGTCACCGCGCAAGTGATGATCGGATTTCGGTTCAATTGGATTTCCTCTGCGGCCTAGTCGAAAGTCGCAACGGTGATGGCTGAATTCGATGCGGCCGATGCACGCTTCATGCCTTGGGAGTTATACGGCATCGCTATCTCGCCGCTCTTCGTGACGGCGATGATGCCGGCATCGCCGCCGAGACGTTTCACCTCGTCGAGCATTTCGCCAATGGCCTGCTCCAGGCCGACGCCGGACCGATAGCGAAAAGCGATCGCGGTGGCCCCACCCGCCCGAATAATGTGTTCGCCGGTGCCCGTGCACGAGATCGCGATGCCGTCGTCGGCCCAGGTTCCCGGACCGATCAAAGGGGTGTCGCCAATGCGGCCCTTGAGCTTGCCGAAAGTGCCGCCCGTCGAAGTCGCGGCGGCCAGGCCGCCGGTTTTGTCGAGCGCAACCGCGCCGACCGTGCCATGCACGAAGCCGCCAATGTCGGCACCGGTCACGCCGACGGGAAGAATGTAGTACGCCGCCGGATCGGCAACCTCGGCGAAGTGATTGCTGCGTGCAAAATCGAGGGCGCCCTTGCCGGCCAGCATTACGTGCGGGGTCTTCTCCATGACACCACGGGCGACCTGCACCGGGCTGACGACATCAGGCAACGCCGCAACGGCGCCCGCTTTGCGCGACCTGCCATCCATGATCGACGCGTCCAGTTCGACGTGACCCGCGCTATTGGGGGCGGAACCGCGGCCGGCGACATACAGGCCACAGGTTTCGAGCTCGTTGACGGCGTGTTCCACAACGTCGAGTGCGCTGCCACCCTTGGCGAGGCGTTGCTCGCAATCGGTCGCCAGCTTGCGCAGATGCTCTTCGGTTACCGCGTAGTCGCGACCGGCGACCGCGCCCGCGCCGCCGTGCAAGGCCAGGGCGTATTTCTCTGTTTCGTTTTGCATCGGCCAAATTTACTCGACTTCGGCGGGCGCGTACACGAGTTGCGCATGTTCGATCTGAGCGAGTCCTGCCGGCCGGTTTGCGCAAACGGGTGGCCTGTTGGGGTTTGATTCCATTTCGATATATAGGCCCGGATCGGCCCTGGTGGCACCGCAGAAGCCTCGATCATCGTCACTCGGCCGTGCTGGCACGGCATCCCGGTGCCGTCGGCTGCCGTGAAATGCCGCCGCCGGCCGGCAATCCCAGGGCAGGCCGCGAACGGCTGCAAGTCTAGGAATCGCAGGGGCTGTGGCCCGCCTGGCCGCCCCGTGGTCATTGCCGAGCGCTGTTGCAGAATAGCCACTATTGGCCGTTATTTAACATAATAAATTGTCGCGATAGTGGGTTGTTGTGTTTTTGATACAAAAATTGCCGGTATCCCACTATTGGCTAATAAACGCCATAAACCCTGTAGATTCAGTGCCTGTAGCCCGAAATATTTACTGCTGAAGGCATTGGTGGTATAAAAGTCGCCATGCGTTGTGCGAAAAACGCAACGGCTATTTTTTAACAGCATAAGGGGAACATTTCATGTCTTCGAAAAGCAGACTGCGTACTGCTGTTCGACTTGCTCTAGGCGTTGGTGCCGGTGCAGTCGCTGCAGGTTTTGCACCTGGCGCTTTGGCGCAAGGGGCAGACGAGTCCGAAGCAGTACTTGAGGAAATTATCACTACGGGTTCGCGCATCAAACGCGCCGACATCGATAGTGCCAGTCCGGTCACGGTAATCGACCGCGAGGTTCTACTTGCACAGGGTATTACCGACGTCGGTAATCTGTTGCAACGCATGCCGTCGATGTCCGGTTCGCCAATCGGCACCACGACGAACAACGGCGGTAACGGTTCGGTACAGATCGACCTCCGCGGTATGGGCGTCGATCGCACGCTGACACTTGTTAACGGTAAACGTACTGTTGACGGCGGCGATTACCAGACGATTCCGGCCAACATGATCGAACGCGTTGAAATCCTGAAAGACGGCGCATCCGCTGTCTACGGTGCTGACGCAGTTGCCGGTGTTGTGAACATCATCACGCGTACCGACTTCGAAGGTCTGGAGATCACGGCTCAGAACGCCGACTTCTTCGACATGGATGACGGCGCGCAGAACTCCATCGGCCTCATCGCCGGCAAGCAGTTCGATGGCGGACACATCGTCTTCGGTGCCGAATTCGTGGATCAGTCCCCGGCCTATCAAAGCGATACGCCCTGGGATTTCTTCCAGAACGGCTTCTACATCTATCCGGAAGGCTGCGAAGCCCAGGTAGCGGCGCCCTACGATGGAACCTCATCCGGTGGTTGCTATCCGCTCGGTTCGTCGCGTATCCCGGAAAGTCGTCTGCAGTTCTTTGTCGTTCGCGATATCAATGATAATGGTACGCCGACCGATCCTTCCGATGACTTCCCGAATCCTGGCGATCACCCCGGACTCGGCCGTTTCCTGATCGGCACGCCGGCAGGCCAGCCGTACGAAGTCGGTACGATGATCCCGCATGACAACCGTACCTATAACTACTCGCCCGTCAACTACATGCAGACGCCTTACGAGCGTACGAACGTGTTCATGGAAACGAGATTCGATCTCACGGAAACCGTTCGATTCAATGTGGGTATACGCGGTAACTTCCGTCAGTCGAAGCAGGAATTGGCACCGATGCCGTTTACCGGCGGTGACCCGATGCACAACGGCTTCTTCATCAACCCGACGACCGGCGTGAACACGCCTTACGAGGGTGTCTCGGAGAACAACTACTACCTCCGTCGTGCCATCGATGCGTACAACCTCGCTAACGGCACCACGCTCGGTTACGAGCCGCTGGTCCAGCCCCGTCGTCGTATGATCGAAACCACTCGCGACTTCACGCAGGACGTCACGCAGATTCAAGCCGTTGTCGGTCTCGAGGGCGAGTTCAACGATCTCGACTGGGAAGTCAGCTACAACCGTGGCTATCGCAGCCGTACAGACGTTGACGGCGGCCAGTTCTCCGGCGCGCGCCTGGACAACTCCATGGGTCCCTCCGCGGATCTCGACGGTGACGGGCAGCCTGAATGCTACGCCCAGCCCGGTTCCGATCCAGGCGGCGTTGATGCAAGCACCCTTATCACGGGCTGTGTACCGCTGAATTTCTTCGGCGGCGGCGTTGTCGACCCGATCACGAGCCAGCCTGTCACAGGTACGTTGACGCAGGACATGATCGACTATGTCCAGGTCGACCTGATCGATACGTTCACGACGATCATGGATACGGCAAGCGCCAGTGTCGCCGGTTCGGCGATGGAATTGCCGGGTGGTGAGTTACAGTGGGCAGCAGGGCTCGGTTACTGGGGGCAGAAGTACACGTACAACCCCGATTCGGGCAAGCAGACCGGCGCAGTAACGGGTAACGTTGGCGCGGGTACTGACGGTTCGCTGTACAACACGAGTATCTTCGCCGAGGTTCTGGCACCGGTTATGGACAACGGCACACAGGCGATCGACCTGAAAGCCGGCGTTCGTTACGACGACTGGAGCGCGTTTGACGGCGATACGACCTGGCAATTCGGTGTCGAATTCCAGGCAGTGGAGGCTCTGAAACTGCGTGCTACGGCTGGTACGATCTTCCGTGCACCGACCATCAGTGACCTGTTCGGCGGTATCGTCGACAGCTTCCCGACCTTCTCGGATCCCTGTAACGCGGCTAACTTCGCGAACTCCCCGGGCTGTGCACAGGTTGCACCGCAATTCGACAGCCAGGTGAACTCGAGGGTTGGTGGCAACTCAAACCTGATTCCGGAAACCGGCGACACGTTGACGGCTGGTCTGGTCTGGAGCCCCGAGTTCGGCAACAGTGACACGACGGTAACGCTGGACTACTGGCAGGTCGAGATCGAGGACGGCATCAGTTCCCTGGGTGTCGACAAGATCCTGACAGAGTGCTACGTCAATCTGAACCAGAACTCCTGTAGCCTGATCACGCGTAATGCCGACTACACCATCAACAACATCCTTGATGCGAGCCTTAACGTCGCGGACCAGGGTGCCAGGGGTGTCGATACGGAAATCCGTTGGGCGATGGAGTCCGACATCGGTCAGTGGGAAGCCGCTCTGCTCTGGTCTCACCTGCTCGAGCGCACGAAGACGGCAACACCGGGCGATACTGAAGACGATCTGTCTGGACGTCATACGGATCCGACCGCCGAGGATGGTGGCGCTTACGCAACCGACAAGTTCAACTACTCTGTGCAGTGGTACAGGGACGGACTGTCAATCGGTTACCTGGGCGAGTTCATCAGTGAGCTGGATTCCGACACGTTCTGTAACTGTGGCACCGGCAATGCAGTCGACAAAGACGGCAACACCGTCTACTTGCAGAAGATCGACTCACAGCTGTACCACGACATCGTAGTCAACTACACGTTCGAAGACTACGGTACGAACGTCGCGGTTGGTATCACCAACATCACGGACGAAGCACCGCCGTTCATCGAGACTGGCTTCAACGCTGGTACCGATCCTTCGACGTATCGTCTGTTTGGTCGCGGTTACTACCTGCGTCTGACGCAAACGTTTGAATAAGTCAGACTCGTTCTGACAGCAAGAATGGGAAGGGCCGCGAAAGCGGCCCTTCTTTTTTATCGTAAGCAAAAGGGGCCTAAAAGGTGTCTGGTTTATTTTCCGGAAAATAAACCTGACACCTTTTAGACACCTTTTACATCTTTGTTATCGCCTCGCAATTACTACCCAGGCCAGGGGCCGCGTCTCGCCTGGCGGCACTAATGGTTCGGCTCGCTCCAGGGTAAAACTCATGTTGCGCAGATCGGCAGCGAACCGATCGATTGCCGCCTGATCCAGGCAGGCCTCCGTCATCGACGACATACGCCCGGAGTAGGCAGCGAGTTCCGACTCCATGGTACCGAGCCAGCCAAGCACTTCCTCGGGGTCGTAATTCTGTATATGGCTGTGAATTCGGCCGACGTCGCTGTACAGGCGTGCGACGGTATCGGCGGCGACGTGCTCCCCGTACTCGTCTATGATCTGTTCGACAGCGTGAATGGCCGGCGCCAGTTCCCTGCCAGCTGCATCGTATGGAGCCCTATCGGCTCCACGGACCGCTTCGAATCCCGTCCTGAACAACTCGATGGAGAGCGGCACGAAACGACTGGCCTGCAGCTTCCCGACGGCGCCAAGACTGTCCGAGCACTCCTTGTGAATGCTCCCGGACTCGATGTGCAGCATGAGCGCGAGGCGGCCGCCCGGCGCAACCATGCGTGCGGCCTCCGACAATGCATCGGCGCCGGCATACTCGACGCCAAACTGGCTTGTCGCGATATCGAAGCATTCGTCTTCGAGAGGAATGCGCAGTGCGTCGGCAACGATTCCGGTCACGCCGGGAAAACGGCGTTCGACGTTTTCGATAGCACCGTTCGACACGTCGACACATGTGATGATGGGTTTCCCCTCGCCGAATATACTGAGCGCCATCTCGACCACGGCGCCATTGCCGGTCGCAATGTCCAGAAGCCTCGGCGCCTCGAAGTCATCTTGCATTGCCTGAAAAAGCTCTATCCAAAATGACCGAATTGCGGGATGACTCACGCCGCCACTCGAGAACGCCCCGACATCACCGGTGCCGGCCCAATAGGTGTCCCAGCTGTTTGCGGCTTGTGAAGTGTCGGTTTCGTTCATGCGATTTCCGGCGCTCGAGTGACGAAGCGACGCATTATAGCGTCAATTGATTAGTGGGCCGAAGAGTGTCAGATTAGCGCGATGGATCCTGAAATAAGTAACCTCAGCAAGGCGGGCAGGCAGGCAATGGCAGCACAGGACTGGGCGACTGTCCACGTATGCGCCAATGGCATCCTGAAGCGCAGCCGTCGGCACCCGGAGGGCTTCTTCTTCCTCGGGCTGGTCGAAAAAGCGTCGCAGCACCCGAAGAAAGCCGTTGCGGCATTCGAAGAGGTCCTGCAGCTTGATCCGAATCGTTACGACGCTGCCGTGGAGCTGGCGACCCAGTACTCGATGGGTCGCCGCAACGGCGAAGTCGAAGACCTGCTGGGGCGTTACGAAGACAAGCTCAGCAACAGTCCCAGGTACCTGGACATGGCGGGGACGACCTATACCGAAATCGGGCTGCCGGAGAAGGCCTGGCCGCTTTATCAAAAAGCCTGTGAGCTGCAACCTGAGATCGGCCTGTTCCAGGCTAACCTCGCAACCTGCGCCGTCTTCATTGGCGAGATCGAGGTCGCCAAAGAGGCTTATTCGAAGCTGTTACAACAGAACCCCTTGCACCAAAGGAATCATTACCAGCTCGCACGCCTCGAGAAAGCAAAGGACACGAAGCATATCGAGCAAATGGAAATGGTCCTGCAAGAGACCAGGCTGCCGCCGGATCGAAATATCTTCCTGCACTACGCACTGGGCAAGGAATACGAGGACCTTCAACAGTGGGACAAAGCCTTCGAGCACTACAGGCAAGGCGGCGACGCCGTGGTCAGCGTCGCCAACTACGACATCGCAGACGACCTCGCGATCATCGATAAGGTCGTGGAGGTTTGTAACGCGGAGTGGCTGCAATCCGAGCTGGCCGACGTAGTCGAAGATAAAGTGCCGCTTTTTATCGTCGGTCTCCCGAGAACGGGCACGACGCTGACCGAACGTATCATCGCCAGCCACTCACAGGTTCAGAGTGTCGGTGAAACCGAATTCATCCAGATGATCATGCGCAACAACAGCGATGTGCAGGCGGTCGATAAGATGACAGCGGAGATGATCGAATCCGTTGCACGCAAGGGCATCACCCGGATTCGCGACGGCTACATGGATACGATTCGCTATCGCCTCAAGGAAGCGCCGATATTCATCGACAAGTTGCCTTTCAACGTCCTGTACCTGGGCTTCATCGCCAAGGCGTGGCCGGGGCGCCCGATCGTGCTGATGAACCGTCATCCGATGGATGCCTGTTTCTCGATGTACAAGCAGGTGTTTACCTGGGCGTACAAGTATTCCTACAGCCTCGAGATGCTCGGGCAATACTACGTCGCCTACGACCGCTTGTGCAGGCACTGGCGCGAATTGCTGGGCGACAGGCTGGTCGAAGTGCAGTACGAGGAACTGGTCTCCGACCAGGAAGCCCAGACCCGCAAGTTGCTCGACGCGCTCGGCCTCGAATTCGAACAGGCCTGCCTCGAGTTCGAAAAGAACGCGGCGCCATCGGCAACTGCCAGTTCGGTGCAGGTGCGGCAGAAAGCGCACACGGGTTCGGTGCAGCGCTGGCGGCGCTACGAGGAACAACTCGAACCACTGCGCGCGTATCTTGCCGATGCCGGGATCGCGGTGGACTGACGAGGGGGCGATGAGTTCCGATACGTCCCAGATCAGCCTGGCTGCACGGCAGGCCGCCCGTGCCGGCGACTGGTCCCGGGTGCACGCCTGCGCCATGGAGATTGCGCGCCGCGATCCGAAGGACCCCGAGAGCGCGTTTCTGATCGGACTTGCACAAAAAGCAGCGGGGCGGCTGGATTCCGCGGCGGAGTATTTCAACAAGGTACTGGCGATCGATGCCGGGCGTTACGATGCGGCCATCGAACTGGCCGACCAGAAAGTGCGCGCGCAGCGTTACGGCGATGCGCGGTCCCTGCTGGATACCTATTGCGACCGGCTGGAGAACAGCCCTATGTACCTCGATATGGCTGGGCAGGCGTACTTCGCGATGAGTCTCTACGAGCAGGCGTGGCCCCTGTACGAGCAGGCGAGTCGGCTCCAGCCGGAGATCGAGATTTTCCAGGAGCACATGGCATCCTGTGCCGTTTATCTCGGCAAGATCGATACCGCGAAATCGCTGTATCGGAAGATCCTCAAAAAACACCCGAAGCACCAGAAAACACATTACGAGGTGTCGCAACTCGATCGTGCGAAGGACGAGCGCCACATCAGGCAGATGCTCAAGATCTTGCGCAAAAACGACCCCAGACCATCGAGTAATATTTTTCTATATTACGCATTGGGCAAGGAGTACGAGGATCTCGGCCGCTGGGCCGATGCGTTTCGCTTTTACAAGCAGGGGGGTGACGCCGTCAAGTCGGTCGCTGATTACAATGTCGCCGACGACGTCGAGCTGATGGACAAGATAACGGAGACTTGCACCAGCGCATGGCTCGAAGACGATCCCGCGACCGGCACAACCGGGAAGACACCCATCTTTATCGTCGGACTCCCGCGTACGGGAACGACACTGACAGACCGCATCCTGTCGAGTCACTCCAAAGTGCAAAGTGCAGGGGAGTCGCAATTGCTGCAAATGGTATTGCGTGGAGGGACGACGGCCGGAAATCAGATCGGTATTACGACAACGCAGATCGAAGAGGCGTCCAAGCGCGAAGCCGGATCGATCGCGGCAGCCTTTATCGAGGCGCTGTCTCATCGGCTCGGCGACGAGCCGTACTTCATCGAGAAGATGCCCGAAAACGTGCTGTATCTCGGCTTTGTCGCCAAAGCCTGGCCGAACGCCAGGATCATTCACCTGCGCCGGAACCCGATGGACGCGTGCTTTGCGGTATTCAAGCAGTCCTATTTTCGCTTTGCTTACTCGCTCGACGACCTGGCACAGTATTACCTGGCCTACGACCGGCTCAGCAAACACTGGCGCGCGGTGTTGGGTGAGCGAATGCTCGAACTCAACTACGAGGACCTGGTCACTGACCAGGAAGCCGAGACCCGACGCTTGCTGGAAGGAGTCGGACTGGAGTTCGAGGAAGCATGCCTGCAGTTCGATCGAAACGTTGCCCCTGTTGCGACCGCGAGTTCGGTGCAGGTTCGCGAGAAAGTGCACACGCGTTCGGTAGGGCGGTGGAAAAAGTTCGAGCGCCAGCTGCAGCCGCTACGAGATCGGCTGAAGCAGGGCGGCGTCGAGGTTTGAAGGTTCGGTAAGCAAAGGGTGAGCAGTATGTTCGAAGAAAAGAATTACAGAGTCCTGGTGGGCATGATTGTCCTCGCAACACCGTCGCTGCTATTCGCACAAGGCGATGTATCGGCGGGGCTCGAGCATTGCAGCACGATCGACGACGCCACCGCGCGGCTCGCCTGTTACGACGAACTCAGTGGCCGACAGATGCCGCCGGACGTTGCACCTGCCGTAGTACCGGCGCCGCCACCCGAATCGCCGCCTGAAGCACCGGCGCAGGCGTCGACCGGATCATCGATCGATGAGCTCGGTTCGGAGTCATTGAGCGGCGCGCCCGAGAAGGAAGAACTCGCCGTTCGAGCAACGGTGACAAAGTGCCAGAAGGACTCGCGCAAACGATACTTTTTCTTTTTTGAAAACGGCCAGGTCTGGAAACAGGCCAGCGACAAACGCCTGTACTTCAGGGACTGCAACTTCGAAGTGACCATTACCAAGGACTATTTCGGCTACAAGATGCAGCGCGACGGCGAAAAAGGCCGGACACGTATTTCACGCGTCAAGTAGGCGCAATCGATCGACTGCCCTGGAATTACCCGTCCGTCGAAGCGGCCTGCGGCTCCGACTGCGACACCATGATCTTGACGTCGGCGCCTTCCTGCAGGTTCTCGGCGCCCCGGATGGCAACCCTGTCGCCTTCGGCAAGCGGCCCCGATACCGAGATCAGGTGACCGGCGGAGTCACCTATTTCGACAGCAATCTGCTCCGCCTTGTTCTCGTCGCTGATCCGGAACACGAACGAGCCATTGTGGCGCAGCACGAGTGCGTCCCGCGGCACCGCGAGAGCCACCTCGCGTGCGCGAATCGGAACGGCGACACTGACGAGCTGGCCGACCGTCCAGTTGTCCGCTGCTGACTGTGGCAGGTCGATGCGCGCCTCGAAGGTCTGTGACCGGACGTCGCCGGTTGGTACGAGCGCGCGAATACGGCCCTGGAAGGAAGCGTCGGTCACGAACACGTCGATTGAATCGCCGACGACCGTTCGGGGCAGGTGCTTCAGCGGTACGAACGCGCGAACTTCCATGTTACGGACGTCGGTCATGCGCGCGAGTATCTCGCCGCGCGCCACGTCCTCGCCGGCGCGGTGCGCACGGCTGATGACGATGCCCGTGAACGGCGCGCGCACGTCGGCGCGCCGAATCTGGTCGTCAATCTGGCGTATCCTGACTTTCGTAATTGTTGCGTCGCTGATCGCGAGGTCACGATTCGCCTCGGTCTGTTCGAGTTCGAATTCCGACACGAGATTGGAATCGCCTAGCTCACGCTGGCGGCGCAACTGGCTCTCGAGTTGCCGGACGTTGATCCTGGCGCGCTCAAGCAGCGCCTCCTGTTCGGCACGTTGCAGCAACAGCGGTCGCTTGTCGATGTGCGCTATTGGATCGCCTGCCCTTATGGCAGTGCCGGGTTCCGCCACCATCAGCAGCTGGCCGGCCACGCCAGCGGTCACCTGCACGTCGTTGCGGCTGTATATCGTTCCCGGCACGGCGACCGTAGGTGCGATTTCCGCCCTCTCGACGCTCGCCACCTGCACGACCATTTCCTTGCCTGGCTGCTGCGCGAGCAATGCGCCCGGCATGAGCAACACGAGAACGAACGCGAATGATCTACGCATCGACCGCTACCCCTTTTACGTTTGCCGGGTCTTCCTTGCGGCTGCGCAGACGCGCCCATTGCACGGGCGGCAGGCGCAGGATGCTCGGCATTAGAATCAGTGTGAAGACGGCGCTGACGAACATTCCGCCGATGATGACGGTTGCCAGGCCCCGGTAAATCTGTGAGCCCACGCCCGGAATGAGCATCAACGGCAGCATGCCGAATATGCTGGTCAGCGTGCTCATGTAAATCGGGCGGGCGCGCACCTTGACGGCCTCCGCTACTGCGCTCGCACGATCCAACCCTTGCCGCTGCCCGGTGCGGGTCTGCATGACGAGCAGAATCGCGTTGTTCACGACCAGACCCAGCAGGATCAGGAAACCGATTGTCGTCAGCAGATCCATGGCCTGCGCGGTGAACAGGTTGAGTACGCGCAGCGCCACGACGCCACCGGCAATCGCGAGCGGCATCGACAGCATGACCAGCAACGCATCCCAGAGAGAACGGAACATCGCCGCCAGTATCAGGAGCAGCACGATTGCCGCGACGGCAAGATTGACGCGCATGGTATCGAAGGCGGCCTCGAGCCTGTCAGCGGTGCCCCGGTAAGCGACGCTGACGTCATCCGGCATCGTCTCGCGAAGCTGCGGACCTACGACGTCGCGCAATTGGTCCAGCGCCTCCTGTACCGTCATTTCCGGCGGTGGCGTCACGGCGAGTGTCAGGGTCCGTTGTCCGTTGACTCGCAGGAGCTGCGTCGGCCCAACAGTCCTCTGGATGTCGGTGAGTTCGCCGATGCTCTGGATACCGGCGAGCGGTGTCGCAATCGGGATCGCGGCCAGTTCCTCCGGCGAGTTCCACACGGGTCCTTTCAGGATCATGTCCATACGGTCATTACCGTCGAAATACTCGCCAACAAATGACCCGCTGGTCAGCGCACGAACGATGTTCGCGACACCGGCGCGGTCGAGGCCCGCGGCTGTAATGCGACGGTCGTTCGGCACCAGTTGCAGCTCGGGTTCCGCGATGGCCAGGCCGGGAACAGGTCGAACCTGCGCGCCGGGTATCGCCTCGTTGATCATCGGCATCGCCGACATGGCGATTTCCGACAGTTGGTTGATCTCGGGACCCTGCAGATCGACGTTGATACTGCGGCCGCCATCGAAGCCGAAGTTCAGGAGTGACGAACGTTGCACGAAGGCCTGGGTATCGGGCAGGTCCACGAGCACCTCGTCGCGCACGATGCGGATCATCTCCTCGATTCGCGAGGGATCCTGCGGATAAATGAACATGCCGTTGAAAGAGCCGAACGACGAGAGATTGTAACCGCGGATATAGGGTTGTTGCCGGTGCTCCATGTAGGGCTTCAGGCGTTCGACGATGACGCCGGCGATTTCTTTCTCGACGATCTCGATCGTGCCACCGGGCGGCATCGCAAAAAACGCGTTCAGGGAGTCCGCGGGCGCCTGGGGCAGGAGATTCGCCTTGGGCACCAGCAACGCGACGACGAGTACGGACGCGCCGAGGATACCGACCGCCCACGAGCGGCACCGGGCTGGCGTGCGTGTCAGGTGCATGACGATGCGTGTGATGCGTTCCCACCAGTGGCTGCACGGGTCCTCGCTCTCCCGTTTCAGCAGGAACGAGGCGGCAACAGGGAGCACGGTTATCGCGATTAAGAACGATGCCGAGACCGCCACGGCAATCGTAAGGGCGAGATCCTGGAACAACTGGCCTTCCATGCCTTCCATGAAAAGCACCGGCACGAAGATGGCGACGCTGGTCACCGTGGACGCGAACAGCGCGCCGGTAATTTGCCGGGTCCCTGTGGCGACGGCCTCTTCGTGCCCGAGGCCGTTCTGGCGGCAGCGCACGATGTTTTCCAGGGTGACGATGGCGGCATCCATGACCAGCCCGACCGAGAAGGCAAGGCCGGCGAGCGAAATGACGTTGAGCGATTTGTCGAACATGCGTAGTGCAACGAAGGCGACGAGTACCGACAGCGGCACGGTCGCCGTGACGAGAAACGTTGCGCGACGGCTGCGCATGAGGAAGTAAAGGATGCCGACGGCCAGCAACAAGCCCAGCCCGAGGTTGCTCCTCACCAGCGATATGGCGCGGCGAATGTGCACCGACGCGTCAAAACTCAGGTCGATTGCGAGGCCGGCATCGGCGAGCGGCCCGTCGTTGAGTTCGACAATCGCCTTGTTGATTTCGTCGAGTATCGACACCGTGTTGGCGTCGTATTCGCGCTGCACGGTAATGTAGTAGGCGGGGTAACCATTGCGCAGCGTGAAGCCGTCCTGCTTGCGCGGCACGATGTCGACGTCAGCGACTTCGCTCAGGTAAATCGGCCGCTCGTTGCTCCAGCCGACGATGAGTTCGTTGAGTGCCTCCGGTTCGAACTGGCCGACGAACCGCACCGTGTACTGACGCCGGCCGACATCGGCGAACCCGCCCGAGGTGTCGGTCGCGCGCGAGACCGTCGCGATGATGTCGTTGACCTGCACGCCAAGTGCCGCGGCCCGATAGGAATCGAACGTGATGTGCAGTTCGCGCGGTTGCTCGCCGGCGAGAAACACCTGCGATACGCCGGGAATACGTGCCAGCCGGGGCTGCACGTGGTCTTCGATCAGCTTCTGGTAGCTCGACAGTTCCTGGTTGGGGTTATCGGGCAGAGCCCTGACCAGCAGTGACGCGGCGCCGGGCGTCTGCTGCCCGCCGCCCGCGTTGACCTGTGGCTCGATCGCATCGGCAGGCCTCGGTGGCGCCTGCGTCAGGTTGTTAATGACGTCGAGCTTTGCGGTCTGGATATCGGTGCCGACGGCAAACGAAAGATTGACGAAGCCCGAGCCACGGCTGATGAAGGAGTTGATGTTGGTCAGTCCTGGCGTGTTCGCCAGGACGTTTTCCTGCGGCTCGATGATGTTGGCTTCCATCTCTTCCGGCGCGGCCGCGCGCCAGAAGTTGGCCACCGAGATTTGCGGCTCCTCGATGTTCGGCAGCAATTGAATCGGAAGTGACGCGATCGACGTCAGGCCGAACAAGGCCACCAGCGCAACGGCAACGGCGACGGACGGCCATTGCCGTGTACTCAGCTCGGTCAGATTCATAGATGCTTAGATGCGTGGGCGCGGCGTTTCGTTGCACGATTGCGACCCGAAAACGCGGCATTCTTATGCCCATTTGGAATATGGCGTGCAGCTACTCGCGGCGTCGCGGTATGTCCTCATTGAGCATCAGGGCACGAACAAAACGCACCGGAGGCGAGCCGTAAGAAAGCGCCTGGTCGTGGTAGCGGCGCAAAGTAAATTCTTCGCCCCAGAGTTCCTGTACCGCCGCGCGCATTTCCAGGTGCTCCTGGTAACCGACGAAGTAGGTGGAAAGCTGCGCCGACGACAGCTGTGCCCGCACCCATTTACCGGCAGCCTCACGTTCCTCCTGGAATCCGCCCTCGACCATGAGATTCATAGCCGCATCGCGCGTCATGCCGTCGACATGAATTGCGGAGTCGATGATTGCGTTGGTGACGGCACGCAGATACCACTTCAGGTTGATGAGCTTCATGAGTGGGTCGTGATTCATGTACCCCTCGGAGACCATCATCTGCTCGGCGTAAACGCCCCAGCCTTCGACGAATGGGCCGGACCACAAAACGCTGCGCAGCGCCGATGGGTAACGGTTGCTGAGCGCGAGTTGCAGGTAATGTCCCGGAACCCCTTCGTGGATAGTCAGGTCCTGAATCGACAGCATGTTGTACTCGCGCAGGAACGATTCGACCTGTTCCTCGGTCCAGTCGGTGGGCAACGGCGCAACGGCGTAAAACGCGGACTGGTTATGGTCGAGTGGTCCCGGCGGATCGAGGTAAGCGACCGTAATGCCGCGCTGGAACTCCGGCATGATGATGATCTCGACCGGGTCTTCCGGCATGGTCACGATGTTGTGTTCGATGACGAAGTCGATGGCCTGTTGCAGGTATTCCCGGGCTACCTCGACGATACCGTCGCGTGGCGGCAGCTCTTTGTAAGCCTCTTCGAGTGCCGCGCGGATGATTGCCTGTTTGTACGCCTCGTCGGGATTGTCGGGAAACGCGGTGAAAGGATGTTTGCTGGCGTACACCTGTCGGGAGACTGCGTACATTTCATTGCGCACCGCTTCGTATTCGGCTTCAGCGCGCGCGGTGATCTCTTTGCGGCTTAGCGGCGAGTTCAGCGCAAATGCCAGCTTGGTGTCGTACAACTCGGCGCCGATACGGAAATCGCCGTTGGCGCGTGGCAATAGTTCTTCCTCCAGCCAGGTTTGCTGATTTGCGATGGCGTCCTTCGCGGTTTCGATTGCCGCGTTCAGTCTTTCTTTCTGCTCCGCGGAAAGAGCGTCCATCGCCGGTACGATCATGGATTCGATGATGGAGACGAGTCCCGCATTCTGTTGTATCGCCGTCTCTGCGTGGATCTTGGGCACCCGCTCGATCTCTATGGAGTTGCGGGCCTGCTCCAGAAACCGCGGCAATTGCTCGAGGCGGGATGCGGCACTCATCAAGCGTTCCTCGAGGGGCGCGAATTCGCGCGCAAGCAGACCGTAAATTCCGCTACCGGAGATATTGATGTAGTGAAGCGGGTTCCAGGCCCATTCCTGCAGCACGACGAGCGACCAGAGGCTGGACTCGACTTCGTGCAACAACAATTCGGCATCGACCTGGTTCGCACGCGACAACTCGTCGCGATCAATCGTTGCGAGCGCCTGCGCGTATTCGCTCAACAATTGCCGGGTCTCATCCCGCGCCGCGCTGTCCACCTGATCCAGCATCCCGTCGGCGCTGTGATCGCCGAGCAGGGTCGCGGTCACCGGGGAGAAGTTGGTCAGGTTGCTGATGTACTCGTTGGCGAGATTCTCGAAAGCCTCGTCAGCCGCCGAACCGCCCATGGCGCTGCCGGCCGACAGTGAAAAAACGAGGGCGAAGATCAGGGCTAGGTAGCGGCGCATCACGGCGTAATCTCGGGCAGGCTTGTCTGCGGCAAACCTTAGCATGCCTGCGTCATAGCTGTAATATCGGCGCATGCATCGATCGCGTTCATTCCTGATTCTCTCGTTCCTCCTGGCGGCCCCGGCCCTGGCCGACGGGAAGTTGCCCGCCTACCTGATTCGCCTGCCTGCCTCGGTACAGACCGTGTTCGTTGCCGAAACATCGGACGCGGCGTTTCATCGTTTTGACCATGCCGATGGACAGACCATTGAATACAGGGGCCGGGAATACATGTCGATCGGGCAAGGCGGGGCCGGCAAGCAACGCTCCGGCGATCGACGCACACCGCTGGGTATTTATTTCGTCACCGAGCAGCTCGACACGAGCAAGCTGCACGAGAGATATGGCGTCACGGCATTTCCGCTCGATTACCCGAACGCCTGGGATCGTCGCCTCGAGCGCAGCGGCGACGGCATCTGGGTTCACGGTGTCGATCCGCGCGGCGGCGTGCGGCCGCCGAGGGACACCGACGGTTGCATCGCACTGCCCAACGACAAGCTCCTCGGGCTCGAGGACCGGTTTCTGGCCAACGTCACTCCGGTCGTCGTTGCGAGCAAAGTCGACTGGGTGGATCGCGGGCAAGTCGAATCGCTCCGGGCCGAACTCGAGAGGATAGTTGCCCAATGGGCGGACAGTCTCGAGCGTGGCGACTGGCACGCTTTTTTATCCCTGTACGACGACGAGTTCCGGCATTGGGGTATGAACAAGGATGAATGGACGGTCTTCACCGTGCAGACACTCGGTGCCCGCGCGATTACCGCGGTAACGCTGGACGACATGTTGCTGCTGGGGGACCCGGAAGAAGAGGGGCTCTACCTGAGCCGATTCCGGCACGCGGTCAGCGATGGAAAGACGACCGTCAAAATTACGAAGCGACTCTACTGGCGCCGCTCGGACAGCGGCGCCCTGAGGATAATCGCGGAGGACAGCGGCTAGCGCAGGCCCTCGCGAACGGTCAGTTCGTCGATGAGTTCGATCAGCTTGGGGTAGCTGCCGGCTTCGCCCGCGCCGGTGCGGTACTTGCCGTTGACGACGATCGCGGGAACGGAGGAGATCGTGTAGCGGCGTGCAAGATCGTCGGCCACTCGCAGCTTCTGGTTGACCTCGAACGAATTCCAGGTGCGGTTGAATTCATCTTCGCTGACGCCAAAGCGGGCGAACACTTTCTGAATGGCTGCCTCCGACGTCATGCGATTACCGCGGCGATGGTACTCCTGGAATACCGCCTCCCGAAATTCCTTGTGGTTCTTGATGACGCCGTTTCGTACCAGTACTTCTTCCGTGTAGTAGAGCTGGCCGTGGAGTTTCACGAGCGAATTCCAGACGGCCGGGATACGAACGAAGCGCACGTTCGGGTCTTTGTTTTCCGCCCAGGCTTCGATGTAGGGCTCGAGATCGTAGCAATGCGGGCAGCCGTACCAGAAGAACTCGGCGACCTCGATCTTGTCGGCGCCGCCGACGGTCGGTTGCGTCGGCACCATGCGCACGTAATTCTTGCCTTCGCTGAATTGCCAGTCGCGGGTCGCGGCCGGCGTATCGGCCACGGCGAGGATGATGGCCTCGTCCGCGGGTTCGGCGTCGGAGGCCGATTCTTCGACGACGACCAGCGCTTCATCCGCCGTTTCCTCGCCGTCGGTTTCGGCCGCTGTTTCGACGGCTTCATCCATCGCCTGTTCGGTTACTGCCGCGGTCTCCCCGGCGGGAGCCACCACGGTTTCGTCCTTGTTCGACATGAAAAAGAACAGCGACAGGCCAACGATCAGCAGGACGGCAATCAAAATCAGTTGTTTCATAAACGACTTCCGGTTCTACGTTTTCAGGATTACTTCAGGCCCTGAACATATGACGAAATCGCCTCGATGTCGTCTTTGTTCAGGCGCGCGGCGATGTTGCGCATCATGCGGGTCTTGCCGTCGGTTTCACGAGTGCCCGCCGAGTAGTCGCGTAACTGCTTCGCCGTGTAGGCCGCATGCTGGCCCTGCAGTGCGGGGTATTCCGCCGCAGGATTGCCGCGCCCCGATGGTCCGTGGCAGGCGAGACATGCCGATACTCCGGACTCCTTGTTGCCGCCGCGGTAAAGCGCCTCGCCGCGGTCGATCAGGTTCGCGTTGGCAACCGCCTGTGCTGCGCGCGGCAGGCTCTCGAAATAAACGGCAAGGTCCGCCATGTCCTGTTCCGACAATAGCATTGCCTGGCCGCTCATGAGCGGGTCCTTCCGCGATCCGTCCTTGAAGGCCTTGAGTTGCGCCAGCAGGTAGGGCGCATTCTGTCCGGCGATGTTCGGCCACAACGCGCTGGAGCTGTTGCCCTCCGGCCCGTGACAGGCCGTGCAGGTCAGCGCTTTCGCCTTGCCGTCTTCGGCAGAGCCGTCGACCAGGCTCTCTGCCTGAACCAGGGGTGCCGCCAATGTCAGACTGGCAAGCGCGAATAGCGAAGCGAGCGAGTTCTTCATATGTTCCAACCGTTACTTTCCTGCGATTGCCGGGGCCATCGCGTCTTTTAATGTCTGGTTTTTGATATCGATAGTGTGGGCGGCGCCTGATCGATGTGGCGATGAGTTCGCAGGCGATCAATCATCTTGCTGCGTGCCCTCGAAACCGTCAAACTCCATTCCCGGTTCTGATCTCAGCGCCCGAATTATACACACAATCCGCAGGGCGTACCCCAATGTCACAATACCCTGAAGCCCGGTTTATCAAGAGCGCCAACGCGCCCGGGCAGTTCGTGCCGGACACCGGCGCGGAGGTCGCATTCGCGGGCCGATCCAACGCCGGGAAATCCAGCGCAATCAACATAATCGTGAACCGGCGGCAGTTTGCGAGGACGAGCAAAACGCCGGGCCGCACGCGACTGGTCAACTTCTTCAGCCTGCGCGAGGAGCAGCGCCTCGTGGATCTTCCCGGTTACGGATTTGCGAAAGTCGCGGACAAGATGCGGCATCACTGGGCCGATCTCATGGCCGAGTATTTCGAGACGCGCAAGAGCCTGCGGGGCATGTTCCTGATCGTCGACATACGCCGTCAACTCACGGATTACGATCACCAGATGCTGAGCTTCGCCGAGTCCGTCGGCCTGCCGACGCACGTGCTTCTCACCAAGACCGACAAGCTGAAACGTGGGCAGGCCGCGAAGGCCCTGCTCGAAGTGCGCCGTGACCTGGGCGACAGCATCAGCGTGCAACACTTCTCGGCGCTGAGTCGCACGGGCGAGAACGAGGCCCGCGCGAAGCTGGAAGAATTCCTGTCGGACAGTACCGGGGCGTAAAAAACCCCGGGACGCGATTAGGGATGGCGCCCCGGGGTGAGTCAACGCAACCGGTTTGGGGTCACCGGCTGCAGGCCTGCTTAGGGAGGTAAACAGGCAAGTGACTTACGCACTCGGGGTATTAGAGTGATAAACGGAAAATGAGTTCCGGTAAGTATATAAGTGATTGAAATATAAAGAATACGGATTAAAAGAAGTCTAATCGGTGCCGACGCTGGACAGTTTGCCTCGCACGCCAGCCTGCGGCTGGCTACAGACTCGGCAATCTGCCCCCCATCGGCCCCTCGCGGGGATTTCCGTTTATCACTCTCTGGTTGGGGATGATGGGTGGTGAGGTGGAGTCAAACACACCACCCATCTTCTTCCCACACGATGGTGCCGTGGGATGACAGGGCGAGGTGAGGGTGACGGATGTGCTGCGGAATCTGTAGCCAGCCTGGCACGGCGTTCGACGCCTGATTGGGGGTGGTTGGCTGGCGTGTGACGCAGTACATCCGTCACCCTCGCCCGGTACACCTAATGCGCTTCGTCCCAATTCAGCCCGACCCCCGCATCGACTTTCAACGGCACCGTCAATTCCGCCGCCCCGCACATCAGCTCAATCACCCTGTCACGTACCGCATCGATCCGGTCCTCCTCCACCTCGAAGACGAGTTCGTCGTGTACCTGCATGATCATCCTCGCGCCCGGTTTGTCCGTCGCAAGCCAGTCGTGCACCGAGATCATGGCTTTCTTGATGATGTCCGCGGCCGTGCCCTGCATCGGCGCATTGATGGCGCTGCGCTCCGCGTACTGCCGTCGCTGTGCATTGCGCGCGTTGATCTCGGGCAGGTACAGGCGGCGACCGAACACGGTTTCGACATAACCCTGTTTGCCGGCCGTCTTTCGAATGTCGTCCATGTAGGCTTTCACGCCCGGGTAGCGGTCGAAGTACAGGTCGACGTATTCCTGCGCTTCGCCGCGGGAAATGCCGAGCTGCTTTGCCAGGCCGAAGGCTGACATGCCGTACATCAGGCCGAAATTAATCGCCTTGGCGGAGCGCCGCTGGTCATCGGTGACCGCATCCAGTTCTGCCTCGAACACTTCGGCTGCGGTGGCGCGGTGCACATCCTGCTCTTTGGCGAATGCCTTGCGCAGACCCTCGTCGGCGGACAGGTGCGCCATGATGCGCAATTCGATTTGTGAGTAGTCGGCAGCGAGCAGCACCTGTCCCTCCGGCGCCACGAAGGCCTGGCGGATACGGCGGCCTTCGGGCGTGCGGATCGGGATGTTCTGCAGGTTCGGATCGGTGGACGACAGGCGTCCCGTCGCTGCGACCGCCTGGTGGTACGAGGTGTGAATCCGTCCCGAACTTGCGCTGATCTGCAGCGGCAGTTTGTCCGTGTAAGTGCTCTTGAGCTTGCTTACGCCGCGATAGTCGATGATGACGGCGGGCAGCTCGTAATCCGCGGCCAGTTCGACGAGCACGTCCTCGGCGGTGGACGGTTGTCCCTTCGGAGTCTTGCGGATGACCGGCAGATCCAGTTGCTCGAAGAGGATCTGCTGCAGCTGCTTGGGCGAGCCGAGATTGAACGGACCGCCGGCAAGCTCGTGCGCTTTGGCTTCCAGCTCGGCCATCTTCTTTGCGAGTTCGCTGCTTTGGGTGGTCAGCATCTTGCGATCGACGAGCACGCCGGTCTCTTCCATATCCAGCAAGACCGGCACGAGCGGTTGCTCGATTTCCTCGTAGACCTTTAGCAGGGTCGGTTCCGCACGCAGCCGCTCCCAAATCTCGGTATGCAGCTGCAAGGTGATGTCGGCGTCCTCGGCCGCGTAGGGCGCCGCCGTCTCGAGGTCGACCTGGTTGAACGTCAGTTGCTTCGCGCCTTTGCCGGCAACGTCTTCGTAGTGAATCGTTTCCTTGCCGAGATAGTGCCGTGCCACCGAGTCCATGTCGTGGCGAGTCGCGACGCTGTTGAGCACGTAGGATTCCAGCATCGAATCGTATTGCATGCCGGCGAGTGCGATGTCGTAGCGCGCAAGAATATGGGCGTCGAATTTCAGGTGATGGCCGAGCTTCTTCCTGGCATCGTCTTCGAGGAATCCCTTCAGCTTCCCGAGTACCTCGGCTCGTGGCAGCTGATCCGGGGCGCCCGGGTAATCGTGCGCGACCGGAACGTAGCAGGCCGAAGCCGGATCCGTTGCCAGCGAAAAGCCGACAATCTCCGCATCCATATAGTCCAGCCCCGTCGTCTCGGTATCGAACGCCGTGAGCTCTGCATCGCTGATTTTTGCGAGCCAGCGGTCGAACGCTTCCCAGCTCAGGACGGTCTCGTAGTCGGCCGGTTCCGAGCCGGCATCTGCTTCCGTATCGGCGTCAGCGGCCCCCGGCTGTTCCGACGCCTCGTCGAGCTGGCGCAACAGGGAGCGCAGCTCGTAGTGGCTGTAGAGTTCTCGCAGCGCCTCGGTGTCCGCGGTTTTTGCTTTGAGATCGTCTATGCCGACCTCGAGCGCCACGTCACGGCGAATGGTGGCGAGGTCCTGCGACAGCCGCAAGAGGGCGACGTTGTCGCGAAGGCTTTCTCCCACCTTGCCCTTGATCTCCTCGCCGTGCTCGACAATTCCGTCGGCGCTCTCGTAAAGGCCCAGCCATTTTGCGGCGGTCTTCGCGCCGACTTTCGGAACGCCCGGAATATTGTCGGAGCTGTCGCCAACCAGTGCGAGGTAGTCGATAAATTGTTCAGGGTAGACATCGAACTTGGCTTTGACGCCGTCGCGGTCTAGCCTCGAATCACTCATCGTGTTGATGAGTGTCACGTTGGGGGTCACGAGTTGCGCCAGGTCCTTGTCGCCGGTCGATACCAGTACTTCGAGGCCCTTCTTCTCCGCCTGTTCGCACAGCGTACCGATGACGTCATCGGCCTCGACGCCGGCAATGCTGAGCAATGGCAGTCCCATGGCCTCGACGGCGTCGAGGATGGGTTGCACCTGCGGGCGCAGGTCGTCCGGCATAGGCGGCCGGTTAGCTTTGTAATCGGCGTACAGTTCGTCGCGGAAGGTCTTGCCCGGCGCGTCGAACACGACAGCGATATGCGCCGGTTGTTCTTCGCGCACGAGTTTGAGGATCATCGTCAGTACGCCGTGCAACGCGCCGGTAGGCTCACCTTGCGAATTGGTGAGTGGCGGCAGCGCGTGGTAGGCGCGATACAAATACGATGACCCGTCGATCAGGACAAGGTCGGTCATCGGCGATTTCCAGTGCTAACCCGGCGGGGCTTCGCTATCTTCTTCTTTCTCGTCTTCGTCTTCGTCTTCGTCTTCGTCTTCGTCTTCGGCGTCCGCGGGTGCGGCCGGCGGCGGCTGGATTTTGCTCGGGTTGCCGGGCAGGTACAGCGGGCCACTCTGGCCACAGCCTGCGAACAGCAACACGAACGAGACTGCGACAAGCGCAAACGTTATGCGTTTCATTTCAATGTCCGGTGGCGGCGATCGTCCGATTATAGGGCATCATTTTGCG
>CALZMQ010000042.1 GCA_945788625.1 uncultured Woeseiaceae bacterium
ATCGGCACTGGGAACGGACTGCAGCCAGGTGAGCAGCAGAACAGCCATCCAGCACAGGGCCCACAGCGCAAGCAGGTGGGGCGCTACCTTGATCCAGTTCTTGGCCATGTGTCGGGGTGCCTGCCGGGCAAGTATTCGTGGTGTGCAGTGATGGTATGTTTCTGGGTGCATTTCGCAAGGACTACGCAAATGCGGGGATTCATTCAGGATTACGTCACCGAAACGTCTTCCGGGTTGGCGTAGCCTACGTCGTGACAGGCCGGCTGATCGTGCTGGTGGCGGACGTTCGGGCCGATGCCTTCAGCAGCAGTCGATCTGGTCTCGCACCTCTTCGGCGGCCTTGCGCAGGTCCGCGATCATCGCGACCGCAGGCTTCTGCATATCCTCCGGCATCCGCGACATGATCAGGGCAACCGCGTTCTCGGTCATGCCGGCGAGCCGCCTGGCCTCCTTTGTACCGGCAGCGGTCAGCTCGATCAACCAGCGGCGCCCGTCTTCCGGGTCCTGGTGCCGCTCGACGAATCCGCGTGACTCCAGCCCGTCGAGCAGCCGCGTCATAGCGCCTTTTGTCACGCGCGCATGACTGGCGAGGGCCGACGCATCCCAGGTGCCTTCGAGCAGCGTCTGAAGGACCACGCATTGCGCGACGGTCACGTTGCCACAACACACCTGGTCGCGCTCCACCATCGCGAACATACGACAGAACGCGACGACGTCATCGACGAGCGTGCTCATGCTTGCGTCACCAGGCTCGAGTTCACGGTTTCGTTGCCTGGATCGTGTAGCTGAAGACCGTGCCCGCAACCTCCCTGGCGCGCTCGACGCCAAACTCCGCGATCGCTGCGCTGATGACCGGATCATCCGTGGCAAGGTCGAAGATCTCACCGGCCGGCCGTCGCTGCAACTCGATGTCCACGAAGCCGGCATCGCGGATGTGTCCCACGTAAACGTCTTCCGTTTCCGCACCGGCGACGCATCCGATCAACGCAGCGACGCTCTGCGCAACCTCGGGCGGCAATGGCTCCGTAAGCAGGATGTCGCTGATCGCCAACCGCCCACCTGGCCTCAATACACGAAACGCTTCGCGAAACGCTGTCGCCTTGTCCGGGCTCAGGTTGATGACGCAGTTGGAGATGATGACATCGGCTGACCCTGATGCGACGGGCAGCGCCTCTATCAATCCCTCGCGGAACTCGACCGTCCGCGCGTAGCCTGCGTTCACGGCATTGGTGCGCGCGCGCGCCAGCATCTCCGGCGTCATGTCGACACCGATGAAACGCCCGTCGCTGCCAAGCTTCTCCGCGGCGAGCAATGCATCGAACCCGGCGCCCGACCCAAGATCTATAACGACTTCACCCGGCCGTAGATTCGCGATCGCCGTCGGGTTGCCGCAACCAAGGCCGAGGTTCCCGGCAGCTGCAGGTCCAGCCAGGTCCGCGTCGGAATAGCCGATCTGCTTCGCGGTATCGATGTCGGTCGTCGTGCCGCTGCCAGTCGGTCCGCAACAGCTCGTCTTTTCCTTCGCAACGCGCGCGTAGCCTTCGCGCACGACAGCATGTGTTTGTGCTTTTTCCATCGAACAGCTCCTTAGTTGAACCACTCAACTATATGATTGAGGTATTCAACTAATTTGTCAAGTGGTATTTTCCCGGGGCAGGAGACTCCATTGCCCTGGCGCATGTCGAGTTTCTGCAGCGTTACAGTCTCGGTATTGCTACCGTGTCGCTGTCCACAATGCCCAACTTCAAGCGACCAGTCTCGCTCAGCGCTACGTGGCTGCCGAACTTCACACACTCCCTGTTCATCGTGCGTTCAAGCCACCGGGCATCCTCCCTCGATACGTGATTCAACCTGAATTGTCTGACCTGGAAGGGGACCATCTCGAACCGCACCAGCTTGCCCGACGACCGATGCATCACAACAAGGTACATCAGCACCAGGTCGCCTCGATATTCCTCGTGGCCGCTGATTCCCTCGTAGTCATTCAGGAAATCACCGCAGCCGTACAAGATTGGCCTGCCGTTGTAGACCTCGATGCCTTTCGGATGGTGAGAAGAATGCCCATGGATCACATCGACGCCGGCCTCATCGATCAACCAGTGGGAGAAGTCTCTTTGTTCATCCGGAATGTCGTAGCCCCAGTTTCCACCCCAATGGATCGACACAACGACGATGTCCCCTTGTCGCTTCACTTTCTGCACTTGTGCCGTGATACGGCGAACCGTTCTTCGCGACAAGTCCTTTAGAAAATTGACGCCCGACCGGCTTTTCGTCGCCGCCCAATCCCGCGGCACGCCGGCGGTCGGCGATGCGCAGGCAAACAAGAGTATCCGTCCCTTGCCGTTCACGTTCATTACCGCTGGCGCCTCCGCCTCGGTGATGTTTCTGCCCGCGCCGACGCCTTTCACGTTCACGTGTTCCAACGAGGCCAGGGTATCCTCGAGGCCGGCATATCCCCAATCCAGGACGTGATTGTTGGCAAGCACGCAACAATCGATCCCGGCGGCCTTGATACACAAAACGTTCTCCGGATGCATGCGGTAGTTGATGCCTTTGCCCTTCCAGTAATGGTTGCTGACCGTAACGGCCGTTTCCAGGTTGATTATCCTGGCGTCGGGCGCCGCGCGTTCGAGTTCGTCGAGGGCATCACCCCACGGATAAGAAAAATCCACCTGCGTTGGGAACGGGCCGTTGACCGACTGTGCAAGCTCCACATATCGGCCTGCATTCCTCACGTAGGATTCATAGAGGCGGGGATCGGACGGGCTGGGCAGCACCTGGTCGATACCCCGCCCGGTCATGACGTCACCGCACAGGAACAAGGTAATCAGTTCCGACGCGCTCGATGGCCTGGGGTCTGTGTCGCCTGCAACGAGCCTCGAGCCCGAAAGCAACAAGAGAATCTTGCCGAAATCGAGCAGGAACCTTCGACGCTTCATCATTAACCCACTGGCTTCAACCCGACACACATATGCCAAGAGCCGATCATCACGGCACGCTAAGCACGGAGCAGGAACGTCGGGCGCTCGAACACCGTTTTGAACTGCCGCCACGCGGCCGGGAAATCGCGGCGGTACGACTCCATTCGCTCTTCCTCGGTGGCGATGAGCCGGTCGATGGACAGCCTGAGCGCACAATCCTCGCCGGCCGTCGGCAAGGAGCGATGATAAGCCTCGAGCCGCTCCCGCGACATGATCTTGTCCTGGTGCCAGCCGAGCAGGTCCTGGAGTTTTTTCAACTCTTCGATGGACTCTTTCCATACCACCGGCTGCGCCATGTCATAGAAATCGAGCAGGTAGCGCAGATGTTTGGCTTCGATGCGCAACTTGTGCAGCTTCTCGACGAGCGATTCGGCGATGATACGATCGCCTCGCTTTATCATCTTGCGTGCGGCTTTGTGGATATCCCTGTCGGCCGCCTCCAAGATGGTCAGGTCGCCGACCCTGTTTTTCATCGCTTCATGCGGTCCCGCGGCAATGAATTCCTCGAGCGTGGTAATCAGCTCATGGTATCTCTCGCCAACAAATACCTCGGTGAGGTTCGTGTGCGCGTCGAACGTCTTCTGGCGTACATGATCCGCGTATGACGCCGCTGCTCGCGCAGCATCCTCAGGCAAAGACGCAATGAACTTCTTTATCGCCATCTCGCCAACGTCGGCATCCCGGGCCTCGCCAAGCTGTTTGAACAACCAGCGCAGTTCCTTGTTAATAGGTTTGACCACGTCTTTGCCGAGTACCTTGCGATAGGCTCTCAGGATGGTTCGAAATCGCCGAATGGCGACACGCATCCTGTGAACGCCCTCGCTATCCAGGCCCTCCCAGGCGATCGGCTGAAACAGCTTTGTTCGTTGCAGCTGGCGGCTGAAGAACAGGTAGACGAGATCCAGGAACGGATCCGACTCCGTGATAGTCGACTCTTCGTCTTCCCTGGCCAGCGCTTCGTTCGATAGCCCTGCCGCCTGGATGCCGCGATCGAACTTGCTGAACTGCGCAGGCGTGAGCCGCAGCCTGTTGAATAGTGCCTTCGCAAGCGCGTCGACGGCGCTCCTGTCACCCGAAACGAGGTCCAGCTCGAGCTCCATGAACTCCAGCTCCCCCGGCGCTTTGTAGTTCGCTTTCCTGGCCGTTATTCTCGCCCGATCGACATCGAGCTTTATCTGTGACGGGTTGCTTCCCGGAGACGTCACGGCAAACATGCGACGCCGACGCGCAACGCAGAACAACTTTCGACTGCGGCGCGTATCGACAATGGTATCCAGTTGGTCCTTGACTGGTCCCGGCGCCAAATCGTGCACCGCCGATGCGCCATTTCGCAATAGTGGCTGCTGGATCTCCTCGCGCGCGAAAGCCCGACCGTCGTGTCGGCCGCGTGCCTTCAGTTTGAGTGTGCTCTGCCCCGCTCGTTTCCGGCACCGATACGTCCAGCCGGCGCGAAGGATGTGGAAATCGGACGTGTCGAAGTAGGTGTCAACATGGCTCCTGGTCTCACCTTCTGCTTTCAGGTAGCCCAGCTCGTCGAGAACCGCCAGCACCTGGTGGATCTCCTCGTCCGAACGGATCAGGAATCTGGCCTCTGCTTCTGTCATTACCGCTTCCCGGTAGCCATCGTCGGTCAATCGCCAGGTTAATATCGCATCGCAGCCGCATCCCTGAGTAGTCGTAGTTTCCCGCATACAGCAGGCTCATCCGACGCTGTATATGAAAGTATCAACCGACCTGTATCCGCTTCTCACAGGAAAGTCTGCATGTTTCTTAGCGCCGAAGTTCGCTGGTTTTTTAAGGGTAGGGTGCCTGACGACATGCGGCTGTGGTTCGAGGCCGCAGGGCCTGCGACAACGGAGCCGCAACGCACCGACGATTATCTTGTGTTGCCCGGTTGCGTGACGACGAGCGTAAAGTTGCGCGATGGCCGGCTCGAGGTCAAGGCGCTGACACAGCCGCCACGCCTCGTGACCTTCCGCCAAGGCATCACCGGCTTGAAAGACGCATGGGTAAAGTGGTCCAGCGAAACGACGGATATCGACACCAGCGGCGGACTGGTCAGGGGTAGCAAGGACCCATGGATCTCGGTAAGCAAGACACGGCGATTGCGACTGGTCTCGCTGGAAAGCGGGAAACCGGCCGAGGTGTCACCCGGTCACGGCTACCTGTCAGCTGGCTGCCAGGTCGAATTGACGGCGATCGACGCCTGGTCCCGAACGCAGGGTCCGTCCGATGCGGCACCCTGGTGGAGCCTGTCGTTCGAGGCCTTCGGCAATGAGAGGGCAATGCAAGACGGCCTCGATCTTGTCATCGACGACTTCTTCGAAGAGCCGCCACCGGTGACCCTTAGCCAATATACCTCTCTTTCCTATCCCGTCTGGTTGCAGCAGTTGATCTAGTAACCGGGCTTCGACCCCGGTATTCCTTGGACGAGGAAGCAGCGGCCACCAGCCGCCGTTCTGCGCGTGTCCTGCTGTTGTCCGCCGAATCCCATGCTGCATGAAATCCTCCGCCAAACGAGTTCCGATGGCTCGACCGGCGGCAGCGACCACGCGATTGGCAGGAGATCGGCCTCGAGCGCGTACACACTTGCCGCGACCTGCTCATCCTCATCGACCAGGCGACTGAAGCGCCGGCGCGCCCGCCGCGACGTGGTGCCGAGCACGAACTGCCGGGTCAACGCGTCGAGAAGCTACGGCGAATTCATTTATTTCAATTCGGACCGGGCAGGTGCGACGAACATTTACCGTATGCTGATGGACGGCGTCGAGTGTGTCAGGGAGGATACTTAGATCTGATTCGATCGGTGCCTACCGGTCTGGAGTTCCCCGGTCAGGCTCAGATTTGTAGCGGGTCTGCCCGCTCCAGAAGCGCTGCTATATCGAGCCCCCGTGGCAGGGTGCCGTAGTTGCGCGCACCCCGGGCACCGAGGCGGGATGCGATAAATGCATCCGCGACGGCGGAATTGTCGGTGCGCACCAGCAGGCTTGCCTGCATGGTCAACGCCAGTTGATCAACAAGAGAGCGGCCGCAATACTGGGCATCGTCCAGATCGGACATTGAGTCCTTCAGTGCAAGTACCGCACGATCGAGTTCGGGGCTGGCGCGATGTGTCAATCCCAATTCATCAAACCACGCATCCAGGACTGCGGGCGTTTTCTGCAGGGCGCGCAGCATGTCAAGCGCCTGGATATTGCCCGAACCTTCCCAGATGGCATTGATGGGTGCGTCGCGATACAGGCGCGCCATTATGAACTCCTCAGTTACCGCGTTGCCGCCCAGGCATTCCATTGCCTCGTAGGCGTGAAACGGTGTCCTTTTGCAGATCCAGTACTTGCCGGTGGGCAGGCCCAGCCGCAGCAGCAGAGCATCATGCTCGCTCTTCGAACCACCCTGGCTGTCCTGCCTCTCATCGAGCGCTTCGGCCATTCGCATGGTCATCGCGAGCGACCCTTCCAGCTCGAGTTGCAGATCGGCGAGCACGTTTCGCATCAGCGGTTGCTCGATCAAGGTCTTGGCGAAGCTGGAGCGCTCGCGCGCGTGATTGACCGCCTGGGCCACCGCCTGTCGTTGACCGGCACTTGAGCCGATCATGCAATCGAAGCGTGTCATGGCCACCATCTCGATGATCGAGGACACGCCGCGGCCTTCTTCACCGACCATCCAGCCCAGGGCGCCGCGCAATTCGACTTCCGAGGAGGCGTTCGACACGTTGCCCATCTTGTTCTTCAGGCGCTGTACCTGGATGGGGTTCTTGCTGCCGTCCGGTCGCCAGCGTGGAACCAGGAAACAACTCAGGCCATCGTTCGTTTGCGCCAGTACGAGGAAAGCATCACACATCGGCGCGGATGTGAACCACTTATGGCCGATGAGTTCGTAGGACTCGCCTGGCCCACGTGCACCCATGGCCACCGCCCGTGTTGTATTGCTGCGCACATCGGAGCCCCCTTGCTTTTCTGTCATGCCCATACCGATGGTTACCGCCTGTTTCTCGGTGTGTGGCACATTGCGCGGATCATAGGTGCAGGCGAGCACCTTTGGCAGCCATTCATCAGCGATTGCAGCGGTCAACTTCAAGGTTGGCACAGATGCGAATGTCATCGTCACGGGACAACCGTGTCCGGCTTCAATCTGGGCCTGCAAGTAGTAGATTCCTGCCCGTGCCACATGGGCGCCCGGTACTTGTCTTGCCCAGGGGCTGGCATGCAGTCCCGATTCGAGCGCCAATTTCATTAGCTGGTGGTAGGCGTCGTGGTACTTCACCTCGTCGACGCGACGGCCCTGACGGTCGTGCGAGTAGAACTGGGGTTTGAATTCGTTCGCAAGAAATCCCCACTCGATAACCTCGGCGCTGCCAGTGCGCGCGCCATGCGCATTCAGGGCATCTTCAGCCCAGGCGCCGCCATGTCGAAGCATCGCATCCCTGAGTGCTGCATCGCCCAGGTAGGCGTTGTAGTTGGTCAGGGGAGATGACTGGTTGAACACCTCGTGTGTTTCTGCCGTGTCGATGTCGCCTGGTGACGAGGTTCTGGTGTTCATCAGGAAGATCTCCCGCGTAGCAAGATGCGATGAACAATGGTAACTCGTTCTGGTCCGCAGAATTCAGGCGCTCGTCGCCGCCGATCATCAGCCTGAGGCTTGCAATGTGACGTCTGTCGGATGGTATGTTGGATCACTATCATCTCGACGCCATTGCAATGAAGCTTCTTGTCCTGAGTGACCTGCATACGGAGTTTTCCGACTTCGAACCGCCGGATACCGACGCCGATGTCGTCGTCCTTGCCGGCGACATCGGTGTAGGGGCAGGCGGAATCGACTGGGCAGCGCGGCAGTTTCCGGATGCGCCGGTCGTTTACGTCCCTGGAAACCATGAGTTCTATGGCCACGATGTCCGTGATACGGATCTGCTAACCGCCGCCGAGACCGCCAATATTCATGTTTTGAGTGACGATGCGCTCGAAATCGATGATGTGCGATTCTTGGGAAGTACGCTGTGGACCGACTTCAAATTCTATGGTGAGGGAGAGGCCTGGTATGCGCGGCAACAGGCAAAAGCACTGATTGAAGATTTCGGATCGATCCGGAATGGCAACAGAACATTCACGCCAGAGGATTCCGTTGATCTTCATCGAGTGAGCGTCATTTGGCTGGTGAATGAACTTGAGAAAGGTTTCGATGGCCCGACCGTCGTTGTAACGCACCACTTGCCGGCAGCGCTATCAATCTCCAGCAAGTACAGGAATCATCCGCTGAATCCCGCTTTTGCCAGCCGGCTGGAGGGCATCATCGAGAAGTACCAACCTGAGCTGTGGGTTCACGGGCATACTCACGTGCCCTGCGACTATGAGATATTCCGCACGAGAGTCGTGTGCAATCCAAGGGGATATCCTTCCGAATCGTCCAGCGAAGGGTTTTCGCCCGGGCTGGTGGTGGAGGTGTGAGCCCAGGCGTTGACATACCCAAATCGGGTACTATAATACCCAGATTGGGTATTAATGTGACAGCAAAGAACTCAGCGTCGACAGTCGAATCGCGGCCAGACAAGCCGGGCAAGAGCCGCACTGCGTTGGCCGATGCCCTGTTCACATCGACGCAACAAAAAGTCCTCGGACTCCTTTTCGGCCAGCCTGATCGAAGTTTTTTCGTTACCCAGGCCATGGAACTCGCAAAGTCGGGGCGCGGGGCTGTGCAAAGGGAGTTGCAGCGACTCGAGCGCGCCGGTCTTGTGTCCGTTCAGATGCACGGTAACCAGAAGCACTACCAGGCGAATCATAACTCGCCACTGTTCGACGAGATCTGCAGTATTGTGCGAAAGACCGTGGGTCTCGAGGAACCACTCAAAGCGGCAGTAGAATCGCTACCCGGAAAAATACACCTCGCGTTGATATACGGTTCCATCGCGAAACGAACGGACACATCTGCGAGTGACATTGACCTCCTGATCGTGGCCGACGAGCTGACGCTTGAAGACGTCTATGCGGCACTGTCTCCTGCCGAGGAGTTGCTGGGCCGGAAGGTCAATCCCACCTTGTATACAAGCATGGAATTCAAGGAACGCCGTGCCAGCGACAACTCATTTCTGAAGCGCGCATTGGGCGGGCCCGTGATCATCTTGTTTGGATCGATCGATGGCGAATGACAAGCTCGAAAACCTCGTCAGGATTCGCCAACTCAAAGCACTGATCAGAGTTGCCGACATGATAGCGAGCAAGCTAGACGACCGGAACTAATGGGCCACGAACTGCTGGTTAGCATTCTCGTGCCGTTATGGCTCAAAGTCGCATGGACCGCGATGGTGCTCGTCATTGTGCTGATTTACTGGCGGCATCGCGGCCCGGCCAATTTTCTCTGGTTTTCCGACATCGCGTTTCTCGCGCTCGTGCCGGGCCTGTGGCTGGAAAGCTCGTTCATCGTCAGCCTTGTCGCATGCATGGTGCTTCTTCCAGAGACATTGTGGAGCGTGAGTTTCTTCGGCCGCCTGTTGCACCTGCCGCGGGTGACCCGCCTCGCTGACTACATGTGGGACAAACAGCGCCCGCTATGGCTGCGCGCGGTGTCGCTGTTCCACGTACCGTTGCTTGCGGTGCTCATCTGGGGCCCGTGGCGGCTGGGTTACGACCCCGGCGTTTACCCATGGGCGGTGCTGATCGCATGGATCGTGTTGGTGCTGACGCGCCTGCTGACAAAACCAGAGCGGAACATCAACCACGTCTACCGGTTTCCGTTCACTGCTGGCGCCAATCTCACGCCGCTGCAACACATGCTGGTGCTGATGATCGTAGGGCCCCTGGTCCTGCAGCTGCCGGGGCACCTGCTGCTGTGGTGGCTGTTCGGCTCCTAGTGACTGAGGCAACAGCTCTATGCAAAACATGCCTTGACAGTTATATAACTAGTCAGGCATATTAAGTCCATGGCAACGACCTTCGACGTGCTCGCCGAACCGACCCGGCGACGGATCATCGAGGAACTCGGCAAAGGCGAGTGCCCGGTGAGCACGCTGGTAGACAGGCTGAAGATGAGCCAGCCGGCCGTGTCGAAACAGCTCCGCGTGCTGCGCGAGTCCGGGCTGGCGGTTGTGCGCAGGGAAGGGCAAAAGCGGATCTACCGGCTGGATGCCGAGCCGTTAAAGGAGCTGGACCAGTGGCTGGCGCCGTTCCGCGCCTACTGGGAGCCCCACCTCGACGCCCTGGAAGAAACCCTCGACTCGATGGAGGACTGAGATGGACACCACGCTCGAAACGAATACATGCGGCTACAACTACAGGTTGAGCCTCGAACGCCGCTTCGACCATTCCCCGGAAAAAGTCTGGCGAGCGATCACCCAACGCGATCTGTTAACGCATTGGTTCCCCTGCGACGTCGCCGGCGACTGGGCGGTCGGTGCGAAGCTGGACTTCGTCTTTGCACCGGAGCAGGCGGCAGACATCCCCGACGAGGACCTGCACGGCGAGGTGCTGGCCGTCGACGCACCACGCCTGCTGGAATTCCGCTGGGGCACGCACAGCATGAAGTTCGAGCTCACACCCGACGGCGACGGCTGTCATTTCAGGCTGTCCGAAGGCTTCGACGACAAGAGCTGGTGTGCCCGCAATGCGGCCGGCTGGGAGATGTGCATCGAGAATCTCGACCTCGTTCTCGAGGGCGCGTCGATCGCCAAATTCGCGGCCGAGGTGTGGCGGGAGAAATTCGATCGCTTCGCAGAGAAGTTCAAGGACATCGTCGGACCGCGCGGCGGGCTCGCCGAAGACGACCCGCTGCTGAAGCTGGGACGCGAGGAAGAATCACCGCAGTAACTATCGGGCGCCTCTTCCGGCTTCTCGTCCTCGGCGTGCCGTTCGACGCAAACATGAGTTTTGCCACGCCCTTCGGTTACCAGGCAAACCTGTTGATTCTGCGTACCCGCGGTTACCGCTTCGCGGACCTTCTTAATGCTGGCGGTAGTGGGATCGGCTCAATAGAGATTGGGAATCGTCCGCGGATCAATCTGGCGGATAACCGCTGTGCCGGGATACTTTAGGTTACACACGTCATAGGATTCCCGGAGTTCGAAAACGCCGAATCGGGCCGGGCCGGCACCACGCTTAAAAACAACAGTTTTACCCTTTTCACCATCGCTCGTATTGGTTGCAGCACCGATCCCGTGGCCCAGGGACACGCCCCAGTGACAGACGTCCTTGTTGCTTCTGCCTTGGACATCGCCACCATGAAAGTTGAATACCCACCCTCTCGGAATACTCTCGAGCTTTTCGGGCGGAACCACGACGCCTTCTCCCAGCATCTGGTTGGCGGTCCTGGCGATCAGAGACGGCCCCTCGTGTGTCAGCCACTTCATGGAAACAAAACCGGCTTTGAATAGCCAGAGTCGCACAGCGTCGTAGCATACGCACATATTCCCAAACCGGCTGGGTCCGGTACGGCTCAGGGTCCGGTAGTCAGCAGACTCCCCTTCGATCACCTTCCCACCTGCAATGTCGGCCAGGTCACCGGGCGTCGCGGTGGGAATCGTCGCGTAACAACTGATCAACTCCTTTATCGCGCTCTCCGACTTGTTTCTGATGCTGGCCGTCGGCACATCCAGTTTCCACTCCAGGTAATAGGGCTTGTACTGCCCCCCCACGGTCGGGAAACTGCCGTCCGGATTCGGCGAATCACCGCGGATAAATTCTTCCTGGCGCGCCCAGGGTGGTTGCAAATAGAATGTCTGGCACAACATCAGAGCCCGCAACGCCTTGTGCTGGCCCCGATTCACATGCCCTTTCTTCCAGATTCCTTTTAGTGAGAGAGCACCGCCCAGCGCACCTTTATCCATGGCATTGGCCGCGACCATCTGGTCGACGTCCTGTGCCAGCACGGTATTAACCGACCGCAGATATTCATAGGTCTCGTTGTAGCGTTCGAGGTCCGTCCTGGCCATTTCTTATTCTCCCGATCAATTCGATCTTTCTTCGCCAAATTGGATTCTTATGTTCGCGACCTTCACCTGGCTACAATAACGCATCGCGATACGTATTAAGAGTCTTGCAGCGAAACCTGTTGGATATCTGCCCGTCGCCGAACGCGTGAGTGAGCTGTGCATCTTTCATGTAGGCAAAGGCACCGGTCAGGTACCATTTCTTGACCCTGGCATTTTCTGTCGGGAGTTCTCTGTGTATGCCGTAGGCACCGTTGGAAAAGTTATACGGGTCGAGACTTTCCGAGCGCATAGGGATACTGCACGGCGTGTCTCCAGGCTGCGTGTCATTGAGTGTCTCGGGATCGCGAGTGTCTCGGTCGAGAACCGACCTTTACGCATCAGGATCGTGGCGACGTGGGCTGATATTTTTAGTATAGACGACGCCTATCGGCCTGCATTGCGCGAGTCCCGGCGTTTCGATTCGCGTCCTCGCGGAATATTGGGGTCGCGCCGCTATTCAGCGAGTTGGGCGAGCAGCGCTTTGAAGCGCGCCGGACTGTACCGCTCATCGTCGGTCAGTGCGTCTCCGAGCGTATCGAGTTGCGCTTTCATTGGCGCGTCTCCAATCTCGAAGACCAGCATTTGCACGGCCATGAATGCCTGCTCGGCGCTCACGTAATCGATGTAATTCCCCTCGGCGCCGGTGGCCAGAAGTTCGCGAAGCAGCTGCGGCTCGCGTCGTGCCAGCGTTGCGGGACCGAGTTGCCGGTCCAGCGCGTCCAGCGATTCCAGCAATCGCGCCGCAGCCGTTCGGATCGAATCGACATCCCTGCTGCCGGCCGCATGAAGTTCGGCGAGTCGTTCCTGGAAATTCGCAGCCAGCTTCGGGTCGACCAGGCGCGCCAGCGCCATGCTCATCACCAGGGCGCCATCGTTGAGATAGGGGAGCCCCGGCCCGGCATTTCCATGACGCGGCAGTGCGCGCCACCGCACGCTCTTCATCGAGCGATGGCAGGCGTGGCAATCGTATAACCCGAGTTCGGGGAACATGGCGCCGCTGTCGAAAGCGCCGTGCAACACCAGCCCCAAGCGCGCCCGGGCTTCAGCCATTATGCCCACGGCCCACACGTAGCTGTGGCTGTGCCTGTCCTTGCGTGCCGCATAGTCGGCGTCGACGCGATAGTGCGGTTGGCGGCCAGCGGTTCGCCACAGTTCGGTAAACGTATCGAGTTCGAAAGACAGGCGAGGATGGCCTGCCGCCATGATGCGGTGCGTTGCGAACTTGTCCGCCGTGCCGAGATGGCACGACAGGCAGAGTTTTGCCCGCTCCGCGGGTTTTTCGGTTGGATAAAGCCCGGCTGCGAGATTAGCTGCATGATCGACCGCCGGCGTGTTGTAGTGCGTCGACAGCCAGTTCTCCGCACCACCGTGGCATGCTTCGCAGCCGACGCCGTCGGACAGTTGAAACTTTTCACCTCGCCGGTCTGCGGAGACATTGTCCGCGTGACAGTCGAGACAGATTTTCGCCGTCGTCGCGGAGCCGATTTCAAGTCTTGCCGCGATCGCGCGCGAGGCGTCGCCAGCCAGCGTCGCATAGGCCTTCGAATGCGGATCGTCGCGCGTCCAGGTCACGTACTCGTTTTGCATCACGCCGGAGCTTTCGCGCGGCGCTGCCGATCCATGGCATTGCGATGCCGCACAGGTCGCCACGCCCATGTGGCGGTCGGCTCCCCGGTCTGGCAATTCGGCACTTGCAGTCGCGCAGACCAGCAACGCGCAACACGTCAGTCTATTCATCTTCGACATACCAGGGGTTTCCCTCCTCATCGAGATACAGCCGCTGCATCTCCTCGAGTGTCAGTGGACGCGAACCCTTGCGCCCGAACACGGCGATCTGACCACCCGTCTCGTCCACGCCACGATCCCGGTCGAGCCCTTTCGAAAGCGAAAGCGCGGGAGTTTCGGTCGGGTAACGCGCGATCAGCTGCGGCCGCGGTTCGGGGCTGAAGCCGTAAAAATTCGGCTGCGATTCGGGTGACGTCAACTGCAATACGCGAATGCCGTTTACACCGTCGGCAACATAGGCGAATAACGAAGCATTGGTCGACGCAACGATGACGTCGCGCGAATCGGACAGCTCGCCGCCCGCGTCGAACATCTGCAGCAGCCTGGGGTCTTCCGCTTTCCAGGCATCGACGATAGCAAGACCGTCTTCGCCGGCGGCAACGTAGGCATAGGTGCGGGCAACGTAGACGCGTTGCGCATTTTGCAGAGCCACGTGGCCGGCCGTCAGGCGCGGCGCCGATGGCGCCGCGACATCGATCACGCGTAACCCTGTGGCGTCCGTGACGAAGAGGTACCTGAACTGCAGCGCCGATGCGCGCGCGTCGGCGAGTGGCACGATGGCGGCAAGTGCCGGCTCGAGCGGATCATCGAGATCGACGATAACCACGCCTCGATCGGCCGCTATGTAGGCGTAATGACCGCCCAGCGTGATATGACGCGCGCCCTGCAGCACGTTGTCCGGGTTCCACGTAACGGCGCGTTCAACGAAATTGTTGTTCAGATCGCCGTCAGCGAAGGTATTGACATCCGCGAGTATGAGGCCCTCGACGCTGTCGGTGATGACCGCGTAGTTGTAGATCGGGTGGAACGGCTGTTCCTGGTTGGTCACGCGCATCAACTCGCCTTCGTTGTGCGGCGGATGCACGGGCTGGTTGGTCGGTAACGCGAGACAGGTAGCGTTGGTTGTTTCGAGTACCGGGTCGTGCCCCAGCTTCGAAAAAGGCGCATCGATGACGCGTTGGCTGAAGCCCTTGTTGGACACGCTGGCTATGTCGAACACGCGCATGCCGATGCCGGCCTCGGCCGCAAACACGTACTCGCCGCGCATCTGCACGCAACCGGCGCGTTCGCCGCCATGACCGGCGGATATCGTCAGCCGGCGCTCATTGTCGACGTGTTGGCGGTAGTTGTCCGGGTAGGCATAGCGATGCAGGTAGCTGCCAATGACGGCCTGCGGTTCGTCCCATTCGGTGACCTGCGCCGCAACCACGCCTTCCTCGAGCCCGGCCCAGGCGTTGAGACCGACGAAATTGACGAAGTTTGTGCCGAGCAACAACAACTGCGCCATCCAGGCGTTATTGTCACCCTCCTTGCTCAGGTGACAATTGCTGCACGTCTTGGTCTCGGTCTTGCGCGTCGTATGCGGGAAGTGCGGATTGAGCGCCTGCGAACTGTAACCGCTGGCGGCGATCGGTGGTTGCTGTATGTAGATACGTTCGCGGTTGGCGTTCGTCGACGACAATAGTAGCGCCGACGAGGAACGAACCGGCGCAATCTTCGAATCGTTGGCGGGTCCGCGTCGGCCGAGCATGAACATTGCGTCCCGTGCGACCTGCGGATTGTACGTGGCGTAGTTTCTTGTGGTTGCGTCGTCGTAGTGATGTCGCTCGGTCTTCCAGTTGGCCTCGATCGGCAAATGGCAACCGGCGCAGCTCGTGATCCACGACGTGTGACACGTATAGCATTCGAGCTCCTCGTCCTGGTGCGCGAGCGACGCAGCCGGCACGTCCATGCCCCAACGCTGCGATCGGACGTCATCGCTCATGAGTTTCGCGCGCGCGGCCTTGCGGTTGTAATTGTTGTGCTCGGGGTTGACGGTGTCTTTGACCAGGCTGAGTTCCCATTCGAGATCAGGGTCGAGGATCGAGCGCTGCACCAGCTTGCCGCCGATCCATTCAAAGCGGCGTTTGCCATCGGGGTTACGGTACAACAGCATGTCCGTGCCGCCCGGCGGTGTCGCGGGACCCGACGTCCTGAGGTCCGGGTAAGCCTGCGCCGTACCGTGGCAGTCCTTGCACTCGATTTCGATTGCACTCGCGACCTCGCCATACAGGTGACCGTTACCGTGGTTGTCCTGCGAGAAATGACAGTCCGCGCAATGCATGCCGACATCGACGTGAATCGACGACAGGTGCACGGCCTTGCTGAATTTTTCCGGATCGTCGTTCGCCACGATGTTGCCGTCGGCGTCGAGCAAATTGCCGCGCTGGTCGCGCTTCTGGACCGCCCGGAAATTCCAGCCGTGGCCATGGTAGTCGGCGAACTGCGTGTCGTTGAGCCGCGGATTCAGGTCAGTCACGTTGCGCAGGAAGTCGAGGTCCGCCCACTTGCCGCGCACGGCGGCGCCTTCCGGGTTGCGGTCCAGTACGTGGCGCTGCTCTTCGATACTCAGTTCCTGTTGTTTCTCCGGCCACATGAACGGCGCATCGGACTCGTAGTCCCACATCGTGTAACCGAGGTAGGAATTCAGGAACATGTTGGGCTGGTGCATGTGGCACACCATGCACTGGCTCGTCGGTATGGCCCGCGAAAACTCGTGCCGAATCGGGTGCCCCGGCTCGTTCTTCGGTACGGTTGGATCCGCGCTGGCTGACTCACCGTCACGTCCGTGTCCGGCATAGGGGCCGGAGTGTCTCGGATCGCGGTCGTTCGCGTACACGACGTGACACGACGAACATCCGGACGAGCGGTAGTCACCGGGTTGATCGTTCGTGCCAAGAAACCAGGTAAACGGGTCATTGAGCCGCGTCTTGTGAATGTTGATCAACGGCACCGCGATGCGGGCACCGGTGCCGGCCCCACGATTGGATTGCCGGATGTCCGGGCGGCCCGGCTCCTCGAGTCTCTGGATCTGGCCGAGGACATTCGGCAAGCCGGTTTCCGGGAACAGCGTGATATTGTTGCGACCGCCTCGTTCGAAGACGCGGAAGATGTCACCGGGCTTGACCGACCCCCAGGCCGGCAGCGGGTTCAGCGCCGGCAGTATGCCGTACTTCAGCGCATCCTCTTCAGAAACGGGCGACCCGGTCACTTGCGCCGGTTCGCCATCGGCCGTGTAGGCTTCACCGAGAATGTAGTTCTTGAACGGCAGGATGCCGTTGTTATACGCAGCACCGCCCCAGAGCATTGCACCGGTTGCCATGAGGCTGCGCACGTTCGCGTCGATGATGCTCTGGTGACAGGCGCCACAGGCCGTTTCGGCGACGCGATAGTCGGAGGGATTCACGAAACGGATGAACTCGGGGCTTTCCTTGTTGAGCAATGCGTAGCTGCGCACCGGGTTGGCACTTGACGGGTAGTGCCAGGTCTCCGGGTACAGCGGTTGCACGTGTGCGCGATCACGCACATCGTCGTAAGTCGGGCCGGAGTCGGCACCCCCGGGTTTGTGCACGTTAGCGTTGCCACCGTGGCAATCCGTGCAGCCCAGCACGACGGCGCCGCTCACGTGCATCGTGACTGCGTCGCTCGCGCTGTGGCAGCTAAAACAGCCGGCACTCTTGCCGTCAGCGCGCAGCCAGGTCTGCTTGGCGGGCGCCGGCGGATAATGGGGGTACTCAACCTTGCGGGGCTTCTCCCCTTCTGCCGCGATGGCCGGCAGTGCAAGCAGGCATCCCAACAGGATTGTGAATTTCCGGACGTTCATCAATAGGCCAACACGAGGTTTGCAAGAATCGAGTAAGGAATCTCGTCGTCGAACAGCGATTCGTAGGCGGCGCCAGGCAGGAGCGCCGATGCCGCGAGTCGAACAACGACGTTTTGTGAGGTAAACGGGCGGTATATGAGTGAGGCCGACAAGTCCTGGCCGATGTTCTTTTCGATGGCGCCCTGGTTGCGCGCCGCCTCGAGAACGGCGGTGTCATCGAACCAGAGTTGGTTGAGGTTGATCGACACGCGCAGCTTCGGGGTGAGATCGAGGTCGGTGCCAACGCCCAGCAGCAGCAAGCCCGGGTTCGTGAAGTTCGACTGCCCCTGGCCCTTGTTGGAACGCAGGGAATTCAGGATGCCGTTCGGCTGCGACAAGGCGACACGGCCGCCGCCGATCAACGGCACTGCCTGCCGAATCCAGAAACTGGTGTCGGCGCCCGCGATCAACGGGTTCTCGAAAATCGCGTCGTAGCCAGTCGACTTGTCGTCGTAAGGGTCATCGTCGCCCGATGCGTAAACCAGCGTTCCCTTGATGCGCATCCAGTCATAGTCACGCGAGAGTTCGAGCGCGGCAAACGCAGCCGAGATATCGCTTCTGTCGTTATTAAACGTCGCCGGCGTTTCTTCGCCGAACGCGTAGTACGCCGACGCGGTGACGTTCCAGCGCCCGATATGACCGTCGCCGTTGTAGCCCAGGTAGGTCACGTCATAATTGCGCAGCCTCTGGACGCCGAGTGCCGCTGGTCTCGTCAGAAAGCCGTTGTCGTCGATGAATTCCTTGTCTGTTTCGTCGTTGACGTTGTGGGCGAGGACAACCTGCGATGTATAGCCGAGAAACGGAAAGTCCTGCCTGTAGAGATTGAACAGAAACACGTCATCGTTGCGCAGGGGATCGCTGTTCTCGGTGATGTCGTTTAACCCGCTGTTCGTGTCTTTCTCTATGCGCCGGAACCAACCGAGGTTGTACTGCCATCGATTGTTGTCGCGCGTGCCGAACAGGCGAATGCCGGCCGGCGAATCCTGGAACAGGAAGCCGCGAAAATCCGCGGTTATCGGCTGGATACCGACGCGGAGGCTATCGAAGTCGTAGCGCTCGCTGACGTTTCTCAGGTGCTTGTCAATAAACAGGCCCTGGACGCCGACGAATCCCTCGGTACGCGTCAGGCTCGAAGTGGTGTCTACCTTGAGGAAACCGGCTTCCTCGACCGCGACGCGCGTCAGGTTGAACACAGGCAGGACGCGGAACTCGTAGTCGGGCGGCTTGAAGACCGTTTCGCCCTTGTACAAGACGAATTCGGTGATCAGGTTTTCGGTAAACGCGCTCTGCCCGGGGCCACCAAACTGGTCCAGCGTGCCCGCGTCGGGCGACGTCGGAATCGCAACGGGCGTAGGAATACTTCGATCTTCTATCGTCGAGTCCGAGATGACGTTCAACGCGACGAACCAGTCCGTGCCGAACGCCGGCCTGTCCCCTTTCAGAACGTTATTACCTTTGTAGGGGTCCCAGAGTTTTTCGGGATAGCCCAGCGCAGAAACGATCCGCCAGCGATCCGGTACGGCCGTGAATTCGGGCAGGTCGCCCCACGTCGCGGGCCGCAGCCCCTGGGGCTCGCAATACTCGTGCGCCGGCGGCGGTTGCCCGGGTCGCCGCCTGAGTTCCTCGTCCACCGCGACACAGTCCTTCGTCGCCTGCCCGGCGATGCCGGGCTGCGTCGCGAGCAGCAATGTCACGAGTGATGCCGCAGCTCTACTTGCCATCGCAAACTCTCTGTTCGTTGCTGTCGATGTAGGGTGTGACCGGGCAATTGACGTAGCGCAGGCGGGTACCTTGCGGAACGAGGTTGTCGGCGCGCATTGATGTTTGCGCATTGCCGAACCCACCGAGTTGCAATCCTGCCTGGTGCACGCTCAGGAAGGCGATCATGTCGTCCTGGTCGATGCCGTCGCCGGAAACGCCGATCGCGCCCACGAGTTGTGCGCCACGGTAGATTGGCACGCTGCCCGGGAAAATCTGTGTACCGTTGGCGAGCTGGCCGATGACGCCCGACGCGCCGAAGCCGTTGTCTACACCGTCGACGCCGGTGCAATTTTGCGGAACATCCGGGACGAGCCCTGCCACGAACCCGACATGCTGGATGATCGCGTTATACACAAGGTCGAGTTGCAGTCCCGTCGAGAACGGGCTCCATTCCCCCGCGGGTTTGCTGAACGGTCCTTCGGGATTGCCCGAGACGCCGTCCGGGTAGTATGGACGTGACAGATTGCCGCCTGCGCGATCCGAGAACGCGACGGCACCATCGGCGAGCGCGGTGGGAACGCTGAGAAAGTTCTGCACTGCCGTCACGTATTGCGACAATGGCTCCTTGCGCAAAACACTCAGGCCGCCGTCGAGATAAGCCGCGTCGGGTACGCCGTTGAGTGCTGCTGCCGCGGTCGCCGAAGAAAAGAACGCCGCCGTGCGCGCTTTTTGCAGCGACACATCGACGCCGAACACGGGGGCATCGCGCGTGCGGGCGATGCCGAGAATTACGCCGTTCGTATCGACTATCGAAATCGACACCCTCGCCTGCGATCCCGACGGCTGGCGGATCTGTGCGCGCATACGATTCGCCGTCGCCACGCCCTCGTTGAGGATGGCCTGTACCTCGACTGCCGTTAACGCCGACACCCCGTCCGTTCCCGCGATGGGGCGATAGCGCTCGACGTTAGCGTCATCGACCAGCACGTAAGCATCAACCCCGGGAAAGTCGAGCGTATCCGGCCGCACGCCGGACGCCGGCCGGCCGAAAGCGAGCCCGGCACTGATCGTCGCGTTCGAGTAGCCGGCAACAGCAACCAGGTTACCGGCGCTGCCGTTGATGCTGGCAAAGCTCGCTGCGCTGTTCGGGTCGGACCGCAAATCGTTCGCCGTGACATCGCTGAAGCGCAGGCTGCGACCGTCGACCGCGATCCGGTTGGCACGCCGATTGGCCGGCGCCGCATATCCGGACGTTGCGGCGACGGCGATGAGTTCGTCATCGTCGCTGTCGATGTCGCTGATATCGCTATCGAACGAATACACCGCGTCGCTGATTACACCGACACCGCCAACGGGCGTGCCGCCTTTGTAAAGCGGCAACCCGCCCGGATCGGCGGCAAGACCAAGAGGGGACCGGTGCGGTCCCGCGGACGGGCCCACGCCATCGAAACGATTCGCCAGGTCCGAGCACGGCAACTGGCTGAACTGCACGCCGAACAATGGCCCGGCCGGCTGCATGTTGTCACCCGGATTGAAGTGATCCTGCACGATCTGGCTAGCCGTCCGCGTACCGAACGCGTTGCCCTCGGTGGACAGGTAGGCCGCCGTCGTCGCCTTCGCTATCGCTGTGAGCGTGTCCGGCACGATGTTGACCCCCTCGAGCCCGCCATCGACGTTGCCGCCAGGCGAACGCACCGTGACCGTCGTCGCCGCGCCATTCATGCGGAACACGCCAAGCACGTTACCGACCCGGTCGACGACCGCGATCGTCGCATCGACGCCCAGCGCCTGCGCTTCGGCAACCGCCTGCGCGATCACGGCTTCCACATCGGTCACACTCAGCGACGTTGGCGTATCAGCACAATTGCCGATGCACCCCGCCGGCGGCGTCGCCGGATCGACGCCCGCGGCCGCGGGACTCGAGCCCCCGCCGCAGGCAGTGAGTAACAGGAGCAGGGACGCCAGGCTGACGGCCCGCCAAATCATGGCGTGCTCCCCCCGTAAACACCCTTTCTGTCGTAGTGGAAGCTGTGACACATGACGCAAGTGCTCGGCATCTGCTGCGCATTGTTACGATTCGCGAAGCCGCTGCCGTGACATTCTCGGCAACCGTCGATATCGGGAATCAAGAGGTCTTCGGCCGCCTCCGAATTCTGCGCGTCATGGCAGCTGTCGCAGCCGGTGACCTCGGTATCGTGCGCCGCGTGCGAGAAGTCCGAATGCGGGAAGAAGTCGTTACTGAGCTTGACGGGCTCGACGTGCCACGGCAGCTCACCGTCGTCGCGCCGCGAAACTTCGTGGCAGTTGCTGCACGCCTGGCGCTCGAACAGGTCGGTCGCGACTGCAAGCGCTTGCTGACGCGCCTCGGCCGCCGCCCGATCGCGGTCTTCGCGTGTCAGCGCGCGTCCCGGCCGCCGCACACGTTGCTCGACCACGTCCGGGCCCTCGCCGAGAAGTCGAGCGCTGTAGTACTCGACGAGCGCCTGCACCACGCCGGCGGGGTCGCCGTGCGGCACTACCCGCGCCGGATCGTCGGGATCGAAACTCAACGTGTGACAACCCGAGCAGTGATCATCCATCGTAACGGGCAGCATCCTGGCGCCACCCGTTTCTGGTACATGGCACTCGGCGCACTCGATCACGCGTTTGCCGTCCGGCGTCAGAATGCCCTCCGCGGCGACGTGTACCTTGTGATCGAACTTCAGGTTCGAGCGATTGGCCGTCAGCGCATCTGCCAGCCTGATGTGCTCAATGTTCCATTCCGTCTCGCCCGGGCCCGGCAGGTTCAGGCTGACCCGAAAATCCGGGTGTGCATCGAGAAAATCCCCTGCCGGCTGCAGGTCAATGTCGTCAGGCAAGGCTGTGTGACAATCGGCGCACAGGTCCTGGTGGCGATTCACGAGTTCGGCCGGTTCGTTGTGCTCACGATGACAGGTTGCACAACGAATTTCACCGAGCACCGGCGACGTTTCGGCGGCAACGTGGCGACTTGCGTCGTGGCATTCCATGCAGGCGACATCCGGGACGCGCTGGAACGCGTTGACATGGCAGGTCTCGCATTCGGCCGCCGTCGACGAGTGCGCATTGTGCAATGGACCCGCGAGCCACAAACCGTCGTCGGGCAACAGGCTCGAGCCACGTACCAGCTTGGCGAGCGAGGGGTGCAGTAGCGTCGTCGCGGGCAGCGCGAACGCGAGCACGAGCACCGCAACCAGCAGTACCCACGAAATGCGTCGTTTGCTCCAGCCCGAGATCCCCGACGTTGGCGTCGTCCAGCTTTGCTCGACGTGTTCACTCGTGGCATCGTCGCGCAGCTCGAACGAGATCGCGAAATCCGCACCCTCGGGCGCCTGGATGACGCGCAGGACGTTCGAGCCCACTTCAATAACGTCGCCAGGCTTGAGTTCCGTTTCCCGCTGTGAGCGGCCGTTGACCGAGACGCCCGCAAGGGTCGTACTCGCAATGCGGACGTCGCCGTTCTCCGGTTCGATGCGCGCATGCTGCAGGTGCACACGGCGATCGCGAATTTGCAGGATCTGGTCGGTTGCCCGACCGATCGTGATCGCCGGCGCTTCGATTATCTTGTCGCTGTACTCAACGCCGCCGGCGGCGTTTTTCGTTATGAACCGGATCAGTATGCGCATGACGTCACCAGTAGAGGAACACGGTGACGATGTGCACGAGCAACGCGCCGAGCAGTGCGACCGTCAAAGGAACGTGTACGTACAACCATATTTCGAGTGTTGCCTGCAGCTTGAGGTCTGCGCCAAGCTGGCGCAGCAATTTGCGCTTGTTGCCGATCAACGCGGAAAGCTCGCTGATCGCCGACACGGTTTCGGCATCGCCCGACATGGATTGCTGTTCCGCCAGCCAGTCGAGCGCGGCTTCCTGTCCCGCGTTGGCAGTGATTACGGTTTCACCGCCCTGTCGCAGGAGTATTTGTGAGCTGTCGCGGCCGCGAAAACGTTTCCACAGGGTCGGGCCCAACTGCGTTCGCTGCACGCCGCTCGCGACGAATTCGTGGAAATCCGCGCCGAGCGATTCGGCAACCCGCAGGCTGCGGCGATCAATATCTTCGAGTTCATCGATGAGTTCCGAGCGCGGTGCGCCGCCACGATTGCGGCTCATGCGCTCGGGATACCGCAGGTAGACAATGACACCGAACACGCCGCTGATGATCACGAGCGTCATGATTACGAACGCCAGCGTATGAACGTTCCACCCGAACTGGAACCCGGCGTGCAGCAGCACGACCACTATCAGCGCGAGGCCGAGATAGATGTGCGCCGACAACCAGCCCTGGACGGTGCCAAGCGTCGACGCATAGCTGCGCTTGCGAACGCCGAACCAGGCAAGCCAGACAATCAGCAAGGCACCGACCGTGCCGAGGGTGTAACCCAGGAGCGTGCCGCCGTTCGGCGGCTCCTGGGGGTCGTGGTACCAGTACGCCGCGACCGATACCGCAACCAGCAGCAATGCGACCCAAAGGTAGAATCGTTTCCTGAAGACAAGTAGCGACTCGTGCACCTCAGCTCGCCCGCTTGGTCAGGTTGACGAATTCTGCCGGCGACATGCGCAGGGCGGCACCCGTCGGGCAGGCGCGTACACAGGCCGGGCCGCCCGCAAGATCCTTGCACATGTCACATTTGACAGCCTTCTTTTCCGACCCCGACGCATCAATCGGCTGACGGTCGCCCGGCGCCGCGCCCTTGCCTGTCAGTAACCAGCCGAGCAGGTTGGGCGCCGGCTCCCTGGTGCCCGCCATCTGGATGACGCCGTACGGACAGTTGCGTTCGCAGTTGCCACAGCCGATGCAGCTATCCTCGATGTAAACCTCGCCGTTGGGGGCGCGGCGTATCGCATCGGGCGGGCAATCGGTCATGCAATGCGGATCCTCGCAATGCCGGCAGGAGGTTGGCACGTGAACCCGGGCATAGGACGGTCCCGCGGCGCGATCGAGCCGGGAGGTGCCGCCGTGCGTCTCGGCGCAGGCTTTTTCGCAGTTGTCGCACGCGATGCACAGGGTTTCGTCGATCAGCAGTACGTCGGTCGCTTCGCCCAGGCCCTGCTGCATCAGGAACGAAATCAGGTCGCCTGATTCGGGCGCCGCCTCCATGCGCAGGTTTTCGGCGAGCCTCACTTTCACGGTTTCCTGCATGCGCTCGCGCAATCGCGTGTCGTTGACGAGCATTTCGTCGAAAACGGCGGCGGAGAGAAATACCGATTCCGTTGCGACAGTGGCCCGCACAGTCGCGGATCTTTGCGCCTGCCCCACGAGCCCCATCTCGCCAACGTAATTGCCGGCCGCTACATAGGAGGTAACGATGTCCCTGCCACCGATGCGTCGCGACACCGATACGGAACCACTGCGAACCAGGTGCAGACCGTCCGCCATGTCGCCTTGCTCGAATAACACGTCGTTCGCTTTATACCTGCGCAGTTCAGTCCGGGCCGCGACACGCTCGAGTTCTTCCTGTGGCGCATCGGGAGCAAGACCTCCGCGCAGTGTGCGGACAATGAAATGCTGATCGATAATGCGACGCAGCTGTTCGTAACTGTTCATGAGTTTGACGATGTCGCGACGCGGCGATTGCAGTATTACGCACGAACCGCCGGCTCGTACGGTTGCCGAGCGTCGCCTGCCCGATAGCAGGCTCATTTCACCGAAGAACTGCCCGGCCCCAAGGCGAATCGGAGGACCGTTGTCGGTCTCGATCTCCACTTCGCCGTCGATGATGCTCATGAACGAATTGGTGTAGTCGTTCTTGCGGAAAATGATGTCGCCGGCGACCGGTGTCAGTAGCTCGCTGGCGAGCACGAGCTCGCGCAGGACGAGGCCGTTGATGTCGGCAAACAGCGGCACGCGCTGGCGAATGAGTGCCAGCGTCTCGTCGACGTCCGTACCGAAGGGCAGCGCACGAAACCTGGATTCGAGTACGCCGTGGTCCGCCGGCTGGATGTCATTGCCCTTGATGAACTCGACAACCTCGAAACCCTGGTTCATGGCCTGCTTGATCAGCGGGTAGCCACCGAGCGCGCCGATCACGTACAGGCCCGGCACATTCGATTCGTAGTGATTCGTCAGTTCGGGCAGGGTCGTCGGATCGTCGCCCGGAAATTCGATACCGCAGGATTCGACAAATCGACGCGGCGGGATCGCGCCCAGACGCGCAATGATGCGGTCACACTCAACGCGCGTTTCACCGGTCTCGGTATTGAGCCGGATCGCCGCGCCCGGTTCGACGCTCGCGACATTTGTGTTGTAGAGACAGGCGATCGTGCCGTCATCGATCGCACGTGAAATCAGGTTGAGATTGCCTTCCTTGGCGCGCGCAAACTCGTCGCGACGGTTGATAATGATGACCGAGTTGTTGCGCGCCAGTGCGATGGCGTTTTCGATGGCCGCATCGCCGGCGCCGACGACGACGATAGTCTCGCCGCGATACGCGTCGGGATCGTCGAGCGTGTACTGCACGAACGATGCATCCTCTCCCGACACGCCAAGTTTACGTGGATTGCCCTGCAGCCCGATCGACAGAACGACGGCTTCGGACTGCAGCGTTTCACCGCTCGCGAGGGTCAATTCTATGTTCGGCCTCCGACCGGAAATCGCCGTAACCTCGGCGCCATATCGAACCTGGACATTGCGCGCATCGATTCCTTGCTGCCAGGCGGCGAGCACCGCCTCGCGGGACCCCGGAGAGAACTCCAGGTCGCTGCGCAGCGGCACCACCTGCGGTTCCGCCATGACGTGCTTGCCTTTCTGGTAGCTCTGGATCGTATTTGCGAGGGCGTCGGAGGCCTCGAGCAACAGGTAGGAAAGCCCGAGCTCCCCCGCGTGAGCCGCAGCACTAAGGCCCGCCGGCCCGCCGCCGACGATGATCAGTTCGAATCTCACTCGGCGCGGCCAGGCTTACTGCGGGTTACCGAAAACCGCGGCGCCCGAGACAACACTGCTGCCCTGGGCGTCCTGCAGGCTGTACGTGAGGCCGGCGCCGCCTGGCCAGCTCGGGTCAGCCGTCTGGCCAGGCTCACTGAACAGACCCGAGAACGAGCCACCGCCGCCGCCGATGCCGTCGACGCTCACGTTGGTATAAATCCCTTCGAACATGTGCGCGGGCAGGCCGGTGCCGATGTCGCCCCGGCCGCTCGCGTTCCAGGTCGATCCTGCGATATCGATCACGAGCGTGCTGGTGACGAGCATGTTGACGAAGTCGGCCTGGAATGTCGCGCTGCCGAGCGTTCCAACATTGCCGAGATTGTCGGTCGGCGAGGTGCTGCCGATCAGCGCGTAGTTCGCTACGCCGGTGACCGGCATGCTCGGTATGCCGCGCTCGGCACCGGAAAGCCAGTGAATGCTCTGCGACGCCAGGTCGACCTGGTTGTTGGCACCGTCTGAGACGGTAGTGATCGACGCGCTGCCGCCGGTCCAGCGTCCCCATCGCATCACTGTCATCGCGTCGGAACCCGTATCGACGTTGGTCGCCGTGCCAATGTCGAACACGGCCGTGTCCGCGCCGGTACGGCCCGCGAAGTCCACCTCGAAACCCGTGACGTCGCCATTGTCGTCGAGTATCAATTGCGCGGGATCGTTATCGTCTACGCCTGTAAACGGCACGGGCAGTACGCCGAACGGCCCGCTGCCGTAAGCGATGCTGGCGGTCTGTCGCACGGGGTCGGGCGTCTGCCCCGGCGTCAGGTCAACGGGGTTGCCGTCGGGATCAGTGCCGATGATCGGCTGGTCCGGCGCCTCGCGGTCATCGCCGGCGGTGCCGCCCTTTTTGCCGTCGTCGGTGCCGGGCGCACTCGGATCCGGTGCCCGGCGGGTGCCGAGTTTTGTATCGAAACCACGGTCGCTGGCGGCCCTGCCCGCGGCGTCGAGGCGCAGGTCGTTATCGTCCAGCAATACCGGCGGTGGCTCGGAAAGCCGCCGGGGTTCCGGAGTATCCAACGGAATGAAGGCGAATTCGCCGGCGCGCAGTTCGACCGTCGTCGTTGTTGTGCGGAACGCGATGATGCCTGCCGTCACACCAAGGTACAGTCCGTCGGCGATCGAAGCTCCCGCGGCAAGCCCCGGCACCCAGGTACAGTCGCCGTTACAGAAAACCGCCGTGTAGTCGGTGCCGCGTATACCCAGTACGCCTACCGGCGTACGAACCTCGTACTCGTCCGGGTCGTCCTGGCCTATCGCTCCGGTGATGGTACGAAAGCCGCCCTTGAGCAGGCGCAGCGAGCTTTCGTCTTCGCTGGCCGACACAGTTGCCGCGGCGGGCGGTGTGTACGAATACTCTTCGATGCGCAGGCGACTGGAAGGACGGAGAGCAATCTTGGTGCCGTCGATCATGAGCAGCTGCGCGCGCGACGCTTCACCCGTGGCTATCGTGTCGTCGTCCTCGACCGTATCGCCTTTCGCGAGCGCAACAGGCGGTGCACGTTCCGCAGTGACTTCGCCTTTGGCAAACACGACGGTGCCCGCCTCGTCGGCCAACGCGGACGCCGAAACCAGCAATGCAGTTAGTACTGAAAAAAGTCGCATGTTCATCGTGGCATCCACCGCAGCATCAGGCCGATCTCGACCCGGTCATAGGAATACAGCGCGACGTCAGAGTCGTTATCGACATAGCGTATACGCGGGACCAGGGACAAGCCCTCTGTCATGACGTCGCGAAACTCGGCTTGCAGCACGGCTGTCAGCTGGTCGTCCTCTCGGGGCACGCCATAGAACAAGTCATCGTAGTCGCTCGTGAGCAGTCCCGCGGCAAGAAACAGCGAGTCGTTGCCCATCGGCGCGCTCAGGCTGAGGCGTCCACCGAACTTGTCGTTGCCGTACGGTGAACCGACCCGTTGTTCGTCGTCCTGGCCGCCGATCAATTCAAACGAGAAACGGCCAAGCGAGGAAAATCGATAACTTGCCCTGACGCTTGCCAGCAAGCGATTAACGTCGAGCACATCGATGAGGTCGTCGTAACGAAGCGCGCCCGCTCGTACGCCGAGACTCAGGTCCCAGCGATCGGATACGGCACGACCGACGAGCAGGTCGGCGCCTGCGTAGGTCTCGTTCGAGTTGCCGTCGCGGGCGGCCCAATAGCCGTCGATGCCGGCACGGCCAAATAGCGCGGCGCGCCGCCAGCTGACGCCGCCCACGGCACTGACGACGGTTGAATCGATGAACGACGCGTCGCTGTTGTGGCGATGACCGGCGCGGCCGCCCAGGTACCAGGCGGACTGGTTGCTTTTCGGCCTCGAGTAGTTGAACCCGGCACCAATCTCGCCGAAAGGCGAATCGGTCGCGACATTTTGCGGGCTCAGCGTGAAACCGAGAAACTGGTTGTTGTCGGTCGAGCCGTTGGCATTGCTGTCATGGCCCACCGTGAGTTCGACGAACGGTGCAAAGCGCGCGTCCGGGCGCGCCGGGCGTGCATCGATGGCGGCGATGTACCGATTCAGCACGCCACGCACGCCGGGCGGCGGATTCTCGTCAAGCAAGGTCAGGAACAGTGGTCTCGCCTGGTCAGTATTGCCGGCATCGAAATAGGCGCGCGCGAGTTCCATGCGTGCGCCCGAGAACCCCGGCTCGACCGCCAGCGAGCGTTGCAGGCTGAAGATCGCCTGACTGGTACGCCCCGTGTCGAGCGCGGCGATACCAAGCAGGTAATCGTAGTAAGGATTACCGGCAAATTCCGCTTCGCGAGGACTGAGTAGATCCCACGCGCCGGCGGCGTCACTGGCGGCGATTCGTGATTCGGCGTCGCGCAATAATGCTTGCGTCGCGGCGTCTGCCTGCACTTCGAGCGTCGCGCCGGACTGGGCCGGCGCCGCCGCGGGCAGCAGAATTGCGAACATGGCAAATATTGCGACGCGGCCGATTGCTCTTCCTGCTGCGGCCAGCAATGAACGTACCCCCCCTGAACCCAGACGAAGCCGCAACCGAGTTACTTGCTCAGGTGATCGAAAACACCATCCCAGTCATCGGCCGGCGGTTCGCGTCTGAATGCTCCAATCCGATCAAGATAGACAGTATACAGGGGCTCGGGGCGCCTTTCTTTCAGTTCACTGAAATTCTCCTCCGCCAGGTCGAAATGCCCGTGGCGATAGGCTTGCAGTGCGCTTACGTAATCTTCGAGGTCTCGTGCGGTGTTTGCGTCGAGTTCCGTCGCAAGCCCCAGCGGTTCGTAGATGGCGACAGGTTCGTTCTTGCCTTTGACGCGAACGAGATCGAGTTCCCGGAAAGCGAACTCGGGGACAAGCTCTTCGGTGCGGGTACTGACGATAATGTCGACGCCATACTGCTTGGTCAGGCCTTCGAGCCGCGATCCCAGGTTCACGGTGTCCCCCATCACCGTGTACGCGACGCGAAATTCGGAGCCCATGTTGCCGACGTTCATGTCGCCGCTGGAGATGCCGACGCCGACGCGGATCTTCGGCCAGCCCTTGCGCTCGAACTCGTCGTCGAGACTTGTCACCGCGCTCAGCATGTCGAAGGCCGACAGTAATGCGTGCCGGGCATGCTCCTCGTCGTCCAGGGGCGCACCCCAGAACGCCATGACGCAATCTCCCATGTACTTGTCGATGGTGCCACGGTGCTCCTGGATCGCGCGCGTGACCGGTGTCAGGAACTCGTTCATCAAATGCGTCAGCTCGCGTGCGTCCAGGCCCTCCGAAATCGTCGTGAAACTGCGCACGTCCGAGAACAGCACCGACATCTCGCGCGTCTCCCCCTCCAGGGACACTTCCGCACCGCTGGTGTCGATCTCCTCCACCAGTGACGGCGGGATGTACTGGCCGAAGATCTGCGACAGGTGGCGCTTGTTGCGCTGCTCGATAAAGAATCCGTATGTAAGGTGCAACAGCGCCGCGACTATCGTGTACGAGAGGATGCTCGCGAGCGGCACGACCAGCATCAGCGACGACCACATCCAGAAATTGAAAGCCATCGAGGCGACAAAGATGCCAGCTATCAACGACAGGGCCGACAACGGACCCAGCCGCGGTAGCAATAGCGCCATGGCGACCGCGACGAGCAGCAGAAGCACGACCTCGAGCCCTGCCGAGTAGGCGGGCTGGCGGCGAATTACCCCGTCCATGAGTCCGGCGATCAGGTTGGCGTGTGCTTCTACACCAATGTAACGCTGGCCAACGGGTGTCGATCTCAGGTCCAGTAACCCGGCCGCGCTCGCACCGAGCAGCGCAATGCGTCCTTCGAGCATGTCGGGCGGGGCGCTACCGTCGAGGACATCGACCGCCGGTATGTACGGAAAACTTTCCTGCGGCCCGCGGTACGGTATAAATATTGCCACCTGTTCATTGACTGGAATGTGCCGATCGCCAAGAACAAAAGACTCCAGGTCGACGCCCCGCATCAGACCGTCGGGGTTGGCTGCGAAGTCGAGCCCGACCCCGGGCGTCCCGAGCGCGACACGAGCAGTGGCGAGCGCAAGTGACGGGTAAAGGTCGCCGTTGTATGCCTGCACGAGGGGCGCGCGCCGAAATACGCCGTCAGAATCGATGAGCGGAGCATCGAAAAATCCGCCGTCGATCGCGTTTTCCTGCAACGCGGCGAGATTGCCCGTATAGCCGGCAGCGCTCACGAACGGAACCGTCACCTGTTCGATGTCGGCGCGCCTGATGATGGGTGCAGGCAGTGCGCCGATCGTGCGCGGCTCGTTGTCGCCGACAAAATCCTTGAAGACAAAACCCGTCACCACGTCGCGCGCAATCAGGGACTCGGCGAAAACGTCGTTGCCGTCGTCACGCCCTTCTTCGGCAAACAACACGTCCAGGCCGAGCACGCTGACGTGGTAATCGTCGAACAAAGTGTCGACGAGTTCGGCGAGCGTCGCTCGCGGCCAGGGCCACTGCCCGAGTCGGAGTTGGCTTCGCTCATCGATGTCGATGATGACGATGCGCTCGTCGACAGTGCCCGGCATCGTGATGCGGATTCGCGCGTCGTAAAGATAATTCTCGATGCGATCGAGAATCTCGAATCGCGGCGTGCCCGCAATGTGAGCCGCAAAGATTACGAATGCCACGCCGCTAATGGCGAGGCGCGTCAACAGTCGAAGCAAACGATTCCGGGCCGCCGGTGACATGGCCGGTAGTGTACGTCAATGATGGTGGGCAGGGGCGGAATTGACTCGCTGCGCTAGCCCTTCGGGTGCCACCGTGCATCTGCCGGCGCTGTGCACCTGGTTGAACTGCCGACTGGGACCCAACTGCGGTTGATTCCGAAAATCAACTGGCCGGGCTTTCTTATCGTCCGAGTAATTGTGAAAATAAACCTGACACCTTTATCGCGCGGCGGACGACCCGCTGCTGAAGCTCGGCCGCGAAGAAGAATCAGCGCAATAGCCTGGCTAGTCTTCGCCCTCGTCGAATTCCAGTACAACGTCCATCGGGTTTTCAGGATCGGCTGCCCATTCCTGGAGCGAGGCGGCGTAGACCGCGACGTCCGTGAAGCCAAGACGAGTCATCACGAAGGCGTCTGCCGATGCAGCGATGCCGCCACCGCAGTAGGTGATGGTTCGCTTTTCGCGGTCGCTCTCGAACAACGCACGCAGTTCATCGTCCGAACGCAGTTTTCCCGATTCCTCGAAGAGCGACGTGACCGGCACATTCGAGGCACTGGTAATGTGGCCAGGCCGGGCGTACATGGCCCACTCGCCACGGTAGTGCTGCTCGGGCATCGAGTCGATGAGATTCACCGAATCGTCGCCGATGGCGGCGCGCACATCGTCCTGGTCGGCGATCAGTTCGGGACGTAGTGCGACGGACAGTGTTCTCGCGGCAGGGGACACCGCGTCGGTTGACAGCGAGCCACCATCAGCTTTCCACGCCTCGAGCCCGCCATCGAGCAGCGCCGCCCGGTCGAACCCGATCCAGCGCAGCATCCACCAGACTCGGGATGCCCAGACCATGCTGTTGCGGTCGTACAAAACCACTCGGGAGTCGTCGTCCACACCGAGCGCCCCCATGGCGGCGGCGAATTGCTCGGGTGACGGTACTGCAAACTCGAGTTCGCTGTCTGCGTCGGACAGATCGCCCATGAAATCGGCGAAGACCGCTCCCGGGATATGGCCGGCTTCATAACTCTCCCTGCCATTCACCGACAGCATGTTGCCTGTGCCATCCGCCTCGATGAGCACGGTGGCGTCTATGACAACGAGGTCGGGGTCGTCGAGGTGCTCGCGAAGCCACGCGGCGCTCACGAGACTGTCCATGGTCGTGTCGGCATCGCTGGCGACGCCGGCCGCATCATCGGAAGCCGTACACGCGGACAAAACAGCCAGGGTTGCGAGAATAGTGGCAAGTAACGGTAATCGATTCATGCATCGAGCTCCTTGTTTAGCAGCCTGAGGGTTTTTCAATACGCAACGGCGGCGACGGAAATGCCGTAATCCGGTCCAACGAGACTGTAACAGGTGTTGACCAGGGAAGGCGCCGGCAGTTCCCGGCCGCTGAGACTGGCTACTATGGCCGTCGCACAGACCTTGCCCTGGCTGCTGGCAGCGAAGCCGGATTTCGGCATCGGGGCTGCGGTTGCGGCATCACCGATGACGTGGACATGTTTTTGCAGCCTGGATTCGAAGGTGCCCTGGTCGATCGGGCACCACCCGTTGTCATCGGTAAGTCCCGCAACTTCCGCAATGGCGCCCGCTTTCTGCGGTGGTATGACGTTGACGACGTCGCCTCGCGTCGGTTCGCCAAACGTGGGATTGACCGTCATTGCCTTGACGTCCACGCCTTCGATCGCGCCGCCGTCGGTTTCGCCGATCCACTCGATCATGCCCGGATACAGCGCCTCCCAGCCCTGCTCGAACAGCGGCTGCTTGGAAAACTTCGGCTTGGCGTCGAAGATCAGGATTTTCGAGCGCGGCTTGTTGTGTTTCAGGTAATGCGCGATGAGGCTGGCGCGCTCGTAGGGTCCCGGTGGACAACGGAACGGGTTCGCTGGCGCTGCAATAATCACGGTACCGCCGTCCGGCATCGCCTCCAGTTGCTTGCGCAACAGCTTCGTCTGCTTGCCCGCCTTCCACGCGTGCGGCATCGCCTTGCTTGCCGCCTCGTCGTAGCCCTCGATCTCGTCCCATTGAAAGTCGATACCGGGCGACACCACAAGGCGGTCGTATGCGAGCTGTGAACCGCAGTCAAGGCGAACCTTCCTGGCATCCGGATCGATGTCGACCGCACTGTCGTGCACGACTCTCACGCCATGGTCATCGCGCAGGGCTTTGTAGTCATGCGTGATGAAGTCCATGTCGTAGAGCCCGCCGAGCACCGCGTTGCTGAAGGGACAGGTCATGAACTTCAGGTCCCTTTCGACCAGGGTCACATCGATGTCGGCGGATAACCTGCGCAGGTACTTCGCACAGGAAGCACCGCCAAAACCACCGCCGATCACGACGACGCGCCCGCCGGCGGTTTTTGCCTGCCCGAGTGCGGGCCAACCGAGTACCGAGGTCGCCGCGCCCAGCGCGCCGACCGAATAGACGAAATCCCTGCGTGTAATTCGACTCATGGCTGCAGCGTCCTATTGTTCACTTTGTTGGGAAAAGTACTCGGCGATCAGGCGAATCTCTTCTTCGGTATACCCCCTGACATGCCGGCCCATGACCGTGCCCTCTCTATCACCCGAACGAAAACTCTCCATTGTCTCGCGCAGGTAGTCGGCGGATTTGCCGGCGATCGGAGGGATCGCTCCCGGGCTGCGGCCGTAGGTCCCGTGGCATCCCTCGCAGGACGCACTCAGCATGGCGGCCCGGCTGAGCTCTTCGGCCCGGCCGTCAGGCACGAGCACCAGGCCCGTTGCAAGCACGAGAGTGATAGTGACAAGTCTGATGGAGGTTTGCATCGCGGGAATCTCCGTTGTGGATCGTGTCTCTTTCTGGCACGTCGCTCCAAATGGGGCTATTCAAAGCCTAGCAGATGCAAACGATCGTGCTAGTTCGGAATGCGGCCCGACCGCGCGTCATCGCGGCATAAGCCGGCTTACGGCGCTCACTTCCTCACAGCATCGACTACCACTGCCAACTTTTTTCCAGCGCCCGGATTTCGTCACGCCAGCGATTGACTAACGCAGCCTTGTCGTCACGATTCATGAACCCGTACAAAAGGCCATTCAACGCCAGCTGTTTGGTCTCATCCCAGCTCAGGTCGAAGGTCGTCACCGCGAGAATGAATTCTTTCGTCATGTCGGTCTGGAACATGCCTGCATCGTCCGTGTTCAGGCTCACCGGATGATGCACGCCCGCGGTTCCACACGTCGTGCCGCGGTAGAAATCATCGAAGGGGTGATCGGCGATTCGGCTCACCAGATTTAGCCGATAGTTGCTGGTCAGGCTGATCTCCAGCGGCACGCGATATCGGCACACCGCGTCTTGTGCACCCTGATCTGTTGCCAGGGCAAACGCATGCCCCAATCGTCGCGCACCCAGTTCGACGGCTTCTGCAACGTGACGGGAGCGAGCAGGCTCAAGTGTTTCGCCCGTGTGGAGTTTTATCGGTGCGTCGCCGAACTGCTTGCGAAGGTCGCTCAGGACGTCTTCAATCGGAAGGTCAGGAATTCTGCCCGACGCATAGTCGACTTCGGGCAACCCTACGAGGTCGATGCCGACGACGAGGTCATGGTTTCCACTGGCCGCGAGGTAAAAGGCCTGCTTGAGCCGGTGGGGGCAAATGTTGTTCACGCACTCGATTGCCGGGAATTTCGGCCCGTTGGCCTGGTTGCTGCCCGCTCTGTCCCCGGGCTGGGCAAACCGGGTCCGCAGGCCCGCTATGACGACCCTGACTTCTACAGGTTGCGGCCAGGCGCCGGGCCAGCTCCCCGGTTTCGTGCCGGCCGGCAAGTAGCGCCCGTCGCTGTGCCAGCGGGTACGGAGTGTTGCGTTTGTCTGATTGATCGCTTGTTGAATGATGTCCAGCGTATCAGCGATCGGCACGACGACTTCCTGGTACTTGTTGCCGACCATCGCAACGCGCTTACGACCTATCGGATTGAGCATCAACTCCAGGTAAGAAACCCTGTGCCGGTACGCATCGTTCATGACGGAGGCGACCAGGTCGCCAATGTTGTCCGGGTTGTCCGTCAGTGCGTCGAGGGCACCAAACGCCCGCCTGAATTGTTTGAACTTCGACCGTTCGTCATCGCCCTCGTTGTGCTCTATGGTCAGGACATCGTGCACCGAGTCGAGTAACACCGGGTTCGCTGCCTGTTCGACTTCTGCGACGGTTTTGTACGTAAACGGCAACGCCTGGCACACGGCAGGGGCGACCTTTGGATCGAAGCCCTCATCGAGTTTGAGGTGTCCATTGGCAAACCCGCAGAACTCGGTTTGATTGTGCGCAAACGCCAGCAGCTCGCCTTTTTGCTTCGCGATTCTCAGCAGTTCATCGACGCGCACTGCACCGGACAGGTGCGTATGCAACTCTCCGCCTTTCGGCAGCGCCGCGAGCAGCGCCTCGAACCTGGCTGCCTGATCCGGGTCCTCGCGCGCTTGCTCGAATCGGCTGGCGAAAGATCCCGTCGGAGCCTCGGTCAAGGCATCGGGCGGTCTGCTGTCTGTCTGAATCGGGCTTGCACAACTGCTGATCAACGCAATCGTGGCAAGGACGGTTATTGTTTTTTTCATTGCACAGTCCTTCCTGGAGCCTGTCACAGGAGTGTAGTCCAGCCGACTGTCACTTGCCGGACCCCTTGACGAGCGCCGGAACCAGAGACCGGTGCGCCACCCTGTTCTCGAACGACTTCAGCCGGCTTTCTTCGCCACGATAAACACGGCTTTCCCTTTTCCGGGCTGCCACTGGTAGTCGATCTCGAAACCGGCCGCCGTCAGGCTATCGACCAGCTCCTGGACGCTGAAGATCCTGACCATCGGGATAAGCCCCAGGAAGTGCCCGATCGGCCCGATGAACCGGAACCACTTCATCGTATCGCCGAGGCAGGCCGTACTGCTGACGAAGACGCCGCCGGGTTTGAGCATCCTGTGGACCTTGGCGATCGCCTCGTCCCGGTCTTCCAGCAGATGCAAGATGCTCAGCCCCAACACGGCGTCCAGGGTCTCGTCCGCAACGTCGAGTTCCTCCATCGTCAGTGTCTCGAAAGTGACGTTGTCGATGCGCTCCGCGTCGGCTTTGCCCTGCGCAATCTCGATCATCTTCGACGAGATATCGATGGCGCGGATGTGTTTGACGCAGGGCGCATGAACGAGCGCCGTCGAGCCGGTGCCGCAGCCGAACTCCAGAACCTCCATGTCCGGACGCAAATAGTCGCGTGTGACCTCCAGCTTCTTCTGATACGCCGACTCGTCGGCAACCGGCCGTCGCGAATAGCGTTTTGCGATTCTGTCCCAGAACCTGGGTGATGCTTGCATGGTTAATCTCCGCTTGTCTTGTTGAATCTGTGCCGCAATACGAACAACAGGCCCAGCAACCCGAACGTCCACTCGGCAATGCCGGCTGAGTAAGCCAACCCGGCGGGCAACTCGTCCACCCAGAGGCGCAGCACGCGCAAGACCGCATACGGCAATGTAACCGTTGCGGCCGTAACGCGTCGGCTCGTGTTGCCGGTCAGCCGGGCGGTGAACAGGTACAGGTGTTTCATTCGGGTTCCTCGATACGCAGGCCGGTGTTCGACCACGGCACAGATGATATATATGCAGAAATCGTATTAAAATGCCGAGATACGTATTTTAGATAAACGGATTTGCATGGATTGGCGATCAGTACAGTTCGACTGGAATCGTGCCCGGGCCTTTCTCGTCACGGCCGAAGAAGGCTCTTTATCCGCCGCGGCGCGGGCGCTGAAGATGACGCAGCCAACGCTGGGGCGCCAGGTGACTGCACTCGAACGGGAGCTGGGGGTGACGTTGTTCGAACGTCGGGGACGGGGGCTCGAGCTGACGCCAAGCGGGCTCGACCTGGTTGAACACGTGCGCGCGATGGGTGACGCCGCCAGCAACCTGTCGCTGACCGCGTCCGGTCAGTCGACGTCGCTCGAAGGAACGGTCTGTATCACCGCGACCGACGTAACCGCCGCGTTCGCCTTGCCGCCGATCATCGAAAGGCTCAGGCGCGCCGAGCCCGGCATCGAGGTCGAGATCATTGCATCGAACAGTTCGAGCGATCTGAAACGCAGGGAGGCGGATATCGCGATCCGCGCCTATCGTCCTACTCAACCAGACCTGATTGCAAAAAGGGTGGGCGACGTGCCGTTTAGTCTCTACGCAAGTCCTGATTACCTGGAACGCCTCGGGAACCCGTCATCGCCTGCGGAATTCGACGCCGCCGATTTCATCGGCTTCAATCGGTCCGAACTGCTGATTGTCGCTTTGAGCGAGTTTGGCTTTAACCTGACGCAGCGCAACTTTCCCGTGCTCACGGAATACCACCTCGTTCACTGGGAACTGGTCAAACACGGTGTCGGCATTGGCGTCATGGCCATCGAGGTTGGCGACGCCGAGCCGATGGTGCAGCGAGTCCTGCCGGATCTCGAACCGCTCATGGGCGAACTCTGGCTTGCCGCACATCGGGAATTGAAGACGAGCCGGCGCATCCGCACGGTCTATGATTTCCTGGCGGCCGAGCTGGCCCAGTCCCTTCGCCAATGAACGCTACCCGTTCCCGCGCAGCGGCAGCGAGCCCGGTCAGCCGGGCTTGCGTGCGCGGCAATACCCCTGGCGCATCTCCCCGGACTCACAAACGACCACGCCCGCGCGCCAGTTCTCCACGAAGTGGTCGGCATCCTGTTCGCCCAGTAGCTCAACCATGCGGCTGTAGAGTTCGCCACGGATCAGGTCGTATTCGCGCCGCACCTCGCGACGATACCAGTCCGAAGCATCCACCGTGGCGACCTGTTCGAACCCGGCTTCGGACAACAGGGCGCCGTATTGCTCGAGCGTCTGCATGTCGTAAGTCAGCTCTTCCAGCTTGAACCAGTAGAGCATGTCTTCCGAATACTCGCGTTCGCTGCGCATCCACTCATAGCAGCGAAAATGACCGCCGGGCCGGAGCACACGCAGGACTTCTGCGAACAATGATGCTTTGTCGCGTGTTTGCGTGACGGCACCCGACGAAACGACGATATCGAAGGACGCATCGGCAAAAGGCAACGGCCCGGGCTGCACGTGAATGAAGCGGCAGTGTTCATGCAGGCCGGCTGACCGCGCATCCGCCTTGGCCCGCTCGATCAACGGCGCCTCGATGTCGATGCCGACTACCTGCACGCCATGCAAGCGCACCATGTCCATAGCCGGGCCGCCGATACCGCAGCCGATATCGAGGATGAGCATTCCTTCAGTCTCGATGCCATTGAGCAGTTTCGCGACATTGCCGGTCCCGCCCGGCGCCATGTAGCCCTTGCCCCAGATGAGCTCGAGCATCGTTACCATGTTGTCGTGATATTCGGCTTCGTGCGGCATGCTGTAATGTCCTGGCAGGGCGTCGGAGGTGTCATCCCGGGGTACACCGGGAACTCCGTCAGCAACCGGCTACCCGTACTCGGCCATTTCCCACATGTGTAAGTAATCCTGCTTCAAATCGTCACTCGGGCTGCGAACTCAGGACGGCTGCAACTCGCTTTTTGTAGGTGCTGTGACAATCGACGCAGCCCTCGATCATTCGCTGATAGCCGGAGATCACAGCATCGCGATCGAGTGCCTCCGCAGCAGCGCTGATTTCCACCGACAAGTCATGCACGACGTTGTCGAGCCGTTTGAACGCGGGCATTTCCGGTCCCAGGGCCGCGGCGACGAGAGCGACCTGGGCAGGAGGAATCTTTGGATGCTCTGCGATAGACGCGGCTCCCTGTGCGACCTGTTCGAAGTCGTCTGTCAGAATTCCATCGGAAATCTCGATCAGGTTGTCACGTAGCTCCTGCATGATCTCCTTCAATGCAGGCGCATCACCAGTCATGGCGACCGTGGGCGCCAGGATGAGTATCAGGCTTGCTGCTCGTATGCGTTTTTGTCTGTTCATGCTGCGCGAGTCCTCTCCACGAGCCCCTGCGAACGAAGGTATTCATCGTACGTGCCCGAATAGTCGATGATCTTCTCCGGGGTCATTTCGATGATACGTGTCGCAAGCGACGATACGAAATCCCTGTCATGGCTGACAAAGATCAGCGTGCCAGGGTAATTCTCGAGAGCGAGGTTCAGGGCCTCTATCGATTCCATATCGAGGTGATTCGTCGGCTCGTCCATCACGATCACGTTCGGCTCCTGCAAAGCCAGCTTGCCGAACATCAAGCGACGCTGTTCGCCGCCCGATACGACCTTCACTGATTTCTCACTGTCGTCCCTGGAAAACAACATTCGGCCGAGCGTGGCGCGGAGCAGCTGCTCGGGTGAGCCGGTCGGTTGCCACTGTGTGATCCAGTCGAACAGGCTGATGTCGTGTTCGAACTCGTGAGCATTGTCCTGGGCGAAATAGCCACGCTGTGAATTTTCCGCCCACTTGACCTCGCCGCTATCAACCTCGAGTTCCTGCAGCAGACAACGTAGAAGCGTCGTTTTACCGATGCCGTTCGGACCAAGAATCGCGACACGCGAGCCCGCCTCAATTGTGATATCCAGGTTCTCAAAGAGCGGGCCCTCATCAAAACTCTTAGCTAATCCCGTCGCTTCGACAGCCAGGCGACGCAGCGGCTTCGCCTGTTCAAAACGAATGTACGGGCTGACACGACTCGACGGTTTGACATCTTCGAGCTGAATCTTCTCAAGCTGCCTGGCGCGCGACGTGGCTTGTTTCGCTTTTGAAGCATTGGCGGAAAAGCGACTGACAAATGCCTGTAACTCGGCCATCTTGACTTTCTTCTTGGCGTTGTCCGCGTACATGCGCTCACGCGCCTGCGTTGCCGCTGTCATGTACTCGTCGTAGTTGCCCGGGAAAATCTGCAACTTGCCGTAGTCCAGGTCGGCCATGTGCGTGCACACACGGTTTAGAAAGTGGCGATCATGCGAAATGATGACCATCGTCGACTTGCTGGAATCCAGGAAGTCCTCCAGCCAGCGGATGGTGTTGATATCGAGATTGTTGGTGGGCTCGTCGAGCAGCAACACGTCCGGGTCGGAGAACAGCGCCTGTGCGAGGAGCACCCGGAGCTTCCAGCCCGGGGCTATAGCGCTCATTGGTCCATGGTGCTGATTGACAGGAATACCGATGCCCTCCAGGAGTTCGCCTGCCCGCGATTCCGCGGAATATCCGTCCATTTCCGCGAATTCGACTTCAAGATGGGCGACGAGTATGCCTTCTTCATCACTCATCTCGGGCAGCGAGTAGATGCGATCACGTTCCTGCATCACGGCCCAGAATTTCTCGTAACCCATCATCACCACGTCCAGTACGCGATATTCCTCGTACGCGAACTGGTCCTGCGAAAGCTGCCCGACTCGGGCATTTCATCAATGTTGATTTGCCGCAACCGTTCGCGCCGATCAGGCCATAGCGATTGCCGTTGCCGAAGGTCGCGGACACATTCTCGAACAGGGGTTTGGCGCCGAACTGAATCGACAGATTATTTGCAGAAATCATGGGTTTGGGCCGGGCGGAGGTGAATCAGCGGCCGGATGCTATCATGCTCCGCCCGCCGGTGGGGTCTCCACCGGCTTTTTCCTACTCCAGAGCCATACGATGTCCAAGTCTGATGCCAAGCCAGACACGACCAGTTTCCGCGATCTCAAGCTATCCGAACCTCTGCTACGAGTGTTGGATGAGATCGGCTATGAAACACCAACCCCGATTCAAAGCCAGGCGATACCGCCATTGATGAACGGCCGGGACATCCTGGGGCATGCACCCACGGGCACTGGAAAGACAGCCGCATTCGCCTTGCCGTTACTGTCCCGTATCAACGTGCAGAACAAAAACATTCAGGTCCTGACGCTCACTCCTACTCGTGAACTGGCCATTCAAGTGGCCGAAGCGTTTCAGCATTACGCGTCTCACATCAAAGGATTTCATGTGCTGCCCGTTTACGGTGGCCAGGAATATGGCGGTCAAATTCGGCAACTCAAACGGGGCGTACAGGTTGTCGTCGGAACCCCCGGTCGCCTGATGGACCACATGCGCAAAGGTACTTTGAAGCTCGGCGGCCTGCAGGCTGTGGTCCTGGACGAAGCTGATGAAATGCTACGCATGGGATTCATTGACGAAGTGCAGTGGATACTCGATCAAACGCCTGACAAACGTCAAATGGCATTGTTCTCCGCAACGATGCCGACAGAGGTTGAACGAATTGCGCGGCGCTATCTGAGTGACGCAGCGGAAATTTCGATCAAGGCGCGCACCGCAACAGCAGAAACCATTCGCCAACGTTATTGGCAGGTGAGTGGCTTTCACAAACTCGACGCATTGACGCGAATACTCGAGGTCGAACCCTTCGACGCCATTCTGATGTTTGTTCGCACCAAGACCGCAACAACGGAACTTGCCGAGAAACTTGAGGCCCGCGGCTACGCTGCCGCAGCGATGAACGGCGACATGGCGCAGAAGCATCGTGAACAAACCGTTGAGCGCTTCAAGAAAGGGACACTGGAT